>DATLOC010000030.1:0-80497 GCA_035536455.1 Thermoanaerobaculia bacterium | reverse complement strand
CAACTGGTCCGGCGTCGTCGCCGAGGTCACCGAGTTCCGGCGGCGCGGCAACACCCTGACGGCGAAGGTGCGCTTCCGCAACACCTCCGGGGCGAACTCGCAACCCGAGGTGAAGTTCGAGGAGGTGTACCTGATGGACGCGCCCAACGCGCGCAAGTACGAGGTGCTGCGCGACGAGAAGGGCACGTACATCGCCTCGCTCCGCAGCGGTTGGGCCGACCGCTGGTACCAGAGCATGGAGCCGACCGAGCAGCAGACGATCTGGATCAAGTTCCCCGCACCGCCAACGGAGGTGCGGGCGATCACCCTGCAGCTGCCCAACACGCCGCCGTTCGAGGACCTCGCGATCCAGGACGGCTGACGTGCGGAGGCTCGCCGCCCTCCTGCTGATCGCCGCCGCCGGGAGCGCGCCCGCGGCCGCCCAGCCGGCCTACCTCGACCCGTGGGACCCGGCCACGGTCGCCGCCGCGGAGGCGGCGGTGGCGCGCCTCGGCCCGGCTCGCGGCGCCGTCGGCCTGCGCGCCTCGGTGCTGGCCATCCCCGGCCTGACTCTCGGCATCGGCGGCGGCGGCACGGGGCTCGTCGCGTCGGTGCAGGAGCTCGAGGCCGCCAAGCGCGACCTCGGCGCCCAGGAGACCGCGCTCGTGGTGCGCGTCGAGCTGCCCGCCGACGTGCTCTTCGACTTCGACAAGGCCGAGATCCGCGCCGACGCCGCCGGCGCCCTGGGGCAGCTCGCCACCGTGCTGCGCGGCTTCCCCAACGGCACGGCGCGGCTCGAAGGGCACACCGACGCCAAGGGGGACGACGCCTACAACCAGCGCCTCTCCGAGCGGCGGGCGGCGGCGGTCAAGACCTGGCTCGTCGAGCGCGAGGGGCTGGACGCCGGGCGGCTGACGACGCGCGGCTGGGGGGAGAGCAAGCCGGCGGCCTCGAACGACGACGACGCCGGGCGGCAGAAGAACCGCCGCGTCTCGGTGATCATCAAGAAGCAGTAAGAGGGAGGACGACATGAGCAAGCTGGGGACCGCGCTCGTCGCCGAGTTCATCGGCACCTTCGCCCTGATCCTGATCGGCGCCGGCGCCGGCGCCCTGGGGATCGGCGGGCTCGTCGGGGTGGCGCTCGCCCACGGGCTCGTCATCGTCGCCTTCGCCTACGCCTACGGCCACATCTCGGGCACGCACTTGAACCCGGCGGTGACGCTCGGGGTGTGGCTGGCCGGCAAGATCGCGCCTGCGCGGGCGCTCGGCTACATGGCGGTGCAGCTCGCCGGCGGGATCGCCGGCGCGCTCGCCCTCTGCTGGCTCCTCGGCGGCAACGAGACCGGCCTGGGGGCGACCCGGCTGGCGCAGGGGCTGGTGGTCGGGACGACGACGATCACCATCACCCCGGCCGCCGGCGTCGCGCTCGAGGCCATCCTCACCTTCTTCCTGGTCAACACGATCATGAACGCCGGGATCAGCGGCAAGGCGACGCCGCTCGACGGCCTCGCCGTCGGCTTCACCCTGGTCTTCGCGATCCTGATGGGCGGCCCGCTCACCGGCGCCAGCCTGAACCCGGCCCGCAGCCTCGGCCCCGCGATCGCCACCGGCGACTTCACCGACCTCTGGGTCTACTTCGTCGGCCCGGCGCTCGGTGCGGCGCTCGCGGCGCTCCTCTGCCGCGGGCTGCTGGCGGAGGAGAAAGTCAACCCCTGAGTAGGAGAGTTCCGAAGCGGGCGGGGCGGTGGAAGTCGGGCGGGGTGGCGAGGGTGGGGGACCAGGCGGTGTACTCGGGCGCGCCGCCGCGCGGGCGCTCGATGCGGTAGAAGTTGGCGCGCCAGAGCGGCGGCGGCTCGCCGGGCGGATGGCCGAGCGCGGCGAGGACGCTTAGCCAGGGGACAGCGAGGGCGGCCCACCAGTTCTGATCTCCTGCCAGCTTCCCTGCCTCCCACACCAGACCGGGGCAGTCCCAGGCGGTGTCCGCTGCGATGCCTGCGCGCTTGCCTTCCGGGTTTGCAATGAGAGCGTCGAAGAGGACGCCGGTTGGGGCGACCTCGAACTCCGCGTAGCGCCGCGGGTCGGCCTCGCCGGGCGCGAGGAACAGCTCCACGACCTCCTCCTGGTAGAGCGGGGCGTCGCGCTCGATGAAGATGCCCCAGGCGTCGCGGTCGGCGCACTCCCAGCGGACGTAGAGCGCTTCGTCGTCCCAGCAGGCGCAGACCTGCGTCGCCTGCTCCGGCGCGGCGCCGTCTTCGCTACGCGTCAGCGAGGCAGAAACCGGTAACTCCTGCCAGGGAAGCGCCGCGAGCGGCGCCGCCGGCCGGAAACCGTCGGGCGCGCGCCGCAGGAGGAGGCGCGGCGGTGGGAGCGAGGCGTCCACTCGTGTAGTTTCCCGCCCGGTGCGCATCCTTGTCGACACGGACAACGCGCTCGGCTCCCCGCGCGGCGACGTGGACGACGCGCTGGCGGTGGCGCCGCTCCTCGCTGGCGGCCTCCCGGTCGCGGCGCTCGCGAGCGTCGGCGGCAACACCTCGGAGGCCCGCGCCGACGAGAACAACCGCCGGCTCGGCGCGCTCTGCGGCTACGCCGGACCCTACCTGCGCGGCGCCGCGGCCCGGGAGCTCGCGGCCGGCGCGGAGCGGGTGGACCGCGCGTCCTGGCTCTGGTGGCCGGAGGACGCGGGCGCCGGGCCGCTCACCGTCGCCGCCCTGGGGCCGCTCACCAACGTCGCCGCCGCGCTCGCCGAGGCGGCGCGGCATGGGCGGGCGCTCGACGTCGCCGAGGTGCTCGTCGTCGGCGGCAGCCTCCATTCGCGCGGCCGCTGGCCTCCCTACTGGCCGCACGAGTTCAACCTGACCGTGGACCCGCCGGCGACCCGCGCCGTCTGGGAGTCCGCGCTGCCGCTCACCATCGTGCCCCTCGACGTGGCGCGGCGGGTGCGCGTGGGAGCGGCCGAGCTGCGCGAGCTGCGCGGCGCCCTAGGCGAGGCGCTGCGCCGCGACTCCCGGCGCTGGCTCCGGCGCGCGGGCCTCCGGCACGCGTCCTCCACCTTCCCGGCCTACGACCTCGTCGCCGCGGCCTGCCTCTTCGCGCCGGAGACGGTCGAGCGCGTCGTCGTGCCGGCGCGCCTGCGCGAGCGCCTGTGGATCGAGTGGGGGGCGGGCGAGAGGCGGGTGACCCTGGTGCGCGACTGCGACGGCGGCGCGATCTGGCGCCGCACGGTCGAGCTGGTCAACGCGCTCGGCGATTGATTGGAGCCCGGCGCGAAAGCCTTCGCGCCTAGTGGACAACTGGCAGCGCCGGCGAGCCGGCCGCCGCGCGCGGCGCCCCGCCGGCCATGATCTCGGCGTAGAAGGCTTCGCGCACGCCGTCGGCGTTCATTCGGCACATCGGCACCATCTCGCCGCGGTAGGGGAGGCGGAAGACGCAGGCCTCGAGGCGCGCTCGGCCGACCTCGGTCGCCAGCTCCGCCGGGCTCATGAAGTGGTGGCTGGTCAGGGTGACGCCGTCCACCCGCACGCGGCCGGCGAGGGCGTCGGCGGCGAGCCGCCAGACGCTCGTGCCGGTCTCGGCGCGCAGGCGGGCGTCCAGCCAGCGGCGGCCGCGCCCAAGGAGCCAGCGCGGGTCGTTGAGGACGACGCCGGCGCCGCGCCCCAGCAGCTCGAGCGGCCGGTCGTCGCGGAAGGCGATGCCGCCGATGCCGCGGGCGAAGAACTCTTCCATCAGCGCCACATCGTCCGGCGTGTCGCGGATGAACTGCAAGAGGCGCGGCGCCTCGCCCCGCCGCTCGAGAGCGAGGAAGGGGACGAAGCGCGTGCACTCGGGGTGGCCGAAGTGCATCGGCCCGGCGCCGGCGAGCGGCGCCCCGTGCTCGGCGGTCGCCTTGCCCACCTCTGCCCACAGCTCCTCGGCGCTTACCCCCTGCAGGCCCTTCCGCGTCCGCCCCACCTGCGCCAGCGGCTGGAAGCTGATGAGGCCGAAGGCGTCGCGGTTGCGGATCGTCCAGCGCACCACGTCCGCTACCTGCGGCAGGTTCTGGCGGCTGATCGTCAAGGTCGTCGCGGCGCGCAGCGGCCGGCCAGTGTGCCGCCGGGCCGCGCGCACCATGGCCGCGAGCTCGTCGCGCAGCGGCATCAGCTCCAGCTCCGAACTCGGCGCGTGGTAGCCGTCCCGCCCGCGCTGGGTGATATCGACGTGGATCGACACCTCGGTGAGACCGCCGTCGATCATCAGCCGCTCGAGGAGGCCCGGGCGGCGGCGGAAGGTGTCGCCGTGAGTCATCACCATCGGCACAACGCCGATCGAGCGCGCGTAGGCGAGGATCTCGACCAGCTCCTCGACCGGGCGCAGCGTCACCTCGCCGTCGGTGATCTGGACGTTGCTCTTGGGGCCGAGCCAGCGGCGCAACGCGTCGAGCTGGGCGAGGATCGCGGCGGTGGGGAGCGCCGGGACGTGGTTCGCCTCGTGGCCCAGGTAGCAGCCGGTGCAGGCGAAGTCGCAGCGCGGCTGGATGCCGACCGTGGCGCCGCATCCCGTGGCCTTCTGGCCGAGACCCTGGCCGGGGAGGCGGAGGGCGGGGTCGAGCCGCTCCCAGCGCTCGGCTAGGAGCCGCCGCTTCTCCGGCGTCACCGGGTCGCGGAAGAGCTGCCAGGCCTTGCGCAGCGCGCCGAGCGCCATACGGCCCCTCCCGATGCAAACTCCGGGCGCAGTCTAGCGGGAGGCGTCGTTGAGCTTCCAGCTGTAGTCGTCGAACTCGATCTCGACCTTCTTGGCGGCCTCCAGGCGGCGCTTCTTCTCCGGCGCCAGGTGCTTCTGGAGGAAGGCCCGCCGCCCGCCCCCCCACTGCTCGAAGTCGTCGCCGAACCAGTCCATGACCTTGGTGGTGTGGACGACGAGGGTGTCGCCGTCCTGCTCGAGGCGCACGCCTTTGGGGCCGTTGAGGAACTTCCGCGTCTGGTCGTCGAGCTGCTGGTCGACGCGCGCGCCGACGTACGGCTCGGGACGGATCGGCGGGCAGCTCTCGGCGGCGCAGTTGATGGCGAAGTGGATGCGCGGGTCCTTGAAGCCGGCGCGGACCTTGTCGTTCTCGATGTCGTTGAGCGACATCTTGCCGCCCTTGACCGCCACCGACGGCTTCTTGAAGACGTTGATCCGGATGATCGGGTCGGTCGAGAGGTCGCGGATCGACTCGACGGGGTAGTTGTCGACGACGATCCCGACGACCGAGACGTTGTACAGGTTGATCCAGTAGGCGAGCTGGTCGGGGCGCGGGAGGGCGGCGACGTCCACCTGCGCCAGCTCCCGGCGGAGGCGGTCGAGGGCCGGCTTGTCTGCCTTGAGCGCCTTGTAGTTCATCCCCTTGGCGGGGTCGTAGTGCTTCTGCAGCAGCTCGGCCCAAGGCGAGTAGTCCGGGGCCGCCGCGCGGGCTGCAGCGGGACCGGCCAGGGCGAGGACCACCCCCGCGGCGACGATCAGGGCGGCGGCGGCGTGCTTCCAGCGGCTCATGCCCGTAGAGTACGCGAACGAAGGCCCGGCGGATGACTCCGGCCGGAAGACCGCAAGGAGGGTGGGGCCATGGGTTTCCTCGGAAGGTACACGGAGCCGATCTATGCCTTGCTGCGGATCGTGACGGGGTTCCTCTTCGCCTGCCACGGCGCGCAGAAGCTCTTCGGCGCGCTGGGCGGCGACAAGGTGCCGCCCGGCCCGACGCTGCCGTTCATCGCCGGCGTCCTCGAGCTGGTCCTGGGCGTCCTCGTCCTGATCGGCCTCTTCACCAGCCTTGCCGCCTTCCTCGCCAGCGGCGAGATGGCGGTGGCCTACTTCATGGTGCACCAGCCGAACGGCGCCCTGCCGATCCAGAACCAGGGGGAGCTGGCGGCGCTCTACTGCTTCGTCTTCCTCTACATCGCCGCCCGCGGCTCAGGGATCTGGAGCCTCGACGGCGCCTTCCGCCGACCGCGACGGCCCTGAGCGCGGCGCGCCGGGACCGGCCGGCGGCAGGACCTCGAGCCGGCGCAGGTACGCGCCGTAGGTCCAAAGCGGCACGGTGCGCAGGCAGCCGAGAAGCTCGGCGGTCATCGCCAGGTGGGCGCGCGCGCCGCGCGCCCAGCCGGCCTTCTCGACCTTGCTGCGGTGGGTCAGCCCGCGCAGGACGCGGATGCGCGCCGGCAGCCGACGGCGGGCCACGACCTCATTGAGCATGATCTCGATGCGGAAGCCGTTGCGGCGCTCCGGCTCGACCGCCTCGAACACGGCGCGTGGCAGGGCGCGCAGGCCGGTGATCGACGGCAGCCGCAGGAAGAGCGGGTTGCGCAGCCGCCCGTAGTCGAGGAGGCCGCAGGAGAGCGCGCAGGCGCCGGCCAGGACCGGCGCGGCGAGCGCCTCGAAGTGCGCCGGCCGGGCGCCGGTTAGGTCGGCGTCGAAGAAGACCAGGACGTCGGCCCGCGAGGCCACCACCCCGGCGGCGAGCGCCCGCCCCTTGTCGCCCGCCGGCGCGCCGGGCGGGCGGGCCGCGACGACCGTCGCTCCGGCATCGCGCGCCGCCTGGGCGGTGCCGTCCGCCGAGCCGTCGTCCACCACCAGCACCGTCCCCACCCCCGCCGCCCCCCGCGCCGCCCGCACTACCTCCCCCACCGTCCCCGCCTCGTCGCGCGCCGGGATGACGACGTCGTAGGCGGCCACGGGCGGGGATGCTACGCCAGAGCTGAGACCGCCACGGCTCCTGATCAGGACGCCAATTGAGGGTAGTGGGGTATCACTGTGTTGCTGTAACCGTGGCTAACGATAGGCGCCCAAGTCTTCGTCCGTGACTTCGGGTTGGGGGATTCCAAGCTCCTGCTGAAGCCGCTTCATCAAGTTGACGAGCTCCTGGCATCGGTCGGACGTGCGCGGGGTGTCGGGTGCGTTCCCAGTTAGGTCGTGAAGCTCCTTTTTGGGCTTCGCGTAGCTGCCGGTATCGCTCGGCGCGACGCTCGGGCGAGAGACTGTCGCCGTCGCTCACGGGAGGTAGCCGCAGGTCTTGGCTGCCAATGTGAAGAGTGCTACTGCCGAGGTAACGAGAGCGGCGTAGCTCGCTCTCTTGGATGCGGCCGCCGATGAGGCGGCGCGCACCAGTTGGCGCCGTTGTATCTCGGCGTCCACGGCCTCCCGATGAATCGGCGTGTTCCACACTTCGGCGCGCCGCTTCATTAGCTCCTTATCGGTCATGTCTTCTAGCTGCGGCGGCTCTTCCATCTCCAGCCCCCATCGAATGCTCTGCCATCGGAGTCTAGCTCGCCATCACCGCCGTCACTAGCTCCGCCATCGTCCGAGGCTTCCTCGCCAGCCCGGTCTTTATCGCCGGCGTCATGCGAATGCAGCTGTGCAGCTTCACCGGGTTGTAGTAGGCGAAGAACAGGGCCAGCGGCGCGGCCGACTAACCCGCTCCGACAGGTCGACGCCTACTCCGTCGCGCACGCCACGCTGACCTACGAGAACCTCCTCCCCGGGATCAAGCTCCAGCTCATCGTCAACAACCTGCTCGACGAGCCCTACGCACATCCGGGCGTGGCGGCGGCCGACGGCCGCGACATTGCGGCGAGCATCCCGCAGCCGGGCAGGACGGTCTACGCCCGCGTCACCTGGGGGCTCGGCCGGTCGCGAGAGGCGCCGGAAGAGAATAAGTAGGCGAGACCGCGGGGACGTTCCCGAGCGGCGGGAAGGCACGGGGGGAAGGGCTGGGAATCGCTTCCGAGCCGCGGGAAATGCCCCCGAGCGCTTCGGAATACATTCCCGGCGTCTGGGAATACATTCCCAAGGCTTGGAGATAGATTCCCGAGCGTTCGGGGTAGTGGGTCAGGTTCAACTCTTTGGACCCGCGCCCAGGAGGCCGACGATATCGGCGGCAGTCCAGCGCCGATCCGTCACGCCCGCCGCCTGTGCTGGCGTCCGGCCACCGAGGCTCTGATGGGGGCGCGCGAAGTTGTAATGCATGAAGTGAAGCGCGACGGCGGCGGCAAGGTTTTCCGCCTTCTTCGAGAACGCGTTGGTCAGCCGCGCGAACCGCTTCATGCTCGTCCGCATCGTAAGGTTCTGCCGCTCGACGTAGCTGGTGGAGACGTGGCGCCGGTCCGGGTCGCCGATGATCCGCCGCCGCTCGGTCCCCAGGCACTTCGCCGGGCTGTAGCGGTGCGCCTCATCGGTCGGCCCGCCGCCGTAAATCTTCTGGAGCTGCGCGTAGTCCACGGCGCCCCCGAAGCTGTCCAGCACGGCGTTGAGGTACATGCCGTGCCCGTCCGTGGTGAGTTGCACGCGGTTCACCAGCCGGCCCGCCAAGTCCTGCATGAATTCGGTCGCCGTCCCGGCGTCGCGGCTCCCCACCAGGAAGCTCGGCACCAGCTTTGTATCCGCGTCGATTGCGACGAACGTCCAAACGTCGCCGACGCCAGGAACGCCGCGCTTCTCGGCCGGGACGTTCTTCGCCTTGGCGTAGACGAACGCCCAAATCTCGTCGACCTGTAGGCGCTTGCAGGTGAGGTTCCGTAGCGCTTCATCCTGGTAGGCAGCGCACGCGGCGCCTAGCTCCACCAGGAGCTTCGTGACGGTGTTCTTCGCCACCCCGGTTTGACGGACGGTCGCGCGGATGGAGTTGCAGTCCACCAAGGCGCGGATCACAGCGGCTCTCTTCTCGGCCTTCAGGACGTTTGCCATGTTGACCATTATGCTTGAGCGGTCAAGGGAAGTCAAGCTCTTTCTGCTGAAGGATTCGCCCTCCTTTGAGGCGGTAACGCGGCGGGGGTGGTATACTGCCGGCCACGGCTATGACGCTTCAAGAACCAAGCTTCCTCGGGGTTGGGTTGTACACCGTGCCTGAGGCAGCGCGGCTCACCAGGGTGTCGCCCAATCGCATACGGCGGTGGCTGCGCGGGTACAGCTTTACCGTAGTCGACGGCACACAGCACGTTTCGCCGCCGGTCTGGGAGCGAGAGCTTCCGGGCGACGGACTCGCGTTGACGTTCCGGGACCTGATAGAGGTTCGTTTTGTCCACGCATTCAGAGAGGCCGGCCTGAGCTGGCGCGTTATCAGGCGATCCGCAGAACGAGCGGCCGACCTCTTCCAGACGACACACCCGTTCTCGACCCGGCGTCTCTACAGAACGGACGGCAGGCGAATCTTTGCGAAGACGTTGAGCGAGAGCGGTGAGGAAGACTTGCTAGACCTGTTCGAGAATCAGTATGCGTTCAGGCTCATTGTAGAGCCATATCTTTTCGGACTCCAGTTTTCCGAGAACGACCTTCTGCGCTGGTGGCCGTTAGGGACGAACCGTCGAGTCGTGATAGACCCGCAGCGCTCGTTTGGCGAGCCGATAACCCCCAAAGAGTCCGTCCCCACGCGAGTAATCATGGGCGGAGTAAGGGCGGAAGGCTCGCACGAAAAAGTCGCGCGCTGGTTTGGTATACCGTTGCGTTCCGTAAGGGACGCTGTGGAGTTTGAGACTGGCCTAGCCGCCGCTGCTTGAAATTCCTTGTAGACAACCACCTCTCGTATCGGCTGGCTGATGCCCTAGGGCAGTTAGCTGATTACGAGGGCGACACCGTCGTCCATATCCGCAACAAGTTCGGTGAGGGAGTTAAGGATGTAGAGTGGGTGCCGCGTCTTGCCTCGGAAGGTGAGTGGGTGATCGTTTCCGGGGACTGCAAGATCCGCACGAAGCCACAGGAACGCCAAGTCTTCTTCGCCGCTCAGCTCACAACGTTCTTTCTGGCCCCAGGCTGGACTAACTGCGGCTTCTGGGAACAGGCGTTCCTTCTCGTGAAGTGGTGGCCCAAGATTGGGGAACAGGCGCGTCTCGTCGAGCGGGGTCGCGTGTTTGAGGTTCCCTACCGCCACTATGGGCGGTTCAAGCTACTACCGCCCTAAGAGCCCCATCTAGCACGCGCGCCCTTGCGTGCGATTTCCTTCCGCTTCTTGGCGCTCAGCTTCGCCGCTCGCGCCTTACCGCCAATCAACCCTCCGCGCCTGCCTAGCTCTCGAGCTGCCGCGCGGATCGGGTCTACCTCCTCGGCGGGCGGTGGCGGCACCTGCCCCGTGGCCTCCGCGACGATAGCCGCGGCGAGCTGGTTGAGGTCGCGCGGCCTCTTGGGCGGTGCACCGCTTGGGCGAGCAGACATTAGGTAGGGTCTCTTATCTGTTGATGACTTGCTGATATATCGACCTCAAGGAGTTTTTTTTGAAAGCGAGAGCTGCCGGTAGGCCAAGCAAATGGCCCAGAATGCCAGCAGCGCAGCGAGGGGATCTACTTCGAAGTCCATCCAGTCTGGGAGTCTACCACAGAATTGCTTGACCGGTCCTGCACGGCTGCGAGCCACTGCCGGGCCAAGTCAGCCGCCAGGGTTCGCGCCTCGCGCTGGTGCCGGACGGTAGCGAGGATGCGCCCCACCGGCAGGTAGACCAGCGTATGCACGTTGGCAGCCGGCCCGCTTCGGCCCGCCGCCGTCCCTCGGAACGTGGCGAACGGTGGGGAGACGGCGCCCCATACCTCCGCGGCCCCCGCGTCGAGCTGCACGGCGAAACGCCCACGGCGCCAGTAGAGGGGGACGGGCGCCCCCGCCCGCGCTCGCGCCTTCAAGTAGGCATCCGCAGCGCAGGCGAGCCAAGCGCCGGCGGAGGCGAAGCCTTCCGCCCCCGCCGCTTGCTTCCACCTAGCGCTCTGATGCGCCGTGCCGTGGACGGTGAAGCTAGCGACCCTCAGCGGGCCGCTCAAAGCGCCGCCGCCTCCAGCCCTGCCGCTAGCCGGCCGATCCTCCGCGCCATCCGTCGCGCGAACAGGCGCAGGCGCCGTTCTTCCGTCCCTTGCTCATGGTCCTCCGCGTTCTTGCCTTCGAGTGCGAGGACGTGCTGGACGTGCTGTAGATCGCGGGCGGCGGCGCGGACGTAGCTTTGGATCGGCTCGTCTGCATGCATGGGGCCGGTCGCTTCGAGAAGTAGATCGCCGAGCAGGCGCCCCATCGCGTCCACGGCATCGCGCCGCGGCACGTCGGGAATCAAGAGCAGGAACAGCTCGCGCCATCCTGCGGCTTCATCGAACGATTGGGGCGGATTGGTAAGCTGCGGACGGTCGGGCATGGGGCTCGCTCCTGTGCCTGGCAAGTCCCCGGCGGGAGTCTCAAGCTTCCGCCGGGGGCGATTCCTGGGTTAGCGGAGGACGTTCCTCCGCCTCTCAGGAGCCTCATACACCAGCTCAGGCGCGGCCGCGCCGTCCAATTTCCCGGATTTCAAACTGAGCCACTACCGCGTTCGGAATAGATTCCGGGAGCTTCGGAATACATCTCCAGCCGTTCGGAATCGATTCCCGACACCTGGGAATCGATTCCCGGACGCTCGGAATACATTCCGAGAGCTTCGGAAGACATTCCGAGGCCTTGGGAGAGCATCTCCAGGCCCCGCTGGAACGTCTCCAAGCCCTCCGGCGACCTCCCGAGAGGACGGGGGAGTTTCTCAGCGCCTTGAACCTGTCTCCGGGCGCCGCGGGACATCAGGCCAGGGGCTGATCGAGTGCGTTCCGCGCCTTGGGCCTCAGAGTGGGAGGGAACGGATCCGGTTTACCCACTCTTCGGCTTCGCTGGCAGCCCAAATCAGGATTAGGTCGTCCACCACCTTCGCGATGAGCAGCTTCTGCGGAACGATCAGGACCCCTGCGCTCTCCACCGAGCGGACGAACTCGGCGAAATGCGCTGGCATCGTCTTGCGGTCGTGGGTGACGAGGACTCTGGAATCGCGGGCGGCCAGCGCCAGGACCTCTCGGTCGCCAAGGCCTGACAGGTTCGCGGTTTGGGCGCTCTGGAAGTCGATGCTCGGCTCGCGCCGCAGCGTCGCTTTCACAATCAGCTGGTTGAAGTCCGCATCCGCCTGAAAGCGGGGCCTCATCGACTGGGCTGCGTCTGGCGCCTGGCTCCGGCCAGCTTGCGATAGAACTCCGGCTCGGCGCTCCGCAGCGCCTGGTGGAGAGCTCCGAACTCAGCCTCCGCCGCCTGCAGCGCAGCATCGACCTCCTGGCGGTGGGCCAGGTAGTAGGCGATCGCCCCATAGACTTGTTCGAGCGTCAGGACGGGAAAGCACTCGGCCGCGATGGTCTCGGGTGACAGGCCTTCCAGGAACGCCAGGACCACCGAGTCCAACGAAACCCGGGTGCCCGCGATCCAGTGGCCTCCACCTCGCCGTTCTACGTATTCCATGCAACCCCCTCTTCGAGCCGGGGCCATTGTAGATCGCTTGCGGGAAGCACTCAGGTCGCCGCGACCAGGCTCTCTTGGAACTTGCACCCTTCGGCGTTGCAGACCAACCGGGTGCCGGCGCGCTTGGTGGTCTTCTCTAATAGGTAGGACGCGCCGCAGTCGGGGCAGGCGCGGGCGACCGGGCGGTCCCAGAGGGCGAACTTGCAGTCGGGGTAGCGGTCGCAGGAGTAGAAGGTCTTGCCGCGGCGCGAGCGCTTCTCGACCATCTCGCCCTTGCCGCACTCGGGGCAGGGGACGCCTGTCGGCTTCGGCGGCTCGGGCTTGGGGCCGAGCTTGCGGATGTTCTTGCACTCGGGGTAGCCGCTGCAGCCGTAGAAGGTGCCGAAGCGGCTGCGCTTCAAGACCATCGGCCGCCCGCACTCCTCGCACGGCGGGATCTCCTCGCCCTCCGCACCCCCCGCGCCCGCCTCGCCGCCCGCCGCCCCGCCGCCGGCCGCCGCGCGCTCCTCCTCGACGTTCCGCGTGTACTTGCACTCGGGGTAGTTGGTGCAGGCGATGAAGGGGCCGAAGCGGCCGAACCGCATGACCAGCGGCGACCCGCACTCGGGGCAGCTCTCCCCGACCGGCACGCCCTCGCGCTTGACGTTCGGCATCGCCTCGCCGGCGCTCGCCAAGTCGACGGTGAACTTCTTGTCGAAGGCGGCGAGGGTCGCTTTCCAGTCGACCTTCCCCTCCTCGATCTCGTCGAGCTGCCCTTCGAGCTCGGCGGTGTAGCCCTCGTTGAGGATGTCGTTGAAGCTCGCCTGGAGGAGGCGGTTGACGATGCGGCCGAGCGCCGTCGGGCGGAAGCGCCCCTGGTCCTTCGTCGCGTACTCGCGCTCGGAGAGCGTCGAGAGGATCGCGGCGTAGGTCGAAGGCCGGCCGATGCCGTTCTCCTCCAGGGCCTTGACCAGCGTCGCCTCGCTGTAGGCCGGCGGCGGCTGGGTGAACTTCTGCTCGCTGGCGACGCCGAGCAGCTCGAGCTTCTGGCCGACTTCCAGCGGCGGCAGCGCCCCCTCCCCCTCCTCCGCGCCGTTGCCGTTCTTCGCCTCCTCCTCGACCGGCGTCTCGCGGTAGACGGCGAGGTAGCCGGGGCTCTTCATCACCTTGCCCGAGACGCGCAGCAGGTAGCGGCCGCTCTCGACGTCCACGTTGGTGACGTCGAAGACCGCCGGCAGCATCTGCGAGGCGACGAAGCGGTCCCAGATCAGCTTGTAGAGCTTCCACTCGTCGGCCTTGAGCGAGTCGCGCACCGCGTCCGGCGGCAGGTCGAGGCTGGTCGGGCGGATCGCCTCGTGCGCGTCCTGCGCCCCCTTCTTGGAGGTGTAGAAGTTGGGGCGCTCGGGCAGCGCCGCCGCGCCGTAGGTCGAGGCGATCGTCTCGCGCACCGCGTCGAGCGCCTCGCCGGCCACGCGCGTCGAGTCGGTGCGCATGTAGGTGATGAGGCCGATCGAGCCGCGGTCGCCGACCTCGCGCCCCTCGTAGAGGCCCTGCGCCAGGCTCATCGTGCGCTTGACCGAGAAGCCGAAGCGGCGGGCCGCCTCCTGCTGCAAGCGGCTGGTGATGAAGGGCGGCGCCGGCCGCTGCTTCGACTCCTTGCGCTCGACCTCGCGAACCATGAAGCTCCCCGCTTCGAGGTCGCGCACGATGGCCGCGGCCTGCTCGCCGTTGGCGACCTCGGCCTTCTTGCCGTCGATCTTCGTCAGGCGGGCGCGGAAGGGGGGCGGCTCGGGGCCCTGGAGGTCGGCGCCCAGCAGCCAGTACTCCTGCGGCACGAAGGCGTCGATCTCGGCCTGGCGGTCGCAGACCATCTTGAGCGCCACCGACTGCACGCGCCCGGCCGAGAGCCCCTGCTTGACCTTCTCCCAGAGGAGCGGCGAGAGGCGGAACCCCATCATGCGGTCGAGCAGGCGCCGCGCCTGCTGCGCGTCGACCAGCCGCTGGTCGATCTCGCCGGGATGGGCGAGGGCCCGCAGCACCGCCTGGCGGGTGATCTCGTTGAAGGTGACGCGATGGACGTCGCCGGGGTCCTTCTCCAAGACCTCGGCGATGTGCCAGGCGATCGCCTCGCCTTCGCGGTCGGGGTCGGGCGCGAGGAAGACGACGTCGGCCGCGCGCGCCGCCTTGCGCAGCTTCTGCACCACTTCCTTTTTCGCCGGCAGCACCGCGTAGCGCGGCTCGTAGTTCTCGCCGATGCCGAGGTCCTTCTTGACCAGGTCGCGGATGTGCCCGAGCGACGCCTCGACGGTGTAGTCGCGGCCGAGGAACTTCTTCAGCGTCCGGGTCTTCGCGGGGCTCTCGACGATCAGCAGGTTCTTGGGCATGGCGGTTGTTTAACGCCGGACGCCGGCGAGTTCATTTCATCCGGCTGGGCGGCGGGAGCGGCGCAGGGTAACACAGTCGACCTCACGGCACGCGCACGTACGCGGGTCCGGGAAGGCGGCGCACCCAGCCGCCGAGCTCGAGCTCGAGCAGCTCCGCGAGCGCCTGCGCGACGGGACGGCGCGCGCGCGCCGCGGCCTCTTCCGGCGCGACCTCCGTCGCCGGCGGCAGCGCGGCGAGCAGCTCGCCGGCCGGGCCCGGCGGCACGCCGCGGCCGGAGGTCGCCGGCGCGTCTTCGGCCGCGCCCGCGTCGCGCGCGCGCGGCGCCAGCATCTCCGGCCAGAGCGCTTCGAGCACGTCGCGCGGATGGCGCACCAGGACGGCGCCGTCGCGCAGCAGGCTGTTGGGGCCGAGCGCCTTCTCGTCGAAGATGCGGCCGGGCACGGCGAGCACGTCGCGCCCGAGCTCGAGCGCGTGACGCGCGGTCACGAGCGACCCCGAGCGCGCGGCGGCCTCGACGACCAGCGTCCCCGCCGAGAGCGCGGCGATCAGGCGGTTGCGGATCGGGAAGTGGCGCGCCAGCGCCGACCAGCCGCAGGGGAACTCCGAGACCAGCGCGCCGCGCGCCGCGACCTCGTCGCCCAGCCGGCGATGGCCGCGCGGGTAGTCGACGCCGAGGCCGCAGCCCAGGACCGCCACCGTCCGCCCGCCGGGCGCGGCGAGGGCGCCGCGGTGCGCCGCCGCGTCGATGCCGCGCGCGAAGCCGGAGACGATGGCGACGCCGGCCGCGGCGAGCTCGCGCGCCAGCAGCTCCGCCGTCTCCTTGCCGTAGGGATCGGCGCGCCGCGAGCCGACGACGGCGAGCGCCGGCCCCGCCGGCAGCGCGCCGCGCAGCCAGAGGACCGGCGGCGCCAGGGCGAGCGGCAGGAGCGCCGGCGGATAGTCGGCGTCGAGCCGCGTCATCACCGCCGCGTCCAGCTTCGCCGCGCGCGCCAGCTCGCGGCGCGCCACGGCGGCGGCGGCGGGAAGCGCCGCGAGCGCTGTCTCGACCGGCGCCGGCGGCAGCCCCAGCCGCGCCGCGAGGAGCGCCGCGGGCGCGCCCTCCGCCGCGCCCGCCAGGAAGAGCGGCAGCTCCTCGGCCAGCCGGTAGAACGGCGGCCGGCCGAGAGTCGGCGCGGCGGCGAGCGCGATCAGGACCTCGCGCGGCGAGGAAGACGACGGGCGCAGCTGGTGTGGTCGGGACATCTTCTTTCCGGCTCCGCGAAGGAAGACGGAAAATGCCGCATCCAACATGGCAACGGCGGCCGCGGACGGCCGGCACCGGACGTGCAGGAAGGGCCGGCCGAGACCCCCGCAGGCGCTCGTATATACTTCGCGCTCCCCGCGGAGACCGGCCATCCGATGACACCGCGCCAGCCCGTCTGCACCGCCGTCTTCGTCCTCGCCCTCAGCCTCTCCTCCGCCGCCTGCAGCGGCCACCCCAACCCCAACACCACCGCCGCGCAGCTCCAGTTCGGGGTCGACATGGCGCGCCGCGGCCTCTGGCAAGAGGCGCTCTTCCGCTTCCATCAGGCCGAGCGGCTGGAGCCGGGCAACCCGCGCGTCTACAACAACCTGGCGGTGGCCTACGAGGCCAACGGGCAGTTCGACAAGGCCCTCGAGTACTACCAGAAGGCGCTGCGCGCCGCCCCGGACAGCCGCGAGGCGCGCGGCAACTACGCCCGCTTCGTCGAGTTCTACCAGGCCTTCAAGCCGAAGCCGGGCGCGGCCGAGGGGACGGCGCCGGCGCCGGCGGCCAACCCGGAAGCGCCGCCGTCCGAGGCAGTGGACCGCGTCCCCAGCGAGCCCCCGGCGGCGCCGCCGCACATCCCGGCGGCCACTCCCGAGGCCCGGCCGCAGGAGCCCGAGGAACCGCCGGCCCCGCCGCCCGCGCCACCCGTGCCGCGCAACGCCTAAAGAGGACACCGCCGTCCTCCAGGAGGTCCCTTCGATGCACCGTAGAGCCGTCATCGCACTCTCCGCCCTCCTTCTCGCCGCTGCCGGCGCGCTCCCCGCGCGCGCCGCCTCGGTCGAGGTGAAGCTGAAGCTCCCGCAGCGCGCCCGCCTCGACCTCCAGGGGGTGCGCACGATCGCCGTCGCGCCGTTCGTCGTCATCACTCAGGAGGGGGAGGGGGAGGAGCGCCTGCAGGGCCGGAACATCGACGTGCAGAAGGAGTTCGAGCGCTACCTGCTGAAAGTGCTGCGGCGGGAGACCGAGCTCGAGGTCGTCGAGCCTGGGCCGGTCGACTACCCCACCCTCGACTTCGAGCACCTCGGCAAGCAGAAGGACTTCTGGCGCGCGCTCGGCGAGAAGGCCCAGGCCGACCTGATCCTCGCCGGCGGCCTCGACTTCGACATCCAGGACCGCACCGGCTACCGCACCGAGGAGTACGTCTCGCCCTTCAACGGCCGCACCTACTACCGCCAGGTGCTCGTCGAGCAGACCGGCTTCGAGTACGACATCCTGATGCACGTCTACGACGGCCGGACCGGCGAGCTCGTCTACCAGGACAACTTCAAGGACTTCCAGAGCTTCGAGGGGGAGGGGGCCGATCCCCTGCTCGGCATGTTCGAGAACCTCTTCTCGCTGGAGGACCGCATCCTCGGGGTCTTCACGCAGAAAGAGGTCGAGGCCAGCCGCACCCTGTTCACGCAGTAGCGCCGGAAAGGAGGACTTCGTTGTCCGGTAGATTCGGCAGACCCGTTTTCCCAAGCCTCGCGGCGCTTCTCGTCCTGCCACTTCTCCTCGCCGCGCCCGCCGCGGCGCAGTTCTCCAGCTTCGGGCCGCAGTACCGCGGCACCGGCTTCGGCAAGAACAAGATCCAGTACCGGGAGTTCGACTGGCGGATCTACCACTCGCCGCACTTCAACGTCCACTACTACGAGCAGACCGAGCCGCTGCTGCAGAAGGTGGTCTCCTTCGCCGAGAGCGCCTACGACCTGCTGTCGCGCGAGTTCGACCACCAGATTCAGGACCCGGTGCCGCTCATCTTCTACGCCACCCACTCGCAGTTCGAGCAGAACAACATCATCCTGAACTTCATCCCCGAAGGGATCGGCGCCTTCGCCACGCCGACGCGCTTCCGCATGGTCTTGCCGGTCGACCTGCCCGACGCCGAGCTGATGGAGCTGGTGCTCCACGAGCTGACCCACATCTTCCAGTACCACATGCTGTTCCAGGGCAACCTCACCAAGGCTATTGCCACGGCGCCGCCGATCTGGGTGACGGAGGGGATGGCAAGCTACATGGCCAAGGACGAGCAGCAGCGCGACAAGATGTTCCTGCGCGACGCCGTGGTCAACGACCGCATCCCGTCGGTGGCCCAGAATTTCGGCGGCTTCTTCGCCTACCGCTTCGGCCACTCCGTCTTCGACTTCATGGAGGAGCGCTGGGGCAAGGAGGGCTTCCAGGACTTCGTCTACGAGCTGCGCAACACCATCGGCTCGCGCGTCGACCGCGCGATCGAGCGCGCCTTCAAGATGGACGCCGAGGAGTTCGACGCCGAGTTCCGCCGCTGGCTGCGCAAGGAGTACCTGCCGCTGCTCGTCGAGACCGGCGAGCCCGCCGACTTCGGCCGCCTCTTCCGCCTCGAGCAGGAGGCGGCGAGCCAGGAGATCTCGCCGAGCGCCTCGCCGTCGGGCGACCTGGTCGCCGCATTCAGCTCCTACAAGGGCGACGTCGACGTCGTCCTCTTCGACGCCCGCAAGCGGCGCCTCTTGCGCAACCTGACCACCGGCTTCAGCAACGACTACCAGTACCTGGTGGCGCAGGAGCTCGAGCTGGGGCGCAAGATGGGACGCGACCTCGACTTCGCCCCGGACGGCAACACCATCGCCGTCTTCGCCAAGCGCGAGAAGGGGCGCGACCTGCTGCTCATCGACGTGCTGCGCGGCGGCATCGCCCGCTCCTTCCCGATCGAGGGCATCGAGCAGCAGACCGCGCCGGCCTGGAGCCCGGACGGCAAGAAGGTCGCCTTCGGCGGCTGGAAGGGCGGGCAGTTCGACCTCTTCCAGCTCGACCTCGAGAACGGCCAGGTGTCCCAGGTCACCAACGACGACGTCTTCGACGGCGCCCCCGACTACTCGCCCGACGGCCGCTCGCTGGTCTTCGTCTCGGTCGTCGGCAACGGCTACGCAAAGCTCTTCCGCGTCGATCTGGCCGACCCCACCCGCCGCTTCCAGCTCACCAGCGGCAACTCGAACGAGAACGATCCGGTCTACTCCCCCGACGGGAGGCGGGTCTACTTCACCTCCGACCAGCGCGGCGCCGACAACATCTTCAGCCTCGACCTCCAGAGCGGCGAGCTCAAGCAGTGGACCGACGTCGTCACCGGCGCCTTCATGCCCACCGTCCTCGCCCGCACCGAAGGCGAGGAGGGGCTGGTCTACACCGGCTACTACAAGGGGCGCTTCGACCTCTACGTGCGCGACACCGACCAGCCGGTCGAGGACCCGACGACGATCGAGATGGCGGTCGAGCCGGTCATCGCCCAGGACCTGCCGGTCTTCGAGCCGGACATCCAGGTGGCGATCGACGACGCCAACAAGGGCGACTACAAGGGGTTCAAGTTCTTCCTCGAGGACGCCGAGAGCTACGTCGGCGTCGAGGACGACCAGACGGTCGTCGGGCGGGTGCTGCTGACCTTCTCCGATTACTTGGGCGACCGCCGCATCCTCGCCGCCTTCGACTCGATCGACAGCTTCTCCAACTTCGACCTCGTCTACATGGACCTGTCGCGCCGCTGGCAGTGGCAGGTGCACCTCTTCGACGACCGCACCTTCTTCTTCATCGAGGACCCGATCGGCCAGAGCTTCCGCGGCCGCACCATCTTCAAGCAGACCGGCCTCATCGCCTCGGTCCTCTACCCCTTCACCTTCTACACTCGCGCCGAGCTCGGCACCGGCTACCTTATGCGCGAGTTCCTGCGGCCGGCGGTGACCGTCGACCCGGAGACCGGCGAGTTCTTCGTCGACGTGGTGGAGGTCGACGACCAGGCCCCGCTGCTGACCGGGGCGCTGGTCGGCGACTCCGCCCTCTTCGCGCCCTGGGGACCGATCGGCGGACGGCGCTGGCGGCTCGACCTCTTCTACGCCCCCGACATCGAGGAGAGCGGCACCCTCGCCACCAGCGCCGACCTCGACATCCGCCAGTACTTCGCGGTGACCCAGCGCAGCAACATCGCGCTACGCGGCTTCGTCGGCGCGAGCGACGGCAACAACCCCAACGTAGTCTACTTCGGGGGCCTCGACACGGTGCGCGGCGTCCCCTTCCGCGGCCTGGTGGGCGACACCGGCTTCTTCGCCAACGTCGAGTACCGCTTCCCTCTCGTCGACGTGCTGGCGACGCCGCTCATCGACTTCCAGCAGATCCGCGGCGTGCTCTTCCTCGACGTCGGCGGCGCCTGGTTCCGCGACTTCCAGTCCTTCCACCTCCTCGCCGACGAGGAGACGCGCCTGCAGGACGGCGTCTCCTCCTACGGCTTCGGGGTGACGGCGCGGCTCTTCGGGCTCGACCTCAACTGGGACTTCGCCAAACGCTGGGACTTCTCGGAGTCCGCCGACGGCTTCGCCACCAGCTTCTGGATCGGCAGCCGGTTCTAAGGGATAGAATGTGTTCTATCTATGCACCTCCAGGTGCTGGGGAGCTACGGGGGGGAGAGCGCCGACTGCCGGATGACGTGCCTGCTCGTCAACGGCACGATCGCCCTTGACGCGGGCTCTCTCTCCTCGGCCCTGTCCATCGAGCAGCAGGTGGGAGTGCGCACGATCCTCCTGTCGCACTCCCACATGGACCACATCAACTCGCTCCCCTTCTTCATCGAGAACGTCTACGGCCGGCGCGAGCAGGCGGCCGACATCCACGCCTCGCCGGCAACGATCTACGCCATCAGGAAGTACCTTTTCAACAACGCCACCTGGCCCGACTTCACCCGCCTGCCCAACCACCTGCTGCCGGTGGTGCGCTTCCACGAGATGGCCGAGGAGGTGCCGCTCGTCGTCGAAGGCGTGACCTTCACCCCCTTCAACGTCGACCACTTGGTGCCGACCTACGGCTTCCTCATCGAGGAGGGGGACACCGCCCTCCTCTGGTCCTCCGACACCGGCCCCACCAGCCGCCTCTGGGAGATCGCCAACCGCACCGAGAACCTGAAGGCCCTCTGCCTCGACACCAGCTTCGACAACGCCCTCCAGGAGGTGGCCGACGTCTCCTTCCACCTCACCCCCCAGACCATGGCCGCCGAGCTGCGCAAGCTCGAGCGCAAGGTTCCGGTCCTCCTCCACCACCTCAAGCCCGCCTGCATCGACCGCATCCGCGAAGAGGTCCGGGCCCTGAAGAACCCGGACCTCGACTACCTGGAGCAGGGCAAGACGTACGAGATCTAGGGTCCCCTAGGGAATCGTCGTCTTGTTCCCCGGCAGCGGCGTCAGCAGGTAGGGGAACGCGTCGTCGAAGTCCGTCGCCTGCACCAGGGACTGGTCGGTGAAGGGGAGGGCGCCGAAGGGGGCGTCCGCCGGCGCGCAGAGACCGAAGGCCTGGTAGCAGAGCGCGCCTTCGAGCACCCGTGTCGTGATGTCGATGACGTCGTCGCCCGGACGCCGGCCATTGGGCCAGCCGGCGTTGTCGCCGCCCAGGATCCCGAGCCGGTTCTGCTGCGCGGCGGGCTTGGCCGGGGTGTTGGTGTTCAAGCGCACCACCTCGCCGCCCGAGTTGTCCTGATTGATCCCCGGCAGGCCGTTCAGGTAGAAGGCCACGAGGTCGTTGCGCGGGATGTTGGTCGGCGGCGTGACCGTGACCGTTCCGCCGACCGGGAAGAGCGTGGTGACGAGCTGGATCCCCACCGGCACCGTCGGGCGCGTGAAGTAGATCTCGAAGAGGTCGTGGTCCTGGCTGGGGTGGCTGGCGTTGAAGAGGTTCTTGTCCTTCAAGGCGATGCTGATCTCGTTGACCGCCGGGTTGCCGAGCCGCGACACCTGGACCTGCGGCCCTGACTCGGTGTAGGGCTGGTCGAAGGTCGGGTCCTCGTTGAGCACCCGGTCGCGCGGCAGGCTCGACGTGGTCCAGCCGCCGATGATGCCGCTGCCGCTGCCGCCGGCGGTCAGGCAGGCGATCGGGACCTCGAGCTCGAGGGCGGTGATGTTCTTGTTCGACAGGCTCGAAGGCACGGCGCCCGGGTCCCCGACCGGGTTGGGGATGTTGACCAGGTCGAAGAAGCCGCCGAGGTTGAAGACGAAGGGGTCCTTGCGCTGCCCCACGAAGAGGCGGCCGTCGCCGCAGCCGGGGATGTTGACGTCGTAGACGAACAGCGCGGCGTAGGCGTCGTAGTCCGGGAATGAGCGGGTGCCGGCGTAGTCGAACGGCATGGCGAAGCGCGCGCCGCCGCCGACGTCGTTGGTGAGGAACCCGGTCGAGCTGCCGTTGGAGTGCCGCACCAGGCGGACGGTGAAGGTGCGGATCCAGTTGAGGCGCTGGTTCTCCGGCGGCGCGCCGCCGACTCCCGGCGGCGGCGAGCCCGGCCCGGCGGGGAAGACCTGGCTAATCGCCACCGGGACGAAGACGCCGGGCGGGATCGGCCCCAGGGGCACGGGCACGCCGAGGCCGATGCCGCCGTTGTTGAGTGAGTTGGTGAAGCGGAAGCGGAAGGTCAGGTCCTCGTGCGCGTCGCCGTCGTTGTCGACGTGGATGTCGTAGAAGCCGTTCTCGCGCAGCGGGAAGAAGTTGGGCGCCCCGAACGGGTCCTGCATCGGGTTGTAGGTCGCTACCAGCGTGACGAAGCCCTCGCGCCCGGCCTCGTAGCTGCGGAACACGTAGAAGTCGGCTCCGTCGATCTGCGGTGCCTCGAGCGTCGCGGGCGCTTCGCGGTGGCTCGAGGCCGCGACAGGCGCGGCAGCCAGAAGTCCGAGAACGACCATTGCGGTTGCGACCGTGGACAGCAAGATGCGCCGGCTGGGAGCAGTGTCGCCTTTCATGTTGGTCTCCTTTTACGCGAAATACTGTCACAACTCGGGCGGAGCGCCGGCCGGCGGGCCGTAGAGGCTCGGGCCCGCCCTTGACAAGAATGTTTGTCAATGGTGGAATCCCCGCATGCTCGCCGTCGAAGTCATCGAGGACCCGGCCGCCGCGGTGGTGGCCCTGGACCCCGTGCGGTCGCGGCTGCTCGCCGCGCTGGCCGAGCCGGGGTCGGCGTCCACCCTCGCGGCGCGGGTGGGGCTGGCGCGCCAGAAGGTCAACTACCACCTGCACGCCCTCGAGGCCCACGGCCTCGTCCACGTCGCCGAGGAGCGCCGCTGGGGCGGGCTGACCGAGCGGATCCTGGTCGCCACCGCCGCCTCCTACGTCGTCTCCCCCGCAGCGCTCGGCGCCTCGGCCACCGACCCCGGCCGGATCGCCGACCGCCTCTCGGCCCGCTACCTCGTCGCCCTGGCGGCGCGCATCGTGCGCGAGGTCGGGACTCTGGTGCGCCGGGCCGACGCGGCGGGCAAGCGCCTGCCGACCCTGGCGCTCGACGCCGAGGTCCGCTTCCGCTCGGCGGCCGACCGCGCCGCCTTCACCGAGGAGCTGGCGGCCGCCGTCACCAAGCTCGTCGCGCGCTACCACGACGCCGCGGCGCCCGGCGGGCGCCGGCACCGCCTCGTGGTGGCCGCTCACCCTTTACCCAACCCGTCCGAACCGAAGGAGAGGTCATGACCACAGTCAAGGAAGCAGCGCCCACGATGCGCTCCGTCGCCGTGGAGGTCGGGGTCCCCGGCACCCCCGAGGAGGTCTGGCAGGCGATCGCCACCGGCCCCGGCATCACCGCCTGGTTCGTCCCCACCGAGGTCGAGGAGCGGGAGGGGGGCGAGTCCGTCTCCCACTTCGGCGAGGGGCCGGAGATGGACGCCAAGGGGACCGTCACGGTGTGGGACCCGCCCCGCCGGGTCGTCTTCGAAGCGGAGAACTGGATGCCGGGCGCGCCGCCGCTCGCCACCGAGCACCTCGTCGAGGCGCGCGGCGGCGGCATCTGCGTCGTGCGGCTGGTGACCAGCCTCTTCACCGACCGGGCCGACTGGGACGACCAGCTCGACAGCATGAAGACCGGCTGGGCGTCCTACCTGCAGATCCTGAAGCTCTACCTGACCCACTTCCCCGGCCAGCGCTGCGTCCCGATCTCGGTCTCCGGCGGCAGCTCCCTGCCCCTCGACGAGGCCTGGGCGGCGCTGCGCGGCGCGCTCGGCCTGACCGGCGCGGCGGAGGGCCAGCGGGCGGCTGCCGGCGGGGACGCCCCGGCGCTCGCCGGCGTCGTCGAAGAGGTCGGCGAGCACAAGCTCTTGCTGCGCACCGACACGCCGGCCCCCGGCGTCGCCCTGGTCAGCGTCTTCGCCTGCCCCGGGGTCATGACCTACTTCCACGCCTACCTCTACGGCGACGGGGCGCAGGCGGTCGCCGCCCGCGAGCAGCCGGCCTGGCGAGACTGGATGGCAGCGCACTTCACGCCGCCCGGTTAAGGGCGCGCACGGCGAAGTAGAGGCAGACGAGGGTGAAGGCGCCGAACGCCAGGGCTTCGAGGAGCACCGTGGCGGCGGCGCCGACGCCCAGCAGGGTGTGGCGCAGGACGTCCACCTGCCAGGTCATCGGGTTGAGCAGGGCCGCGCCGCGGAACCAGGCCGGCTGCTGCTCCAAGGGGTAGAACATCGTGCTGATGAACATCAGGACGATGTAGGCGGCGCTGGTCAAGGTGTTGAAGGTGTCCAGCCGGCGCATGCGCACCGCGACGATGCTGAACAGGAAGAACCACCCGGCGGTGGTCATGGCGAGGGCGAGGAAGGTGAGGGGGAGCGCGCCCCAGCGCACCTCGACCCCCAGCGCCAGCACGGCGACGGCGACGACCAGGAGCGTCCCGGCCGCGGCGAGCAGCACGTTGAAGCAGATCTTGCCGATCAAGAGCTGCTCGCGGGTGATCGGGTAGGTCAGGAGCTCGTAGAAGATCCCCGAGTCCTTGTCCATGAAGAAGCCCCACGAGGTGTTCATCGCCACACCGAAGCTGGTCATCGCGATCACCCCGGGGAGGAGGAACGCCACGTAGCCCACGCTCTCGCCGCCGACGACGAAGCTGCCGGCGAAGGCGCGCTCGAAGCCGGTGCCGAAGAGCACCAGGTAGGCGACCGGGACGAAGAGGTCCCAGAAGAGCCAGGCGACGTTGGTGATGCGCTGCCGGAAGTCGCGGTAGAAGACCGCGGCGACGGCGTTCACCGCTTCTCCTCGACGAGCGCCACGAAGACCTGCTCGAGATCGGCGCCGCGGACCTCGAAGCCGGTGATCGGGGCGAGGCGCGCGATGTCGGCGAGGCGCTCCAAGAGCGCCGCCTCCTCGCCGCGGAAGACCAGCTCGACCTGCCGGCCGTCGATCGTCATCTCCACGGCCTCGAGGCCGGCCAGGCGGGCCGCCAGCTCGTCGTTCATCTCGGCGAAGGTCAGGCTGACGCGGAAGAGCTGCTCGGCCAGGCGGCGCAGCTCCGGCAGCGTGCCGGCGGCGAGCTTCCTGCCGTGGTCGATGATCATGATCGTGTCGCAGAGCTGCTCGGCCTCGCTCAGGATCTGCGTCGTGATCAGCACCGTGCGGCCGGCGCGCGCCTCGGCGCGGATGCGCTCCATGACCCGCCGCTTCATCAGCGGGTCCATGCCCGTCGTCGCCTCGTCGAGGAAGACGACCGGCGCGTCCACCATGAAGATCTTCGCCACCTGGACGCGGCGCTTGGTGCCGATGCTCAGGTCCTGGACGGTCTCGGCGAGCAGGTCGCCGAGGTCGAACTCCTCGACGATGGCGCGCAGGCGGCTGCGCGCCTCGCGGCGGCCGATGCCGTGGAGGTAGGCGTAGACGAGGAGGTTGTCCTCGACGCTGAGCATGGTCTCGACCGCGGCCTGCTGCAGCACGACGGCGATCTGGCGGCGCACGTCGAGCGGGCGGCGGACGACGTCGAAGCCGCCCACCACCGCGCGCCCGGAGGTGGGCGCGGTGATCGTCGTCAGGCACTTGATGAGCGTCGACTTGCCGGCGCCGTTCGGGCCGAGGAGGCCGAAGATCTGCCCCGCGGGCACGGAAAAGGAGACGCCGTCGAGCGCGCGCACCGGGTCGCCCTTCCCCGCCCGGTAGACCTTCGCCAGCTCCTCGACCTCGATGACGCTCATCGCCGCGAAGCTTAGCTTCGCTATCCTCCGCCCGGGAGGACCCGACGATGGACGGCAAGCACTACCTCGACGACGTCCTGCGCCAGCTCCGCAAGCTCAAGGGGCTGGGCGAGGCGGCGATGGCGCAGGTGGACGATGCGGCGCTCTTCCGCCGCCTCGACCCGGAGGCCAACAGCATCGCGCTGGTCGTCAAGCACATGGCCGGCAACATGCGCTCGCGCTGGACCGACTTCCTGACCAGCGACGGCGAGAAGCCCTGGCGCGGGCGCGACCTGGAGTTCGAGGACGAGGCAGGCGAGGCGCGCGCGAGCGTCGCCCGGCGCTGGGACGAAGGCTGGGCGGTCACCCTCGACGCCATCGCCGCGCTCACCCCGGAGGACCTGGAGCGCTCCGTCACCATCCGCGGCGAGCCCCACACCGTCGTCGAAGCCATCCAGCGCCAGCTCTCCCACTACGCCTACCACGTCGGCCAGATCGTCTTCCTGGCTAAGCACTTCGCGGGCGCGAGCTGGCGGTCGCTCTCCATCCCGCGCGGGCGCTCGGGGGACTTCGACGTGGCGAAGGACGGCGGGGCGTACCGGCTGGAGGGAGGAGCTTAGTCCTCGGCAGCGCGCAGCTGCTCGAGAGCGTAGCGCTCGCGGTCGGCCTCGCCCTCGGCGACGGTGCGGTACTTGTGGACTCCTCGCTGCGAGATGCGAACCCCCCGGCGCGCGGCTTCGTCGAGCGACGAGAGAACCAGCGCCGTGCGCAGGGAGACCTCGCCCGGCGGCGAGGCCGGGAGCGCCGCATCAGCCTCCTCGAGAGTGCGGAACTTCCAGACGGGCATCAGTCCTCCTCGATGCCGAAGCGCTCGCGCAAGCGCAGGACGTCGGCGCGATCCTGAGGGCGCACGGTTTCGCGCTTCATGCGAATCAAGGTCCGCGCGGTCGCCACCGGCACCGCCACCCCGAAGAGCTCGATCGGCTGCCACTCGAGGTCCGCGAAACGGAACATCTCACCGATACGGGTCGTCAGGTCGATCACGAAATCGTGCTCGGGCGGGCCGTAACGGATGAGGCCGTACTCGTCGAGCGCCGCGGGAGTGATCTCGCCCACCGCGGGATCGGAGAACACCCGCTCCAGCGCGTGCCGCGCGGCCTCCACGTTGCTCGGCTCCGGGTCCAGAAAGAGATCGACGTCGCGAGTCGCGCGCGAGAGACCCAGGGCGCCGACCGCCAATCCGCCGATCAGCACGTAGCGGACGCGCTCCTCGGCGAGGGCGCGGAAGAGCGCCCCCAGAATCTCCGGGTCCATGGGGCCGAGCACTTCCGCAGTCTACCGCTGCGGCTACTGCACAGGCCCGTTCGCGCTCGCGCGCTCCACGCGCAGGTCGTAGCAGCCCGCCGCGGTGTCGCGGACGTGGACGTAGTCGATCTCGGGCCGGGCGAGGAGCCGCTCGAGCGCGGCGTCCACCGCGCCGTCCACCACGTACTCCTGCGCCCGCAGCCGGCAGCCGTGGGCGTAGGCATTGAGCGTCAGCGCGTGCGGCCGCAGGTCGCCGGGAAAGCCGCCGTCCTCCGGGTAGCGCTCGCACGCCTCGGCGTGAACGAAGACCGGCCCCGGCAGCGGCAGCTCTTCCACGCCCTCGAAAGGGTCGTAAGTGAACAGGATGCGCGCCTCGGCGCCGACGCGGAACGTGCGCAGGCAGTGCCGGCAGGGGCCATACCCCGTGGCGATCTCGGTGTGGGCCGGGTGCCCGTACCCCGGCGACCGCAGTGTGCTGCGGACCGACTCGGCGATGGCAGTGTCGATGGCGACGACGCGGAACGAAGTCATGCGGTCCTCCTTGGGTGCGGAATGTCCGTTGCCGCACGCTCGGAAGATACGCGGGGAGCCGCTCGAGGGGCTATCCGGAAGTTGCGGGCAAATCGGAAGCCCTTGAACGGCTTCGCAACCCCGGCTTAGCGTCACCCCCCTGATAGAATCTCCATGTGAAGAGTCCGACACTCATCGAGGCCAATCCGTACCTTCGGGACCCCGGCAAGCGCCGCCGAGCGATCCTGCGCTCGGTCGCAACCTCTTCAGCCATCGAAGGGATCCGGGCGCCCCTCCGCAAGACTGTCGCGAAGTCGAACCTCCAAACTCGCGACGCCCGGAAAGGTCAAACATGCGAGCCCCCGCCGTGTGTGCGGAGAGTCCGCACGATCACCGCGCGGAAAAGCAAAGTGATCGGCTCTTAGCCCCGGCCCAGCGCAGCCTCGATGGCGACGAAGTAGCGACTCTTTCCTCTTCCTTCCAGGCCCGAGAAGTCGAGCGGCGGCAAGCCCGCCTGCAGGCCCATCAGGTCGCGAGCAGACGCGCTTAGACGTTACCGAAAGCGCCGACGCGCGGGTGACTGACGAAGCATAGCAGCGCTTCGCGGTTTGGGCGGGTGCGGCTGATCGTCTGTCGAACGCGGTCGTGCAAGGCGAACCAGTTGCTGGTGATCAACAAGGACCCTTCCCGCGTGGGCACGACTTCAGCGACAGCATCGCTCGCGTGCTCCACAGCCGCGAGCGCGACCGCGACGTGCGGCGGAACCTCACCGTATTCGGCCATGCAGCCGCGGCGGATCGAAGGAAGGTAGAACCTAAGACCCAGGCGCCCCTTCCGACCAGGCTGAACCACGAGAAACCTGCGCGGCGCCTCCCCATCGGCATAACTGAACGGGAGGGCTTCCCGGCTCAACAAGTCCAGCGCCGCACGACCGTCATCTGTTGCGCCTAGGGCTGCAATGACTTGCGCGACGGAGGCGAGCCGCCACGCCCCATAGCCGCCGCCGCGTGGATCGGCACGAGTGATAAACACCAGGCTGAGCTCCGGGCGATCCTCGTATGTTGCGAAGTCGCCATGCCACCCGATAGCTTCAGGTCGGTCGAACGGAGCTGCATGGCGCGCGCGTGTTGGGGTGGTGCGGATGACTGGCGCGGCGGGGTCGCAGTCTTTCGGCACGTACAGCTCGCCCAATGAGCGCCCAACGCTGAGCACAAACTGAATGGCTTCGTCGCCACGCGCGCGCGCGCCTGCAATGTAGTACCCGGCATGGCGCAAACCAAACAAGGCCTTGTCAGTTGCGATACCCACGACCGATTCCCTAACGCTTGTTTCCGCTCGCTCGTTTGTACTCATGGTGCGGAACCGTAAACCGCATCCGCATAGATGTCGCCGCCGCTTCGTCCAGAAGAGCGCGCGCGTATGCAGGGTCGTACGGATTCTCCTTCCGCAGCACCATGCCCGCCCACGCATACGCGTACTCATCCGCGAGCGTCGTCGAGAATGTGATGGGGTCGTCGGTGCTTATCGTCCACGTCAAAGTCTCGTCTCCAAATCCGGCAGCGCGCGTCGGCCTCAGCTGCAGAAAATCCTGAGCCGCCATTGCGTCGAGGCTGCTTACGACTAGGTTCGAGCTCGGGTTGGACTCGATACACACCTGCCAGCGCGCCACCTCGTGGATGAGTCGCCCGCGCGCTTCCTCCAGCAGATCGCGCTCAGTCCGATCGTTCTTGACTCGCAAGTCGTGGCGATCGTCATCCACCCGCATTCGGACCTGTTCCTCCGCACGACTTTGCGTGCTCCGGGTCCAAAGGTAGCGGCTAATCCACCTCTCATGGCGCGGTTTAACGTCACCACGCCAAGGCGGTGTCTGCATCAATCTCCGTGTGGAGCGGCCCCCGAGAGTCTTCCAGACATCCCTGGCCGTCTTAACAACGTCGATCTCGGTTGCGTACGCGGTCTCGAGCTGGGGCTCGAGCCGAAGGGCCTTGACCGTCAGCCTGATCTCTTCGCGCAGCCACTCCTCCTGCTCCGCGTTACGCTGCTTTGCATATTCCGCAAGGAACGCGAGGTCGAGCAGTCGGTCGAACCTCTTGACAATAATGACTTGGCCTTCCCTTCGTCGCCACCATCCTCTGGGATCGAGGGTGATGGCAATACCATGGCCAATGCGATCACCACGCTCAATCAGTTTCCACTGAAATGGCTCCGCGATCGCGCGCATCCCTGAAGTCAGCCACCGGAAGTCCTCGCCCGCGTGAATAGTGAGCCGGAGAGGCGCGAGGCAGAGTCCTGGTCGCCGGCCCGCGATCCTGCCAGACTGATTCCGGACCCAACGCAGCGTTGGCGCCGAAACCCACAAGGGCTGCGCCTCTTCGACTCCGCAGATGTCGATTCCTCGAAGCCTCCTGAGGCGCGTCGGCCTAGCGACGAGAGAGCGCACAATTTGATCCGCCTCGCCTTCCATGTGCCGGATCGCCGAACCGAAAAGCGGCAATCCTTCGTCGCGCCTCTCTCGCTTGAAATGAACCAACCACGCCGCCTCAGGGCGAGCAGGGTCCCGCCTAACGCCCTCCTCGATTTCGATGTCGTGCCGGCGAAGTATCTTAAACCAAGCGTCGGGAGCAACGCGGTATTCTGTCGCCCGAACCTTCAATACAGGATCATGAGGTAATCGCGGCCGTACGATGTTCGACTCCGGGGCGTAGACTTTGATCTGCTGAAAGTGTTGGAAGAATGTGGCTAGCCCCTGCTCTCCCGCAGGATGGACAAGAAGGCCAAATACTGCGCTCTTGACACGCAGGTACTGAGCAAACAACGTCTCATACGGAAGGTCCCGGGAATCACCGTCCATGGAAAGCAAGTATGCGAACACGCGCGCTAGGAGGCTGCGCTCCTCGGCAGTCTGTTCCCTTATCAGCTCCGTTCGGCGGATATGCGAGCGTCGAAGTACAGCCGGCGCATTCGCGTCGCGGAACCGTCGCCCAAGGCGTGTCAGCTCATCCGGCCAGGGATACGGCGTTCCGGCGTTAGGATGAGGCTTCACTCGTCCAGCGAGAAACGCCCGCAAGGTTGTGCGAACAACGGTCCTGCAATCACCGTCCCGGCAGTCCGCAAGCCGACCACTGTGGTAAGAGTGGCGGTCGAGAACACGGCCGGCGATAAACGCCTGCCGAATGACATCGCCCCATTCAGCCATATGCTTAGCATGCTTGCTCCTTCCAGAAGGGCACTCGCCCGCATGCAACTTGGGGCAGACTGCCCGCTTGTCGCGAAGACTCGCCACCAGCTCACCGGGCCGCAGCAGTGCCCGTAGCCGGAGCGACGCCCACAGCTCCTCAAACGACATCATTGCTGCGTGGTGAACGTGATTGTGGGCAACCGAAAAATCCGGGGCGATCGAGGGATCGAGGAGTCGAACCGCTTCCGGCGGCGCGAAACCGATTTGTGTCGCCGCGGCGAGTAGGATTCCCGGGGGAAGGGCAAGCGAGACGAACCGCCAGCGAAGAATCTCTCGGCCCGGCTCGTCGCGATCCACGCGAAGGATCATCTCGCGGCCGTCCGGCTGCAGAAGCCTCCCTGCAGCACGCGCCAGCAACACTATCCCTCGCAGCGGCCCATCACCGGACGCTATCGTCCGCCACTCACTCCGAACAGACTCGAACGCGCGCTCCGCCTCGGCTGGCGTCGTCGAAAGGTCCTTCCGATGCACGGCTGCGCGCTCACGAACGTGCGACTCGATGTCACCCCAGGCGACCTCCGTTCTCGATTGGATAAACCGATCAAGCACGCGGAGGTCTGCGGCCAGCGCGTCGGCGTAGAGTCGGTCGGTTAGACCACCGCTGTCGTCGATGGTCATGAACTACCCGCCGGCAGGGCATCGCCTCTTGATTGCTGAACATGCACCTCGACGCTCCTGAACCATGGGGAGTCGACCCTATAGATATCTCTGTGACGTCGCTCAAAGACTTCGATCGCACGTGCCACACGCGCGGAATCCTCCGCCTCCTCCGCGGGCACACGCGCCTCGTCAGCAGCAGCGAGAATTGCGTCGGTAACTAGACGCCGTCGGTGATCCCAAAGCCCCAAAGCGAAATCGGGGTCCTCTCCCACGAATTGAAGAAGTCGCTCCTGCACGTCGGGGTGCAGCCCGATCTCTGGGCGAGCGAGAAGCGGTAGCGTCTGCGTCCTCCAGCGCGCTCTCTCCACTGCGGTGCCGGTCTGCGGCTCGGCCTGAAGAATCGCAGTCCAAGCATCGGAAGTGTTAAACTCGTCGCTGAAGGGCTCTGGCACACCGTCCATGGAAGCGCCAAGATTGCGAAGGTGATAATAGATCCACGCATAGGCAATGCGATCCAGCCGTTGTTCCGTACTCGCATGAAGATCATGGACAAATCTGGCCCACTCTCTCGTCCACTCCAAGAGTCGCTTGGGAGACGGATGCTCTTGAAATCGCCACTGAAATGCCAAGTCAAGGTTCGGGTCCTGATGCACGCGATCGAACAATCGAACGCGGGTCCAGGCAAGCGCGAGGCGAACGTCCCATCGCAGACCCGACGCCGTCACACCATAGCCGTCGTCGCGCATGCTTACGGCGGCCAGCGCCGCTGTAAAGTTGAGGACGTTGTCGCTATTGCCGGTCATCAGAATTGCGTTGGATGATGGGTCGCGCCTATAGATAAACTCCGGCCGCGCACTCAGTACTATGTCCGCCTGACCCGAGATCGGCTCGACGAAATCGGGCCGGAAAAGAGCGGCCAGCTCCCCGATGAGTCGGTACTCAACAATGTGGCCGCGGCCCCCCCGCTCCGTTGTCCTTACAAGGTCGTCGGCATCGGATGCGCCGAGCATCTGGCGTATAGCTTCCAAACTACCAGAGGGAGGAACGTTGTGCGATGATACTTGGTGAAAGATCTGATGGGCAGTGCGGTACGTCATAACCGGTGGTAGATCGCCTATATCGTCCGCAGCGATTCCCATCGTGTGCAAATAGTCACCGACCGCGAGCGTCTTGGAGGGATCGGACCCTGATCGCGATAGTGGCGACTCATTGAGAACCGTGCGCAAGTTTGCCGATGCCTCGGGAAACTCAAGTAGCTCCCGTAAGGAGAGCGGGCGTAAATACCAGCGATTTCTGAGCGGAAAGACCTTCTGGAACGACGACCTGGCTAGATCGCCAGCCCAGCGATCGCGTTCACTCACTTGTAAAGCGTCCTCTCTCAATTGACGGGTGGCAATTACGTTCTGCTGGCCGAGAAAATCGAGCTTCAGCATGTCGACCATGTGGCGGCGGTCAGCTGCGACGAGAAACACTACTTTCGGGTGATAGAGGAGTCGCAGTGCGGGTAGTAACTCCCGGATTCTCCCGACCTGAAGATCGACGTCGTCAATCATAATCACGAAGACCGGCTGGTCGGCAAGCTTGTGAGCGCCTTTCAGGCACTTCCCGAGCCCAATCACCTCGTCGACGAACTTGCGCCACTGCTTGTCGAGGCGCTGCCAATCCTGAACCTGCTCCTCTCGGTCGAGCACCTGTTCGATGAGCCCACTATCTTTCGATATGGCCGTCCACCCTACAGCTGCCACCCGAAACAGCCGATGCCAGAGGTCCATTAGCGTATCGCCTTCGTCATCGCAGTCGGCGAGGCGGCCTGATAGCTCGTCATAGCGTTCCGCAAGCGGACGCCAAGCCTGCATTATTCCGGCAACGAGCGGCATCTCGGGTGGCAAAGGGTCGAAGTCGAGAATACCCACGACTCTCACATGAGCTGGAATATCGAAATCGTGCTCACCGGGTGTGAACTTCGAATTCTGGCGGATTTGAGCTACTCTCTCCCGATAAGTGGCAGTCTCTGCCACGCCACTTCTGCTCCAGCCATGCCAGCGATCGACAAGCGTGAGTAGCACTGATGTCTTGCCAGTGCCCCGGCCGCCGTCGAGGAGCAGAACACGCGGATGCCGCCGTTCAACCTCCGCCAGATAGGACTCTGAGCCTTCGCCAGAATGCCTCTCGACGCCGGTGTATCGCTGCGCTTCATAAAGTCGGCGCTCGATGGAAAGAATCATCGCGAGCTCATCATCGGAGAGTTGCTCTAGATCGAGCGGGCTCGTGTCTCGGGACTCCTGAAAGAGATTCGGCAAGTCTGTCAATGGTCGCTCCTTCAGAGCGTGGCCGCGGCGACGGCGTTAAGACCTAGCGCCGATTACAAATGGCGAAAGCGAGGTCGTGTTAGTAACTGATAATCCCTGAAATCCCGCCCGGTACAGGGCTCCGACGATGATTGATGGGTTCGCAAACCGCAATTCATGCTGTTCGGACAGCAACTCACGATGTGCACGGCTGGCATAGACGTAGTCGGCGATCACGCGGTGCTCGGCGTCGTGGAGGGGCCGGAAGCGATGGATGAAGAGGGTATCGTCGGGCTCGCCCGCAGCGCCGGCCTCGCGGTCGACATTGACTACGCCGGTCATATGCTGATCGCTTGCCACCTGCAGGAAGAGGTGCCCGCCCGCTCGCAAGGCGCGATGACAATGCCCGGCGACATCATCGAGCTCTGACTGCGCTTCGCAGTAGTGGATGGTCCAAGAGAGCGAGCAGACAACGTCGTATGAGTCCTCATCCGAAATCTCCTGCATTCGCTGGACGCGAACTCGGTGACCGCCAACGCGCTGTCGGGCGACGTCAATCATCTCTGGCGAAGCATCGACGCCGTAGCCATCAATACCGGCGGCGATTGCCGCTTCGAGAAATACACCCGTACCGCAGCCGATATCCAGGAGGCGGCAAGTAGACGGTGCGACGCGGAGCGCTTCGCTAATCACGAAGGCGTGGTCATGTTGGTAGTGACCGGGCGGCGTATGCAGGTCGTACCGGTGCGCGAACTCGTGAAACAGTCGGTACATGCCGTCAGGCCCTGCCTGATCTCTTCATCGCAACCGCAGGCATCGTCGTAAACGATTCTACCGATCGCTCGACGACAGCAGCCGGTACTGCCGAGGCGCGCGGCCCGCCGAGCAGCGCGAGGCAGCGAAGGATGCGCTGCCTCGTTTGCCGCTGACGCGGAGTGCGAGGGCCTACATTGCGCAACTCATCGAGCATTCGGTCAGGGTCAGACAACCTCGTCCAGTCGGCAAAGGACAGGTCACCTGCCGGAAGCACTTTGGCGAACAACTGCAGGCCGCTCCCGTCACAGCGTGGACAGCGTACTGGATGGACGCTCTCATCAACGAGACGCGCCCACTCCGCATCGCGGCTGCGTTTTGCTTGATCGAGGACGTGTCGGTACAAGCCATCCCAGCGCAACCACGACGACACCTCTGCCGGGTCCGCACGCGGACTCTTCAGAAAGGAACCGGCACCCGGACGCGACCAGAAACCGAACAGGATCAGATCCTGTTTGCGCCGGTCGAACCGCTCGAACGGAGTGGTCGAATCCCAAAGGCCCTCTTTAGCGAACCGCCGCAAAAAAGGATTCAGCTCATTGCGCCAGACACCCTTCAACACCGCGTTCGCTTCGCGCGTCAAGAAACGCTCGCTGCCCGGAGTAGCGCTCCGAGTTCCGATGACAAGCGACTCAGAGATCGCATCCACAGAACGGCTTCCTTTGCACATCGGGCATCGGCCTCGCGCTTCGAGACGCGAAAAGTGTGACGGCGCGGGCACCATCGGCGCAACGATGGCGGTCTGCAGATTGAGCAGACGATCGGAGGCCGACGCCCGGAGCCGGCCGCGGCGATCCCGTAACTCGACATACCGCGCGCCGACGGCAAATGCATCGCGCAGCACGCGGAGGTGCGCCTCATGGCTGTCGTCATCCGGCTCGAAGCGCTCGCCCGTCGCCCGCACCTGCCTCACGTCGAAGCCATTTCGCACTGCCCCACCTCGGGTCGTGACGAGGTGCAGCCCCTCCCTCGAAACGTGTAAGGACACCGCACGGATGGTCGAGTCTGGGATTGCCGCCCCCCATACCTGCATCTCCGTAAGGAACGGCTGGATAGCAAGCCAACAGTCTGGATCCTCGCTCCAGCCGGCCAGCAGTTCGGTGAACATCCCTTCTCTCGCGCTTCGCTGCACGTCAAGCAGCAGCTTGGGAATCTCGCGGTCCAGGCCTGCGACCTCCCAGAGGTCGTGATCCGACCAGAAGCGCTCCGAGATAATAACAATTGGCTCAACCGACCCACCTTCGGACACGATTGCCGCCGGCGCGTCACCAGTGATGAGAGTGCGCATCAGCGCTATCGTGCGAGACACCTGCTCGTCGACAGGGAACTTCCGCCTCGACGATGTCGACTTCCCTGCTTCGGGCGACTCTCTCCACATCGGCAGCTTATCGGCAAGCGCCAGCCCGGTCGGCGTACCGGCGCAGGCGAGCTCCGTCGGTGAGCCGGCAAAGACGATCCGGCCGCCGTCGGGACCGCTGCCTGGGCCGAAGTCGAGCACCCAGTCTGCAGATCGAATGAGCCGAAGATCATGCTCGACAATGACTATCGTGTTGCGACCGCCTTCCAGAACGCGTTCCAATGCCGTCGCGAGACGATGGACATCACGTGAGTGCAGCCCTATAGCAGGCTCGTCGAGGATAAAGAAAAGCGACCCGGTCGATACCGAACTGAGGCGCTTCGCAAGGCGGAGCCGCTGGACCTCGCCGCCGCTCAACGTGTCGATCCGGCGACCGAGAGCGAGATACCCGATTCCAAGATCGCACATCGCGGCGATGAGGAGCCGCGGAATTCGGAATGTGTCGGCCCAGTCTATTAACCGCTCAACTGGCATCTCGAGAAGCTCTTGCACGTTCGTGCCGGCGATGCGGACAGATAAGGCGGCACGCCCGTATCGCGAGCCCCCACACGCCGGACAGACCGACCAGAGTTCGGTGTCCGCCAGTTCGCCAGCACCCAGACAGATCGAACAGCGACCGCGCCCCGCATTAACCCCGAAGTCACTCGCCGTGAGCCCATCGCGTTTCGCAGCGGGCGACGCTGCGAAGATCCTACGGACGTCATCGAATATGCCAGTAAAAGTTGCGACGAGACTTCTTCGGTTCTGTGGCGGCATCGTTTGATCTAGCGCAACGACCTCGCTAATCGAGTCGGTCCCATCAATCGCACGCCACCGGCCGCGACGGAGAGAAAAATCCGAGGGCACGCCACCGACGGACTCGAGCAACGCAGGGGCGAGCACGCCGCGAACGAAGCTCGACTTCCCTGACCCGGACACGCCGCTAATACATGTGAGCCGGCCGAGCGGAATCTCACAGTCAACATTCTCGACGTTATGGATCGAAGCACCCCAAATCCTGACCCTCGGTTGATTTGAGGCAAACGACAGTGGTGTACGCAGCGGCCCCTGCTCGTTCTGAGGGTGCTTGTGACGGGTTCCAGCGTACGTGATCTCGCCTCCCGCCGCACCCGCAAGTGGGCCGATCTCAACGAGCCAATCGGCCGAGTCCCAAAGTCGCTCGCGATGCTCATTGAGGATTAGGGTGTGCTGGCCACGCAGACGCTTCAACGCAAGCGCCAACCGCGAAAGATCGAATTCATGAAGTCCGCGCGCCGGCTCGTCGAGCAGAAGACAGAGACCTCTCTCGCCCGCGTCCAGCACACGAGCTAGGCGGGTTCTGCGGCTCTCGCCTTCGCTGACGTCGAGCATCCCCCGGTCGCCGGTGAGATACCCGAGACCGACGGATACGATGGAATGCGCGTGACGGCGGATGGCCTCAACCAGCGAGCGCGCCTTGGACGGCACGACTCGCGCGAACTCTCCGCGCACTGCAGCGAGCGCCTCTACCTCGGTGAATGTCATGCCGAGGATCTCGGCAATTCCGTGACCCCCGACACGCAAAGCTCGGGCCTGAAACGACCAGCGCGTGCCTCCGCACGCATCGCAGGCGCCGTCATCCACATAGGTGGCAAGTTGATCCGCAGCCTTGGTCCCGCCAGCCGACTTTTCGAGAATGATCCTCCGGAAGCCTGCAAACGGGCGCGCCGCGCCAAATTTCCTCCCGCTGCGGTCCCGGTCGAAGATGAGTTCGTCGCCGCTTCCGTTCAGGACGAGTGCGCGCGCCGACGCGGGCAGCTTCGACCACGGCACGTCGGGGGCGAAGCCGTGCATTCCACGAAGGCCCTCGATCGTCTCGTGCTGCACATTCACGTACTTGTAGTTCTTGTCTGTCCAGAGCGCGAATGCGCCAGCCCTCATCGAGCGTTCCGGGTGGGCAATGAGCACTGCTTCTCGGAGTCGCCTCCCGATGCCCGTACCGCCGCACGTGCGACAGGCGCCACTCTCCTCATGCTCCGGAGCGTTGAAGGACAAGAGATGTGGCGACGGCCGAGCGAAGACCTCAGGAGCCTCGGGATGTACCCAGTGCCTTTTGGAATCGAGCCGCGGACCAAAGGGACCGGCGAGATCGGGATCGACTGCGGCCGGAAGCGTAACGACCACGGAACCGTTGGCGGCGCTAAACGCGCGCGTGAGCACTTCGCGCAACTGTGACGATTGCGCAGGTCCACGAACTTCGATCGTGCCGACAAGCGTTTCAATAGTGTGTGCAACGGTCGGATTCAAACCTCTGAACTTCGACGCCTCGACTGCACGACCGGTCTCACGTAGCCGTGGGGGATCCGTTTCGCTACGGATAATGATTTGCTGGATGCCATGCGACGCCAGGCGCTTGACGGCGGCAACGCCGTCCGTCCGGTCCTGTCGAATGGGCGAGGCCCAGATCTCTGCCGGTCCGCGGTAGTACTTCGAGATCCAGCCGGCATACGACTCGGGCGACGGCGGCGGCACGTTTTCCTTCGCGCGCTCGGAATAGGGAACCGAAGCGAGGACAAAAAGCCGGCGAAGAACGGATAAAAAGCCGGTTCCGGTCCCAACCGTCGTGCGCACACTGGGCCGGAAGCCGCGCTGGCCGACGAGAATCGTCGGAGGGAGCGCGCCGATGAATGCCTTGACGTCGTCGCGTTCGAGCTCCTGCTGCGATATGCCCAGGAATAGCCGCGTCCGCCGACTCCCTTCAGCCGCGAGGGTATCGGCCAACAACGAGCTCTTGCCAGAACCGGAGACGCCAGTCACGACGGAGATCCGCTTCAAAGGAAACGTGACGTCGACGTTCTTGAGATTGTTGGCGTCGGCGCCGACGACCTCGATGGACGACGACCTCGCCAAACGGGCCTTGCTCACGCCGCATGTTCCTTCAGATGCAGAACAAGTAGCGAACGCGAGTCAAACTCTGTCGGGAACCGAGTAAATCGTACAGAGCACGCGCCGCGGTAGTGCAACGCAGTTCGGTTCGATACGAGCAATATGTCGCCCGCACGGGTATGAAACGGCACGGAAACTGCCATCGCGGCACGGTGAATTGCGGCGATTAGCGATTCGAGCTCTCGGGATTCCTTGTTGAGCCGCTTGCGAGCGACGCGAAGGCTGTGGGGATGGTACCTGATCATGTCGTTCTGAACGAGACGTCCTCGCCAGACCTCAGGCGAGCGCTCATGGGCCATCGCAGCTTCGGCTTCCGTCAAGAACGCCAACGCCCTGGTGTCCTCGCTCGTCCCGGACGCGAGACGCTTCAGAAGCTCCGGCAAATACGCGACACGCTGACCCGCGTATTCAGGGCCACCTGGGTCTTCACGCTCGCACTGCATCGCTGTGCCGACCGGCGGAATTATCGAGACATTGCCGTCAGTATGGAAGTCGCCGGCGCGCATCGTATGCGAGAGTTCAGTCGTCCACGGCGACATCCGGAAGCGCTTCACAATCCGTCGTGATTGGTACTCGCTGAAGGCAGCGCCCAGAGCGGTACTGACGATCAGCAATGACCGTCCCTCGTCGGCCTCGAGGCCGCGCACCACAACGTAGCCGCGACGATGGATCGTCGCGCTCACGAGGCCGCAGAAGGCGCTCCAATGCTGATTGCCACTCAGGGGCGCAGCAATATCGCCTGCTAACGCCGTCACTTCTGCCGCCTCGACGGAGACGAACGACCTCGCCACCGCGTCAATGCCCTGCTTGAGCGATGGATCGACTGTCTCTTCAGGAAGTGGCTGTGCGGTCATGGGCGATACGCAAGCGGAAGATCAGCTTGTACCGAAAGTGGTGGTCAAACATCGTTCGCACATCAGGGTATCGAAAGTCCGCTCGAAGTGGGTCGTACGTCACCCACCCCGAACATCGAAGTGGCTGCACTGAGGGCAAGAGACCCGCAGATGACGCGGCCTCCATGATTTCGACTGGCATGTGGTCATACACGCGCTGTCCGGCTGCGATCAATTTCGTCTTCCAAATATGCCATAAAGGGTTCTCGGCGTGACAACCAAGTACTACATAGGCGGCGCCGCCAGGCGCGAGAACTCTGCGTATACGCTTCATGAGGTCGCGCACGTCAGGTTCGAGGTACAGAACTTCATGGCTGGTAATCAGCTCGATGGTGCCAGTTGGAATTAGCTCCCACTCCAATGTATCGAGAAGCCTCACGGTTGCGGCGGCGCCGTCGAGCCGCCTGGAAGCGGCCACGCGAAGCGCGGCGAGAGGCTCGATCCCAAGCAGCTCGATGGGAGCAAATCGGCGGCTCAGCTCATGGAGGAGACCACCAGCGTGACACCCGATGTCAAGGATTACGCGCGGAGGTGAGTCGCAGTCCCGCTCAATGTGTCTGATCAACGAGGACCAGAATGCTTTGTTGACCCTCGGTAGATCGTTGTCGAGCGCGGGATCGCCAAAGAAGGCTGTGCGCTCGAGCTCGGCATCCTTCAGGGGCATCGCTGTGACGAACAGCCGCGTGCCAGGATGTCTCCGCCGGTTGGATCGATGCCGAAATGAATGATGAACATCTCGACAGACTTGCGGAACGCCTCCTCAAGCGCAGCCTGGTCGTCGGGTCCACGCATGCCGAAGTAGGGGAAATGATGCAAGTAATAGCCGAAAACGAGGTCGCAATCACGAGCGTAAGCACGCGTATCCAGGATGTGGGCGTGCCAGAATGTGTCGATGGGTCCGGTGGGACAGATCTTCTGGTCCGGGTAACGGGCGTTCAACGCCAGAAACTGGCGGTAGAGCAACTCAACGTCCTCACAAAGCTCGGACGTCCAGCCATGCTCTTCGATCAGCTTCCGCTTGAGCAAGGTGAAGTCGAGTTGGCTGACGCGGTCGAGCGCGGCACGGAGTGACGCGTCGCTGGCGACCATCGCCTGCGCAGCCTCGAACGTGACTGGGCCGGCTTGGCTGAATGTGGCCATAGTGAGAGCTATCCCTCTTTCGTTGGTCCGTCTATTTTATGCCACGGGGCTTCGGTGCGATCCCGGTCGTGGGTCGATAGGCATGTGGGAGGTGCTCAGGTCCCCTTTGGGGCCGCGAGTCTAGCAGCGCCTTGGGGGTGTTCTGGGGAAGGGGGCTGCTGTCTGGAGCAAGCCCGAGGTTGGAAGCAATCGGCCGAGCCAAGGAACTGGCGGAGCCTGAACCCCAAGCCAGAGCACCCACCTACGCGCTGCGCGGCTGGGGAAGACGGAGAAGACCAGGCCTTCGTTCCTGGACGCAGCCAGGAAATCGGCAAAGTCCGCGGTCATCGGCGAGCCCTCGGGTCTGCCAGAGGCGGTAGACGGCGTCGAGGAGTGAGATGGCGGCGGCCATCCTCTGGGCCGGCGTCGCGGCCTGGGCATCCTCGACCTGCTGCGCGATCAGCTCGTCTTCGGGAGTGTCCAGCGGGAAACGGCGTTGGCTCGCGGCCGGGAAGCCGTGCCTCGGTGCCATGCCTGGACTCTATCATTTCAGGGCGCAGGTGGCGTATTTGCAACGATTTAGGCGTTCCGTTCCCGTTCGGAAAGGGAGCGGACCGGGTGGGACACCTTTCGGACCGCTGAGAGGTCCCCCACGAGGCGGGCAGAAGTTTTCGGACGGGATTGGACGATCTTCGGACCGAGTTTCTCCATCTTCGGACCGTATCGTCCTGGTTTCGGACCGTTTCACCCGCTCGCGGCAGGTGGACGCCGGTTCGGCAAGGCGTCTTGGGCTCCGCCAGTCATTATCGGTACTACTTTCGGACCGAGAAGTACCAAAACGAGACGGACAACCGTGTTGGCGCAGAGAAGTTGGTAGAAAATCGGACCGTGTTGTCCTACTTTCGGACCGTATCATAGGGGAATCGGACCGTACCGTCCGATCTCAGGACGGGAGGTCACGTTCTCGGAGCGAGGGCGACTGTTTCGGACACGAGGGAAGCCGCCCGCGGGCCGTTCCCGTCACAAAATCGGACCGAATCGGAAGATTTTCGGACCAAAACCATCGCCCGGGCCGCTTTCCCGGTCCAACTTCGGACCGTCCCCCCTTGGGGAAGGCTGCGGGGTGTGTTCCCTTCGGACCGGGGCGGAGTGTTTTCGGACCGGGACGTTCTCCCGCGGCCGCAGGGGGTTTACTCGGGCTCGCCGCCCGGGGGTTCTTCGCCTCGCCCCGGCCCGCGCTGCTCGATGACCTGGCGGACGACCTTCGCGATCATCGCCTCCAGGTCGCCCCCCGCTTCCCCCGCCCCCTTCTGGGCGATGCCCGCTTCGATGGCCTCGCGGCCCGGCGCCAGGACATCGTGAACCTTGCGGCGGGCGGCGGCGGCGGTCTCGGGGCAGCCGAGGTCGACGAGCTCGCCCGGGCGGACGCCGAGCCATTCGGCGACCGCCAGGATGTGGCGCAGCCGCACCTCCATCGTGCCGTCGAGGAGCTTCTGGAGGTTCTTGTGCCCGAGGCCGAGGCGCCCCTCCAGCCGCCGCTGCGGCCAGCGCTCGGCGTTGACGAGCCGAACCAGCAGGTAGCGGAAGTTCTGGAGATCCTTGGCGCTCATGGATCGGCCGAAGTCTACCACCCCTTGTGGCCAGGCCCCGCCCTGCCCACAAGGGGTGCAGTGACATCACGCCCGGCCGGTGCTACCCTTGGCGTCTCCGAAGCGAGGCCCCCGCGCCACCTCTCATGCCGCGCCACCGCCCCAGGCACTTGCCGTCCCCGCCATGCGTGTAGCGGTGCTCGGGTCGGGGAGCGGCGGCAACGCCGTGGTGGTCGAAGGGAGCGGCGGGCGGCGCATCCTGATCGACGCCGGCTTCTCCTGCCGCGAGCTGGAGCGGCGGCTCGAGCTGGTCGGCCTCGCCGGCTCCGATCTCCACGCCCTGGTCCTCACCCACGAGCACGTCGATCACGCCCGCGGCGCCGAGCGCTTCGCCGCCCGCCACGGCCTGCCGGTCTACGCCACCGCCGGCACTCTCCAGGGCGCCCCGCTCCCCGACGACGACCCCGAGCGGCCGGTCGTCGTCATCCGCTCCGGCGAGCCGTGCGAGGCCGCCGGCTTCCGGCTCGAGGCCTTCGCCGTGCCGCACGACGCGCGCGAGCCGATCGGGATCGTCGTCGAGGACGGCGACGGCTGCCGTGTCGGCCTGGTCGCCGACCTCGGCACCCGCAGCCAGCTCGCCTGGGGGCGGCTGCGCGACCTCGACGTCCTGCTCCTCGAGACCAACCACGACCTCGACATGCTGCGCAACGGCCCCTACCCCTGGCCGCTCAAGCAGCGCGTCGCCGGCCGCCACGGGCACCTGTCGAACGGCGACGCGGCGGACGGCCTGCCGGAGCTGCTCTGCGACCGGCTGCGCTGGGTCGCGCCCTACCACCTGTCGCGCACCAACAACCTGCCGGCGCTGGCGGCGGCGGTGGTCTCGGAGGCGCTGGCGCGCGCCGGCTCCCGCGCCCGGGTGGAGATCACCTGCCAAGCCCGTCCCACCCCCTGGATGGAGGTGAGCTTTGAAGGCACGAGTCACGGTCTACCCGCGCCGCGAGATCCTGGACCCGCAGGGCAAGGCGATCTGCAGCGCTCTCTCCCGTATTGGGATTGACGGCGTCGAGGACGTGCGCGCCGGCAAGAGCTTCGACATCCGCCTCTCGACCGACGACCCGGCCGAGGCCGAGCGCCTGCTGCGCCGGATGTGCGAGAAGCTCCTCGCCAACACCGTCGTCGAGGAGTACGCCGTCGAGCTGACGCCCGCCGCGCCCGCGTCCGCGGCGGTCGGAGACCCGTTCCCATGAAGAGCGGCGTCGTCGTCTTCCCCGGCAGCAACTGCGATCACGACGTCTACCACGTGCTCAAGCACGTCCTCGGGCAGGAGGCGGTCTTCCTCTGGCACCAGGAGGAGACGGTCAAGGGGTGCGAGCTGGTGGTCCTGCCCGGCGGCTTCGCCTACGGCGACTACCTGCGCGCCGGCGCCCTGGCCGCGCTCTCGCCGGTCATGGCGGCGGTCAAGAAGCACGCCGAGGCGGGCGGGCTGGTGCTCGGGATCTGCAACGGCTTCCAGGTGCTCCTCGAAGCCGGCCTCCTCCCCGGCGCCATGCGCCGTAACAAGGACCTCCGCTTCCTCTGCCGCGACGTGTACCTCAAGGTCGAGCGCACCGACCTCCCCTTCACCCGCCGCTTCAAGCAAGGCCAGGTCGTGCGCATGCCGATCGCCCACGGCGAGGGGAACTACGAGGACGGCCCGGCGGCGCTCGACCAGCTCGAGGCGGCCGGACAGGTGGTCTTCCGCTACGTGGCGCCGGACGGCGCGCGCTCCGACGAGTGGAACCCCAACGGCTCGGCGCGGGCGATCGCCGGCATCGTCAACGTGCGCGGCAACGTCCTCGGCATGATGCCCCACCCCGAGCGCTGCGCCGAGATGGTGCTGGGCAACGCCGACGGGCTGGAGCTGCTGGCCGGGGTGGTCGAGAGCGCGGTGGCGGTGGGGGCTTCTAGGTAATGCCGATCACGCTCGCCGAGCCGGAGGTGACGCCGGAGCTGGCGCGCGACCACGGCCTCTCCGACGAGGAGTACGACCGCCTGCGAGGCCTCCTCGGGCGCGACCCCAACTACACCGAGCTGGGGATCGCCGCCGCCCTCTGGTCGGAGCACTGCTCGTACAAGTCGTCGAAGGTCTATCTCAAGGAGTTCCCGACGCAGGGCCCGCGCGTCCTCCAGGGGCCGGGGGAGAACGCCGGCGTCGTCGACATCGGCCACGGCTGGGTGGCGGTCTTCAAGATGGAGTCGCACAACCACCCGAGCTACATCGAGCCCTACCAGGGGGCGGCGACCGGCGTCGGCGGCATCCTGCGCGACGTCTTCACCATGGGCGCCCGTCCCATCGCCTGCCTCGACTCGCTGCGCTTCGGCGAGCTCGACGCGCCGCGCATGCGCTCGCTCGTCGACGGTGTGGTGCGCGGCATCGGCGACTACGGCAACTGCTTCGGCGTGCCGACGGTGGGCGGCGAGACCGGCTTCCACCGCTCCTACAACGGCAACATCCTGGTCAACGCCTTCGCCCTCGGCGTGGCGCGGCGCGACCGCGTCTTCCGGGCCCGCGCCACCGGCCCCGGCAACCCGATCCTCTACACCGGCAGCCGCACCGGCCGCGACGGAATCCACGGCGCGACGATGGCCTCCGAGGCCTTCGACGCCGAATCGGAGCAGAAGCGGCCGACGGTGCAGGTCGGCGACCCGTTCACCGAGAAGGTCCTCCTCGAAGCCTGCCTCGAAGCGATGCGCACCGGCGCCATCGTGGCGATCCAGGACATGGGCGCCGCGGGGCTCACCAGCTCGGCCTTCGAGATGGCCGGCCGCGGCGGCACCGGCATCCGCCTCGACCTCGACCGCGTGCCGCTGCGCGAGCCGGGGCTCACGCCCTACGAGATGATGCTCTCGGAGTCGCAGGAGCGGATGGTCGTCGTGGCGCAGCGCGGGCGCGAGGAGGCGCTGGTGCGCATCTTCGAGCGCTGGGGCCTGGAGGTGGCGAAGATCGGCGAGGTCACCGGCGACGGCCGCGCCGTCCTCTCCTGGCGCGGCGAGACGGTGGCCGACATGCCGGTGCGGCCGCTGACCGAAGAGGCGCCGGTCTACCGCCGCCCGGCCGCCGAGCCGGCCGACCTCGCCGCCCGCCAGCGCCCGCCCGAGGTGCCGCCGCCGGACGACTTGCGCGCCGCGCTGGAGCGCCTCCTCGCGACCCCCGAGCTGGCGAGCAAGGAGTGGATCTGGCGGCAGTACGACACCTCGGTGCGCACCAACACCGTCATGGGCCCGGGCGGCGACGCGGCGGTGCTGCTCCTGAAAGGCACGCCCGCGGGCCTCGCGCTGACCTCCGACGTCAACCCGGTCTACTGCGCGCTCGACCCGCGCCGCGGCGGCGCCCAGGCGGTGGCCGAGGCGGTGCGCAACCTGGCTTGCGCCGGCGCCGACCCCGTGGGGCTCACCGACTGCCTCAACTTCGGCAACCCCGAGAACTCCGAGGTCTCCTGGCAGCTCCGCGAGGCGGTGCGCGGCATGGCCGAGGCCTGCCGCGCGCTCGGCGTGCCGGTCGTCTCGGGCAATGTCTCGCTCTACAACGAGACCGAGGGGCGCTCGATCCACCCGACGCCGACCGTGGCGGCGGTGGGGACGATCGAGAAGCTCGGCAACGTCCCGGCGTCCTGGTTCCGGCGCGCCGGCGACCGGGTGGTGCTCCTGGGGCGCGACCGGAGCGAGCACGGCGGCTCGGCCTACCTGCGCCTCCTCTACGGCATCGAGCAGGGGCGGCCGCCGGCGGTGGACCTCGACGCCGAGGCGCGGCTGGCGGGGCTGCTGCGCAAGCTCATCGCCGACGGCTGCCTGAGCACCGCCCACGACCTCTCGGAGGGCGGCCTCGCCGTGGCGCTCGCCGAAGCGGCGATGGGCGGCGGGCTGGGTGCCGTCCTGCGGGTGGGGCTCGAAGGCGCCGACCTCTTCTCCGAGACCCAGGCGCGGGCCATCGCGGCCTGCAAGCCGGCGTCGCTGGAGCGGGTGCTGCGGGCGGCCGAGGAGGCCGGCGTGCCCGCCGAGGAGATCGGCGAGGTCGGCGGCGAGGCGCTCGACCTCCAGACTGGCGGCGATCGCCTCACCGCCCCGGTCGCCGACCTCCACCGCATCTGGACGACGGCGCTGCCGCTGGCGCTCGGGCTGTGAGCGGCGATCGCAGCCCGGCGCGAAAGCCTTCGCGCCTAAGCCTCCGCCAGCTCCGCGGATTCCATCCGCGCGCCGGCGCGGACCGGCCAGAGGGCCGCCACCGCGAACCAGAGCGCCAGGAGCATCACCAGCGGGAAGAGGATCCAGAACTGCCCCAGGCCGAGCGCCACGACCAGGATCGGCGCGGCGCCGTGCGCCACCGCGCCGGCGATCCCCAGCCAGGCGATCCACGGCGAGGCCAGCGTCCGCTCGCGCGCCGTCGCCAGGATGAAGCCGACGATCGCCAGCCCGAGGATCGGCTGGACCACGGTCGCGGACCAGATGTGGGTCGTGAAGACCGGCGCGGCGTGCCCCGCGACGAGGTTGCCGTGGTCCACGCTGGCGGCCGTGTGGAGCACCATCTCGGCGGCGCTCAGGACCATGGCGTAGAAGGAGAGCCGCGTCCAGCGCGCCGTGCCGGGGGGCAGCGCGGCGGAGCGGCCGAAGAGGAAGAGGCCGGCCGCCAGCGCGGCATAGCCGGCGAGGATCAGCAGGTGCGAGGGGACCCAGGCGGGGTCCGCCAGCATCGCGGCCATCCCCCCGCCGCGCGGGTGCTGCAGGCCGCCGGCGACGACGAGCACGCCGCCCAACAGGAACCAGGGACGCCACGAGACAAGCCGAGAGATCGCCACGAGAGACACCTCCTTCGCGCTGCGCCGGAACGACGATGGAACGGGAGACCCCAGGATATCACCGGCGCGCCTAGAATGAAGGCGGCCGCCGGGCCGTTCTAGACCTCGCCATGTGCGGCATCTTTGGCATCGAAGGCAGCGACGACGCGGCGAACCTCGCCTACCTGGGGCTCTACGCGCTCCAGCACCGGGGCCAGGAGAGCGCCGGCATCGTCTCCTGGGACGGCGCGCAGCTCCACGTCGAGCGCGGTATGGGGCACGTCGCCGACATCTTCCGCGAGAAGGTCATCGCGCGCCTCCCCGGGCGGCGGGCGATCGGCCACACCCGCTACTCCACCGCCGGCACCAGCGTCCTCGCCAACGCGCAGCCGATCGTGGTCAAGACCTCGATGGGGCCGATCGGCATCGTCCACAACGGCAACCTGACGAACGCGGTCGAGATCCGCCGGCGGCTGGAGCGCGAGGGCTCGATCTTCCAGACGACGAGCGACACCGAGGTGATCCTGCACCTGATGGCGCGCAGCCCGCGGCTCGAGATCGTGGAGTCGTTGATGACCGCGCTCTCCGAGGTGCGGGGTGCCTATTCGCTGCTCCTGGCGACCCAGGAGGGGCTGATCGCGGCGCGCGACCCGCACGGCTTCCGGCCGCTGGTCCTCGGCGACCTGGGCGGCGCGCCCTGCTTCGCCTCGGAGAGCTGCGCCTTCGATCTGCTGGAAGCACGGCCGGTGCGCGAGCTGGAGCTGGGCGAGGTGGTGGTGGCGCGGGGCGGGGAGACGGCGAGCTTCCGCCTGCCGCAGGCGGTCGAGGCGAGCCGCTGCATCTTCGAGCACGTCTACTTCGCGCGCCCGGACAGCACGGTCTTCGGCGACTCGGTGTCGCACGCGCGCCTGAAGATGGGGGCGCAGCTGGCGCGCGAGGCGCCGGCGGCGGCCGACGTCGTGGTGCCGGTGCCGGACAGCGGCCTCTTCGCCGCGCTCGGCTACAGCCGCGAGTCGGGGCTGCCGCTGGAGTTCGGGCTGATCCGCAACCACTACGTCGGGCGGACGTTCATCGAGCCCAAGCAGTCGATCCGGAACTTCGGGGTGAAGATCAAGCTCAACCCGGTGCGCGAGCTGATCGCCGGCCGGCGCGTGGTGCTGGTGGACGACTCGATCGTGCGCGGCACGACGTCGAAAAAGATCGTGCACATGGTGCGCGAGGCCGGCGCCGCCGAGGTGCACGTGCGGATCTCGGCGCCGCCGACGCAGTGGCCCTGCCGCTACGGCATCGACACTCCCACCCGCGCCGAGCTGATCGCCGCGAGCCACGACGTCGAGGGCATTCGCGAGTTCATCGAAGCCGACAGCCTGGGGTACCTGTCGCTGGAAGGCATGCTCGCCGCCGTCTCCGGCCCCAAGGACAGCTACTGCACCGCCTGCTGGACCGGCGACTACCGCGTCCCCATCTCCCCCCAAGACCAGCGGCAGGCGGAACTGTTCCCGATCCGGGCGGAGGGGGAGTAGCGGCTCGTTTCAGGGCTCGATCAGAATCCCTTCCCCTTCGGGCCAGATCCTGCGGAAGTCGCTCAGGTTCAGCGTCAGCAGCCGATCCACCTCCGCGTTGCGCGCCGCGCGAACCAGCAGGGCGTCGAAGACCACTCCGCCCGCCAGTGAGCGCGCGGCGAGGTCGCGCAAGGTGGCCAGGTAGTCGGCCTCGGAGAGCGACACCAGGCGCGCGTGCCGCTCGACGTTCTCCTCGATCAGAGAGAGGGCTTCTCGCGGCGAGATGCGCGGCCGCGAGGGTAGAGCGCTGAGCACGGAGTAGAGCTCGGCGAGGGTGTGCGTCGCCACGACGAGCTGCAGCTCGGGGGAGTGGGCCCGGCGCAGCCACGCGGAGGCCCGGGCATGGTGGACGTGCCCGGCAACCAAGGCGGCCACGATCACCGAGGTGTCGAACAGCACCTTCAAGGCGTCAGCCCCGAACGAGCTTCTTGAGGCGCTCTTCGCGCTGCCGCCGAACCGCGTCGTCGAGGTCGCCCTCGATCTCGCCGACGAACACGAGGAGACCATCTCGCCAGACCAAGGAGGGCTTCTCCTCGACAGGGGTGAGACGGATCTCCCCCGGAGCTTGCTCGATGCGCAGGACCGAGCCGGCCTCGAGCCCGAGGCTGTCCCGCACCTGTTTCGGCAGAACGACTCTTCCGAACTTGTCTAGTGTCGTCTCCACCCTGGCCTCCCGCTTGCTGCCATTCTACAATGGCAATGGCAAAGGAGGATTGGCAAGACGATGCAGCTAGGGATGGTCGGGTTGGGGCGGATGGGCGGGGGGATGGTGCGGCGGTTGCTGGCCGGGGGGCACGAGTGCGTGGTGTGGGACCGCGACGCCTCGGTGGTCGCGGCGCATGCCGCCGAGGGGGCGGTGGGGGCGGGGTCGCTGGCGGAGCTGGTTGAGAAGCTGGCGCCGCCGCGGGCGGTTTGGCTGATGCTGCCGGCTGGGGCGCCGACCGAATCCACCCTCGCGACGCTCGCCGACCTGCTCGCCGCCGGCGACGCGCTCCTCGACGGCGGCAACTCCCACTTCAAGGACGACGTGCGGCGCGCCAAGGAGCTCGGCGCCCGCGGCCTCGACTACCTCGACGTCGGCACCAGCGGCGGCGTCTGGGGGCGGGAGCGCGGCTATTGCCTGATGATCGGCGGCCCGGGGCCCGCCGTCGCCCGCCTCGAGCCGCTCTTCCGGACGCTCGCGCCCGGCCGCGCCGCGGCGCCGCCGACCTCCGGCCGCGAGGAGGGCCGCTCGACCGCCGAGGAAGGGTTCCTCCACTGCGGGCCGGCCGGCGCCGGGCACTTCGTCAAGATGGTCCACAACGGCATCGAGTACGGCCTCATGCAGGCCTACGCCGAGGGCTTCGACCTGCTGCGCGGCGCCGCCGCCGAGCACCTCCCCGCCGAGCGCCGCTACGACTTCGACCTCCCCGAGATCGCCGAGCTCTGGCGGCGCGGCAGCGTCGTCGGCTCCTGGCTCCTCGACCTCGCGGCCCGCGCCCTCCACGAGGACCCCGAGCTGGCGGGCTTCGCCGGCCGCGTCCAGGACTCCGGCGAAGGGCGCTGGACGATCGAGACGGCGATCGAGGAGGGCGTCCCCGCCACCGTCCTCGCCGCCTCCCTCTTCGCCCGCTTCCGCTCCCGACGCGACGGCGGCTTCGCCGACAAGCTGCTGTCGGCGCTGCGCGCCCAGTTCGGCGGGCACGCCGAAGCGCCGCCGCCCCCCGCCGCCGCGCCGCCGGCCAAGGACTGAGCCGCGTGGACACTCCCCGCCCCGCCGACCCCTGCGTCCTGGTCATCTTCGGCGGCACCGGCGATCTGACGCGGCGGAAGCTCCTCCCCGCCCTCCTGAACCTCGCCGAGGAAGGCCTTCTCCCCGAGCGCTTCGCCGTGCTGGGGGTGAGCAGCCACGATCAGTCGGACGAGGCCTACCGCGAGGAGATGCGCCGCGCCCTGCGGGAGCACGCGACGCCGCCGACCGACACCGCCGCCTGCGAGGACCTCGTCCGCCGCCTCCACCACCTGAGCGGCGACCTCCAGGAGACGGCGACCTACCGCGAGCTCGCCGCGCGCCTCGCCGTCCTCGACGCCGCCCACGAGACCGGCGGCAACGCCCTCCTCTACCTCGCCGTGCCGCCGAGCCTCTTCGTCTCCACCCTGAAGCGCCTGGGCAAGGTCGGACTCCTCGCCGAGCGCGACGGCTGGCGGCGGGTGGTGATCGAAAAGCCCTTCGGCCGCGACTACCCGAGCGCCGTGGCGCTCAACGCCGCCATCCGCGAGGTGCTCGCGGAGACGCAGGTCTACCGCATCGACCACTACCTGGGCAAAGAGACGGTCCAGAACCTCCTCGTCTTCCGCTTCGCCAACGGCATCTTCGAGCCGATCTGGAACCGGCGCTACGTCGACCACGTGCAGATCACGGTGGCCGAGGAGCTGGGAGTCGAGCGGCGCGGCCGCTACTACGAGGAGGCCGGGGCGCTGCGCGACATGGTGCCCAACCACCTCTTCCAGCTCCTCTCGATCACCGCCATGGAGCCGCCGATCTCCTTCGAGGCCGACGCGGTGAGCGACGAGAAGGTGAAGATCCTGAAGGCCGTGCCGCCGCTGGCGCCGGAGGCGGTGCTGCACTGCGCGGTGCGCGGCCAGTACGGGCCGGGCGAAATCGACGGCAAGCCCGTGGCCGGCTACCGGCAGGAGCCGGACGTGGCGCCGGGCTCGCCGACGCCGACCTTCGTCGCGCTCAAGCTCGGCATCGACAACTGGCGCTGGGCCGGCGTGCCCTTCTACCTGCGCACCGGCAAGCGCCTCCCCCGCCGCGTCACCGAGATCGCCATCGAGTTCAAGCGCGCGCCGTTCGAGCTCTTCCGCGGCACCTCGGTCGAGCGGCTGCGCGCCAACCTCCTGGTCGTCCGCATCCAGCCGGACGAGGGGATCGCGCTGCGCTTCGGCGCCAAGGTGCCCGGCCCCGAGGTGCGGCTCGGCAACGTCGAGATGGAGTTCTGCTACTCGGACTACTTCGGCACCGAGCCCGCGACCGGCTACGAGACGCTGCTCTACGACTGCATGACCGGCGACCGCACGCTCTTCCAGCGCGCCGACATGGTCGAGGTGGCCTGGAGCATCCTGACGCCGGTGCTCGACGTCTGGGAGGCGCTGCCGCCGCGCGACTTCCCCGACTACCCCGCCGGCTCCTGGGGGCCGCCGGAGGCGGACGAGCTGATGGCGCGCGACGGGCGGCACTGGCGGATGTGGGAGCCGAAGGCGTAGCGGGTGCGCTGCGGGTCGCCGCCGACGCCGAGGAGGCGGCGCGGGCGGCGGCCGCGGAGATCGTCGCGCGCGCCGCGGCGGCGGTCGCGGCGCGCGGCGCCTTCTCGTGGGTGCTCTCGGGCGGCAGCACGCCGCGGCGGCTCTACGAGCTGCTGGCCGAGGAGCCCGCGCTGCGCGGCGCCTTCCCCTGGGAGCGGACGCGGTTCTTCTGGGGGGACGAGCGGTACGTCCCGCCCGACCACCCCGAGAGCAACTTCGGGATGAGCTGGGAGGCGATGCTCTCGCGGGTGCCGGCGCCGCCCGAGAACCTCCACCGCTGGCCCACCGAGCTGCCCCCCGAGGAGGCAGCGGCGGCCTACGAGGCGACGCTGCGCGAGGTCTTCGGCTTGGCCGCCGGCGAGCCGCCGCGCTTCGACCTGGTCCTCATGGGCCTCGGCGAGGACGGGCACACCGCCTCGCTCTTCCCGGGCAGCGCCGCGCTCGCCGAGCGGGAGCGGCTGGCGGTGGCGGTCTGGGTCGAGAAGCTCGCGGCCTGGCGGCTCACTCTCACGGTGCCGGTCTTCAACCGCGCGCGCTGCTTCCTCTTCCTGGTGGCGGGGGCGGCGAAGGCCGCGGCCCTGCGCGCCGCGCGGGCGCCGGCAGGCGATCCCGAACAAACCCCGGCGCGCCTCATCCTCCCCGAGGACGGCGAGCTCCTCTGGATCGCCGACCGCGCGGCGGCCGGGGGCTAGAATGCCCGCGAACCTTCCTCAGGAGCCCGTCATGCCCAAACCGCCGCGGTACCTCGCCGCTTTCGCCTTTGCCGCCCTCGCGCTCGCCGCCGCTCCGCTCTTCGCTCACGACACGCCCGCGGCGGCCCCGGCTGCCCCGGCCGGCGCACCCGACCTCAAAGGCACCTACCTCCGCAACTGGGACCGCGTCACCGGCATGCTCGTCGCGCTCGCCGAGGCCGTGCCGGCCGAGAAGTACACGTGGCGCCCCGCCGAGGGGGTGCGGTCGGTCTCCGAGGTCTACATGCACGTCGCCGGCGGCAACTTCTACCTGCCCAGCGCTCTCGGCGTCGCGCCGCCGCCCGGCCTGTCGCGGGAGCTGGAGAAGGAGACCGACAAGGCGAAGGTGGTCGCCGCGCTCAAGGACTCGATCGCCCACGCCCGCAAGGCGGTCGAGGGCGCGGACCCGGCGACGCTCGGCCAGGAGGTGGAGCTCTTCGGGCGCAAGATGACGCGCGCCGACGCGCTGCTCGCTCTCCTCTCGCACGCTCACGAGCACCTCGGCCAGGCGATCGCCTACGCGCGCAGCAACGGCATCACGCCGCCCTGGAGCCGCGCCGAGCCGTAGCCGGGCGCCGCTGCGGCCGTGCCCCTCGGTCCCTTCACCTACCGCGAGGACGTCCGCCGCGTCCTGCTCGATCACGGCGTCGCGCCGCGGCCGACGACCGACCCGGCGCGGGTGCGCGAGCTGCTCTCGGCGCTCTACGTCTGGGAGATCCGCGAGCTGGGGATCAGGCGGCGTGAGCTGGAGCGGACGCTCGGGCCGCAGTCGCTCGCCGCCACCGCCCGCCGGCTCGAAGCGCTCAGGGAGCGCTACCCGCTGCTCGGGCTGCCACTCGAGCACTGGACCGAGCGGTAGGATCGCGCGCCGTGCCGCGCCCCGAGGACGTCGCCGCCGTCCGCGCCTGCCTCTTCGACCTCCAGGACCGCATCTGCGCCGCGCTGGAGAGCGAGGACGGCGGCCGGCGGTTCGCCGAGGACCTCTGGGAGCGGGCGGAGGGGGGCGGCGGGCGGACGCGAATCCTCGCCGAGGGGGGCGTCTTCGAAAAGGCGGGCGTCAACGTCTCGGACGTCCACGGCGCCGCCCTCCCCGCCGCCGCCACCGCGCAGCGCCCGCAGCTCGCCGGGCGGAGCTTCCGGGCGCTGGGGCTCTCGCTCGTCCTCCACCCGCGCAACCCCTACGTCCCAACGGCCCACGCCAACGTCCGCTTCCTGCTCGCCGAGAAGCCGGACGAGCCGCCGGTCTGGTGGTTCGGCGGCGGCTTCGACCTGACGCCCTACTACGGCTTCGAGGAGGACGCCGAGCACTGGCACCGCACGGCGCGCGCCCTCTGCGCGCCCTTCGGCGACGACGTCTACCCGCGCTTCAAGCGCTGGTGCGACGAGTACTTCGTCCTCCGCCACCGCGGCGAGCCGCGCGGCGTCGGCGGCCTCTTCTTCGACGACCTCGACGCCTGGGGGTTCGAGCGCTGCTTCGCCTTCGCGCGCGCCGTCGGCGAAGGCTTCCTCGACGCCTACCTGCCGATCCTGCGCCGGCGGCGCGACACCCCCTGGGGCGAGCGCGAGCGCGACTTCCAGCTCTACCGCCGCGGGCGCTACGTCGAGTTCAACCTGCTCTACGACCGCGGCACGCTCTTCGGCCTGCAATCGGGCGGGCGGACGGAGTCGATCCTCATGTCGCTGCCGCCCCTGGTGCGCTGGCGCTACGACTGGCAGCCCGAGCCGGGGACGCCGGAGGCCCGGCTCTACGAGGTGTTCCTGAAGCCCAGAGACTGGGCGGAGGGCTAGGAAGCGCCCTTCCCGGAGAGCACGACCGGGATCGTCTTGAGCAGGATCTTGAGGTCGAGGAGCGGCGTCCAGGAGTCGATGTACTGCAGGTCCAGCTCGATCCAGCGGTCGAAGTCGAGGTTGTTCCGCCCGCTGATCTGCCAGAGGCAGGTGAGACCCGGTTTCATCGCCAGCCGCCGCCGCTGCCAGCGCTGGTAGCGGGCCACCTCCTCGGGGATCGGCGGGCGCGGCCCCACCAGGCTCATGTCGCCGCGCAGCACGTTCCAGAGCTGCGGCAGCTCGTCGAGGCTGAACTTGCGCAGGAAGCGGCCGAAGGCGGTGACCCGGGGGTCGCTGCGCAGCTTGAAGACCGGGCCGTTCATCTCGTTCAAGTGCAGCAGCTCGCGCCGCCGCTCCTCGGCGCCCTCGACCATCGTGCGGAACTTGTAGAGGGTGAAGGAGCGGCCGTTGAGGCCGCAACGGGTCTGGCGGAAGAGGACGTTGCCCCCCGAGGTCAGCTTGATGACCAGGGCGATCGTCAGCACCACCGGCGCGGCGAGGGCGAGGATGAGCGCCGAGACCGCCACGTCGAGGGCGCGCTTGCCCATGAGCTGGAGGACGCCGGTCGGGGTGGTCGAGAAGGAGAGGAGCGGCATGCCGTCCAGCTCTTCGAGCTCCATCTTCGCCCGTGCGTTGGGGAAGAGGTTCATGGCGAAGCGGGTGCGGATACCCTGCTCCTGGAGCGAGAGGAAGAGGTCCTCGAGGAGGTCGAGGTCGCGGCGGTTGACGGCGAAGATGACGTCGTCGACGACGTGCTGCTCGACGATGCGCGGGATGTCGTCGAGGTCGCCGAGGACCGCGAAGCGGCCGCGCCAGGAGTCCCCCGGCGGCGGGCCGCTGCCGACGAAGCCGAGGACGCGGAAGCCCCAGAAGCGGTGGGCCTGGATGGACTCGGCGATCTCGAGCGCGGTCTCGTTGGTGCCGACGATGAGCACGGTGCGGTAGTTGAGGCCGCGGAAGCGGACGTAGCGCGAGGTGAGGCGGATCGCCAGCTTCTCGGTGAGCAGGAAGAGGCAGGAGAAGACGGCGAAGAGGAGGACCCAGAAGCGGCTGATGCGGTCGCCGAGGAGCCGCTCGTCGAAGCGGCCGACGTAGAGGCTCAGGGTGAACAGGGCGGCGCCGAGGACGCAGACGCGGATGACGGCGAGGGCCTCGTCGAGGAGGGGGACGGTGCGGTGCGAGCGGTAGCGGCCCGAGGAGAGGAGGAGGACGCCCCAGATGGCCAGGGCCAGGGGGAGGAGGGTCAGGTACTCGGAGAGGGGGTAGAGGCGGCTGGGGAAGGTGCCGGGGGCCCAGGAGGGGAGGGGGCCGTTGCGGAGGAGCCAGGAGAGGAGGAAGGCGGCGGCGACTAGGGACAGGTCGAGCAGGAAGATGCCGACCGTGAGGATCCGGGCTCGCTCTTTCAGCATGAAAGTTAAATCAGGGGCCTACTGCAGCCACTCTCACTGTATTGATTCTAACGTATTTGTCGGTCTGGGCGTTTGGGGGGCGGGGGGGCGGGGCCGGCGAGTCGCGTGGCCACCGCGGGGTAGGCGGGGTGCTCCGCCGGGGACCGGCGCGCGCTTTGTGGACTTTGGAGGGTGGCGCGCGCCTGCGCTTCGCTGCGCGCTTGGTCGGATGAGGACTGCGGCGGGCGTTGCCGGCGCTTGCGAAGAGCTCCCCGGCGGAGCACCCCGCCTACCCCGCTACCGTGGTGCCCGGGGGGCCAAGCGGCGGAAGAGTGCGGCGTACTGGTCGGTGACTCGGTCCCAGTTGTAGAGGGCGGCGGCGCGGGCGGCGGCTTGGGCGCCGAGCGCGCGGGCGGTGGTGGGGTCGGTGCGGACGCGGTCCAGGGCGGCGGTGAGGGTGGCGGGATCGTGGGCTTGGAAGTAGATCGCGGCTTCGCCGGCCACCTCGCGGTTTTCGGGGGTGTCGTTGACCAGGACGCAGTTGCCGTAGCCCATGGCTTCGACTAGGGCGGGGTGGGTGCCGCCTACTTCGGTGGCGTGGATGTAGGCGAGGGCGTTCGTGAGGAGCTCGCGGTAGCCGTCTCCGTAAATGGGGCCGGGGAACTGGATGCGGGGGTCGGCGCCTTCGGTGAAGGAGCGGATGAAGGGGGCGGCGTAGGGGGCGGTGCCGACCATGACGAGGGGGAGGTCGCCGCCGGCGGCGCGGTAGGCCTCGGCGACTTTGTCGGGGTTGTTCTCGGGCTCGAAGCGGCTGACGTAGAGGAAGTAGCCGCGCGGGCGGAGGCCGAGGCGGGCGAGGATGCCTTCTTCGGCCGGGGGGCGCGGGTCGACGCCGTAGGCGATGGGGACGGAGTCGGCGCCGTAGCGGTCGAGGTAGTGGCGGCGGATGACCTCGGCGTCGGTGACGAGGGTGTCGGGCAGGACGCAGGCGAGGCGCTCGGAGGCGGCGTAGACGAAGCGGCCGAGCGGACCCCACTTGGCGCGCCGCTTTTCGATGCCGTCGACGTGGAGGGCGACCGGCACGCCGCCGAGGCGGAGGAGCGGCACGAAGAGAGCGTTGGCGGAGTTGACGAGGAGCGCCGCGTCGTAGCCGCGGCCGGCGGCGTGGAGGCAGGAGAGGAAGGTGTGGACCGGCGTGTCGAGGTGCTTGGTGCGCACGGTCGGCAGGACGACGAGCGCGGCGCCGCGGTAGCGGGCAAGGCCCGGCGGTGTCGTGTGCGAGCGGCAGTAGACGGTGACCTCGAAGCCGCGCGCGGCGAGGCGGGCGGCGAGCTCCTCCATCAGCGTCTCGTAGCCGCCGTAGCGCGCGGGGATGCCGCGGCTGCCGAGGAGGGCGACGCGGAGAGGGCGCTCGGCGGTCACAGCGGCTCCCCCACGCGCAGGAACCAGCGGTCGATCGCCCGCGACGGTGTGCGACGTCGGGCCTGGATGGCGCGCCGCCGGGCGAGGAGCTCGCGCCGGTGGCGCCAGAGCCAGGCGTAGGCGGGCAGCGACGAGCGCTCGCGGAAGAGGACGTAGCCGAAGGCGAGGAGGTCGCGCGCCAGCGTGAACGGCAGGGTCCAGAGGAAGTTGCCGGCGGTCTGGTGGTAGAGGCGGAGGAGGTAGCGGTTCTTGAGCGAGTGGAGGTTGACGGCCGGCGGCAGCGCGGCGCGGCGCTCGGGGAGGACCCGCCGGCGGTGCTCGGCCACGGCCTCCGGCTCGTAGAGCACCTCCCAGCCGCGCTCGCGCAGGCGGAAGCAGAGCTCGGCATCCTCGCGGAAGGAGTGGAAGCGCGGGTCGAAGACCTCGCCGTCCACCGCCGCGTCGAGGAGCGCCTCGCGGCGGAAGAGCGAAGCGGCGCCGGTGGCGCCGAAGACGCGCTCGGGGAGGGCGTACTGGCCGCGGTCGGGCTCGCCCGAGCCGCGGTCGAAGTGGCGCCAGGCCGGGGAGAAGCGCATGCCGCAGGCGTCGAGGTGCGGCGCTCCCCCGTCCGCGGGGCGGAGGAGGCGGCCGGCGGCGGCGGCGGCGCGGGTGCCGCCCGGGAGCGGCGCGTCGAGGCGCGCCAGGAGGCGGCTCACGAACGGCGGCCGCGGGCGGGCGTCGGCGTTGAGGGTGAGGACGAAGGGGGCAGTGGTGCGCGCCAGGGCCTCGTTCATGCCGCCGGCGAAGCCGCGGTTGTCGGCGAGCTGGACGGCGGTGATCGGGATGCCGGCCGGCGCGGTCGCCCGCGCCCGCTCGAGGCTGCCGTCGCGGCTGGCGCAATCGACGATCACCAGCTCGAGCGGCCGGTGGTCGAGGGCGCCGACGGCGGCGAGGCAAGCGGGGAGGTCGTCCGCTGAGTCGTGGGTGACGATGCAGACGGCGACGAGCGCTGTCATCCCGGCTCACCCCACTCCGCCGCCAGCCGCCGCGGCCGGCGCCAGCCGCTGAGCGCGCCGGCGGCGACGCCAAGGAGGCCGCGCGCGGCCTCCCGCCGGGTCGCCGCGCGCCGCGGCTTGCGCAGCGGCAGCAAGGCGATCCGCAGCGCCATGCCGAGCGGCAGCGCGGCGCGCGCCGCCGCCGCCCAGGCGCGGCCGTGGTGCTTGCGGAGGTAGCGCACGAGGTTCCGGTTGTAGATCCAGAGGAAGGGACCGTAGCCCAGGCGCGGGAGGGTGCCGGCGAGGTGGTGGCGAAATCGCGCGGCCGGCCAGTAGAGGACGGAGAGGCCGGCGGCGCGCAGGCGGCGGGCGAGGTCCACGTCCTCGAACCAGGCGGGGTGGAAGCCCGGGTCGAGCCCGCCGGCCGCGGCGAGCGCTTCGCGCCGCAGCGCCAGGGCCGCCGCCGCCGGTTGCTCGACCGGCGCGCCGGCCGGCAGCTCGCGGCGCTCGCCGGTCGGCGGCCGCACGAGGAAGACCTGGAGGAAGACCTCGCGGGCGGCGGGGAGGCGGCGGAGCTGCCAGGCGTGCTGCGGCGTGCCGTCCGGGCCGGCGAGGCGCGGCGCAAGGCCGGCGGCCTCCGGGTGGGCGGCGAAGCCGTCGAGCAGCGCCTCCAGCGCCCCCGGCTCGGGCACCGCGTCCGGGTTGAGCAGCAGCACGAGCGGCGCGCGAGCCGCCGCGACCCCGGCGTTGGCGCCGCCGGCGAAACCGAGGTTGCGGCCGGGGGCGAGAAGGCGCACCGGCGCCGCGGCGGCGAGCGGCGGTTCCGAGCCGTTGTCCACGACGATCAGCTCGAAGCGCGGGTCGCGCGGCCAGGCGGCCAGCAGCTCGGCGAGGTGCTCTTCGTTGCGCCAGTGGACGACGACGCCGCTGAGGAGTGGCTCCGTCACTCCCGAGAGCGTACCCGCAGCCGCTCGACCTCGGCGAGCGGCGGCGCCGGGCGGCCGCGGCGCGCGAAGGCCGGGAGGCGCCGCGCGGCGCGCAGCCAGCCGGCGGGGATGCCGGCGAGGCGCGACGGGTCGGCGGCGAGGGCGGCGCGCAGGAGGTCGAGGAGGTCGCGGGCGAGGAGCGCCGGCAGGCGCGGCCAGTAGCCGCCGCCGAGGAGGCGCGCGAGCACCAAGTGGCGGTTGGCGTAGACCGCCACCCAGCGGCGGCGCGCGGAGGCGGCGCCGCGCGCGCCGGTCGCAGAGCCCGCGTGGCGCGCCCGCGCCGCCGGCACCGACAGTGCGCTCCAGCCGGTGGCGCGCAGCCGGCAGGCGAGGTCGGCGTCCTCGTACCAGGAGCCGAGGCGGGAGTCGAACACATCGCCGTTCGGAAGGGCGACGGCGGCGAGGGCGGCGTGGCGGTAGACGGCGGCGGTGGCCGAGACGCCAAAGACCTCGCGTGGCGGGTCGGCTGCGGGGGGCGGCGGCTTGCCGTGGCCGAGCTGCACGGCCTGCCAGCGGCGATTCCAGGTAAGGCCCCAGCCGTCGGCGACGGCGGGGTCGTCTAGGCGCACGTTTACGCCTTGCGCCGCCGCGGAGTTGGCTTGCTGGGTGAGGGTGGCGATCAGGGAGGCGGCCCAGCCGGGCTCGACGACGGCATCGTCGTTGACGGTGGCGAGCCATTCCGCGGCGGCGTCCGCGGCTTGCAAGCCGAGGTTCGTGCCGGCGGCAAAGCCGAGGTTGCGGCCGGGGCGGAGGACGCGATCCGCGAGGCCGGCGACCTCCCCGACACCCGACGCGCTCTGGTCAACGAGGACGACTTCGATAGCGACTCCTTCTTGGCCCCGCAGCGCCATAAGGCACTCGGCGAGGTGGGGGCTTGCGCCGAGAGTCGGGACGACCGCGACGAGGTCGGTAGCTTTCCCCCGCCCAGATCCTTCGCTTCGCTCAGGATGACGGGGCACTAGTCCACCCAGTCGAGCTCCACCCGGTCGAGCAGCACGCCGTTGAGCGGCCCCGGCGGGTGCGGGCCGAAGGCTTCGAGCACCAGCGGCTCCCCCGCCGGCCAGTCGAAGGGCCCGAGCTCCAGCCGCTCGCGGACGCGGGCGCGCGCCGGCCGCCAGGTGGCTAGGTGCTTGCCGCCGGCGCGCACGTCAAGCGCGAAGGGGACCGGCTGGTTGCGGATGAACTCGGCGTCGAGGGCGATGCGCGCGCGGCGGCCGCCGGGGACGACCGGCGCCGCCAGCCGCTCGCCGACGCGTAGCACCCAGCCGCCGCGGTAGCGGGTGCGCTCGATCACCCAGAGCTCGGGGTACAGGTGGCCGCCGCTCTTCTCCACCTGCGGGTCCTCGATCTCCACCGTGCGCGTCGGCAGGCGCGCGGCGAGGGGCGGCAGGGCGGCGGTCGCGAGGAGGAGGGCGGTGACCCCGGCGGCGGCGCCGGCGAGCTTCGACGTCCGCCGACTGCCGCGCCAGGCCCAGAGCGCCGGCACGGCGACCGCCGCCGCGAGCGGCCAGAGCCAGGTGGCGGGGCGCGGCCGCACCGAGCTGGGGAAGAGGCGCGCCACGTCGGCGCCGAGCCGCTCGCCGAGGTGGTCGAGCAGGTAGGTGCGGCCGTGCGCGAAGTTGTAGGTCCAGCCGGGGACGGCGATCCAGAGGAGCGCCAGCACCAGGGTCAGCGCGCCCAGCCCGGCGAGGAGGAAGCGGGCGCCGGCGCGCCGGCGTTGGTCGAAGAGCGAGGCCGCCGCGATCCCCAGGAGCGGCAGCGCAACCAGCGCGTAGCGGAAGGGCGGCGACCAGCCGCCGTACCACTCCGGCCGCGGCAGCACCAGGAGGAGGTAGGGCAGGACGAGCACCGCGAGGTCGGCGAGGAGCGGCCGGCCTCGGCGGGCGAGCAGGACAGCCGCCGGCAGTAGCAGGAGCCAGAGCGGCGCCGCGGCGAAGAGACCGAAGCCGGCGTCGAAGAAGAGACCGAGCCCGCCGAGCAGGTAGTCGAGCGCGCCGTAGCGCGTCGGCTCCAGCTCGTCCAGGGTGTGGATCTTGAGCGGGTTGCCGAAATGGAAGTGGTTGTAGACGAGGATGCCGCCCCCGACCGCGGCGAGCAGCGCACCGAGCGCGAGCACCGGCCCGCGCGGCCGCCCCGAGCGCCACCCGGCGAGGAAGAGGAGCGGTAGGGCGACGAGCATGAAGCGGATCTTGAGCAGCGGCAGCAGGAGGATCGGCAGGCCGATGCCGAGCCAGTCGCGGCGGCGCCAGGGGCGGCCGCCGGCGCTGCCGATGCGGTCGAGCGCCAGCATCGCCAGCAGCGCCGCCGGCACCTCGACCCAGACCTGGTGCGCGTAGAGCAGCAGCGGCGGGGTGAAGGCGACGAGCGCATAGGCGGCGAGGGCCGCTCCCGGCCGGCCCGGCAGGTAGTGGCGGGAGAGGCGCAGCGTCGTCCAGGCGAGGGCGGCGGCGAAGGCCGCCATCGTCGCCAGCGCGCCGAGCTTCCCGCCGACCGCGTAGGCGGGAGCGAGCGCCATCGGCAGCAGCTCGTTGTGGCGCGAGTAGCGCTGGCCGCGCGGGCCGACCGGATCGCCGGGCTGCGGCTCGAGCGGCCGGTCCATGAACGCCCGCCAGCTCGCGCCGGCGTAGTCGTTCGCCAGGTCGGCGTCGCGGTCGTGGACCAGGCTGTGGGTGATGAGGAGGTAGAACGGCTCGTCGCCGTCCGGCTGGCGGCGCGCGGCTGACCAGGGGACGAGCGCGAGGTAGGCGAGGAGCGGCAGGGCGAAGAAGACCGGCGACGGGCGGCGCGGCGACTCGCCGCGCCCCAGCAGCGGCCGCGCCGCCAGGAGCTGGCGGGCGACGCGGTGGGCGAGGACGAGCGCGAGGCCGGCGGCCAGCACCGGCTCGGCGGCGGCGAGGCCGAGGTGCGGGCGCGCCAGGGCAGCGGCGACCAGGAGCGCGAGGGCGGCGAGCTCGCCGATCGTCCCCGCGGGCGCCAGCCGGCGCCCGCCGCGCGCCCGCACCGCGCGCTGCAGCCAGTAGAAGCCGGCGAGGAGGAACGGGAGGAGGACGAGGGTGCCGCGGAACGGATCGCCGGGCGCCAGCGGCAGGAGAGAGGTCAGGGGCGCAGCTCCAAGTGATGAATCGACAGGATCACCTCCGGCGGCAGCGCCGGGTCGCGCTCAATCCGCAGGGAGGTCGGAGCGACCGCGACCGGGAACGTCCACCGCGCGCGGTAGCGCCGGGCCATGTAGTCGCCGACGACCCAGGAGAGCCAGGGCTCCGGCGCGCCGGCGCGGAGTCCCGCCGCGACGTCCGCCCGGCCGGCGGCCCACTCGCCGGTATCGATGCCGGCGCGCACAGGAAAGCCGTGCAGGGAGCCGGCGAGGTCGCGCAGCGTGACGGTGGCGACGCGCGCGCCGCGCGGCAGGGGCGCCGAGTTGGCGAGGGTCGAGTCGAGGACGACGGTGCGGGCGCGGAACCTCGCGGGCGGGAGGGCCGCCTCCCAGACCGGGCTCGCGGCGGCGAGCGTCACGTCGCCCGGCAGCGGCGCGGCGGAGGGGCGCGGCAGGGCGGGGACGCGGAGGAGCGCCGCGGCCGGCTCGGCGCGCAGCCAGGGCGGCGCGGCGAGCAGGGCCGCGACGACGAGGAGCGCGGCGACGGCCGCGCCGAGCGCCCGCAGCGCGGGCCGGCGCCCGGCGGGGAAGCGGGCCGGCGGCAGCCAGCGGCGCGGCAGCAGCAGCGCCGCCGCCGCGACGGCGAGGAGAGCGAGCGTCGTCTTGACGTTCCACCCCGGCCCGGCGAGGGCGGCGACGCCGCCGGCCAGCAGCGCCGGCGCCGTCCCCAGCCGCCGCGCGATCGCGGTCATGGCCGCCGCCGCCGCCGCCGGCAGCACGAGCAGGATGACCGGCGTCCGCCAGCCGAGGTCGCCGAGCTGCGGCGGCAGGAGCACGACGCTGCGCAGCAGCGCCTGGGCGCCGAGCGCCAGCGGCAGCGCCACGTCGAGCCGCAGGGTGCCGCGGCCGCGCTCGGCCGCCAGCCGCCGCGCCGCCGCGATCGCGAAGAGCGCGACGACGAGCGCCGCCACCGTCCCCTCACGCAGCGGCCCGTGCGGCAGCACCCAGACGGCGGCCGCCGCCAGGACGCTCCCGAGCAGCGCCTCCGCGGCGCCCGGCCGCGCCAGCGCCGCCACCGCCAAGAGCAGCACAGTGGCGTAGAAAGCAAGGGCCGAAGTCTCGGCCGCCGAGGCGGCGGAGACCTCCTGCGCAGCGTAGCTCACCATCGCGAGAAACGCGGCGAGCGGCGGCGCAAGGCGCGCGAGGGCGGTGATCACTGCCGAGAGTGTACGAAACCGGCCCCGCGCGGCGTCGTTCCCCCCTTGCTACACTGCCGCGCCATGCTTTCCCGGGAGCTGCTGCGCGAAGACCCCGAGCGCGTGCGCGCCGGGCTGGCGAGCCGCGGGTTCGACCCGCGCGTGCTCGACGCCTGGCTGCGCCTCGACGGCGAACGCCGCGCGGCGCTGGTCGAGGTCGAGGAGCTGAAGCGGCGGCGCAACGAGCTGTCGCGCGCCGTCGGCCGCGCCAAGCAGCAGGGCGGGGACGCCGCCGCCGAGATGGCCGAGGTGGCGCGCGGCAAGGCGCGCATCGAGGAGCTGGAGGCGCGCCTCGCCGAGCTCGAGCGCGACCTCGCCGAGATCGAGCTCTCCCTCCCCAACCTGCCGCACGCGACCGTCCCGGCCGGCGCCGACGAGACCGCCAACCGCTGCGAGCGCACGGTGGGCGAGCCGCCGGAGTTTCCCTTCGCGCCCAAGCCGCACTGGGAGCTGGGGCCGGCGCTCGGCATCCTCGACTTCGAGCGCGCCGCCAAGGTCGCCGGGGCGCGTTTCGCCGCCTACTTCGGCGCCGGCGCCGCGCTCGAGCGCGGGCTCATCGCCTTCATGCTCGACCTCCACACCCGCGAGCACGGCTACACCGAGGTGCTGCCGCCGTTCATCGTCAACGCCGACGCGCTGCGCGGCACCGGCCAGCTCCCCAAGTTCGAGAAGGACCTCTTCCGGCTGGAGGGCACCGACTACTACCTGGTGCCGACCGCCGAGGTGCCGCTCACCAACCTCCACCGCGGCGAGGTCTTGGAGGGGGACCGGCTGCCGGTGCGCTACACCGCCTACACGCCCTGCTTCCGCAGCGAGGCCGGCTCCTACGGCAAGGACGTGCGCGGCCTGATCCGCCAGCACCAGTTCAATAAGGTCGAGCTGGTGCAATTGACGGCGCCGGAGACGAGCTACCAGGCGCTGGAGGAGCTGACCGGCCACGCCGAGCGGGTGCTGCAGGTCCTCGAGCTCCCCTACCGTGTGGTGACGCTCTCGACCGGCGATCTGGGCTTCGCGGCCGCGAAGACCTACGACCTCGAGGTCTGGCTGCCGGGGCAGGGCTCCTACCGCGAGATCTCCTCGTGCAGCAACTGCGAGGACTTCCAGGCCCGCCGCGCCGACTTACGCTACCGCCCGGCCGGCGGCGGCAAGCCGCGCCTGCTCCACACGCTGAACGGCTCCGGGCTGGCGGTGGGGCGGACGCTCGTCGCCATCCTCGAGAACGGCCAGCAGGAGGACGGCTCGGTCGTCGTGCCCGCCGCCCTGCGCCCCTTCGCCGACGGCCTGGAGCGGATTACCGCCTCACGCTAGGCTGTTCCCGTCCCCGGAGGGGTGGCTGAGCGGTCGAAAGCAGCGGTCTTGAAAACCGCCGGCCCGCAAGGGTCCGTGGGTTCGAATCCCACCCCCTCCGCCAATCCCCCCTTCTAGTACGATCCTCCTTCCCGGCAGACAAGGCGGAAGGAGGTCCAAGGATGGCCGAAGGACCGGAGGTCGGGCTCAACGTCAAGATCGCCGACGAGGACCTGAAGGGCCGCTACTCGAACCTGCTGCGCATCACCCACACGCGCGAGGAGTTCATCCTCGACTTCATCAACCTGGTGCCGCCGCAGGGGATCGTCACCGCGCGCATCGTGACCAGCCCGGGGCACCTCAAGCGCATCCTGCGCGCGCTGGCGGTGAACCTCGAGCGCTACGAGGAGGCCTTCGGGGAGATCCCCGAGGCGCCGGAGCCGGCCGGAGACGGGAACGTGCACTAGAGCCGGCCGGCCGTGACCCTCTCGCCCCACGCGCGCCGTTGCAACTCGAGGCTGGCGCTGCCGCTCCTGGCCGCGCTGTGGGCGGCACCGGCGGGGGGCGTGCAGCCGCCGGAGCGGCGGCCGGAGAACGCCGGGGTGGCGAGCTGGATGGACGGCCCGGTGCGCTGGCTCCTGACCCCCGACGAGGCGCGGCGGCTGCGCAAGCTTCGCACCGGGCGCGAGGCGATCTCCTTCCTCGAAGAGTTTTGGAAGCGTCGCGACCCCACCCCCGACGACCGCGCCAATCCGTTCGCTGAGCAGTTCCAGGAGCGGGTGGAGGCCGCCGACCACCTCTACCCCGAGGCCGGGACGCGCGGCTGCATGACGGACCGCGGCCGCGCCCTCATTCTCCTCGGGCCGCCGCCGGTGCTGCGCTACGAGCAGCAGGAGGTGCCGGCCTGGGAGCGCGGCCGCGAGGGTGACCGGCCGGTGCGCGACACCCGGCGGATCGTGGTCGAGAGCTGGGTCTACCCGCGGCCGGAGCTGGCGCCGGCGCTCGCCGGCCTGATCGACGACGAGCCGGAGGTCAAGGTCGTCTTCGTCGTCGAGCCGAAACGGGCCTACATGGTGGCCGGCGAGCGCTACCTCGAGCTGGCCGCCCGCGCCGCGCTGCGGGATAGCATGCCGTAGCGCCGCAGCGGCGCCCTACACGCGGAGGCACGGATGCGCACGAAGACCCTGGCCCTGGCGGTGATCCTCGCGGCGGCCGCCGCGGCCTGCCGCCCGAGCGGCGAGACGGTCGAGGAGCCGGCGGCCGCGACCACGGAGCAGGAGACCCCCGGAATGGAGATCGCCCCCGACGTCGAGCAGCGCCTCGCCAAGCTCACCACGGTGCGCCTGGAGGCCGACCTCTCCGCCCTCTCGCCGGCGGACCGCCGGGTGCTGGACCTCCTGGTCGAGGCGTCGCGCGCGATGGACGAGATCTTCCTGCGCCAGGTCTGGGCCGGCAACTCCGAGCTGCGGCAGCGGCTCGCCGAAGCACGGGGGCCGCGCGCCCAGGCGGCACGGGACTACTTCGCCATCAACTTCGGCCCCTGGGACCGGCTGGCGGAGATGGCGCCCTTCATCGGCAGCACGCCCCACCCCGACGGTGCGGGCTACTACCCCGTAGACATGACGAAAGAGGAGTTCGAGCGCTGGGTCGCGCAGCACCCGGAGGAGCGGGAGGCGTTCATCTCGACGACTACGGTGATCCGTCGCGAGGGGGACCGGCTGGTGGCCGTCCCCTACGCGCGCGAGTACGCCGCCTGGCTGGAGCCGGCCGCCCGGCTCCTCCGCCAGGCCGCCGAGGCGACCGACAACGCTTCGCTGAAGCGCTTCCTCACCCTGCGCGCCGACGCCTTCGCGAGCGACGACTACTACGCCTCCGACATGGCCTGGATGGACCTCGACGCGCCGGTCGAGGTGACGATCGGTCCGTACGAGACCTACGAGGACTCGCTCTTCGGCTACAAGGCGGCCTACGAGTCGTTCGTGACGGTGGCGCTGCCGGCCGAGTCGGCGGCGCTGGTCCGCTACAAGGAGCGTCTCCCCTGGCTCGAAGGGAACCTGCCGCTGCCCGAGGAGCACATGAACCGGACGCGCGGCAGCGAGAGCCCGATCCGCGTCGCCGACGAGGTCTTCACCGCCGGCGACACCCGCGCCGGCGTGCAGACGATCGCCTTCAACCTGCCCAACGACGAGCGGGTGCGCGAGGCCACGGGCTCGAAGAAGGTGCTGCTGCGCAACATCATGCGCGCCAAGTACGACCGCATCCTCGTGCCCATCGCCGAGCGCGTGCTCGCCCCCGAGCAGGTCGGCGACGTCACCTGGGACGCCTTCTACAACGAGGTCCTCCACCACGAGCTGTCGCACGGCCTGGGGCCGGGGACGATCACCGTCGGCGGCCGCAGGACCGAGGTGCGGCACGAGCTCAAGGACCTCTACGACACGCTCGAGGAGGCGAAGGCCGACGTCATGGGGGTCTACAACATCCTCGCCCTGATCGAGGAGGGCGAGATGCCGGCCGCGCTCCGCCGCGCGCTCGAGCCCACCTACGTCGCCGGCCTCTTCCGCTCCGCCCGCTTCGGCGTCGGCGAGGCGCACGGCCAGGGGGTGACGGCGCAGTTCAACTACCTGCAGGAGAAGGGCGCGCTGACGGTGGACGCCCAGGGGCGCTACCGCGCCGTCTCGGAGAAGTTCCCGGCGGCGGTGCGCGACCTGCTGCGCGACATGCTGCTGCTTCAGGCGACCGGCGACTACGCCGGCACGCAGCGCTTCCTCGAGCGCTACGGCAAGGCGACGCCGGAGCTGCTGGCGGCGGTCGGCCGTCTCGGCGACGTGCCGGTCGACGTGCGGCCGGTTTACGCCTACGAGGAGGCGGCGGACACCGCGCCGTAGGCGCCCACGATCCGCAGTCGGAGGACCGCCGTGCTTCGCCGCCCCCTCGTCCCGCTCCTTGCCGCTCTCTTCCTGATCGCCGCGGCGGCGCCCGCCGCGCCGCCCGCGGCCGGCCTCGCGGTGCGCGGGCGGGTGCTCGGTCCGGGCGGCGCGCCGCTCGCCGGCGCCAAGGTGGCGCTCCTCCCCTCCGAGGGGGAGCGCGCGCTAGGCGAGCGGCTGCTGGCCGCGGCCGCCGCGGCCGAGCCGAAAGCGCTTTCCTCCACGGCGACCGCCGCCGACGGCAGCTTCACGCTCGTCGCGCGCGAGGCCGGCTTCTGGACGCTGCGCGCCGAGGCCGACGGGCACCTGGCGCAGGAGCTGGACCTCCGGCCGCTGGTCGAGGAGCGCGAGCTCGAGGCGGTGGAGCTGGCGCGCGAGCGGCCGCTCGCGGTCACAGTCGTGGGGCCCGACGGCAAGCCGGTCGCCGGGGCCTGGGTCGCGGCGCAGCCGAGCGCCTTCCCGCGCTACCGGGGCGACGAGGCCTGGCGGCCGCCGCTGCGGCGCCTCCGACAGACCGCGCCGGGGCCGGTCGCGGTGCCGCGCGGCGCGGCGGAGCGCCTCACCGTGCGCGCCTTCGCGCCGGGCTTCCACGAGGCCGAGCTGGAGATCGCCGCGGCGCGCAAGAGCGCCACGCTCGCCCTCGCCGCCGCGGGACCGCCGGTGCCGATCGAGGTGCGCGACGCCGCCGGCCGGCCGGTGGCGGGCGCGCTCGTCGTCGGCGGCAAGGGGCGCTGGCCGCTCGGCACGACCGGCGGCAACGGCAGACTCGTCGTGCCGCCGCCCGGCGCCACGGGCGAGGAGGTGCACGCCCTGGCCGCCGGTGGGCGCCAGGCCTCGGCGCGCCTCCGCCCGCCCGAGGCGGCCGGGCGCACGGCGTCCGCCGCCGCCGCTGCCGCGCGGCCGGCCGCACTCCTCACACTCGCCGACGCCGGCCCCCTCTCCGGCCGCGTGCTGGACGTCGACCGGCGCGAGCCGCTGGCGGGAGCGCTGGTCTGGAGCGGGGAGGACCCCGACGGCGCCGCGCGCACCGACCGCGCCGGCGGCTACCGGGTGGTGGCGACCGCGAGCGCTTGGCGCGGGCTGGGCGCCGCTGCCCCCGGCTACCTGCCGGCCTGGGAGGAGGCGCCGAGCGGCGCCGGCGAGGACCGCGGGCCGACCTTCGCGCTGCGTCCCGCCGTGAGCCTGCGCGGGCGCGTAGTGGACGCCGCCGCGAAGACGCCGCTCGCCGGGGTCGAGGTGCGCGCGACGCCGCCGCCCGAAGCGATGTTCTCGGGCCGCTTCATGGACGCGCCGAGCGCCGTGGCGCGCACCGGCGCCGACGGCCGGTTCACCCTGCGCGGCCTCGCCGCGGGCAACGGCTACGAGCTGCGCCTCACCCGCAGCGGCTACGCGCCCAAAACGGCCGAGGCGGCGCCGGTCGAGGCGGGCGCCGTGCCGCCGCCGCTCGAGCTGGCCCTCGACCGCGGGCGCCGCGGCGCCGGGCTGGTGGTGGACGAGAGCGAGCGCCCGGTCGCCGGCGCTACCGTCACCCTGAAGTCGGCGCCGGCGCGCGGCGAGCCCCGGATGCGCTTCCCGGGTGACCCCGAGGCGCCGCGGTTCACGGCGACCAGCGACGCGCGCGGCCGCTTCGAGATCGCCGGGCTGCCGGCCGGCCGCTACGACCTGACCGCCGAGGCGGCCGGCTTCGCGCCGCGCGAGGTGCCCGGGATCGAGGTCGCCGGCGGCGAAGGGGAGCAGGCGCTGGGAACGGTCATCCTGCGCCCGGGCACAGCGCTCGAGGGGCGGGTGGTCGACGCGCGCGGCCAGCCGATCGCCGAGGCGGAGGTGTGGGTCACGGCCGCCGGCGCGCGGAACCCGTGGCGAGGCTTCTTCGGCCAGGAGGAAGAGCCGGACGCGCGCAGCGGCCTCGACGGCTGGTTCCGGGTGGCCGACCTGGCGCCGGGCCAGGCGGTGGACCTCCAGGTCGTGCGCAGCGGCTACGGCGGCGCCGAGGTCCCCGGCGTGGTGCCGCCGGCCGAGCCGGTCACCGTGACGCTGCAGCCGGCGGTGCGCATCTCCGGCCGGGTGGTCGATCCCGATGCCAAGCCGGTCGCCGGCGCCGAGGTCGGCCTCATGGCCGAGCGGCAGCGCGGCGCCTACTCCGGCACGCGCCGCGCCGGCCGCGCGACCAGCGACGACGAGGGGCGCTTCCTTTTCACCGACGTCGAGCCCGGGACGTTCCGCGTCTTCGCGAGCGCGGTGGGACGCCAGGCGGCGGAGCTCACGGGCGTACAAGCGGTGGCCGGCAAGGACGTCGCCGACCTGGAGCTGGTGCTGGCGCCGGGGGCGGCGGTCGAAGGGCGGGTCGTGGACGGCGAGGGCCGCCCGGCCGCCGGAGCGTGGGTGCGGCCGGTCGAGGACCGCGGCGCGCGCGCCTTCTCGCGCGTCTCCGCCAGCGCCACGACCGACGGCGACGGCTGGTACGTGCTCGACGGCCTGCCGACCGGCCCGCGCTCGATCTCCGCCGAGGACGATCAGGGGCGCCGCGGCGTCGGCGAGCTCGACGTCCGCGCCGGGGAGAACCGTCTCGACATCCGGCTGACCGGCGGGGCGGAGGTGGCGGGGCGGGTGGTCGACGCCGAGGGGGCACCGGTGGCGGGGGCGGAGGTGATGCTCCTCGCCGGCGGCCGCGGCTGGACCCGCCGCCAGGCGACGACCGGCGGCGACGGCGGCTTCCGCTTCGACGCGGTCGAGGACGGGGAGTACCGCGTACGGGCGAGCAAGCAGGGCCACGCCACGGCCGAGTCGGAGCCGCTGCGCGTCGCCGGCGCGCCCGTCGGCGGGTTGGAGGTGCGCCTGCAGGCGGGCGGCGCGATCGTCGGCCGCGTGCTCGGCCTGGAGCCCGACGCGCTGGCGCGGGTCGAGATCGGCGCCGGCCGGGCGCAGGCGATGGACTACAAGTCGACCCGCGTCGACTACGAGGGGCGGTACCGCATCGCGGCCGTCGCGCCGGGGGAGTGGCGCGTGTGGGCCGAGGTCCCGGGCACCGGCCGCCGCGCCGAAGGGCGCGTGACGCTGGCGCCCGGCGCCTCCGAGGCGACCTTGGACCTCGACTTCGCCACCGGCTTGACCCTCTCGGGAAGGGTGGTGCGCGGCGGCGCGCCGGTCTCCGGCGCCTACGTCTCGGCGCAAGGGTCGGACGTCGCCGACCGCGGCTCGGCGGAGACTGACCGCGACGGCCTCTTCCGCATCGGCGGTCTCGACGCCGGCAGCTACGACGTCTCGGTCCAGTCCGGCGGCGCCATCCTGCGCGAGGAGCTGGCGCTCGAGGCCGACCGCGAGGTGGTGCTCGAGCTGGCGGTGGCCGCGGTCGCGGGGCGGGTGGTGGACTCCTCCGACCGCGCGCCGATCGCCGGCGCGGGAGTCCGGCTGGAGCAGCCGGAGGGGGAAGAGCGAGGCTGGGGGCTGGACCTCACCGTCGTGACGACCGACGCGCAGGGCCGCTTCCGTCTCAACGAGGTGGCGGCCGGGCGCTGGCGGCTGCGCGTCGAGCGCGAAGGCTACGCCGCGGGCAGCCGCGAGCTGACGGTGCGCGAGGGGGTGGACGTCGAAGAGGTGGAGGTGGCGCTCGAGCCGACCGCCGGCCTCGTCCTCGAGGTCGTGCGCCAGACCGGCGGCGCGCCGTCGGACGTCATGCTCGCGGTCGTCGACGGCGCCGGCCGTACGGTCGCCAGTGGCTGGCACGAGACCGGCGCCGAGGGGCGGGTGCGCCTTCCCACGGTGCCCGCCGGCAGCTTCGAGGTGCTGGTGTCGGCCGAAGGGCTGGCGGTCGGCCGCGCCGCCGCGGCGGTGCCGGGGCCGCCGGTGCGGCTGGCCCTGGGGCCCGCGGCCGCGCTCGACCTGCGGGTCCCGGCGCTCGCCGGCGAGCCGACGATGGCGAAGGTCACCGCGCGCGGCGCCAACGGCGCACCCTTCCGTTCGCCCGGCTGGGGCGGAGCGGTGCAGAGCGACTGGAACATGGCGGCGGGGCGGTCGCGGCTGGACGGGCTGCCGGCCGGGGCGTGGACGGTCGAGGCGCGGACGCCGGACGGGCGCGTCTGGAGCGGGACGGTGACGCTCGTCCCGGGGCAGACGGCGGAGCTGGTCTTGGAGTAGCGCCCGGCCGACGTGCCGGGCGTTCTTACCCGCTTACCTCTGCGCGCCGCCGATCCCCAGCAGCTCGACCTCGAAGACCAGGTCGGCGTCGGGCGGGATGACGTCGCCGGCGCCGCGCTTGCCGTAGCCGAGGGCGGACGGGATGGTGAGGCGCCGCTTGCCGCCGCGCTTCATCCCCGCGACCCCCTCGTCCCACCCCTTGATCACCATCCCCTTACCGAGCCGGAAGCGGAGCGGCTCGTTGCGGTCGCGGCTGGAGTCGAACTTCTTGCCGTCGGTGAGCCAGCCGGTGTAGTGGACCTCGACGACGTCCCCGGCCTTCGCCTGCTCCCCTTCCCCCGGCGCGAGGTCGGTGTAGCGCAGCCCCGAGGGGAGGGTCACCTCTTTCGGCGGCTCGTTCTCCTGCTCTGGCGTCGGCACGGGCTTCTCCTCCTTCCCGGTGGTGCCCTGGGCGTTGCCGGCGGCGGCTGCCAAGAGGAAGGCGCAGGCGAGCGCGCAGGCGGTCTGGCGGATCATGGCGGCTCCTTCTCCGCGGAGGTCGCGTGGGGCGGTGAGGGGCGGGATTCTACGCCAGGAACCCGTCGCGCTGGGCGTGGACGACCCGGCCCCCTTTGACCACCGCCGCCACCGGGTTGACCCCGAAGTGGTAGGCGAGGTGGAGGAGGTTGGGGGCGTCGAGCAGGAGGAGGTCGGCGCGCTTGCCCGGCTCGATCGAGCCGATCTCCGCGCCCAGGCCGAGCGCGCAGGCGGCGTTGAGGGTGGCCGCGGTGAGCGCCTCCTCGACGCTCAGCCTCAGCTCGAAGACAGCGAGGGTCACGACCATCGGCATCGACTCGGTGTGCGAGGAGCCGGGGTTGCAGTCGGTGGCGAGGGCGACGGGTACGCCGGCCTCGATCAGGCGCCGCGCCGGCGCCCAGCGGTGCTTCATGAGGAAGAAGCTGGTGCCCGGCAGGAGCACGGCGGTGACGCCGGCGGCGGCCAGGGCCTCGACGCCGCGCGGCGAGACGGCGATCAGGTGGTCGGCCGAGAGGGCCTTGAGCTCGGCGGCGAGCAGGGCGCCGCCCGAGTCCTCGAACTCGTCGGCGTGGAGGCGGGGCGCGAGCCCGTGGCGGACGCCGGCCTCGAGCACTCGCCGCGACTCCTGCGGCGAGAAGATGCCGCGCTCGCAGAAGACGTCGCAGAAGCGGGCGAGGCCTTCCGCCGCCGCGGCGGGCACGATCTCCTCGCAGATGAGGTCGAGGTAGCGGGCGCGGCCGCCGGGGTTGCGGTGCTCGGGCGGCACCTCGTGCGCGGCGAGGAGGGTGGGCAGGACCTCCACCGGGTGCGCCGCGGCCGCGCGGCGCAGGGCGCGGAGCTGCTTGAGCTCGTCCTCGCGCGACAGGCCGTAGCCGCTCTTCGCCTCCGCGGTCGTCGTGCCGTGGGCGAGCATGCGGTCGAGGCGGCGGCGGGCGCCGGCCGCGAGCTCTTCCTCGCTCGCCCGGCGGGTGGCGGCGACGGTCGAGAGGATGCCGCCGCCGGCGGCGGCGATCTCCTGATAGGTCTTGCCGGCCAGCCGCTGCGCGAACTCCTCCTCGCGGCTGCCGGCCCAGGGGAGGTGGGTGTGGGGATCGACGAAGCCCGGCACGAGCGTGCCGCCGCGGCCGTCCAGCCGCTCGGCCTCGGGCAGCGGCCCGTAGACCCGCTCGCGCTCCTCGCGCGGCCCGACGAAGGCGATCCGCCCGTCGCGGCAGAGCACCTCCGCCCCCGGCAGCCGCCGCACTCTCCCCTGCTCCACCCCCCGCCGCGGCCCCGCCCCCTCCGGCGTCGCCACCTCGGCGAGGTTCTCGATCAGGAGGTCGGCGCTCATGCGACAGGCAGCCCGGCGCGGGCGCGGCCGAGGGTGCGGGCTTCGCTTCGGGCCCAGGCTTCGACCTCTTTCCAGGCGAGCGGAGCGGCGAGGGTGGGCATGGGCTCCCCTTCGACGAGCGAGAGGTCGGCGAGGCCCTTGAGGGCCTGGAGGGGGAAGTCGCGGACGTGGCCGAACTTGTCTTCGGCGCGGGCCAGGAGGTCGGCCAAGGGGAGCGTGCGGCAGAGGAGGTAGAGATCGACGAAGTCGCGGCAGGTGCCGCGGCTGATGATCGCGGCGAGCTTCATCAGGCCGAGGTCGGCAGCCGAGACGACGGCCAGGCCGTCCAGGTCCGCGAATGGGTCGACGAGCGGGTACGGATAGTAGAAAAATCGCAGCCCGGTTTCGGCAAGGCGCGCGAAGAGGTAGCCGTCGCGCGCCGTCTCGACCTCGGTCGCCGGCTCCATCTCGAGCAGGTCGGCGAGCAGGTCGCGCCGCTCGGGCGGGGTGAGGCGGTTCGCGTTGCTCATCAGGTCGAGGTCGCGGACGGCGCGATGGCCGGTGTAGAGGGCCAGCGCCGCAGAGCCGGCGAGGTAGAAGTCCTCCGTCCAGCTCCTCTCCGCCATCCGGGCCAACAGGTCGCGTGAGGTGGGCGCGAGAGCGTCGACGTGTCGCGGGATCAGAGCGGCCACAAGTCGCATGCTACCGGCGTAGCCGCTTCCCCATCCAGCACGACTTCCCAAAAGGCGCGACTGCGCGCCGAGAGCTGCCGCCCGCCCCGCTCGGCGATCCAGGCGGCCAGCCGCTCTTCCGGAAAGACCGCCGTCAACCAGGCGAGGTCGGCGGCGTCGCCGTCTTCCAGCAGGCGGGCGACGAGCAGCGCCGGCGCGCGCTCCGGCGTCAGGTCTGCTTCGTCGTAGTGGGGGAACAGCCGGCGGGCGCCGGCCGGCAGGAGGCGCGGGCTCACGCCTCCTTGCGCCGCGGCATCGTGCGGACGATGGCGGTCGAGCGCTCGTCCTCCATCTCGGCGTCGAGGATGCTCTGGAAGAGGTCGAGGCTGTTCTTGAACTTGAGCTGCAGCTCGCGCCGCATGGTGCGCAGCTCCTGGATCTTGCCTTCGAAGCGGGTGGTCTGCTCGACCGCCTGCTGCACCACCTTGTCGGCGGTCAGCTCGGCCTCCTTGACCAGCAGCTCTGCCTCCCGGCGGGCGGCGGCGGTGATCTCCTCGGAGACCTTCTGCGCCCGCAGCAGGGTCTGCTGGAGCTGGTGCTCGCGCTCGTCGGCGTCGTCGAGGCGCTGGCGGAAGTAGCGGTTCTCCCGTTCCAGCCGGTCCACCTGCGAGAGCCGGGTGGCCAGCTCCTCGGCCACCAGGGCGAGGAAGTCCTCGACCTCGCGCGGGTCGTAGCCGCGCACCTTCTGCGGAAAGCGGGCCTTCTGGACGTCGAGCGGCGTCAGCGACATCGGCACCTCTCCTGCTTGTCACACCGAAAGAGTGATGCTCATCTTAGCATCGCTCCCGCGTAAGGCCTTGCAGCGGCTTGACATTCACGGCGACGGCGCCGGCCGCCGCGGCCCGAAGAGCGCGGTGCCGACGCGCACGTGCGTCGCCCCCTCCTCGACCGCGACCTCGAAGTCGTCGCTCATCCCCATCGACAGCCACCCCGGCCAGCCGCGCCACTCGGGGCGCGCGGCGAGCTCGTCGCGGAGGGCGCGCAGCCGGCGGAACCAGGGGCGGGACGCCTCGGGCTCGCCGCCGAGCGGCGGCACGGCCATGAGGCCCACGACGCGCAGGCGCGGGAGGTCGGCGAGCGGCGCCGCCGCGGCGGCGAGCCCCGCCGCCGGGAAGCCGTGCTTGCTCGCCTCGCTGGCGAGGTTCACTTCCAGGAAGACCGGCAGATCGACGCCCCGCGCCGCCGCCTCGCGCGCCAGCGCCTCTGCGATCCGCGGCCGGTCCACCGAATGGACGGCGGCGAAGAGGTCGAGCGCGCGCCGCACCTTGTTGGTCTGGAGCGGGCCGATCAGGTGCCATTCGATCTCCGCCGGCAGCTCCGGCGCTTTCGCCGCCGCCTCCTGCACCCGGTTCTCGCCGAAGAGGCGCAGCCCCGCCTCCCAGGCCTCACACAGCGCCGCGACCGGCTGCCCCTTGCTGGCGCCGAGGAGGCGCACTTCCTCCGGGCGCCGGCCGGCCCGCGCGCAAGCCTCGGCGATGCGCCGCTCGATCCGCCGCAGGCGGTCGCCGACGCTCTCGTCGCTCATTTTGGGTCAGCCTTCGGCGGCCTCGAGGTAGAGGATCCGCTTGCAGGCGTCGCACTGGATGAGGGTGCCGCTGTTGCGGATCTCGACGACGATCTGCGGCCGCACGTGGTAGTTGCAGGCGCCGCAGTGCCACTCCTGCGGGCCGCGCGGGCCGCGCTGGATCCGGCGCACCAGGGCGAGCGCCCCGCCGCCGTGGCGCTCGCGGATGCGGTCGAACTGCCCGACGACCGACCGCGGCAGCCGCCCGCGCAGGTCGTCGATCTGCGCGCTCAGCTCGGCCACCTGGCTCGCCACGCCCGGCTTCTCGGCCTCCCAGCGCGCCAGCTCCTCGCGGTAGCGGCCCTCGAGATCGGCGAAGGATTCGCGGAGGGCGGCGAGGTCGGCCTGCGCCTTCTCATGCCGGTCGAGGGCGGCGAGGCCCTGCTCCTCGTGCTGCGCGATCTGCGCCTTGACGGTGTCGATCTCCTGTAGGAGGGCGCCGTACTCGCGCTGCGTGGTGACGGCGTTGATCTGCTGCTGGTAGCGCTTGAGCTTGATCTGGGCGTCGGCCACCGCCCCCTCGGCGGTCCGCCGGTCGTGCGCCGCCGCCGCCGCCACGGCGTCGAGCGCCGCGATCTCGGCCTGGGCGGCGGCGTGCTGGTCGTGCAGCTCGCGCATCCAGTCCGGGATGCCGTGGAGCCGGTGGTCGGCCTCCCGCAGCCGCTCGACGGCCCGTTGCAGCTCTACGACGGTCTCTAGTACGTGCGCCATCGAAAGGATCGGGAACCCTCCACGCCACGCGACTGCTAGTGGGTCCACCTGGATTCGAACCAGGGACCTGCCGGTTATGAGCCGGACGCTCTCACCGCTGAGCTATGGACCCGGGGCGCCCCCGCGCGGGACCTGGCAGTATATCGAACCTCCTCGGCCGGCGTCAGCTCCTCGGGGGCGGCGCGGCGGAAGGCCCGCTCCAGCTCGGCGGCCAGAGGGGCGCGCCGCGCCGGGTCGTCCACCGGGCGGGTGCCGCGCACTCCCTCCCAGCGCTCCAGGACGAGCTCCGGCTCGCCCGTGCCGGCGAGCGGCGGGGTGGCGTCGAAGGCGGTGCGCAGCCGCTGGAACAGCCGGCGCGCCTGCCGTCCGTTGCCGCGCCCGGCGAGGCTCGCGAGGCGAGTCGCGTAGTAGCCCGGCTCGGCCGGCGCGAAGCGCGAGCGGCAGCGGAGCTGCAGGTCCCCCGCGACGAGCGAGAGCTCGTTCGTCCCGTTCGCCAGGTAGAGCTCGGAGAGGACCGGCGGCGCCGTCTGCCGGAAGAGGCTCGGCGCCGTCGCCGGCAATGCCCGCCCCCCCGCCGCTTCGACCAGCGTCGCCCAGAGCCGCACCGTCCCCACCCGCTGCGCCGAGGGCGGCGCCAGCCGGCGGCCGAAGCCGCGCGGCAGCTTCACCAGGAGCGGCACCTCGATCTGCTCCCGCGCCAGGTTGCCGCCGTGGCCGGCCTGCCCGTGCTCGCCGAAGGCCTCGCCGTGGCCGGCGGTGACGCCGAGGAGCGTCCGGTCCCACTGCCCGCTGCGCTCGAGCGCGGCGAGGAGGCGCCCCAGCCGCTGGTCCGCCGCGGCGACGTTGAGCCGGTACATCGCCCAGAGGACGCGCCGCTCCGCCGCCGGCAGCGGCCGCGCCGGATCGAACCACTGCTCGATGCGCATCTCCCCCACCCGCGGCGGCAGTCCGGGCGGGGCGTCGGGCACGCGCTCCAACAGGTCGTCGCGCCGCAGGTAGGGGGCCTCCGGCTCGCGGAGGTGCAGCCAGACGAACTCCCGCCCGGCGAGACGCTCCAGCCGCGCCTCCGCCTTGCGCCCGCCCCCCAGCTCGTGGAAACGGTCGAACCCCTGCTCGTAGCCGAAGCGTGGCGAGAGCCAGTGCCCGTCGCGGTAGGCCAGCGTGCGCCAGCCGGCCCGCCGCAGCGCCTCGGCCAGGGTCGTCAGCTCGGGGGAGAGGACGGCGCTGCCGACGTGGAGGGCGCCGTGCTGCCAGGGCTGGAGGCCGGTGGCGAGCGAGGCGTGCACCGGCACCCCCCAGCTCGACGGCGCGATCCCCCGGCCCACCCAGTCGCTACGCCGCGCCAGGGCGTCGAGGTGCGGGGTGAGCCCCGGCGGACCCCCGAGCGCGCCGACGACGTCGGCACGCAGGGCGTCGAAGGTGACGAGGACGATGGGGCCGTCGTGGACCGGCGGCGGCTCGGGGCGGGGGGCGCAGCCGGCGGCGGCCGCGAGGGCCGCCGCGAGCAGCGTGGGAAGGAAAGTGCTCCTAACCAGAAGCCTCGGGATAGAGCTGCCGGTAGCTGTCGGAGAGCACCAGGATGCGCTTGACGTAGGTCTTCGACTCCTCGAGGTCGAGCGCTTCGAGGAAGCGGTCGAGCTCGCGCTCGCCCGACTCGCGCCAGAGCCGCTTGATGCGGTAGGGGCCGCCGTTGTAGCCGGCCAGCGCCAGCTCGACGTTGCCGTCGAACATCGACAGCACCTGGCGGAAGTAGGTGGTGCCGAGCTGGACGTTGTAGGCGGGCTCGCCGAGCCGCTCGTACGAGTAACCGAGGCCGAGGCGGCCGGCCAGCTCGCGGGCGGTGGCCGGCATGAGCTGCATCAGGCCGCGGGCGCCGGCGCGCGAGACGGCGGTGCGGTCGAAGGCGCTCTCCTGGCGGACGATGCCGTAGACCAGCGGCACCGAGAGGTCGTTGGCGCGCGCCCAGCTCCGCACCGCCTCCTGGTAGTCGAGCGGGTAGTAGAGGCGGCGGGCGGCGTCCGGCAGCGCGGCCTGGTGTGCTCCGCCGAGGGCCGGGAAGGCCTTCGAGATGACCTGGATGCTGCTCCGCCGCTGCCCCTTGTTGGCGAGCACCAGCGCCTCGGTGGCGAGGACGGCGCGCGGCTGCGCCCGCTCGCGCACGAGGTTGAGCTCGGTGAGCGCCAGGTCGTCGAAGCCGAGGTCGGTGAGCAGGCGGGCGCGTCGCAGCAGCGGCTCCTCGGGCCAGGGCTCGACGGCGGCCGCCGCCAGCGCGGCGCGCACCGGGATGGCGCGGCGCACCCGCGCCAGGGCATTCTTGCGGTAGAAGTCGGTGGTGTCGGCCGCCGCCAGCTCGGCGTAGATCTGCGTCGCCCGCTCCCCTTCGCCCAGCGCCTCGAAGGCGCGGGCCGCCCAGTAGCGGCCGCGGCGCGCCGCCGCGTGCTCCGGATAGAGGACGGCGAGCTCGGTCCAGGTGCCGATGGCGCCGGTGTAGTTGTCGCGGCGGTACTCGCGCCAGCCGAGCTCCCAGAGATCGCTCGCGCCGGTCGTGTCGGTGGGGTCGAGCAGGCGCAAGCGGCGCAGGGCGTCGAGCGCCGGCTCGATCCCCTCGTCGGCGGTGAGGTCGTCGTAGAGCGTGCGCAGCGCCGCGACCGACCGCTCGCGGTTGACCCCGAGCTGCACGACTCTCTCGAGCTGGCCGCGGGCCTGCCGGCGCAGCAGCGCCCGCTCGTCCGGCGGCAGGTTGGCGCGGCCGCGGCGGGCGGTGGCGGCGTCGAGACCGGCGCGGGCGCGCGCCCATTCGAGCTCCACCCGCTCGAGCGAGCCCTCGGGGCGCCAGAGGGCGAGAAGGTCCACCGCCTCGGCGCCGCGCCGGGCGGCGATCAGCACCTCGGCGCGGGCCAGCGCCCAGGCGAGGTCGCGGTCGCGCGCCGCGGCGGCGTCGAGCGTCGTGAGCGCGCTGTCGGCGAGACCCAGGGCGAGGAGCGAGGCGGCACGCCGCTGCAGCTCCTCGGGGGCCAGGAACCGCTCCCAGGCGAGGGTGCCGTCGGGCTGCCGGAAGAGCTCCACCACCCGCAGCTCCGCCGCCTTCTCCGGCGCTTTGGAGAGCAGGCGCCGCGCCGCCTTCTCCTGCACCTCGCGGTCGGAGAGCGCGCCGCCGATCGTCCAGGCCAGGGCCTCGAGCCGGGTGGCGGAGTCGCCGGCCGTCGCCTCGCGGCGGCCGCTCTCGACCAGGTCGAGGGCGCGCCGCGAGTCGCCGCGCTCCCAGGCCAGCTCGGCGGCCTTGACCCGCGCCGGCGCGCGCAGCGGCGACGCCGGGTAGTCCGAGAGGAGCTTGGCGAGCGCGGCCTGCGCCACCAGCACGTGGCCGCGGGCGCCGGCGCTGTCGGCCAGGATGTAGAGCCGCCAGTCCTCGAGCGGGCTGCCCGGGTGGACGGCGGCGTAGAGGCGCTCCTCGGCTGCGGCCACGTCCTCGCAGGCGTGGGCCTGGAGGCCGGTCACCAGCCGCGCGAAGGCGGCGTCGGCGTCCTTGCCCTGGGCGAGCGGCGCCAGCAGCTCGTGGGCCTTGCCGCACTCCCGGGCGCGCAGCGCCGCGGCGGCCTGCGCGTAGCGGCCGGCGGCGGGGTCGGCGCGCGGGG
>DATLOC010000029.1:0-45097 GCA_035536455.1 Thermoanaerobaculia bacterium | reverse complement strand
GCGATGAAGAACGGCCTCGATCCGCTCGTCGGGCGCGATTACGAGCTGGAGCGCGTCCAGCAGGTGCTTTGCCGCCGCACCAAGAACAACGCTGTCCTCATCGGCGAGCCTGGCGTCGGCAAGACCGCCATCGTCGAAGGGCTGGCGCAGAAGATCGTCTACGGCGACGTGCCGCACTTCCTCGCCGACAAGCGCATCCTCGCGCTCGACATCTCGCTGATCGTCGCCGGCACGAAGTACCGCGGGCAGTTCGAAGAGCGCCTCAAGGCGATCATGAAGGAGCTCTCCGAGAACCCGAACGTGATCGTGTTCATCGACGAGCTGCACACCCTCGTCGGGGCCGGCTCGGCCGAGGGCTCGCTCGACGCCGCCAACATCCTCAAGCCCGCGCTGTCGCGCGGCGAGATCTCCTGCATCGGCGCCACGACGCTCAAGGAGTACCGGAAGTACATCGAGAAGGACCGGTCGCTGCTGCGACGCTTCCAGGCCATCCAGGTGCAGCCGCCGTCGCCCGAGGAGACGCTGCAGATCCTCGACGGCATCAAGGACCGCTACGAGTCGTTCCACAAGGTCCGCTACCGCCCCGAGGCGCTGCGCACCGCGATCTACCAGTCGGCCCGCTACATCACCGACCGCCACCTGCCGGACAAGGCGATCGACGTCATCGACGAGGCCGGGGCGCGGGTCAAGCTCCGCCGCGTGCGCGACACCCAGAACCTGCGGAAGCTCGAGCAGGACATCCGCCAGGTGGTCAAGGAGATGAAGACCGCGATCTCCGACAAGGACTTCGAGCGCGCCGTCTACCTGCGGGAGAAGGAGATCGAGCTGCGCGAGGACCTCGAGCGGATGAGCATGGTGGCCGAGGAGAGCGGCGAGCTCGAGGTCACCCGCCACGACGTCGAGGAGGTGATCTCCTCCTGGACCGGCATCCCGGTCTCGGCGCTCCAGAGCGAGGAGGCCGAGCGGCTGATGAACATGGAGGAGATCCTGCGCACCCGGGTGGTCGGCCAGGAGCGGGCGATCGGCGCGATCAGCCGGGCGATCCGGCGCTCACGCCTCGGGGTCTCGAACCCGCAGCGGCCGGTGGGCTCGTTCATCTTCCTCGGGCCCTCGGGCGTCGGCAAGACCGAGGTCGCGCGCCAGCTCTCGGAGTTCCTCTTCGGCAGCCAGAAGTCGCTCGTGCGCTTCGACATGAGCGAGTACATGGAGAAGCACGCGGTCTCCAAGCTCATCGGCTCGCCGCCGGGCTACGTCGGCCACGAGGAGGGGGGGCAGCTCACCGAGCGCGTGCGGCGCCAGCCCTACTCGCTGATCCTCTTCGACGAGATCGAGAAGGCGCACCCGGACGTCGCCAACCTCCTGCTCCAGATCCTCGAGGACGGGACGCTCACCGACGCCTACGGCAACCACGTGGACTTCCGCAACACCCTGGTGCTGATGACCTCCAACATCGGCAGCAAGCTGGTCCTGCGCGGCGGCCGCATGGGCTTCGGCGAGTCGGACGCCCAGGCCAGCTTCCAGCGCATCGAGGAGGAGATCCTCGCCGAGCTCAAGCGCAGCTTCAGCCCCGAGTTCATCAACCGCATCGACGAGGTGATCGTCTTCAACCCGCTGGGCGAGACCGAGCTGCGGGCGATCGTCGACATCTTGCTGCGCGACGTCAACGCCACCATGGCCGAGCGCGGCCTCCAGGTCGAGGTCTCCGACGAGGCCCGCGAATGGCTCCTCGCCCAGGCCGGGATCGAGCCCGCCACCGGCGCCCGCCCCCTCCGCCGCGTCCTCCAGCGCCACATCCAGGACGCCGTCTCCGAGATCCTCATCCATCAGCACGGCGGCCACTGGGGCGAGGAAGGCGAGATCCAGACGATCCAGGTCGAGCTGGAGAACGGCGCCCTCCGCTTCCACGCCCCCGACCGCGAGATGGCCGTCGAGCAGACGTAGCGCGAGGTTAGGATCGCATCGGGTTCGGCTCAACATACGCCCGACTGACGCGTTCGAAGAGCGGGCTGGCGAGGAAGGAGGGCGCGTCGCGGGCGTCACATTCGAGGCGCGCCGCTCCGGGCCGGAGAGCGTAGACGCGACCCGACACGGCGCCTTTGACGAGCAGCGGCACTTGCCCGAGGTAGTGGAGCGCGACCTCGCCGTTCCGCGGCGAGCGCGGCGGGGAGGGCGCCGGACCGGCGGCGTGCGCGGCGGGGCCGCGGTGCCTCGCTTGGGCCGGCGGGGCCCAGGACGAAGAGCGGCCGCAGCGGCACATCAGCCGGTCACCTCGTTGAGCCGCTCCGCCTCGGCCAGGTCCACGACCGGCGCCTCCCGCGGCGCGCTGGCGCGCTCGAGGAGCCCGGCGGCGCCGGAGAGGGCCAGCCAGACGAGGAGCCATCGCCGGGTGGCGCCCGCCAGCCAGAGGGCGACCGGCGCCGCCACCCAGAGGCTGGTGCAGAAGAAGCACTCGAGGGCGCGGCCGGCGCCGAGACGGGCGAGAGCGCGCCGCAGGCGGGCGATGAGGTCGAAGGGGCCGTCCTCGCGCACCAGGAGCGCGGCCACGCGCCAGGTGGCGAGGGAGCCGAGGAGGAAGTCGAAACCGCGCATATCCGGGCAACACGGCGGGGGCGCAAGCGCGCGCCCCCGCCGCGTTCTCAGCTCAGGCGTTGATCACCGAGAAGTAGATCGCCACCGGCGTGTGGCGCCCTCCCACCGGCGAGTCGTGGAACCAGTCGAGCGCCTGGTAGTTGGCGTCGGCGCCCGCCGGGTTGAAGGCGCGCGAGTTGGCGCTCATGCCGAAGTTGTAGGTCCCCTGCGCCGCGCCGGCCGGCAGCACGTAGCGCGCATGGAACACCACCGAGTTGTCGAGCGGCCCCTGGTGCCAGTCGCTCGTGCCCCCCGAGGCCGTGGAGTCGCCCTGGATGACCGGCGCGCCGAAGCTGCCGCTCCCGCAGTCGCCGGTGCCGATCGAGGCGTCGCGGTAGTGCGTCGCCCAGACGTCCCAGCGAACGTCGAACTCCACGGGCTGCGGGGTTACTCCGCGCGAGACGACCGGGCAGGGGAAGGCGAGCGGGATCCAGGGGGTCGCGCCCACGATCCGCCAGTTGATGCTGTACGTGTAGTCAGGCGGGGAGTTGTCGACGCGCAGACGGACGGGACTGCTGCTCGCGGTGACGCTGCTGCCGCCAGTCCCCATCTGCAGCCTGATCTCGTAGATCCCGTCGGCATGGCGGGTCGTGTCGAACGGGAAGAGGAAGTTCACCTCCGGGCCCGCCAGCCCGGCCGGCGGCAGCGCGTACCAGCCGGCGCCATCGGCGGTGGTGTGGACGGGCGGCCCGCCCACCGGGTGCCACCACCACTCATGGCCGGTGAACGGCACCTCGGGCGAGAAGGTGGACCCGCCGTCGGCGCTGTACTTGTAGACCAACCGGTAGTGGGTGGCCCCCGCCCTGATCAGGCAGCCGAAGAGGTTGACGTTGTCGCAGAAGGGCGCCGTGGCCTCCGGCCGGATGAGGGGCGGCGGCAGCGGCTTGGGGCGGTTGGGCCGCCGGCCGTAGCCGGAGACGCCGCCGACGTAGGGCGCGGTCAACGGCATCATGCCGGCGAACTGGATGTCCGGCACGGTGCCGCACCGGACCGGCGGGTCCTCGCCGCAGATCCGAGACTCGCGCGCCAGCCCGGAGGCGACGAGCTTGACCGGCGGGATCGTGCCCGCGTCCCAGCGCACGTCGAAGAAGCCTTCGCTATAGATGACCTCCTCGTCGCCGTCGCCGTCCACGTCCTGGGTGACGCGGAAGGTGATGTCGGGCACGTCGAAGACCACCGTCCACTCGGGAACGTAGAAGGTGACGCAGCGCTTGAAGGGGCCGATGACGTTGCGGAGGTCGAACTCCGCGAGCCGGGCCGCGTCGATGCCCAGGCGCTGCGCGAGGGTCGAGCGCACCATGTCCATGGTGTGGCGCTCGCCGCCCTGCCGCTCGTCGCCCTTTTCCTCGTATGCCACCTCCACCTGCTTGAACTCGTCGGGCAGGGGCGGGTGCAGGCTCACCGTATCGGCCAGCGTGGCGCTCGCCTCGGCGGCGGAGGAGCCGACGGAGGCGCGCGCGGCGAGCGGCGCGATCCGGCCGGCCAGCGCCGGCCCGAGGGCGTCGGTGAGCAGGCTGCCGGTCAGCCGGCTGACGCGCGCGAGCACCCGTCCGAGATCGAGCTCTGGCTCTGGACGGGGCGGGCGCGGCGGGAAGTCCTCGATGAGGACCGGGATGTCGTCGAGGATGTCGAGGATGCTGGGCCGGATGAAGGGGAAGCAGAAGCGCTCCTTCCGCCAGCGCAGGATCCAGTCGATGTCCCAGCGCGGCACCCAGACGCAGAAGTTGCCGCACTCGTCGGTCTTGACGGTGGCCAGCGTCTCGCGCCGGCAGAAGATGGGGTAGTACCAGGCGTACTTGGAGCCGGCCGGGGAGTAGGCGACGAGCCCGCAGTCGGTGTCCTGGACGTGGACGGTGGCCTGGGGGACGGGGTACTCGACCCCGGTCACCGGGTCCTTCTTGACGACCCGGCCGCAGATCTTGCGGAAGAGCAGCAGGTGCGGCTCGAGGTGCCACCTGAGCCGATCGATGAGGTCCGAGTGCTTGAGCCCCGCCAGCTCCTTCTCGCTCTGCCTGCTGAGCGACGCCAGGCGCTTCGCCTGGATGGCGTTGACCTTGAGCTGGTCGGGAGGGAGGGGGGCCGTTTCCTTGGGCTTGGGCATGACAGTCTCCTCAACGTGGCGCGTTGGAAGGGCTAAGCGGTCATTGGTTAGATGCTTTGGCGACTGAGTGGGATAGCGCTTTAATCCAACATTTCGATCTCCTCTCCGTGCTTCCTTCTCCGCCGGCAGAAGTGCCCGGAACGGTATTTGCCAGGTCTTTCGCTTCTCGGCGCTGCTTTCTGACAACGGCAGGACCGACGAACGCGATCAGATCCACCTCCCTCAGACCCGCCGCAGGTTGGGGACCGCCGTGAGCGAGGGAGCGTCGCGGTCGTCCACTTCGACGCGCGCGCCGGGCCCCTCGAAGCGGTAGTGCTGGCAGGTGAGCGGGCCGGTGGCCGTGAGCCCGGTCCTCCCCACGGATTCGAAGAGCACCCCCGAGACCGGTGGAACGGCCGTCGGAGCTGACGGCTCGGGTCCAGGTCGAAGCGTGTGGGAGGCCTGAAACTGGTGTCTCTTGTCGCAGCAGCAGGACATCGTCGGGTTCCTCGTCTTCGGTGAAGGTTGCGACCGCTTGATCAGGGAAGCCGGAGGTCATAGTTGCCGGAGACGGGCACGTGGACCGTGCTGCGCAGCAGAACGGCGTCGCCGCGCTTGACTTGGACCACGTAGTCGCCGGACTTGAGGCCGCCGATGTAGTACTTCCCGTCGTCGCCGGTGAGCGAACGGCCTTGCTCCGTGGCGCCCTGAATCAGGACCACCCACACCGATGGCACCGCCTGCCCTGAAGCCGAGCGGACCGCGCCGGTGAGGAAGTCTTGGGCATGGGCCGGCGGCGGCGCGGCGATCGCCGCTGCCAGCACGAGCACCAGGCATGGAACCAATCCCTTTGTATGTCTCATCGTGGCTCTCCTTTCTTTTGCATCACGAAGTACTCGACCCTCTGCTCATCCCCGCGGGTGGTGGAGGGGGCGATGAAATAGCGGTTGGAGCTCTCTCCCGCAACCGTGACCTGGAGCCAGTAGTACCCCTCCGGCACCTCGTCGAACACGAACCTCCCCGCGGCGTCGGTGTGCGCCTTGAGGGAGTCGGCCCGCACCAGGAAGAGCTCGGCCCCGACGTGCTCGCTGACTGTGTCGTTGTGGACCTTGCCTTCGATGCGCCAGATCGGAGGTTCCGTTGCCGTGGCCTTGGGAGAGGTCAACATTGACGACTGCAATGGCGCGTTGGGCGCACTTGGCTCATCGCTTCGCAGCATGGGGATGACGCCCATGAACGAGACTGCGATGGTCGAGACTGCCGAGATCAGCGCCGTGTAGACGACGACCTTGGTCGGGGGGTTGGCAGCTGTGTCGCTCATGATTTCTTCTCCGCCGGCAGAAGCGCCCGGAACGGTGTTGGTAGGGCTTTCGCTTTCCGCCGCCCGTTTCTGACAGCGGGAGAAAAACCGGCGCTTGCGAGAGGAGAAGTGCGGGAAGCTGCGCGGCCCTCCTCCCGCTGGCTTGATGACTCAGCGGGAGGAGGGCTGGACTTAAGCGTCAGGCAACGCGGCGCGTGGTTGCTTTAGGGGGGTATAGGCGGCCTGCAGTTGGGACAGGGATCGTCCTCGGGCTGAGGGAAATTCCACGGCTGGCAGGAACCTCTCGCTGCAGGCGTGGAGCCGCTAAGCCCCGGAGGCACCGGCGACGCCTCCGCCGTTCTCGGGCACGGAAGCGGGATTGGGCAGGGGCCCGATCCCGGTTGAGCACAGGCGTCCTCAAGCGCGGCGCAGAGCGAGAGCTTGTGGACCTTGGGGGACGGAGCGGTGAGGGGGGCGCTCGAGCCGAACCAGAAATCCGCATTGAAGGAAAGTCCTCGCCCGCCGGCGTCGAGCCTCTTCATGATCCAGTGGGAATCGTGATCGGGAAAGTAATGCCACACCACCGCGGCAATCGACGAGGCGACCGCCGTGGCGACGGAGCTGCCGCTGAAGAACCCCGTTTCACCGTAGGCGGCCCGCTGCGGCATGCCGCCGCGACGGGCGTTGCCTAGGGGCTGATCGTTCGATTGCAATCCGCCTACGGCGTAGAGGAGCGGTCTCTTCTTTTTCTTTTCGGTCTCAGGGCAGGCCTCCTCTCGCGGAGCTTCTCTCTCCCAAGCGGCCGGCAGGAGCGGTCCCGTGTTCGCGCAGGGCTCACGCTTCTGATTGCCGGCCGCCGCCAGCACCAGGACGTCGAAGCTGGCGGCATATTGCAATGCACGATAGACCGCCTGTGTTCCCGCTCGCAGATCGTCGACCTGTTCTTCGTTGAGGCCGCCGAAGAGCTCTCCGTCCCAGGCCATGGACAAGTTGAGCACGAGATGCCGCTGCAACTTTTCCTTTCGCCAACTGTCTACCTCGCTGCGGATCGCCTCGGCGAGATCGCTCTGCATGCCGAGATAGCCTCCCCCTTCTGGGTCGGTCCAGTTGTGTTTCGGACTCTTGGGGTCGAAGTCGATGATCGGGAGCGCCAGCCGGGTGGTGATCTGGGCGGCACAGTGAGCACCGGGCTCAGGCGGGCAGACCAGCTGCTGGGCGACGCGGGCAAGAGTAAAACCATGCGGCGAGTTTCCCTGACTTGCGGGAAAATCCTCGCCCGTCGGCTGGGTATCCAGGAATGACAGACGCACGCCCGGCTGGTCTTCGGTTCTGAGGGTTTTTGGTGCTCCGGCCTGCGCGACGTACAAATCCCTGTCAGGCGCCCAGGTCTTTGTCGGCAGGTACTTTTCGGATAGCGATAGGGCTGCACAGTCCTGATCGAGCCGCACGAGCTCGGCGCTCGCGGCCGGGGGGAACGAGTAATGGCCCAGCCGCTCTTTCCAACCTGCGACCTCATACACGCAAAAGCGGTTGAGCTCGCGGATCAGCTCGGGGCGGGGGGAGTTCTCGTTCTCGTCGTACTCCTTTGCGCAGTACTCCCCCGACGTCTGCCGAACAGGAGCCAGTTGGGGAAACAGAGGGCGCACGGTCCAGCCCGGGACGTCCGGACACCGGGCCTCGGGCTGGCTGATCCCGATCCAGCGCCAGTTGGCGCAGGCTCCCGCCATGGCCGGACGCGGCGGTTGCAGTGTCGTACAGGCGCTCATTCCGACCGCAAGCGAGGACGCGATCCAAAAGAGACAACTTTTTTTCATGATTCTGTCTCCTTAGACGGTTAGCCGGAGACGGCTCTTTGAGGCGTCGCATGTGTCTTCGCCACCGGAGCTCAGTTTCTGACAGGGCTCCAGTGCCGCCGGTGGGAGGCGGTATCAGGGTTCGAACAGGCGGAAGCCGTCCCAGTCCGCTGCGGGATCCCGCTTACGCCAAGAGAGTTGGGTGCGCTGGAGCGCGACGGCGAGGTCCGGCTCACGGTCCCACTGGCGGTAGAGCTCGGTGAAAAACCTGGGCAGAGCGCGGTCGTCGGCGGGCCGAGTGGATGCGACGACGGCCCGCGAGCCGGCGAGGAGGAATGCGCGAGCTAGGCCGAGGCTCTCGACGGGAGTCTCGGTGGATGTCCGGCCGGTGTCGCACGCGGAGAGGACGACCCATGTGGGCACCCGGTCGAGTGCCAAGAGATCGCCGAGGGTTAATTGGGTTTCCTCGGCGAGGAGCAGGCCACTCTCCCAGCCGCCGAACCCGGAGAAGGTGCCATGGCCGGCGTAATGCAGCAGATCCGCGGCGGCCAACCCGCTCCGGACTGCCGTTGCCGAAGCCTCTCGGTTTTTCAGCTCCTCGGTGATCCAGGGCCGGGACCTGGATTTCAGGACCGCGCGGACCGTCCGCGCTTCGGCGAGCGCCCCCGGCAGATCCTCCCGGGGGTCCGCCACCAGGAGGGCACGTCGACCAGAAGCCTGCGCGAGAGCCACGGCGGGCGGGAGATCCAGCCCGTAGACCACGGGGCCGCGGGCCAGCAGAGCGTCCCCGTCGAACGGCAGCGCGTGGAAGTCGACGCTCTCCAGAGTGCCGGTGGGTAGGAGGCGGATCCGCTCGGCCTTCGCAATCGAGGCGCGGAATGGGAGCAGCAGCCGGCTGGCCAGCTCCTCGGGCCGCGACAGGACCTCCGGCGAAAGCTTGAAGCGGTGCGCCATGACGGTCTTGCTGTCCGCCGCGAAGCCGACCCAGCCGTCAGAGAGAGGGTGATAGGCGAGGATGAGCTCCCCGGGGCGTGGAGACGGTGGCGCCGCCGCGGTCCCTTCTCCCGGATTTCCGAGGACCAGGAAGGCCCGATCCAAGAGCCGATTCACCGCCTCCGCCTCGGCCTTCCTTGCAACCTGCTCGTGGCGGAGCCGGTCGGCGGGAAGCTTCCAGTCTTCCTTCGCGCGATTCTCCAGGACCTTACGCCTCTCCTGGTAGTCCGTCAGGAGACGGTCCCACCGCGCCCGTTGTTCCGGCGTCAGGCTCACCAGGCGATCGGTGCGCTCGAGTTGGCGGAGCATCCGCGAGCGGGCATGGCGCGCCACGGCCAAGGCGTCGGCCGTCCGTGCTTGCTCCAGGAGGAGCTCGACGTGGAGGCTCACGACCGCCTGGCGGGTGGCCATGAAAGTTTCTCGGCCTTCGTGGAGTGGAATCTGAAGACTCTGCTCGTCGAGCAGGGCCTCGGCCTCGCGGAGAGTCTCCAGCGCCACGCTCCGATCTCCCAAGGCTTCCTGAGCCCGGGCCCGCCCGAACGCGGCCCTCAACCTGCCGTCGGGGGAGCTGGTCAACAGGCCGAGCTCTTGGAGGTCCTCGAACCGACGCAGAGCCTCTGCGGGCCGTCCCTCTCGCAGCGCGATCCGTGCTTCCAGATCGAGCCTCCATAGCATCTGGAAGAGGGGCGGATGAGGCTGGAGCTTGCGCGCCTGGGCCAGGAGGCCCTTCGCCTGTGCCAGGCGTCCCTCCTGCAGATGCGCCAGGGCCAGATTGAGCAGGATGTTTGCCTTCTTCTCGGGGGTGACGCGATCGCAGGTCGCGTAGGTCTCCAGCGCTTTCTCGAGGAGGTGCGTGGGATCGCCGAAGCTTTCGCCAGCTTCGCGGGCCAGCAGCGTCGCCCAGGCCTGATTGTTGAGGAGCTGCGCGTCCTCGCACGAATCAGCGGAATGCGATGTTTGACGCAGGCGCTCGAAGAGCTGCGCGGCGTCACGCGAGCGACCCACGCCGCGCAGGAGCAGGGCCAGCTTCTCCTCGGCGAGCCATCGCTCGCGGTCCAGCTTTACCCGCTCCGCGATCTCCACGGCCTCCTGGATTTCGGCCAGCGCCGACCGGTAATCGCCCTCCTTCTCGGCGAGCAAGCCGCGGTAATAACCCGCGAGGTAGCGGGATTCCGCAGGCGCTTCGAGAGGAAGCTGGAGGTCGGCCAGGGTCTTCCGGGCCGCTGCGAGATTGCGGTCGCGAATGTAGCCGTACACAAGCAGCGTCTTCTCATCGACCTCCCCAAGCACGTTGCGTGACGCTCCTTGCCGCGCCTGCGAGGCCAGAAGCCTCTCCATCTCCGCACCGTCGGTGAGAGACAAGGACCACGGTGCCCGTCCGCCGACGAGCGCCGCGATGGTTTTCGCGCCTGGCGGCAGCCTGGGCAAAGAAAACTGCTGTCCCTCCTGCACGGCCTTTCCCGCGGCGTCGATCCGCCTGCCATCGGCCTGGATCTCGATCTTTGCGTCCGGCGGAGCGCCGACCCAGAGCCGGAGCTCCCGTTCCGGTCCCAGGACGCAGACCGGCCCCGGTACGAGCACGGCTGCGCAGCCGGCGTATTCGACCTCCGGCGGAGGCGGGCTGGGCGGCGAGGCGCAGGCTGTGCCGAGCGCGAAGAGGAGGAAGAAGACGCCGCGGGAGCGGGGCGGCGGCACGGTTAGGGTGCCCGGGGACGGACCCGGACGGTCGTCCGGACCGCCACCCAGTCTCGTTTCTGGACCGTCGATCGCGCGGCCGAGGACCGCAGCGTCTCGGGGTCCGGCAGCTTGCCCCGCCGGCCGACGACCGCCCAGAGGGTCCAGGTCCCGGGCGGGAGATCGCGGTCGAGCGCGCCTTCGAGCTTGACCACGCCGCTGGGCTCGACCCGGCTCCGCACCTCCAGGCCGCGCAGCTCCGCGCCGCGGAGCAGGAAGGCCTGCGCCGTCAGGAACCTCGCCCATGCGACCTGGGTCTCCGGGCGGAGAACCACCTGGAAGTCGTCGCCCGGTGTGAACTCCTGCACCTCCATCGTCTCCCCCCGCAGCGCGCGGGAGCCGCCGCTGATCTCGGCCAGCGCATAGCCGGGCAGCGGCGGGCGCACGAGCATGATCAGGGAGGCGGCTGCCGCGGCCGTCGCGGTGCCCCAGGCGGCGACACGGGGAATGAGCTGCCGCCAGGGCAGCAGCTTCCACGACGACTTTCTGGCGGCCCGCTCGGCGACCTCCTGCGCGCGGATCGCCGCCACTACGCGCGCCTGGAAGTCGGCGCCGAGCGGCCGAAACGCTTCAAAGGCCTGGCGCGCTTCGGGAGACGCTTCGGCGAGGGCGCGCAGCTCGGCCTCTTCCTCCGCGCTCAGCGTCCCGGCGGCCAGCCGATCCCAGCGCTCATCGAGGCGTCTCTGCTCGGCCTCGCTCTCCTCCCGCGCCAGGTGCCCTAGATCGCGCAATAGCCGGTCCTCGCTCATCCTGCTCCATCCTTCCTGGTCTTTCGCGCCGGCGCGCCCTTTCCTGACAGCTCGGCGAGCAGCTCCTGCGCGAGGCGGCGCAGGCGGCTCCGCCACTTGTAGACCGCGTCGGCGGACAAGCCGCTGGCGGCCATCGTCTCCGCCGGCGACAGCTCCCGGACGAAGAGGAGCTCGAAGAGCTGGCGTCCCAGCGGGCTCAACCGCTCGCGCAGCCCGTCGAGCAGGAGGCGCTGCTGCTCGCGGCTCGCCGTGACCTCTTCCGGTCCGTCGTCGAGCGCCACCGCGTCGAGATCTTCCATCAGGGCGGGTTCCTCTCGCCACGGGTTCCGTTTGCCGCTGCGCAGAACCGACACCACCTGGCGCTCGCTCACCAGCCCGACGAAGTTCTGCAGGGAGAGGCCGCGCTCGGCCTGCCAGCTGCGCAGCACGCGAGCGCCGTTGGCGAAGAGGGAGAGGAAGATCTCCTGGGTCAGGTCTTCGACCTCCTGGCGGACGTTGCGGCCGCCGGCGAGGTGCGCCTGGCGGGTCAGCAGGGTCCGCGCCACGCGGGCCTGGACGACAGGCGTCAGGGCGGCCACCAGCCGGTTCAAGGCGGCCGGATCGCCGGCGAGGGCCTCTCGCACCAAGCCAGTGGTGTCCACGACGTCCATGTCTCGCAACCGTCCGGGATGGTTTCTTAGTGTTTTCCAGTATAGGCCGAACGACTCCCCGATCGCCCCAACCCTGCTAAGCTTCCCTCGACATTCCAGGAGCCCCCGGCGGCCGGGTCTGGCCGGGGGCAAAACCGACTCCATGAGGTGAAGCCGTGACGACCCGCGTACTCCCGAGCTGGTCCCTTGTTCGTCGCCTCGCGGTCTGGGGACTCTCCGCCGCCCTTCTGCTCCCCGCTCCGGGCCTCCTCGCCCAGGAGCCGCTGGCCGGCCAGCGGATCGACGCCATCGAGTTCCAGGGGCTGCGCGCCCTCTCCGAGGAGACCCTCCTCTACTACCTGGGTCTCGAGCGCCTCCAGCCGCTCGACCCCGTGCGCCTGGACCAGAACATCAAGGCGCTCTGGGACCGCAACCTGATCGACGACATCCAGGTAGACGCCCAGCCCACCCCGGAAGGCGGGGTGCGCCTGACGATCACGGTCGTCGAGCGGCCGACCATCCGCTCGGTGGACTACCAGGGGATGAAGCGCATCTCGCGCAACGACCTGCTCGACGACATCTCGGCCAAAGGCATCCGCTTGAAGGAAGGCGACCCGCTCAACCTGGGCGAGCTCTACCGCGTCAAGGAGATGATCGAGGAGGCCTACGCCGACAAGGGCTTCCGCTTCGCCACGGCGGACTACACGATCGAGGAGCTAACCCCGACCGAGAAGCGCGTGGTCTTCAAGGTCGACGAGGGCGACCGGGTGCGGATCGCCGACATCGGCTTCGAGGGCAACACCGTCTTCGGCGGCCCGCGCCTCCGCGTCCTGATGCGCAAGACCAACGAGAGCGGCATCCTCTCGCGCATCACCAAGAAGGACATCTACAACCCGGCCAGCCTGCAGGAGGACCTCGACAAGGTGCGGGACCTCTACCGCGGCGCCGGCTACAAGAACGTGGTCATCGGCGAGCCCAAGATCGACGTCCGCGCCAGCAACCCCAACGCCCCCGAGGACCGGCAGAAGCGCCGGATGTTCATCACCATCCCGATCGAGGAGGGTGAGCGCTGGAAGTTCGGCGAGGTGTCGATCGAGGGCAACGAGATCTATACCGACCAGGCGCTGCTGCGCGCCTTCGAGCACCGTCCGGGGAGCTGGCTGCGGCAGAAGGCGATCGACGACGGCACCAAGGCGATCACCGAGACCTACCACAACACCGGCTACATCTTCGCCCGCGTCGACGGCGAGCTGGTGGAGAAGCCGGGCAACGTCGCCGACCTGGTGGTGCGGATCAGCGAGGGCGAGCAGTTCAAGGTCGGGCGCATCGAGTTCGAGGGCAACGACCGCACCATGGACAAGGTGTTGCGCCGCGAGCTGCGGCTGCACGAGGGCGGCGTCGTCAACATCGGCGCGGTGCGCAACTCGATCTTCAAGATCAACCAGCTCGGCTACTTCGAGCTCGACAAGGAAGAGCCGGTCACCTTCGACCAGAACACCGAGGCCAAGCAGGTCCACCTGCTGTTCAAGGGCGCCGAGAAGGAGCGCACGGAGCTGCAGTTCGGCGGCGGCTGGAGCGAGCTCGACGGCTTCTTCGGCCAGTTCGCGATCAACACCAAGAACTTCCTGGGGCGCGGCGAGCAGGTGGGGCTGGCCTTCCAGACCGGCCGCTTCCGCGACTACTTCGACCTCTCCTACTACGTCCCTTGGTTCCTCGACCGGCCGCAGTCGATCGGCGTGCGCGCCTTCGACCAGGACCTCGACTTCCGGGTCGCCAGCGACCAGCAGTTCCGGCGCAGCAGCCGCGGCGGCTCGGTGACCTACGGCCGCCAGCTCGGCCTCTTCCAGCAAGCCGGCATCACCTACTTGCGGTCGGTCCTCGAGGACGAGACCCAGCGGCTCTTCGACGACGTCGGCAACCCCATCCCGGACCCGCAGGCCCTGCGCTTCGTCACCATCGACAACTCCTCGCTGCGCCCGGCCTACAGCTACGACAGCCGCGACAACCCGTTCGAGCCCACCCGCGGCCGCCGCTTCAACCTGGGCGTCGAGTACGCCGGGGGCTTCCTGGGCGGCGACAACTACTTCATCCGCCCCGAGGCCGCCTTCAGCTTCTTCCAGCCGATGACCAGGGCGCCGGCGCGCACCGTGCTCGCCTTCAACATCAAGACCGGGCTGGTGGACCCCTTCGCCGGCCGCGAGCTCGCCCCGCTCGAGCGCTTCTTCCTGGGCGGCGACAACAGCATCCGCGGCCACCGCTTCCGCTCGCTCGTGCTGCGCGACGAGGACGGGAACATCCTGCTCGACGAGAACGGCTTCGCCCTGGGCGGCGACAGCATGGTCCAGATCAACCTGGAGTATCATTTCCTGCTCGGCGGGCCGTTCCGGCTGCTGCTCTTCGCCGACGGCGGCAACGTCTTCGGCGAGGGGGAGTCGATCGACCTGTCGGGCCTGCGCACCACGGCCGGGGCCGAGCTGCGGGTGCTGGTGCCGGTCTTCGGCGCCCCGCTCCGCTTCATCTATTCGTACAACCTCGACCCGGTGCCCGGCGATCGCTTCGAGTCGTTCCAATTCAGCGTCGGTACGAGCTTCTAAACCGAAGGAGAGAGACCCCGATGTCCCGCAAGACCGTTTGCCTCCGCGGCGCCTTCGCGGCGCTGGCGATCACCGCCCTGGCGGCGCCGGCCGCCGTGCAGGCGCAGCCCAAGATCGCCGTCATCAACACCGAGCAGATCCTGGTCGAGTCGTCCACCGGCAAGAAGGCGCTCGCCGAGCTGAAGAAGGTGCAGGAAGCGAAAGAGAACGACCTCAAGGCCCGCCAGCAGGAGATCAGGGACCTGCAGACCAAGGCCAGCGAGGGGCGCCTCTCCCTCTCCCAGGACAAGCTGACGGAGATGGAGAAGCAGCTCGAGGACAAGCTCATCGCGCTGCGCCGCCTGCAGGACGACGCCACCCGCGACCTCAACAAGCGGCGCGACGACGTGCTGCAGCAGATCGACGCCAAGGTCATGCCGATCATCAACCAGCTCGGCAAAGAGGGCGGCTACACGGTGATCTTCCGCAAGTTCGAGAGCGGGCTGATCTTCGTCGACGAGGCCGTGGACATCACCCCGCAGGTCATCCAGCGGCTCGACGGCGGCGGCGGCGGGACCGCGGGCAAGTAGGCGCGTGCCCTACCGGCTGGCGGAGCTCGCCGCGCTGGTCGGAGGGCGCGTCGAGGGGGACGGCGAGCGCCCGATCGACGGGGTGCGGACGCTCGAGGCCGCCGGACCGCGCGACCTCTCCTTCCTGACCAATCCGCGCTACCGGCAGCACGCCGCGGCGAGTGCCGCGGCGGCGCTATTGGTGGCGCCGGGCGTGGCGGTGGCGGGCAAGGACCTGCTGGTCGCCGACGACCCCTACTACGCCCTGGCGCGGCTCCTCACCGAGCTCCACCCGCCCTATGCGCCGGCGCCGGGAGTCCATTCGACGGCCGTGATCGACGCCGCCTGCGCGATCGATCCGTCGGCGTCGATCGGGCCGTACGTCGTGCTGGGCAAGGGGACGCGGGTGGGGGCGGGCGCGGTGCTGCACGCGCACGTCGTGGCGGGGCGGGACTGCGTCGTGGGCGAGGGCTGCACGCTGCATCCCCACGTGGTCCTTTACGACGGCACGGAGCTCGCCGCCGGCTGCACCGTGCATGCCGGCGTCGTGCTCGGCAGCGACGGCTTCGGCTACGCCACCCACGGCGGCGTCCACCACAAGATCCCGCAGGTAGGACGAGTGGTGATCGAGGAGGGGGTCGAGATCGGCGCCAACTCGGCGGTCGATCGGGCCACCTTGGGCGAGACCCGCATCGGCCGCGGCAGCAAGGTCGACAACCTCGTGCAGGTGGGGCACAACGTGCAGGTGGGGGCGGCCTCGATCCTCTGCGGCCAGGCGGGGATCGCCGGCAGCGCCCGGCTCGGGGCGGGGGTCGTGCTCGCCGGCCAGGTCGGGGTGGCCAATCACCTGGAGCTCGGCGAGGGCACGCAGGTGGCGGCCAAGTCGGCGGTCCTCGCCGACGCGCCGGCCGGGAGCCGGCTGGCCGGGATCCCGGCGGTCGAGCTGGGGAGCTGGCGGCGGCAGACGGTGCTGCTCGGGAAGCTGGAGGAGATGGCGCGGCGGCTGCGCGCCCTGGAGCGCCGCGTCGCCGCGGCGGCCGAGGAGGAGAGCGGTGAGCGAGTCGATGCCGAGCGCGGCTGAGCGCGGTGCTCCGGCGGCCCCGAGCTGGGACGTCGAGTGGATCCAGTCGATCCTGCCGCACCGCTACCCCTTCCTGCTCGTCGACCGGGTGCTGGAGATGGATCCGGGCAAGCGGATCGTGGCGCTCAAGAACGTCACCGCCAACGAGCCCTTCTTCCTCGGCCACTTCCCGGGCAAGGCGGTGATGCCCGGCGTGCTGCTGGTCGAGGGGATGGCGCAGGCCGGCGGCCTCCTCCTCCTCCACGACGTGCCCGAGCGCGAGCGCAAGCTCCTCTTCTTCGCGGCGATCGAGAGCGCCAAGTTCCGCCGCCCGGTCGTGCCCGGCGACCAGGTGCGTTACGAGATCGAGGTGTTGCGCCTGCGCGCCACCTACTGCCGCCTCTCCGGCAAGGCCCTGGTGGACGGCCAGCTCGCGGCCGAGGCGATCTGCAGCTCGGCGATGGTGGATCGTTGAGCGGGACGGGCGCCGCGCTCGCCGCCGGCGTCCACCCGGCGGCGCAGGTGGACCCCACCGCGCGTCTGGCCCCGGGCGTCGTGGTCGGCCCGTTCGCCGTCGTCGGCGCGGACGTCGACGTCGGCGAGGGGACCGAGATCGGCGCCGGCGCGCAGGTGCAGGGCCCGACGCGCCTCGGGCGCGACAACAAGGTCTTCCCTTACGCCTGCATCGGCTTCCCGCCCCAGGACTTGAAGTACGGCGGCGAGCCGACCCGCCTCGAGATCGGCGACCGCAACCAGCTCCGCGAGTTCTCGACCGTCCACCGCGGCACGGTCAAAGGCGGCGGCCTCACGACGATCGGCAGCGACAACCTCTTCATGGCCTACACCCACGTGGCGCACGACTGCCACGTCGGCGACCGCACGATCTTCGCCAACGCCGCCACCCTGGCCGGCCACGTCGAGGTGCACGACGACGCCACGATCTCGGCCTTCACCTCCGTCCACCAGTTCTGCCGCGTCGGCCGCCACGCCTACGTCGGCGGCTACTCGGTGGTGGTGATGGACGTCCTGCCTTACAGCAAGACGGTGGGCGCCAAGCCCGCGGTCTACGGCGCCAACCCGATCGGCATGCAGCGCAAGGGGATGAGCGAGGAGCAGGTGGCGCGGGTCGAGCGCGCGCTCGACCTGCTGACTCGCTCCAAGCTCAACACCAGCCAGGCCCTGGCGCGCATCCGCGAGGAGCTGGGCGGCCACCCCGAGATCGACTACCTGGTCGAGTTCGTGGAGAGCGCCAAGCGCGGCGTCTACAAGAGCCTGCCGGGGCGCAAGGGCGAGAGATGAAGCCGCGAGGGCCGTGGACCTGCTGAAAGTCGGCGTCGTCGGCACCGGCGGCATGGGGCGCCACCACGTGCGTCTGTTGTCGGCGCTGCCGGGGGCGGAGCTGGTGGGGGTCTACGACCGGCGCCCGGAGGCCGCGGCGGCGGTGGCCGGCGAGCACGGCGCGCGCGTCTTTCCCGACCTCGACGGCTTGGCCGCCGCCTGTGAGGCGATCGTCCTCGCCGTCCCCACCGTCGAGCACGCCAGCCTCGGCTGCCCGCTGCTCGAGGCCGGCCTCCACCTCCTGGTCGAAAAGCCCCTCGCCGTCTCGCTCGCCGAGGCCGACCGCCTGCTCGCCGCGGCGGAGGCGGCGGGGCGGGTGCTGGCCGTCGGCCACGTCGAGTTCTACAACCCGGCGGTGCAGGCGCTCTTGGGTGTCGGCGCCCCGCCGCGCTTCGTCGAGGCCGAGCGCCTGGCGGCCTTCACCCCGCGCAGCCTCGACGTCGACGTCGTCCTCGACCTCATGATCCACGACCTCCAGGTCCTGCACGCCCTCGACCACAGCCCGGTAGCCGAGGTGCGGGCCACCGGCATCGCCGTGCTCTCGCCGCGCATCGACATCGCCAACGCGCGGGTGGCGCTGGAGTCGGGGTGCGTCGCCAACGTCACCGCCTCGCGCGTCTCGGCCGAGCGGGTGCGCAAGCTCCGCGCCTTCCTGCCGGCGCGCTACTACTCGCTCGACTACCAGGCGCAGGAGATCAAGGGCTACCGGCTGGCCGAGGAGGACGGCCGGCGCACCATCCTCCCCGACGACCTCCCGGTCGAGCGCGCCGAGCCCCTGCGCCGCGAGCTGGAAGCCTTCGTCGCCGCCTGCCGCGGCGAGTCCGCGCCCCTGGTCGGCGGCGCCCAAGGGCGGCAGGCGCTGGCGACGGCGCTGGCGGTGGTGGAGGCGATCGGGTAATCGGGTAGAGGGAGAAAACGCCCGGCACGTAGGCCGGGCGCTACGGTACACTTCGCGGGTTTGTCTGGGAGGACGATTTCGATGACGGACTATCGGATTGGCGTGCTCGGGGGGAGCGGCTTGTACGCCATGGAGGGGCTGACGGTGCACGAGGAGCGCCGGCTGGAGACCCCTTTCGGCGACCCCTCGGACGCCTACGTGCTCGGCGAGCTGGAGGGGACGCCGGTGGTCTTCCTGCCGCGCCACGGCAAGGGGCACCGGCTGCTGCCGACCGAGCTCAACTACCGCGCCAACATCTACGGCTTCAAGGTCTTGGGGGTGGAGCAGCTCGTCTCGGTCTCGGCCGTCGGCTCGATGAAGCTCGACTACCGGCCGACCGACATCGTCGTTCCCGACCAGTTCTACGACCGCACCCGCCACCGCCCCGACACCTTCTTCGGCAACGGCCTGGTGGGGCACGTCTCTTTCGCCAAGCCGATCTGTCCGCGCCTGCTGGACATCGCCGCCGAGGCCGCCCGCGCCGCCGGCGCCCGCGTCCACCGCGGCGGCGTCTACCTGTGCATGGAGGGGCCTCTCTTCTCGACCCGCGCCGAGTCCGAGATCTACCGCTCCTGGGGGATCGACGTCATCGGCATGACCAACCTGCAGGAAGCCAAGCTCGCGCGCGAGGCCGAGATCTGCTACGTGACGCTGGCGATGGTCACCGACTACGACTGCTGGCACGAAACCGAGGAGGACGTCTCGGGCATGGCGGTGATGGAGGTCATCCGCCAGAACGTCGTCATGTCGCAGGAGGTGGTGCGGCAGATCCTGCGCCGGATGACCGGCGGCCGCGGCTGCCTCTGCGAGAACGCGCTCGCGCACGCCCTGATCACCGAGCGCGAGCTGATCCCGGAGGAGACCCTGAAGGCGCTCCAGCCGATCGTCGGCAAGTACATCCCCGGGGGCGCCGCCTGAAGCGCCACCGCATCCTCGTCACCAACGACGACGGCGTCTTCTCCGAGGGGATCAAGCTGCTGGCGAAGACCCTCGCCGAGGTGGCGGACGTGGTCGTCGTGGCGCCCGACCGCGAGCAGAGCGCCTCGGGGCACGCGCTGACCCTGTCGCGGCCGCTGCGCCTGCAGCAGATGGAGACCAACTGGTACGCGGTGGACGGCACGCCGACCGACTGCGTCAACCTGGCCGTCCTCTGGCTGATGAAGGACGACCCGCCCGACCTCGTCTGCTCGGGCATCAACTTCGGCACCAACCTGGGCGACGACGTCACCTACTCGGGCACCGTCTCGGCGACCTTCGAGGGAACGCTCCTCGGCATCCCGTCGGTCGCGTTCAGCCAAGAGGTGGCGCAGGGGTTCAACTGGGAGCCGGCGGCGCGCTTCGCGCTCACCCTGGTCGAGACCCTGCTCGCCGAGGAAACTCCGAAGGACCTGCTGCTCAACGTCAACGTCCCGGCCGGCGAGGTGCAGGGGGTCTCCTTCACCAAGCTGGGGCGGCGCGTCTACAAGCAGTCGATCGTCGAGAAGCTCGACCCGCGCGGCCGCAAGTACTACTGGATCGCCGGCACGCCGGAGTGGGAGGCGGCCGCCGGCACCGACTTCGAGGCGCTGTCGGAAGGCCGCATCTCGGTGACGCCGCTGCACCTCGACCTGACCTACTACCCCGGCCTCGAGACCCTTGCGGAATTGCGCGAGAAGCTCGAGGCGCTCCTGCCGCAGCACTGACCTCAGTGGCGCTCCACCCCGCCCTCGACGTCGCCGTCCAGCGCGAGCGGATGGTGGAGCTCTTGGCGTCGCGCGGCATCCAGGACCCGCGGGTGCTGGCGGCGATGCGCAAGGTGCAGCGCCACCTCTTCGTCAAGGAGCACCTGCGCAGCCGCGCCTACGGCGACCACCCGCTGCCGATCGGCGGCGGCCAGACGATCTCTCAGCCCTGGGTGGTGGCGCGGATGACCGAGCTGCTGGAGGTCGGGCCGCAGCACTCGGTGCTCGAGATCGGCACCGGCTCGGGCTACCAGACGGCGGTCCTGGCGCAGCTCGCGCGGCGGGTCTACAGCCTCGAGCGGGTGCCGGAGCTGGCGCACCAGGCGATCCAGCGCATGCGCGAGCTGGGGATCGCCAACGTCAAGATCCAGGTCTTCGACGGCACCGTCGGCTGGAGCGAGGTGGCGCCGTTCGACCGCATCCTGGTGACCGCCGGCGCGCCGAAGGTGCCCGAGCCGCTCCTCGACCAGCTCGCCCCCGGCGGGCTGCTGCTGGTGCCGGAGGGGACGCTGGCGCTGCAGCGGCTGGTGCTCTACAAGAAGTCGGCGAAAGGGGTGCGGCGGAAGGAGGGGGAGGACGTGGCCTTCGTGCCGCTGCTCGGACGCCACGGCTGGAAGGGGGAGGGGTGACGCGCCGCTTCGTCGTCTCCGGCCACGTTCAGGGGGTCGGCTTCCGTTGGTTCGTGCGCAACGCCGCGCGGGAGCTGGGGCTCACCGGCTGGGTCCGCAACCTGGCCGACGGGCGGGTGGAGGCCGAGGCTTCGGGGACGCCGGAGGCGATCGACGCCTTCGAGCGGCGGCTGCGCGAAGGGCCGCGGGGCGCGGCCGTCGCGGCGGTCGAGGCGCAGGAGGCTCCGGAAGCCGGGCCGCGCGAACGCTTTGACATCGTGCGATAGGGAGATCTGACCGATGGACGACCTCAAGCAGTACATCCGCGAGGTGCCCGACTTCCCGAAGCCGGGCATCCTCTTCTACGACATCACCACCCTGCTCAAGGACCCGCGCGCGTTGCGCATGACCGTGGACCGCTTCGTCTGGCAGTTCGAGAAGCGGGTGGACAAGGTGGTGGGCATGGAGTCGCGCGGCTTCATGTTCGGGCCGATCGTGGCCTACAACCTGAACGCCGGCTTCGTGCCGATCCGCAAGCCCGGGAAGCTCCCGGCCGAGACCATCCGCGAGACCTACGAGCTGGAGTACGGGACCGACTCGCTCGAGATGCACAAGGACGCCGTCGAGCCCGGCGAGCGCGTTCTCATCGTCGACGACCTGGTCGCCACGGGCGGCACGGCGCTCGCCGCGGCGCGCCTGGTCGAAGCGGTCGGCGGGACGGTCGAAGGGATGGGCTTCGTGATCGAGCTGACGTTTCTGAACCCGCGCGCGAAGCTCGCAGGCTACGAAGTGGCGTCGCTGATCCAGTATTGAGCGAGCGGCTCAGTACGTCGAGGACGAATTCCAGTACGTCGAGGTCGGAGACCAGTACGTCGGGGCTGAATCGGAACGGTTCGCTGTGCGGCGCCAGTACGTCGAGGCGCGAACCCAGTACCTGGAGGCGCGGCGCCAGTAGGTCGAGGCCGGAGCCCAGTAACTCGAGGCGCCCTCCCAGTACCTCGAGGTCAGGCGCCAGTACGTCGAGGACGAAAGCCGCTACGTGACGGGCCGCAGCCCGCGCCGCGGGCGGCGCGGGCGGCTGCCGGGCGACGGAGCGGGCGCCCGCCGGTCCAGCTCCGCGCTCACCACGGCGCGGACCATCTCCGCCAGCTCCTCGCGGCTCACCGGCAGGGCGGCCGACAGCGCCCGCCGCTCGTCGTCTCCGAGCGCCGACGCCAGGAGGTCCGGCAGATGCCGCCGGGCCGTCGCCGCCTGCTCCGGATACGCCACCGTCAGGAGCTCCGCGGCCGGCACGTCGAGCAGCGCCGCGAACGCCATCAGGTGCCGGACCGTCAGCCGCACCCTGCCGCCGAGGAGCTTCTGGATGTTGCCGTGGCCGATGTGGAGCTCGTCCTCCAGGTCGCGGTGGGTCCGTCCGGTCAACCTGACCGCCTCCCGCAGCACCTGGAGCAACGCCCGCTCGTCGACCTCGCGCATAGGCGGGAAAGTGTAGGCCCGGCGCGGCCGGAGGGCAAGTTATACTGGTTCGGGCGGCTGTAGCTCAGGTGGAAAGAGCAGGGGTTTCCTAAACCCTTGGTCGGGGGTTCGAGTCCTCCCAGCCGCACCAAGCTCCCGCCCGGCCACTGACAAATACAGGACGGAGCCTGTGGTAGCCTCCCCGGCTTCGCGCGGGCCCGATCGCCCGCTTCCCGACTTGGTCCTTCCCCGGAGCTTCCCGGCATGAGCCACCTGACGCGCAAGGAGATGAAGACGAACGAGCTGGCGACGGCGGTCAAGTCGACCGTCGATTACGCCGAGCACCACTCGCGCGGCCTGCTCATGGGGGTCGGCGCGCTGGTGGCGGCGGCGCTGGTGGGGCTCGGGGTGTGGGTGTGGCTGGGGCAGCGCTCCGAGGCGGCCAACACGGCGCTGGCCGAGGCGATGGAGCTCGCGGCGGCGCCGATCGATCCCGCGGCGCCCAAGCCGGACGATCCCAAAGCTCCGAGCTTCGGCACCGAGGCGGCGCGCCGGACGCGCGCCAAGGCGGCCTTCGAGACGGTGCGCGACGATCACCCCTGGAGCGACGCCGCCGACGTGGCCGGGCTCTACTTGGCCGACATCGCCGTCGCTGAGGGCAAGCTCGACGAGGCGCGCAAGCTCTGGGAGGACTTCCTGGACGAGCACGACGGGCACGTCCTGGCCGGCGAGACGCGCTTGAACCTCATCGCCCTCGACCGCAGCCAGGGGAAGGGCAACGAGGTGGTGACCACCCTGCGGGCGCTGCTCGAAGACCCCGAGCCGCCGCTGCCGCAGGACGTCGTCCTCTACGAGCTGGCGGTGACCCTCGAGCAGCTCGGCCGCACGCAGGAAGCGACGCAGTCCTACCAGCGCATCCTCGACGAGTACCCGCGCTCGCCCTACCGCCAGCTCGCGCAGCAGAAGGTGGGCACCGAGACCCCCTCGTTCACCGTCGGCACCTGAGCCGCGCCGCCGCGCCCGCGGCCGGCCTCGCGCCCGCCCCCGTGGAGACCCCCTACCGCATCCTGGCCAAGAAGCGGGCCGGGCTGCCGCTCGCCGAGGCGGAGCTGCGCGCCGTGGCCCAGGGCGCGGCCGACGGCTCCTGGAGCGACGGCCAGCTCGGCGCCTTCCTGATGGCGGCGGCGATCCGCGGCCTCGACGCCGCCGAGACCCGCGCCTGGACCGTGGCGATGCTCGAGTCGGGCGAGCGCTGGCGCCTCGCCGAGGTGGTGCCGCGCCTCGCCGACAAGCACTCGACCGGCGGCGTCGGCGACAAGGTGTCGCTGGTGCTGGCGCCGCTGCTCGCCGCCTGCGGGGTGCCGGTGGCGATGCTCGCCGGCCGCGGCCTGGGCCACACCGCCGGCACGATCGACAAGCTGGAGGCGATCCCCGGCGTCGAGCTGACGCTCGACCGCCGCGGCGCCCTGGCGCTGCTCGAGCGCTGCGGCATGGCGGTGGGGCTGGCGACGTCGGCCGTCGCCCCCGCCGACCGCCGCCTCTACGCGCTGCGCGACGTCACCGCGACGGTCGACGCCCTGCCGCTCATGGTCGGCAGCATCCTGTCGAAGAAGCTCGCCCTCGGCGCCGCCGGCGTCGTCTTCGACGTCAAGACCGGCAGCGGCGCCTTCCTGCCCGGGCCGGAAGAGGCGCGCGAGCTGGCGCGCCGGCTGGTCGAGACCGCGGAGGCGCTCGGCACCCGCGCCGCCGCGCTCCTGACCGACATGAGCCAGCCGCTCGGCCGCTGGGCAGGCCACGCCGCCGAGGTGCTGGAGGCGCTGGCCTGCCTGGAGGGTGGCGGGCCGGACGACCTGCGCGAGGTGACCTTCGTCCAGTGCGAGGAGGTGGCGCGCCTGGTCGGCCGGCCGCTCGAGCGCGCCGAGCTGGAGGCCGCCATCGCCTCCGGCCGAGCGCGCGAGCGCTTCGACCGCTGGATCGCTCTCCAGGGCGCCGAGCCCGGCTGGGAGGACGCCCTGCGCGCCGTCGTGGCGCCGCACGTCGTCCCCGTCCGCGCCCCGCGCGCCGGCGTGCTGGCCGCCGCCGACACCCGCCAGCTCGGCCTCCTCCTCGCCGAAGCCGGCGGCGGCCGCCTCGTCCCCGGCAGCACGATCGACCACGGCGTCGCGCTGGAGACCCTGAAGCGCATCGGCGACGCGGTCGCGGAGGGCGACGAGCTGGCTCGCCTCCACCTCCGGCATCCCGACCCGGGCTTCGCCGCGCGCTTCGCCGAGTGCTACACGCTGGGCGACGAGAGCGGCCCGGCGCCACAGCTGATCATCTGGCCGGAATCGAATTCGGTGGACTAGCGGGGCCGCCACCGAGCGGCGCTGGTACAATTCCGGCGTTATGAGCCACACCCTCACCCTCTCCGACGAGATCTACGACCAGCTCAAGGTCGAAGCACAGAACCGTGGCCTCGGCAGCGTCGAGGAGCTTCTCGCCGAAATCGGCACAGAGGAGCTGCGGCGGGAGCGGCGAGAGGGGGTTCGGCGGGTAGATGCTCTGCGCGAGCGCTTGCGGGCAGACTACGGCGAGCTGCCCGACAGCACCGAGTTGCTCCGCGCCGATCGCTCGCGCTAGCCGATGGCCAAGGTGGTCGTCGACAGCAGCGTAGCGATCAAATGGTTCCTTCCCGAGACCCTCTCGAGCCAAGCCAGACGACTTCTTGACGATTACGAGTCCGGGCCGCTCGACCTCCTGGCGCCGGACCTCATCTACGCCGAGCTGGGCAACATCGTCTGGAAAAAGCAAGCGGTGCATGGCCTAAGCGCCGAGGATGCCGGACAAGTGATCGCCGCCCTGTCGTTTCTCAACTTGCAGATCACGCCGAGCGCCGTCCTGCTGGCCGAGGCCTATCGGCTCGCGGTGAGCCATCGTCGCACGGTCTACGATGCTCTGTACCTCGCGCTCAGCCTCCGCGAGCGTTGTCCGTTCGTCACAGCGGACGAAAGACTGGTCCACGCCGTGGCGGCAACCCTTCCCAACGTGATCCCCTTGTCGGACTGGGCGCCGGGCATCGGCGGCTAGCCTGAGTAATCGATATACTGAGCTCGCCCCCACCTGCTTAGAGCATTGAAATATTGCCAACCGCCACGATACGCCGAAACGCATATCCTCGAGCGCGCTGCGTGTCCTCAACCGCGAGCCAGCCCGCGGCTCCCATCTGGTCCATCTTGTCGCGGCAGTACCGCTTCATGAGTTCTTCCCGGTCGTCCAGCTCAGGCCCGCAAAGGTAGACCAAGCCGAATGCACCTTCACCTTCCCTGGCTTGGGTGAAGGTATGGAGACGCCCGTCCCTCCGAAACCTGCGCTTAGCCTCTACTACGCCTCGTATCCAGGTCTGACGAGAATCCCCGTCCATGTCGAGAAGGTGGAGAAGAACGTCCAAGCGCCTAGGAATTCCGCTGTGACCCAGCGCTTCGACAAAAGCCCTAAATTCCGGCGACATGCGAACTACCGGCTTCTTCGCTATCTTTCGTCGGATGCCCTCTTTATACATATAATAGGCATCAAACATATCGGTGTGTGTACCGACGGTTAGCGAGTCGAGCTGTCGAAAATCGTTGGGATCGAAGTAGAGACCGCTGTCCAGGTACGCGCCAAAAAGATCGAGCTCATCGTGTGCCTGTACGAGACCCTGCTTGATGGCCTGCACTCGCCGCACGATATAGTGCAGCAGCAGAGGGAAGGGCTCCGCAAGTTCCGAGATGACCATGAGATCATAGAGGCTCACGCTCCAGACATTTCGGTGCCCGGGTGGTATGACTCGGGAATCACTTCGCAGCTGCGAGATAACATGTCCAAGAGGTTCCAGCAGGACGGAAACCAAAAAGACGTGGGGAAAGCTCGTACGTCGCAGCACTAACCCGTCGCCGGTCTGATCCTTGAACGTGACCTCGTCGGCCGAGTTGAGGAAGTCCGCGGCACGGATGACTTGTTCATGCGCCTCGGTAACTAAGCTGCCCAAGTCACGCGCCAGTCGCTTGGCCTTTCCTTCTCTAGCCGGGACGGTGAACACTCCCGCCTTCGCCTCCAGAAGGACCGCCGCCGAGTCGACGAAGATAACCCCGTCGAGCTCGGCGTCTATTGATTCGCCGCTGACGCTGTAGAGCAATTCCGTGTGCGCGGCGGAAGATGGTAAAGCAGCTTGGAGCAGCCGGGTTCCTTCACGTACTAAGAACCGATGACGGTGGGCCACGTAACGATTCCATAGAGGCGTTCTCTGCAGAGCCGCTTCGAGTGTGGGCTTCAAGTCCCAATCGAGCAAGCCAGGGACGGGGCAGGTATCTATCGTCGTGCCGTACGAGCGGTTTGTCCTTGAGCTGGTGAGAGGCAGTTGGCACGTAGAAATCTGCCGGAATATCGCCAAAGCTGAGAGCGAATTCACGGAGGAAGGCCTTGACTCGTGCCCGATCCAATGCGGTCAACGCGGCGATGTCAGCGTCGTCGAAGGAGACGGCATTTCCCGCTAATGTGAATACCCAGGCGGACGCCAGGTTCGTCACCCACGCGGCAGCTTCCTTCTTTGAGAGGGGAGCGAGACGTGAAACGATTTCACGAAGATGGTTTGGCGGCTCAGAGCCTCGACGCCTACGCTCGATAGCCTGTGAGAGTTCTTCACGGTTTGCCCTGGCCTGCTTCACCCTTTCCGCCAAGCCTCTGGAGGTCAACTCCCTCACCGCCGAGGCTATGCGAAGAACATCAGTGTGGTCGAAGCCGATCGTACTGGCTAGAGATTCGGCGAACGGTGTGAAGAGTTCCGCCAAAACTGCTTTGAGGTGGTGCTCATAGGCAGGATTGCGGACTCCTAACTCGTATAGCTCCGTCGAGACTTGTAACTCTTCTAGTTCGGAGGGCGGTCCGACCCGATCGGGATTAGCCGAGCGAGTCATGGTGAGAAGCTTGAGGTCGTCTTGGATCTCCTGAAGGAGATTAGAGATCTGGGTGAAGTCCTCTGGCATTAGGATACGCTGCCCGGCATGGTACGGCCCCTTCAAGAGCAGAAGGGTCGCGTATTCCACGATCAATGAGCTGCCTTTGTGCTCGGATTCAACGTAGCGATCTGGATCTATAAGCAGGTTGGTGATGCTAATCAGGGCGATGAGGTCGAAGCTATCAAACTCTCGGACCAGCTGTTCGAGCCGCCGCGCCTTTTCAGTAATTGTGGTGGGCAGGGAACGATACAGCTGCTGCAAGTGCTCATTAAGAGCCTTCTGCTCCTCGGTGGTTCTGTGCGTCTTGAAGCTTATGAAGCGCCCAAGGCGCTCCATGGTTAACCCAGGAGCCTCAAACGACTCATATTCTACGGGACGCGGCCGCTTCTGCTTCCGTTTCTTACGCATGCGAGCTGCGGCGACTAGATGAGCCTTCTGGCCTTCCCGCGAGGAGAATTGCTGGCGGAACACGCGAGGTGGCAGGACCGAAACGAGCTCACCTCCTGGTTTACCAACGTGAGCTAGTCCAAGGTGGGCCAGCGCCGCGACGCCAGCGCGCCGCTCGTTTGAGGCCCGAGGAACACCAGATCGTGGCAGGAGCCGCACAGATGCATGGCCTTCGCGCACGCCGCGCTCCGCGCCAATGATCCCGACGTTGACGCCTACGCCGAGCTGCGCCCGAAGTTGGCGGCCAGCAGCGCCAGGTCCACGCCGTCGACCCGGTCGTCGGTGTTCAGGTCGGCGAAGCCGCGGTAGCGGCCGTCGCCGCGCTGGGAGCCGAAGTAGGGGGCGAAGGCGAGGAGGTCGGCGCCGTCCACGCGGCCGTCGCGGTCGATGTCGCCGGCCAGGAAGGTCGTCCCGGCGACGACGAACTGCGTCACCTCGCGGTCGAGCGTGTTGGGCGGGGTGGCGCGGTCGCGCGACCGCAGCCGCACCTGGATGACGCCGCTCCAGGGCTGCGGCGGCTCGTAGCGGATCTCGAGCTTCCGCTCGCTGCCGGTGATCGGCGTCTCCACCTCCACCCCCTCGATCACCAGCCGCGTCGCCGCGAGGTCGATGCCGGTGCCGAAGTCGTAGAGGTCGAGGCGCAACGGCGCGGTGGGCGAGACCCCCTGCGCGTCGTTGGCCGGCGAGACGACGCCGAGGACCGGCGGCACCTCGTCGACGCCGGTCAGCACGTCGGCGAAGACCTCGGCCAGCAGGTCGTAGCCCGCGGCGTTGGGGTGGACCTTGTCGTCGCCGCCGACGATGAGACGCGTGAAGTCCGGGGTGAGGCGGAAGAAGACCTCGAAGGGGTCGGCGAGCCGGCGCTCCTCCTGGAAGGCCAGCTCGCGCACCGCACCCGCGATCTGGCCGGCGATGTGGTTCTCGCCGTCGTTGGTCGCCGACGGCAGGCGCGGCGGGATCGTGGCGTGGACGGTCGAGACGCCCCGGTTGGCCGCCTTGCGCGCGATCTCCCGCAGGTTGAACTGGATCGTCTCGACCGAGAGCCGGTTGACGTCGTTGGTCCCTTCCATCAGCAGGAGGACGTCGTCGCCCGGCTGCAGGACGTTCGTGATGCGCGTCACGCCCTCGGTCGTCCCCTCGCCGGGGAGCCCTTCGTTGCGCACGTCGGCCGCTTGGCCACGCGCCTGGAGGAGGGCCTCGAGGCGCGGCGGGTAGCCCTTCTCGCTGCGCGCCGGGTCGTCGCCGATGCCGAAGGTGATGCTGTCGCCGAAAGCGACGTAGGTGGTCTGGGCGGCGGCGCCGACGGGGAGGAGGGCGGCGCCGGCGAGCAGCAGGCCGGCCGCGACGCGCCTCACCGCACCCTCTGCCAGGGGATGGTCAGCCGGCCGCGCGGCAGGACGGTGCGGACGACGAGCGCCGGCTCGCCCGACGCCGACCGCTCCCAGCGCGGCTCCAGCGACCCCGCCGGACCGACGACGCGCGGCGCCGACCAGCGGCGGCCGTCGAAGCGGGCGGTCACCACGCGGTAGTCCTCACCGTCGTAGCGGCTCCAGGCGGCGACGGCGCCGCCCGGCGCGGCGGCGATGGCGGGGGTGACGTCGGGCACCGCGTTGTCGGCGGCGATCCGGCGCGGCGAGCTCCAGGCGGCGCCGTCGGGCCCCGCCGAGCGGCTCCAGACGACCTCGTCGTCGCCGCCGTCGTAGCGGCTCCAGGCGAGGAGCCAGGAGCCGTCCGCGAGCCGCGCGCCGGCGGGCGCCATCTGGCTGCCCGGCCCCGCCGCGGCGACGGTGCGCGGCGCCTCCCAGCCCTCGCCGTCCCAGCGCGCGAAGCGGACCGCGAGCGAGCGCAGGTCCCGCCCTTCCAGCCAGGCGAGGCCGGCGAGCGCGCCGTCGGCGACGAGGAGCTGCGGGTCGTGGCGGACCCTGCCGGTGCGGCCGCCGGGGGCCGGCAGGGAGGAGATCCGGCCGGATTCCTCCGCGAAGAGGACCAACTCGGTGCCGCCGTTCTCCCGCCTCGTCCCGGCGGCGATCCGGCCCTCGCGGACCTCGGCCAGGGCGGTCAGCTCGACGTCGGCGCGAGCCTTCTCCTGCCCAGAGCTCTCCACCGCGAAGAGCGCTGCACAGAAGAAGAGGAGGAGGGCGGCGGACGACCGGCGCATTCGGGCGCATCCTACTACAGCGCCACAGTTTGCCGGTCGTCCAGGAGGGCGCGCTATCATCCCGGCATGTCCCCCATCCCGCGCTCGGCGGCGGTCCTGGCCGTGGGTTCGGAGCTGCTGGGGACCGAGCGGCTCGACACCAACTCCCTGCGCCTGACCGCCGCCTTCGAGGCCCACGGCTTCGAGCTGCGGCGCAAGGCGGTGGTGGGCGACAGCGAGGAGGAGATCGGGCGCGAGCTGCGCCCCCTCCTCGGCCGCGTCGAGCTGGTCGTCGTGACTGGCGGGCTCGGCCCCACCGCCGACGACGTCACCCGCGAGGCGGTGGCCGCCGCGCTCGGCCGCCGGCTGGCGTTCGACGCGGACGTGCTGCGGCGGATCGAGGCCCGCTTCTGCGACCACGGCCTGCGCATGCCGGAGGTCAACAAGCGGCAGGCGGAGGTGATCGAGGGCGCGGAGCTGATCGCCAACGCGCGCGGCACCGCCCCGGGCATGCGCCTGGAAGCCGAGGGCACGACGCTCTTCCTCCTCCCCGGCGTGCCGTTCGAGCTGGAGGCGATGGTCGCCGCCGACCTCGAGCCATGGCTCGCGGCGCGCGCCGGCGGCGCCGGGCGGGAGACGGTGGTCCTTAAGGTTGCGTGCCTGCCGGAGTCGGCGGTCGAGGAGCGGATCGCCCCCGCCTACACCGAGTTCGGGCGCGAGGCGATCACCATCCTGGCGAAGCCCGGCGAGATCCGCCTGCTGGCGACGGCCGCCGGCTCCCCCGCGGAGCGGCGTGCGCGGCTCGCGGCGATGCAGGATCGGCTGGCCGATCTCGCCGGCGACGCGGTCTTCGCCCGCCGCGAGGACGAGACGCTCGAAGGGGTGGTGGGAGAGCTGCTGCGCCGCGCCGGGCGGACGCTGGCGGTCGCCGAGTCGTGCACCGGCGGACTCGTGGCGCAGCGGGTGACCGCGGTCGCCGGCAGCAGCGACTACTTCGTCGGCGGCGTCGTCGCCTACACCAACCGCCTCAAGACCGAGCTGGCCGGCGTGCCGCCGGAGCTGCTGCGCGCGCACGGCGCGGTCTCCGAGCCGGTGGCGGTGGCGCTGGCCGAAGGGGCGCGCGGGCGGCTCGGCGCCGACTACGGGATCGGCGTCACCGGCGTCGCCGGCCCCGGGGGCGGGAGCGAGGAGAAGCCGGTGGGCACCGTACACCTGGCGATCGCCGGCCCGGACGGCCCGCCAGGCCACCGCCGCGTCCGCTTCCCCGGCGACCGCGAGCGCGTGCGCTGGCAGGCGAGCCAGCTCGCGCTGGAGCTGCTCCGCCGGCGGCTGTTGGCGGACGCCGCCGACTCCCGTCCCGTCACGGCGACGACCCTTCCGGTCCCGGCTTGAGGCTCTTCGTGGCCTTCGACCTCTCCGACGCGGCCCGGCAGGAGGCCCGGTGCCGGGCGGAGGCGGTGCGCGCCGCGCTGCCGCCCGCCCGCTGGGTGGACCTCGCGGGCGCCCACCTCACGCTCGTCTTCCTGGGCGAGGTCCCGGAGGAGCGCGTCCCCGCGCTCACCGAGCGCCTCGCCGCCGCCTTCGCGCCGCACGCGCCCTTTCCGCTCGGCCTGGCCGGCGGCGGCACCTTCCCGCCGGGCCGGGCGGCGCGCGTCGCCTGGGTCGGCGTCGAGGCCGGGCCGCAGCTCGCCGCCGTGCAGCGCGACGTCGTCGCGGCCTGCGTCGAGGCGGTCGGCCATGAGCCCGAAAGCCGCCCCTATCATCCGCACGTCACTCTCGCCCGCTGCCGCGAGCCCTGGCCGCGGCCGGCCGCCGAGCGCTTCGCCGCCGCCTTCGCCGGGCCGGTGGGGGAGCCGCGGACTGCCGCGCACGGCACCCTCTTCCAGAGCCAGCTTTCGCCCAAGGGCGCGCGCTACACGCCGGTGGCCGAGCTGCCGCTCGGGGGCGCCGCGTGAGGCCGCTGGCGGCCGTCGCGCTGGTCGCCGGCGCCTACCTCCTCGGCTCGATCTCGTTCAGCTACCTGATCGTGCGCGTGCTCCAGGGGCGGGACGTGCGCGCGGTCGGCAGCGGCAACGCCGGCGCCACCAACGTTCTGCGCACCGCCGGCAAGCTCCCGGGGATCGCCGCGCTGGTCCTCGACGTCGCCAAGGGGGTGGCGGCGGTCGTCGCCGCGCGCTCGCTCGATGCGCCGCCGCCGGTCGTCGGCCTCTGCGCCGTCGCCGTCGTCCTCGGGCACGTGTTCCCGGTCTTCCTCGGCTTCCGCGGCGGCAAGGGGGTGGCGACGGCGGCCGGCGCGGTGGGGGCGCTGGCGCCGCTGGCGATGGTCGCGGTCCTCCTCCTCTTCGCGGTCGTCGTCGCCTGGAGCCGCTACGTCTCGCTCGGCTCGGTGGCCGCGGCGGTGGCGTTCCCGGTCGCGCTGGCATTCGGCCGCGCCGCCGGCTGGATCGAAGCGGACGGCTGGGTCCTCGCCGCCGGCGCCGCCATCGCCGCGCTCATCGTCTGGAAGCACCGCTCGAACCTGGCGCGGCTCCGCGCCGGCAGGGAGCGGCGGCTGGGAGAGGGGCGCGCCGCGTGAAGCCGATCGGCGTCCTCGGCGCCGGCGCCTGGGGGACCGCGCTCGCCGTCCACGCGGCGCGGCGCGGTGCGCCGGTCCGTCTCTGGGCCCGGCACGCCGAGCTGGCCGAGCGGATGCGGCGCGAGCGGGTCAACGCCCTCTACCTGCCGGACGTCGAGCTGCCGGCGGGCGTCGAGCCGACGGCCGAGATGGGCGACCTCCTGGAGAGCGACCTCGTCCTCCTGGTCGTTCCCTCACACGGCTTCCGCGCCGTGCTGCGCGACTTCCTGCGCCTCTGGCCGCGTGAGCGGCCGCTGGTGATGGTGTCGGGGACGAAGGGGGTCGAGACCGACACGCTGGCACGGATGAGCCAGGTGGCCTTCGAGGAGGGGATGGCGGCCGACCGCGAGGTCCGCTTCGCGGTGCTCTCCGGGCCGAGCTTCGCCGCCGAGCTGGCGCGCGGCATGCCGACGGCGGCGGTCGTCGCCGCCGAGGACGGCGAGCTGGCGCGCACGGTGCGCGACGCCCTCGCCGGCTCGACCCTGCGGCTCTACTCCTCGCCGGACGTCCCCGGCGTCGAGCTCGGCGGCGCCGCCAAGAACGTCATCGCCATCGCCGCCGGCGCCGCCGCCGGGATGGGTCTCGGACACAACAGCCTGGCCGCCCTCATCACCCGCGGCCTACACGAGATCACCCGCCTCGGCCTCGCCTATGGCGGGCAGGCGCGCACCTTCGCCGGCCTGGCCGGTCTCGGCGACCTCGTGCTGACCTGCACCGGCGGCCTGTCGCGCAACCGCCGCACCGGCGAGGAGCTGGCGGCTGGCCGCAGCCTCGCCGAGATCCAGGGCGCCACGCCCTTTGTCGCCGAAGGGGTGCGCAACGCGATGGCGATCGCGCGGCTAGCCGCGGCGCGCGGCGTCGAGATGCCGATCACCCAGCAGATGGCGGCGGTGATCTACGACGGCAAGGAACCGCGACGCGCGGTGGAGGAGCTGATGACGCGAGAGCCCAAGTCGGAGGCGGAGATTTGAGCGCGCCCGCGACCCCCGGCGCGGAGCACCAGACCGTCCTGGTCCTCGACTTCGGCGGCCAGTACACGCAGCTCATCGCCCGCCGCGTGCGCGAGAACCGGGTCTACGCCGAGGTCCATCCGTTCGACCTGCCGCTCGAGGAGATCCGCCGGCGCCGCCCCGTCGGGCTCATCCTCTCGGGCGGGCCGCAGAGCGTCTACGAGGAGAGTGCCCCGCTCCCCGACCCCGAGCTCTTCCGCCTCGGCGTCCCGACCCTCGGCATCTGCTACGGCATGCAGGCGATGGCCCACCACCTCGGCGGCGGCGTCGAGGGCTCCAGCCGCCGCGAGTACGGCCGCGCCGAGGTGCGGGTCGAGGAGGCCGCGCGCGCGGAGGGCTGCGTCTTCCGCGGCCTGGCGGCGCGCGAGACGGTGTGGATGAACCACGGCGACCGCGTGCGCACGCCGCCGGCCGGCTTCCACACCACAGCGTCGTCGGACAACGCGCCGATCGTCGCCTTCGAGGACCCCGAGCGGCGGCTCTACGGCATCCAGTTCCACCCCGAGGTCTCGCACACCGTCTCGGGCGGCGAGATGCTGCGCAACTTCCTCTACCGCGCCTGCGGCGCGCGCGGCGACTGGCGGATGGCGTCGTACCTGGAGGAGGCGGTGGCGGCGATCCGCGAGCGGGTGGGGGAGGGGCGCGTCGTCTGCGGCCTCTCCGGCGGCGTCGACTCCTCGGTCGTCGCGGCGCTCCTCCAGCGCGCGGTCGGCGAGCAGTCGACCGCCGTCTTCGTCGACAACGGCGTCCTGCGCAAGGCCGAGGCGCGGCAGGTGATGCGCAGCCTGCGCGACGGCCTCGGCGTCCCGGTGCGCGCGGTGGACGCCGGCGCCCGTTTCCTCGCCGCCCTCGCCGGCATCGAGGAGCCGGAGGCGAAGCGGCGCGCCATCGGCCGCGTCTTCATCGAGGTCTTCGAGAACGAGGCGCGGCGGCTCGAGGGGGCGGCGTTTCTGGCGCAGGGGACGCTCTACCCGGACGTCATCGAGTCGGTGTCCGTGAAGGGGCCGTCGGCGGTGATCAAGACCCACCACAACGTCGGCGGCCTCCCGGAGCGGTTGGGGTTCGAGCTCGTCGAGCCGCTCCGGTACCTGTTCAAGGACGAGGTTCGCCAGCTCGGCCGCGAGCTGGGCCTGCCGGAGGAGCTGCTTGGCCGCCACCCCTTCCCGGGGCCGGGACTGGCGGTGCGGATCCTGGGCGAGGTGACGGCGGAGCGGGTAGCCTTGCTGCAGGAGGCCGACGCGATCTTTCTGGAGGAGCTGCGCGAGAGCGGCTGGTACGACAAGGTCAGCCAGGCCTTCGCGGTCCTCCTGCCGATCAAGAGCGTCGGCGTGATGGGCGACTTCCGCACCTACGAGAGCGTCGTCGCCCTCCGCGCCGTCGACACCCAGGACTTCATGACCGCCGACTGGAGCCCTCTGCCGTACGAGCTCCTGGGCCGGGTGGCGAACCGGATCATCAACGAGGTCAAAGGGGTCAACCGCGTGGTCTACGACGTGACGAGCAAACCCCCAGCCACGATCGAGTGGGAGTAAAGGGGGCAATTCCGAGGAACAGCGCCCGGACGCTCCGGGAAGAGTTCCCAGGACCGAGGAACAGTGCCCGGACAGGTCGGGCAGAGTTCTTTTTCAGTGGGAACAACGCCCGGACGGTCCGGGAAGAGTTACCGAGCCGTAGGAACAATGCCCGGACGCTCCGGGCAGAGTTCCTTTTCGATTGGAAACAATGCCCGAACGCTTCGGGCAGAGTACTTTTTCAGTTGGAACAGTTCCCGAAGCGTCCGGGCAGAGATCCCAGGCCGCGGGAACAATTCCCGGAGCGTCCGGGCAGAGTTCCTAGGCGTTGGGAACAGTTCCCGACCCGTCCGGGCAGAGTTCCCAAGCTGTGGGAACAACTCCCGGGCCGTCCGGGCAGAGTTCTTCGGCCGTGGGAACAACTCCCGCAGCAACCGAGCAGAGTTCCCAGGCCGCAGGAACAATTCCCGGACCGTCCGGGAAGAGTTCTAGGCGGTCGCGTTGCTCGGGAAACGCGCCGCCCCCGCCGCCCGCTACGAGCTGGTGACTCGCGCCGGCTGCCACCTCTGCCACGAGATGGCCGCCCTCCTCGACGAGGTCTTTCCCGCTTACGGCCTCACCTGGCAACCGGTGGACGTGGACGCCAACCCCACCCTCCGCCTCCGCTACGGCGAAGCCGTCCCCGTCCTCCTGCGCGACGGCAAGCCGGTGGCGAAGGTGCGAGTGGACCGGGTAGGGCTGGAGCGGATCGTGCGGGGCAGACGCTGAGAGCGGTCAGGTTCCTGGCCCGAGGATAGCGAGATTCTCCCGAGCGAGGCGCGTCTTTGGGTGGTCCGGCCCGAGCGCCGCCTCGAAGATTTGCACTGCCTGCTCGAAGGCGGCGCGGGCGCTTGGGAGGTCGCCGAGGGCGCGGAAGACGCCGGCCAAGTTGTTGACGCAGATGGCGACGTCCGGGTGGTCGGGCCCGAGGGCGGCCTCGTCGATCTGCAAGGCGCGCTCGAAGGCAGCGCGGGCGCCCGGGAGGTCGCCGAGGTCCCGCAGGACGTTGCCCAGGTTGTTGACGCGGATAGCGACGTTCGGGTGATCGGGTCCGAAGGCGGTCTCGCCGATCCGCAAGGCGCGCTCAAAGGCGGCGCGGGCTCCCGGGAAGTCGCCGAGGTTCCGGAGGAGGGAGCCCAGGTTGTTGACGTCAATGGCGACCATGGGGTGGTCGGATCCGAAGGCGGCCTCGTCGATCTGCAAGGCGCGCTCGAAGGCGGCGCGGGCGCCCGGGAGGTCACCGAGATCCTGAAGTACGGTGCCCAGGTTGTTGACGCGGTTGGCGACCTTCGGGTGCTCGGGTCCGAAGACGGCCTCATCGATCCGCAAAGCACGCTCGTACGCAGCGAGGGCTCCCGGGAGGTCGCCGAGATCCTGGAGGACATCGCCCAGGTTATTGACGTCTGTGGCGACATCCGGGTGGTCGGGTCCGAAGGCAGCCTCGTCGACCCGCAGGGCCGCCTCGTAGGCCTCCCGAGCTTCCACGTAAGCTCCGGCACTCTTGAGGTAGTAGCCGAGTTCGTTCCAAAGACTGCCCGCCCGTTCTCCGCCGCGTGATTCCGCCTTGGCCGCCACGTGTCGCAGGTGGCCTAGCCAGGGGCGGAGCGGGGCGGGAAAGCCTTCGCGGTTGATGCGGTTCGCCTCCTCAAACAGAGTGGCTTCGACGGCGTCGGCCGCCTCGGGGTCGGCGCCCAGGGCGTCGACGAACCGTGCCAGCAGGCGGTGGAGGCGGAGGGCGCCGGCGGCGTCGGTCTCGAGGAGTCCCAGGTCGTTCAGGCGCCGGAGAGCGCGCTCGGCCGCGAGCTCCTCTTCGACCTGGCCTGCTGTCGCGAACGTTTTCTTGAGTAGGTCGCGTGGGATCGGCTCGCCGGGGGCGAAGCGAGCGGCGCGGGCGAGGGCGCGGATCACCAGCGCATCGTGAGGATCTTCCGCATCGAGCTGTCCGAAGCTGAGTGCGAATGTGCGCGCGACGTGACGCTCGTGGCCCGTGGGGGAGCTGCCTTCGGTCAACCCTTGCAGTGCAGGATGCTCGAGCAGGGCTGGACTCTGGAGATCGGCGAGCAGTGCGGCAGGCGATCCTTCCGCGCTGAAGCGGAGCTCGTAGAGGTAACTCCCGGCGAGGTGAAGGGCGAGTGGCAGGTCGCCGAGCTCCTTGCAGATCGCGTCAAGGCCCGGGTCTCCAGCCGCCAACTCGGGACGGAACTTCCGTAGGAGCGCCACGCTCTCCGCGCGCGGCAGGATGTCGAGAGACAACGGCTCGACTCCTAAAGCCGGATCCCAAGACGACCGTCGGCTCGTGACCAGCACCCGCGCGCCCCCAGTCGGCGGACGCCAGCGGCCGAGCAGGTCCGGGTCCTCGCAGTTGTCGAAGACGAGGAGACGCGGCAACGCACTCTGCCAGGCAGCGAGCACGAGAGCGATCTGGTCATCCTGCTTCAGAGACCCGAAGTCCGGCCTCAGATCGAGGCCTCCTACGGCGCCGCAGGCCGCAACCTCGGCCGGCACGACCGCCGGATCGGCGCAGCTCAACCAGAAGACCCCACCCGCGAAATAGCGCCCGTACCGGTGCGCGAACTCCACGGCGAGCTGCGTCTTGCCGATGCCGCCGAGGCCGGTGGCGGCGGCGATCTGTCCGATCGCGGCGGTGCCGCCCCCCCTGAGTACCGCCGCCAGTCGGCGGAGGTCTGGTTCGCGCCCGACAAAGAGCGGATTGCGGGCGTGCGGCAGGTGCGAGCCGGGCGGGAGAGGAGCCGGCGAGGGCACGTCGTCGAGCGGCAACGACGCCAGCAGCCCTTCGGCCGCTGCGAGAGTCGCCGCATCCACCGGCTGCGGGCGCACGTCCTGATAGACGTTGACGACCTGAACGCCCGCGAAGCTCCCCTCCTTCGCCTGGGCGATGTTGCGTCCGCGCGCGTCCTGCTCCGCGCTCATGAGCTACGTCTTGGACTGGTTCACGTTGACGGTCGCGGTGCTGTGATCTGCCGCCTGGGCGATGTTGACTCCCGTGGCCTGCTGCACGATCTGGGTGCCACGCGGCTGCGCCTGGATCTGCTCGAGCAGCCTCCGCGCGGCCTCGACCAGCTCCTGATCCTCCTCGGCCTTGGCGGCCTTCAGCTCCTCCGCCAGGGTCGCCTTCCGCCCCTCCGACTCCGGCTTCGCCTCGACCGCCTCCACCGCCTTTGCCACCTCGCTGTCGCTCCCGAACTTGCGGCGGATGAGGCTCTTCAAACCGCTGTAGGCGTCAGCGATAGCCTGCTCGCCCATCTTCGCGACGCCCGCAACGGCTGCCGCGATGAGAGCAGTCGTGATCGGCTCCATCCCGTTCTCCTCAGAATTTGCCAAAGTATAGACTGCGCGAGCGTTGACAACCTCCCTGTCGCTCCTACATTGAGGAACTGGGAGGCCCGCCGATGCCCAAGTTGGAGATCGAGCTGACCGACGAGCAGGAAGAGCGGTTGCGCCGAGAGGCCGAGGGACAGGGAGTGCCGATCGACCAGGCGACTCGGGCGCTGCTCAGGCGCGGGCTCGGCGAGTCGAAGCCGAATCTGGACGAGCTCTGGGAGCGGGCCCTGCGGCTGGTGGGGACGATGGAAGACCTGGAAGGAGCGACGGATCTGGCGCAGAACCATGATCGCTACCTCTACGGCGATTGAATGACGCCTGTCTTCGTCAATACCTCGGCCCTGCTCGGCGCGCTCAACTCCGTGACAGACCAGCACTTTGCCGACCGCGGCTTCGTCCTTCCGCAGTAGCCGCAGGTCATGTCCTCGGATGGCTTCGCTCCGCCGGCGCGCTACGAGCTGGTGACCCGCGCCGGCTGCCACCTCTGCCACGACATGGCGGTCTTGCTCGACGCGGTCCTCCCTGCTTACGGCCTCACATGGAAGCCGGTGGACGTAGACGGCAGCCCCACCCTCCGCCTGCGCTACGGCGAAGCCGTCCCCGTCCTCCTCCGCGACGGCAAGCCGGTGGCGAAGGTGCGGGTGGACAGGAGCGAGTTGGAGCGGATCGTGCGTCGGCGGCGCTGAGCTGTCAGGCTTTCGCTCAAGCAGGTTGCCGCGAGCGCGAGAGCGGCTGGTAGGTCCGGGCGCGGCTGGCGTTAGAGTCGGCGCCATGGCCCCCCAGATCTCGCAGCGGGCGCGCCGGGTGCCGGCGTCGCCCATCCGCAAGCTGATGCCGCTCGCCGATGCGGCCCGGGCAAGGGGGATCGAGGTCCTCCACCTCAACATCGGGCAGCCCGATCTGCCGACACCCGAGCCGATGCGGCGGCGAGCTGCCTGCATCCCGGAGGTGGTGGCCTACACCCCATCGGGCGGCACGCCCGAGTACCTCGACTTCCTGCAGGGCTACTACCGGCGCTGGGGCCTCGACCTGGGGAGCGAGGAGCTGGTGGCGACGACCGGAGGCAGCGAGGCGCTCCTCTTCGCCTTCATGGCCTGCGCCGAGTGGGGCGACGAGGCCCTGGTGGCCGAGCCCTACTACACCAACTACAACGCCTTCGCCGCCCTCGCCGGCGTGCGGCTGGTGCCGCTCACCGCCCGCGGCGAGGACGGCTTCCACCTGCCGCCGCCCGCGGCCTGGGAGCGCGCCCTCACCCCCCGCACCCGCCTGGCGCTGCTCTGCAACCCCAACAACCCCACCGGCACGGTCTACCGCCCGGAAGAGGTGCGGTGGCTGGCGGAGTTCTGTCGCGACCACGGGCTCTTCCTGATCGCCGATGAGGTCTACCGCGAGTTCACCTACGACGGGCGGCGGGCGACCGGCGTCCTCGAGCTGGCCGGCCACGAGGACCACGTGGTCATGGCCGACAGCCTGTCGAAGCGCTTCAGCGCCTGCGGGCTGCGGGTGGGGTGTCTCGCCACCCGCAACCGCGAGGTCCACGAGGCCTGCCTGAGGATGGCCCAGGGTCGGCTCTCGCCGCCCGGTCTGGGCCAGCTCGCGGCGGTCGGTGCCGCCGAGCTGGGGGATGACTACTTCGCCGCCCTGGCCGCGGAGTACCAGGCGCGCCGCGACGTCCTCTACGAAGGCCTGCGCCGCATCCCCGGCGTCTTCCTGCGCAAGCCGGAAGGGGCCTTCTACTTCGTCGTCCGCCTGCCGGTCGACGACGCCGAGGCCTTCGCGCGCTTTCTCCTGGCCGACTTCTCCCACCGGGGGGCCACGGTGGTGATCGCCCCCGCCGAGGGGTTCTACGCCACCCCCGGCCTCGGCCGCGACGAGGCGCGCATCGCCTACGTCCTCGCCCGGCCGCAGCTCGAGCGCGCCGTCGAGGTGCTGGCCGAGGCGCTCGCCGTCTACCCGGGTGTCACCCAGCCCGCCGCCGCGATCGCTCCGTCATCCTGAGCGCAGCGAAGGATCTGGGCGGGGGAGAGATGGCGCGCTACGAGCTGGTGACCCGCGCCGGCTGCCACCTCTGCCACGAGATGGCCGCCCTGCTCGACGAGGTCCTCCCCACCTACGGCCTGACCTGGCAGCCGGTGGACGTAGACGGCAACCCCACCCTCCGCCTCCGCTACGGCGAAGCCGTCCCCGTCCTCCTGCGCGACGGCAAGCCGGTGGCGAAGGTGCGGGTGGACCGGAGGACGCTCGAACGGATCGCTATCGGCAGGCGGTAGGAGTCGCCTTGGTATGCTGCGAATCTCGCAGAGGGGGTAACGCGATGGCGGATGAGCCGGAAGAACCGCAGGGCAACCCGGACCTCGAGCTGGTGGAGGTCTTCGAGACGGCCGATCCGGCGCTGCTGCCGGTGTTGAGGTCGGCGCTGGAGGCGGCGGGGATTCCGTTCTACACCGAGGGCGAGGAGTCGTTCGGCCTCCTGCCCCTGTCGGGCGGGTTCGTTTCGAACGAGGACCCGATGGCGGTCGAGATCCACGTGGCGGCCGACCGCGCCGAGGAGGCGCGGGCGCTCATCCAGACCGCGGTCGAGGGCTTCTCCGCGGGCCCTGCGCCGGAAGACGCGGAGGAAAGCGAAACCCTGCCGCCCGAATAGCGTAGACAGCGGGCAGGAGGGCCTCCATGCGCCCAATCGCACCGTTCTGCGTCTCGCTCCTGCTCCTGCCCATAGCCGCCTTGGCCGCCCCGAACGGCACCTCGACCGCCAAACCAGCCGCCCCGGCCGCCGCGCCCGCGGCCGATCTCGAAGCCCGCCGCCAGGCGCTCTCCCGTCTGCTCGACGAGCAGTGGGAGTACGTGCTTTCGACCAGCCCCGAGTTCGCCTCGATCCTGGGCGACAAGCGCTGGAACGACCAGGTCTCCGACCTCTCGCAGGAGGCCCTCGACCGCGACCTCGCGAAGACCCGCGAGTTCCTGGGCCGCTTCGAGGCCATCGACACCACCGGCTTCCCCGATCAGGAGGCGCTCAACAAGGAGCTGATGGTCCGGCAGATGCGCGACCGGCTGGAAGGCGTCCGCTTCCACGGCTGGCGCATGCCGGTCAACCAGATGGGGGGCATCCACCTGGAGGCGGCGCAGTTTGCGTCCTACCTCTCTTTCGCGTCGGTCAAGGACTACGAGGACTGGATCGCCCGGCTCAACAAGCTGCCGAAGATGTTCGACGACACCGTGGCGCACATGCGGGCCGGCATGGCCGAGGGCCTGATGCCGCCCAAGTTCCTGCTCGAGAAGGTGGCGACGCAGGCGCAGGGGATCGCCGACACGCCGCCCGAGACCTCGCCCTTCAGCCGCCCGCTCTCGAGCTTCCCCGACGCCGTCCCCGCCGCCGAGCGCGAGCGCCTGACGCGCGAGCTCCACGGCGTCCTGCGCGACGCCGTCCTCCCGGCCTACGCCGCCTTCGCCAAGTTCGTGCGCGACGAGTACGCGCCGCGGGGGCGGACCGACCCGGGGGTGTGGGCGCTGCCCGACGGCGCGGCGCGCTACGCCCTGGCGGTCAAGCGCCAGACGACGACCGACATGACGCCGGAACAGATCCACCAGCTCGGCCTCCAGCAGGTGGCGGCGATCGAGACCGAGATGCTGGCGATCGCCAAGAAGCTCGGTTACCAGGACTTGAAGAGCTTCAACGCCGCGATCGAGGCCGACCCCAAGCTCCGCGCCGGCAGCCGCGAGCGGATGCTCGACCTCTACCGCCGCTACACCGACCAGATGTACGCCAAGCTCCCGCAGCTCTTCGGCCGCCTGCCGAAGGCGAAGGTGGTCGTCGAGCCGGTCGAGGAGTTCCGCGAGAAGGAGGCCGCCGGCGCCGAATACAACCAGGGCACGCCCGACGGCTCCCGCCCAGGAGTGGTCAGGGTCAACACCGGCGAGGCGGACAAGCGGAAAACGCTCACGATCGAGTCGACCGCCTATCACGAGGCGGTGCCGGGCCACCACCTGCAGGTCGCGATCGCCCAGGAGCTGCCGAGCCTGCCGCCCTTCCGCCAGCAGGCCCACTTCACCGCCTACGCCGAGGGCTGGGCGCTCTACTCCGAGCGGCTGGGCAAGGAGGTCGGCTTCTACCAGGACCCCTACAGCGACTACGGCCGCCTGCAGGACGAGATGCTGCGCGCCATCCGCCTCGTCGTCGACACCGGCTTCCACTACAAGAAGTGGAGCCGCGACCAGGTGGTGCAGTTCTTCCGCGACCACTCGGCGGTCGACGAGCCGGACATCCAGGCCGAGACCGACCGCTACATCGTCTGGCCGGGGCAGGCGCTGGGCTACAAGATCGGCCAGCTCAAGATCCTGGAGCTGCGCGAGAAGGCGCAAAAGGCGCTCGGGCCGCGCTTCGACATCCGCGCCTTCCACGACGAGGTGCTGGGCGCCGGCGGGCTGCCGCTCGAGGTGCTGGAGCGGCGGATCGACGCCTGGATCGCGCGGCAAGGCTAGCGCGACGACCTGCGCCTTGCGGTAGCATCCCGGCCCCGAACCCGAGAGCCGAAGGAGACCCCTGCGTGAAGCGACTGTCTGGTTTCGTGTTGGTCCTCGCCCTGCTCGCGGCCGGCCCCGCCGCCGCGGCGCCCAAGAAGAGCGAGAAGAAGGACGAGAAGAAGAAGGAGCCCTGGAGCGCCGAGACCTTCGCCGGCCTCGAGCTGCGCGGCATCGGCCCGGCGGTGGCCTCCGGCCGCGTCGGCGACATCGCCATCCACCCGAGCGACGAGAGCACCTGGTACGTCGCGGCGGCCTCGGGCGGTGTCTGGAAGACGATCAACGCCGGCACCACCTGGGCGCCGATCTTCGACAAGCAGGGCTCCTACTCGATCGGCTGCCTCGCCATCGACCCCAAGGACCCGCTCGTCGTCTGGGTGGGGAGCGGCGAGAACAACGTCCAGCGCAGCGTCTCCTACGGCGACGGCGTCTACAAGTCGGTGGACGGCGGCCGCACCTGGGAGAACGTCGGCCTCAAGGCCTCCGAGCACATCGGCAAGATCCTCATCGACCCGCGCGACTCGAACGTGGTCTATGTCGCCGCCCAGGGCCCGCTGTGGAGCGCCGGCGGCGACCGCGGCCTCTACAAGACGACCGACGGCGGCAAGACCTGGAAGGCGGTGCTCCAGATCAGCGAGAACACCGGCATCACCGACGTGGTGCTCGACCCGCGCGACCCGGACGTCCTCTACGCCGCCGCCCACCAGCGGCGCCGGCACGTCTGGGGGATCGTCGCCGGCGGCCCCGAATCGGGCCTGCACAAGTCGGCCGACGGCGGAGCCACCTGGAAGAAGCTTTCCAACGGCCTGCCGAGCGAGGAGATCGGGCGGATCGGCCTGGCCATCGCCCCCTCCGACCCGGGGACGCTCTACGCCATCGTCGAGGCCGCCGGCAAGGCCAGCGGCTTCTACCGCTCGCAGGACGGCGGCTCCTCGTGGGAGAAGCGCAGCGACCACGTCTCGGGCAGCCCGCAGTACTACCAGGAGATCTTCGTCGATCCCAAGGACGCCGACCGGATCTACTCGATGGACGCCTGGGCGCACGTCTCCGAGGACGGCGGCAAGACCTTCCGCCGCCTCGGCGAGCGCTTCAAGCACGTGGACAACCACGCCCTCTGGATCGACCCCGACGACAGCAAGCACCTGCTGATGGGCTCGGACGGCGGCATCTACGAGAGCTGGGACCGCGCCGCCACCTGGGACTTCAAGTCGAACCTCTCGCTCGCCCAGTTCTACCGCGTCGCGGTGGACAACGCGGCGCCCTTCTACAACCTCTACGGCGGCACTCAGGACAACAACACCCTCGGCGGCCCCTCGCGCACGGTCTCGGCCTCGGGGATCACCAACGACGACTGGTTCGTCACCGTCGGCGGCGACGGCTTCCAGTCGCGCGTCGATCCGACCGACCCCAACATCGTCTACTCGCAGTGGCAGTACGGCGGCCTCGTCCGCTACGACCGCAAGAGCGGCGAGCTGATCGACATCAAGCCGGTCGAGGAGGCGGGGGAGGAGCCGCTGCGCTTCTTCTGGGACTCGCCGCTCATCGTCTCGCCGCACGCGCCGACGCGGCTGTACTTCGCGGCCAACAAGGTCTTTCGCAGCGACGACCGGGGCGACTCCTGGAAGCGGGTGAGCCCCGACTTGACGCGGCGGCTCGACCGCAACACGCTCAAGATCATGGGGCGCGTCTGGGGCCCCGACGCGGTCTTCAAGAACTCCGCCTCGTCCTACTTCGGCAACGTCGTGGCGCTCGCCGAGTCGCCGAAGGTCGAGGGGCTCCTCTACGCCGGCACCGACGACGGCCTGGTGCAGGTCTCCGAGGACGGCGGCGCCAGCTGGCGCAAGATCGAGCGCTTCCCCGGCGTGCCGGAGATGACGTACGTCGCCCGGCTGGACGCCGGCAAGCACGACGCCTCGACCGTCTACGCCGCCTTCGACAACCACAAGATGGGCGACTTCAAGCCCTACGCGCTCAAGAGCACCGACCGCGGCAAGACCTGGACTTCCATCGCCGGCGACCTGCCCGAGAAGGGCACGGTCTATGCCCTGGCCGAGGACCACGTCAACCGCGACCTGCTCTTCGCCGGCACCGAGTTCGGCGTCTTCTTCACCGTCGACGGCGGCAAGAAGTGGATCCAGCTCAACGGCGGCATGCCCACCATCGCCGTGCGCGACATCGCCATCCAGCAGCGCGAGAACGACCTCGTGCTGGCCACGTTCGGCCGCGGCTTCTACATCCTCGACGACTACACCCCGCTGCGGCACGTCCGCACCGAGGCCGACCTGGAAAAGGACGCGATCCTCTACCCGGTCAAGAAGACCTGGATGTTCATCCAGGCC
>DATLOC010000028.1:0-283311 GCA_035536455.1 Thermoanaerobaculia bacterium | reverse complement strand
GGCTCCTACCTCCACTGGTCGGGTGACTCGCAGAAGCTCCACTGGTCGCTCGGCCCCGAGCTCTTCACCCGCTCCCTGCGCGACACCTTCGCCTTCCTCGAGGGCGCGCCGAAGGAGCTGCCGGAGCCGCCGACCGAGGGGGTGGACCTCGGCTTCGAGGTCCCCGCCGACGTGCCGTCCGGGACCGTCGCCTTCACCGGCGCGCGGCTCGTCACCATGCGCGGCGACGAGGTGATCGAGGACGGCACCATCATCGTCGAGCGCAACCGCATCAAGGCGGTGGGGCCGCGCGGCCAGGTGGCGGTGCCGGCCGGCGCGCACGTCGTGGACGCGACCGGCAAGACGATCATCCCCGGCATCGTCGACGTCCACTGGCACGGCACCTTCGCCACCGACGACATCGTCCCCGAGGAGAACTGGGGCAACTACGCCTCGCTCGCCTTCGGCGTCACCACCGTCCACGACCCGTCGAACGACACCGGCTCGACCTTCGCCGCCTCCGAGATGGCGAAGGCCGGCCTGATCGTCGCGCCGCGCATCTTTTCGACCGGCACCATCCTCTACGGCGCCACCACCGCCTTCACCGCGGTCATCGACAAGCTGGAGGACGCGCGCGGCCATCTGCGGCGGATGAAGGCCGCCGGCGCCTTCAGCGTCAAGAGCTACAACCAGCCGCGGCGCGACCAGCGGCAGCAGGTGATCGCCGCGGCGCGCGAGCTGGAGATGCTGGTGGTGCCGGAGGGCGGGTCGCTCTTCCAGCACAACATGAACATGGTCGTCGACGGCCACACCGGCATCGAGCACTCGATCCCGGTGCCGGCGGTGTACGACGACGTCAAGCAGCTCTGGCCGCGGACCCAGGTGGGCTACACCCCGACCCTGGTCGTCGGCTACGGCGGGCTCTGGGGCGAGGAGTACTGGTACGCGACGACCAACGTCTGGGAGGACCCGCGGCTACAGAAGTTCGTGCCGCGCGAGATCCTCGACGAGCGCTCGCGCCGGCGGCGGACCGCGCCGCAGGAGGAGTGGGGGCACTTCAACAACTCGCGGGTGGCGGCCGAGCTCGCCAAGCTCGGCGTCAAGGTCAACATCGGCGCCCACGGCCAGCGCGAAGGGCTGGCGGCGCACTGGGAGACCTGGATGCTCGGCCAGGGCGGCCTGACGCCGCTGGAGGCGCTGCGCGCCGCGACGATCACCGGCGCCTGGTACATCGGCATGGACAAGGACATCGGCTCGCTCGAGCCGGGCAAGCTCGCCGACCTGGCCGTCCTCGACCAGAACCCTCTGGAAGACATCCGCAACTCGCGCAGCGTGTCGCAAGTCATGGTCAACGGCCGTCTCTACGACGCCGAGACCATGAACCAGATCGGCAACCACCCGAAGAAGCGCGGCCAGTTCTTCTGGGAAAAGCAGGCGCCGGCGTTCGGGGCGAAGGAGAAGTAGGCGCGGCTCAGGCCGCGCGGCGGACCTGCTCGGCGCCGCGCGGCCACTCGCCGGCGAGGAAGGCGCCGGCGGCGGTGAAGAACTCCTCGGGACGCTCGAGGTAGGGGTGGTGGCCGCACTCCTCGATCGTCAGGAAGCGGGCATCGCGGGCGTGGGCGGCCCACTCGCGCGAGGCCTGGACGGGGACCAGGTCCTCGGTGCCCTGGATCACCAGCAGAGGCGGCGCGAGCTGCGGCAGGCGGGGGCGGAAGTCCCAGTCCTTCATCCGCGGCAGGATGTGCTCGAAGTAGACCGGCATGGCGTGGGCCGGCCACTCGTTGGGGAAGGCGCAGACGTCGGCCACCGGGAAGCGGCCGACCGCCGCCGGGTCCATCATCTGCGCCGGCAGCAGGAAATCGGTGAACCAGGCGTGGCAGTAGGCGACCGGGTCGCTCTCGTCGAGCCCGGCGCGGCGCAGCTCCTCGATCGACGGCACGCCCGGCGGATAGACCAGCACCTCCGGCCCCGGCAGCTCCTGCAGCCACTCCCCCGGCCGCCTCGGCGTGATCGGACAGACCAGGAGCAGCCGCTCGACCCGCTGCGGCTCCTCCAGCGCGTAGAGGGCGGCGATCGCGGCATGGTAGGAGGAGCCGAGGAGCGAGAGGCGGCGAAGGCCGAAGAAGCGGCGCACGGCCTCGAGGTCGCGCACGTCCTCGTCGAGCGAGAGCTGGCGGCGGTCGGAGACGACACTCGAGCGGCCGCGGCTGCGCGGGTCGTAGAAGAGGAGGGTCCGCCCTTCGGCCAACGGGTGGAGGAGCTCGGCGAGCCAGCTCGCGTTGGGGACGACGACCACTTCCGGCGTGTTGTCGAGCGGCAGACCGACGGCGCGGAAGTAGAGCTGGAGCCCCGGCCGCACGAACACGAAGCCTTCGCTGGTCTGCATCGGAGGGGCCCGGGCAAGGCCGCCGGCGGCGCCACGCCGCGCTGCGGCGCGGGCGAGTGTACTACGCCTCGCGCGGCACTTCGACGACGCGGAAGGGCAGGCGGTCGGGGTAGGTGCTCTGGAGGACCCCCATCGCCACGTTGTAGACCGGCGTCCCCGCCGCCGTCTTCCCCTCCGGCCGGCCGCGGTGGGCGTGGCCGTGGAAGACGGCCGCGACCGGGTAGCGCGAGAGCGGCTCCTCCAGCCGGCTGCAGCCGAGGAAGGGGTAGATCTCGCACGGCTCCCCCACGACCGTCTCCTCGATCGGCGAGTAGTGGAGCACCGCCACCCGCGGCACCCGCCGCAGCCGCGCCAGCGCCGACTCGAGCTTCAGCGCCTCGTCCACTGCCTCGCGCACGAAGTCCTTGACGATCTTCTCGCCCCAGGGGCCGAGCGCGCGCTTGCCGAAGCCGCCGGCGAAGCCCTTGACGCCGGCGAAGCCGATCCCCTCGACGACCTGCGCGTCGCCGTCGAGCATGACGATTCCGGCGTCGGCGAGGATGTTCTTGACCTCGTCCGGGCAGCCCGACTCGAAGTCGTGATTGCCGAGCACGGCGACGACCGGCACCTTGACCGAGCTGGTGACGGCGCGGGCCAGGAGGTGCGCCTCCTCGGGCAGGCCGCGGTCGGTGAGGTCGCCGCAGACCAGCAGCACGTCGGCGTGGTGGCCGACCTGCGCCAGCAGCTCCTGGATGACGGGGGGCGGCGGCGGGTGCTTGGCGAAGTGGAGGTCGCCGGTCGCGGCGATCCGCACCACCCCGTTCCCCGCCGCGGTCGTGGCCATGTCCCCGCAAGGAGGCAAGGCATGTGCCAGAAGGGCGCGGGACGGTCCGCGGAAACCTCTGATGGTACGTCTCTTGCTGCCTCTGGAGCCGTGACCGAGCCCGCTGCCGCACCCGCCACGACACCCCGCACGACACCCGATACCGAGCTGTCGCCGGAGACCCGCGACCGCTACCGGCGTGCTATTGAGACGCTCGAGCGGGCGGGGGTGCCGTACCTGGTCGGCGGCGCCTACGCCTTCGGCAACTACACCGGCATCGTCCGCCACACCAAGGACTTCGACGTCTTCCTCCGCGAGGAAGACCTGCCGCGCGCGCTCGAGGGGCTGCGCCGCGCCGGCTTCGCGGTCGGGATCCACTCCCCGCACTGGCTGGGGAAGGCCTACTGCGGCGACGACTTCATCGACCTGATCTTCTCGGCCGGCAACGGCATCGCGCGCGTCGACGAGCTGTGGTTCGAGCACGCCGTACCCGGCGAGGTGCTGGGGATGCCGGCCCGACTCTGTCCCGCCGAGGAGATGATCTGGTCGAAGGCCTTCGTCATGGAGCGCGAGCGCTCCGACGGCGCCGACGTCGCTCACCTGCTGCGCGCCACCGCCGAGCGGCTCGACTGGGAGCGCCTCCTCGCCCGCTTCGGAGAGAACTGGCGCGTGCTCCTCGCCCACCTCGTGCTCTTCGGCTTCATCTACCCCGGCGAGCGGTACCGCATCCCGGCCGCGGTGATGCGGCGGCTCACCGACGCCTTAGGTGCGGAGCTGGACGCGCCGGCTCCCGGCGAGCGGGTCTGCCGCGGGACGCTGCTGTCGCGCGAGCAGTACCTGCCGGAGGTCGAGCGCTGGGGCTACCGCGACGCCCGGCTGCCGCCGAGCGGCACGATGACCGAGGAGCAGATCGACCTCTGGACGGCGCGCATCGAGGAGGACGGCGCCCAGGCCACCGCGGCGGCCGTCGTCAGCGCAGGAAGTCCACCCGATCGGTGATGACGCCGGTCACCCCGAGGGCGGCGCAGCGCCGGTGCTCCTCGGGGGCCTGCATCGCGTAGACGAAGCTGCGGAAGCCGAGTGCGGCGGCCTGGTCGAGGAGCGCCGGGTCGAGCGCCTCGTAATGCCAGACCGCGGTGCGGATGCGGCCGTCGCGCGGGAAGAGACCGGCGAAGGCGTCGAAGCTCGCCGGGCGGCCGGCGACGAGGAGACCGCACTCGACCTCGGGCAGGTGGGCGAAGCGCTCGACCAGCGGGTGCCAGAAGGAGGTCACCAGGAAGCGGTGGGTGGCGAGCCGCGCCGCGACCGCCGCCGCCACCGCTTCGAGCACGGCGGGGGCCTTGATCTCCAGGTTCCAGAGCAGGTGCGGGAAGCGGTCGAGGGCCTCGTCGAGCGCCGGCACGGCGTGGCTGGCCGCCTCCGCCAGCTCCGTCCGCGTCAGCTCGGCGACCGGGCGGCCGTCCGGCGCTAGGCGGTCGTGGAAGAGGACCGCCTCGCCGTCCGCGGCCAAGCGCACGTCGGTCTCGATGCCGTCGGCGCCGAGCGCGGCGGCGCGGGCGAAGGCTTCGAGGGTGTTCTCGGGGCAGTCGGTGTGCTGGCCGCGGTGGGAGAGGACGAGCAAGGCCGGGCGCTACGGCCAGATGCCGCGCGACAGCGCGACCTCGGCCACGCGGCGGATCGCCAGGACGTAGGCGGCGGTGCGGAGGTCGACCGGGTCGCCGCCGGCAGCCAGCTCCTGATGCGTGTCGATGACCGCGTCGGTCGCCCGCTCCATGCGCGCGGCGAGCTTCTCGTTGACCACCTCGAGCGGCCACTGCTCGTGCTCGATATTCTGCACCCACTCGAAGTAGCTGACGGTGACGCCGCCGGAGTTGGCGAGGATGTCGGGCACCACCGGCACGCCGCGCCCGGCGAGGACGCGGTCCGCCTCCGGCGTGGTCGGGCCGTTGGCCGCTTCGACGACCAGCTTCGCCCGCACGTCGGCGGCATTGCCGGCGTGGAGCTGGTTCTCGAGAGCGGCGGGGATCAGGATGTCGCAGGGGACGGTGAGCAGCTCCTCGTTCGTGACCGGCCCCGTGCCGTCGAGCCCGGCGACCGAGCGGGTGCGCGCCTTGTGCGCGATCGCCGCCGCCGGGTCGATCCCCTCCTCGCGGTAGACGCCGCCGGTCGAGTCCGAGAGGCCGACGATGCGCGCGCCGGCGGCGGCGAAGAGCTCGGCCGCGATCGCCCCGGCGTTGCCGAAGCCCTGGATCGCCACCCTGGCGCCGGCCAGCCGCTCGAGGCCGGGTACTACCCCGCGCGCCAGAACCCGCGAGGTGACGAAGAGCGCCCCCTGCGCCGTCGCCTCGCGCCGGCCGAGCGAGCCGCCCATCTCGACCGGCTTGCCGGTCACCACCGGCAGGTTGTTCTCGCCGGGGTGCATCATCTGGTAGGTGTCGTAGATCCAGGCCATGGTCACGGCGTCGGTGTTGACGTCGGGGGCCGGGATGTCGGTGTGCGGGCCGATGCTTCCCCCCAGCTCGACGATGAAGCGGCGCGTCACCTTGCGCAGCTCGGTCTGCGACAGGTGCTTGGGGTCGCAGACGATCCCCCCCTTGGCGCCGCCGAAGGGGACGTCGGCGACGGCGCACTTCCAGGTCATCCACGAGGCCAGCGCCCGCACCTCGTCCTCGGTGACGTCGGGGTGGTAGCGGATCCCGCCCTTGCCCGGGCCGCGCACGCGGCTGTGCAGGGCGCGGTAGCCGACGAAGGTGCGCACCGTGCCGTCGTCCATCTCGACCGGGAACTCCACCGTCATCACGCGGCCGACGCGGCGGAGGTAGTCGAGCAGGCCGTTGCGGAGCTGCGGCACGAAGCGCGCCGCGCGATCGAACTGCTGCTGCGCGATGTGGTAGGAGTTGAGGTCCTCCACCGGGCTTGCCTGGCGCATAAGCGGCGCGGATGGTAGCACTTCAGCGCCGCCCCGGGAGCGCCAGCCCCGGACGCCAGCCGGCGGGGGCCAGCTCGAAGCCGGCGAACTCGAAGGCCGGGGCCACCGTGCAGCCGGCGAGCGTCCAGGCGCCGAGCGAGCGTGCGCTCTGCCAGGCGCCGGCCGGCACCGTCGCCTGCGGCAGCTCGCCGGCGGCGAGGTCGTCGCCGAGCCGCAGCGCGCGGACCTCGCGGCCGTCGTCCGAGACCAGCAGCTCGAGCGGCGCCCCGGCGTAGTGATGCCAGACCTCGACCGCGTCGGTCACCCGGTGCCAGGCGGAGAGCTCGCCCTCGCGCAGCAGGTAGTAGATGGCGGTGAGCGCGCCGCGGCCGCCGTCGCCGGGGCGGTCGCGGAAGGTCTCGCGGTAGAGGCCCCCTTCCGGATGGGGGCGGAGGTCGAGGCGGCGGGCGATCTCCTCGGCGCCGCCGCTCACGGCCGCGGCGAGGCGCCGGGCTCGATCCGGTAGGTCAGCGTGACCGTCGCCTCGACCGAGACCTGCCCGGGGGAGACCGGCGTCGTGTCCATCTGCGCCGACTCCATCGCCATGCGGACGTTGGCGAAGCGCGGGGTGACGACCTGCGCCCCGCCTTCGGCGACCTCGAGGAGCCCCACCAGCCGCACGCCGAGCGCGTCCGCCAGCGCCTCGGCCTTCTGCCGCCCGGCGTTGGCCGCCTGGCGCAGCGCCTGCTGGCGGGCGGCGAGAGCGCCGCGCAGGCCGAAGTTGACCCCTTCGACCTGGTTGGCGCCGGCCTCGAGCCCGGCGTCCACCACCGGCCCGATCAGGTCCAGCTTCTCGAGCCGCACCGAGACGACGTTGGTCGCCCGGTAGCCGACGATCCGCGGCTCGGCCGGCACTCCGCGCTCCGGCGGCTGCGTGTCCTGCGCGTAGACCGGATAGAGCTGCAGCTCCGAGGTCTGGATCTGTTCGCGCGGCACGCCGAGCTTCCCGATCGCCGCCAGCACGGCGTTGGCGATCCGGTTGACCTCCCCTTGCGCCTCGCGCGCCGTCGGCCGCTGGGCCACGACGCCGAGCCGCACCGTGGCCTCGTCCGGCGCCGTCTGCACCTGCCCCGTTCCCTGCACGGTGAGCGAAGGGACCGGGTGGGTCCCCTCGCCCTCCTCGTGCGCCCAGGCCGGGGGCGGCACGGCAATCGCCGCTCCCAGCATCAAGAACCAAGCCGCTCGTCTCATCGCCGATTCTCCCCGGGTTCGTCCGGGAAGGAAGGCTAGCAAAGAGCGGGCCGCCGGTCCTGAGCCGTCCCTGAATCGTCAGACCCGGCCGGGTCCGCCTAGCACGTCCTGGAGCCCTCGATCACGAGGCTCGCGGCGTTGAGGAGAACGCTCAGGCCGCAGAGGATCAGCATCAGGTCTTGGTTCCCCAAGAAGCCGGCGACGACGGCGATGATGCCGAGGAGCAGGGCAATGATCTGCAGGTACCGCGCGCGCGGCGGCGGCGGCGGGGGCCCGGGGATCACGCCGCCACCCTCGACGCCGTCCGCGGGCAGCGGGTCGTTTCGCGTATCGGCCATACCATCCCTCCTTTGAGTTGACGCCTACATGGGCGGGCCCGCCCCAACCGGTGTTACAGGGCGAGCACGCTCAGGAGTCTCCGACCAGAATGAACGGCGCCCAGTAGAAAGGGTGCGCCGGCCCTGCCGCCATGAGGCGCAGCTTGGCGGCGCGCAGCGCTTCCCCGCGGTCCCTTCCTTCGTTCAGGCGACGATAGAACTCGATCATCATATCAGCCGTGGAGACGTCGGCGACGCGCCAGAGGCTCGTCACCAAGCTCGGAACGCCGGCATAGAAGAACGCCCGGCTGAGACCCACCAGGCCTTCCCCGGCCAGCGGCTTGCCCAAGCCTGTCTCACAGGCCGACAGCACGACGAGGTCGGCACCGAACTCGAGGTTGAAGATCTCGTAGGCCTGGAGGATCCCGTCCTCCGTCGAGCGCGCGTTGCGGCTCAGGAAGAGTCCCGAGAGCTCGGGGCGCGCTTCATCCAGATGGCCATGCACCGCGAAGTGGATGCGCCGGGCCGAGGAGAGCGCTCTGGCCTTGGCGTTCTCCTCGCTCGCCTCCGATCCGAGGTAGAGAGCCACCCGTTCGCGCGGATAGAGCCCGGCGATCGTCTCGGCTTCGCGGCGGGTCTCCGGAAGCCCTGGCAGAGCCGGCCCCCCCTCGGCAGCGGCGCTCCGCTCCTCTGACCCCGAGCCCCCGTAGATCGGATCGGCAAAGGCGACGAAGCTCGAAGCGTCGGCCGCTTGGTTCGCGCCGGCCTCGACGTTGACACGGAGCCCGCGCAGCACGCCGGCGGACGGCACGTAGCCGATGGCGTGGCCCTTGACCACATACGGCTGATCCTGGAGAGGGAGGGCGTGGTCGGGTGGCGCGGTGAGCAGCGCCTCGAAGGGGAGGAGGTGCAAGAGACCGTCCGGAGCGATGATCCATTTGTGATGTGGGCCCAGCAGGTCGGCCGCCGGCGCCAGCAGGACCGTGTAGAGCGCGTAGGCGGAGCTCCGGAGCTGCCCGTGGAGCCGGTGCTCGGGTCTCACGAGCGCCTGCCGGAAGCGCTCGATCTCTCTTTGCAGCTCGTCGGCGGGCGGCAGGCGAAAGCTGTAGAACCCGGCCTGCGTGACGACGAATAGATAGGACGTCTTCGCTCCGAGGGCATACTCGAGGAACGCGGTCCCAGCCCCGAGCGCGGCCTGCAGGTCGGCGACCACCAAGGGCTCGGGGTACCGCACCTCCGCGTAGCGAGGGTGGCGCGTACGGAGCTCCTCCTCCAGGCGCTCCCGCTTCTCCAGGACCTCCTCGAGCCGCCGCTCCAGCTCGGCAACCTTCGACTCGTCGCGGGTTTCGCGTGAGGTCTCCTCGAGCAGGGACGTCTGGAGCTTCGAGATCTGAATGCCGATGCGGATCTCCCGTTCCTTGAACTCTTCGGCAATCCCTTGCCGCACGTCGATTCGTCCTTCCGCCAGCAGCTCTGCGAGCCCGCGTGCCCGCGAGCGCTCGCTGGCCTGGAACGCCGTCTCGGCATGACGCTTTCCGGGGTGGAGCTTGTCCGATCGCATCAGGACGTCGATGTAGAGGTCGTAGTAGGACCTGAGCGAGGCGGAGTAGGTTCCCCTGAGCTCCTGGCCGACGACCCGCTGGCGCACCGACTCGACGATCGCCAGCGCCTCTTCGAGCATCCTCTTCGCCGGCTCCAGTCCGCCGCGGTCGCGCTCGAGCTCGGCCCAGCGGAGCAGCACCTCGCTCTGCATGGCGAGATGCTCGGTGCGGCGGGCCAGGCCGAGCGCCTCCTCGAAGCGCGCGGCCGCCGCGCCCGGATCGCCGAGATCGCGCGCGACGGAGCCGAGCTCCAACAGCACGGCCGCCCGCTCCCTCTGGTTGCCCGTGGCCTTCTCCAGCGCCAGACAGGCCTCGAGATCGGCCAGCGCGGCCTTTGCGTCCCCCAGGGCACGCTGCGTCACGGCACGCCGCCGGAGCGCCGCGATCTCCGCCCAACGATTGCCGATCTCCCGGCTGAGCTGCTGGGCTTCGCCGTAAGCGGCGAGGGCCTCCTGGGATTCCCCCTGGCGAAACAGGGACAGCCCGAGGCTGCTCAGCGCACGCGCCTCGAAATCACGGTTCCCACCGGCGCGATAGATGACGAGCACGCGCCGATACTGCCTGGCCGCCTTCTCGAAGTCGCCCAGATCGACGTACAGACCGCCCAGCCCCTCCAGCACGTTCGCCAGCGTGACGGTGTCGCCGAGCGCTTCGAGCTTTTCGCTGGCTTGACGATAGAGCTCCAGGGCCCGCTGCAGATCGCCGCGCTGGCGATAGACGTTCGGCAGGTTGCCGAGCAGATAGGCCTCCAGGCGAACGTTGCCCGCTGCTCTGCTCAGCGGCAACGCCCGTGAAAAGTGCTCGAGAGCGGCGCGAGTGTCGCCGAGCAGCATCTGGTTGAGAGTGCCCAGCGCGTTCAAGGTGCTCGCTTCGCCGGCCACGTCGCCGGCCGCGTGCCGGAGCTCCAGGGCGTGGCTCAGGCTGTCGAGCGCGGGCGCCGTCTCGCCGCGCTCCAGGTAGAACCAGCCCAGGTTGTGCCACGTCCTCGCCGTCTCGCTGCCGTCTGCGAGGCCTTGCCAGACCTCGAGCGCGCGGCGATAGAACCGGGGCGTGGCCTCCCGATCGCCGATGCGGGCGTGAGCCAGCCCCAGGTTGTTCAAAGCCTCGCCCAGGCCCCGTTGGTAGCCTGCCGACTCCGCCAGGAGGAGCGCCTGCTGGTACTGAACGATCGCCTCTTTGGTCTCGCCGCGGTAGTAGGCGACGGCGCCGAAGTGGTTGAGGCAGTCCACCTGACCCGCCTGGTCCCCGATCGCTCGCCAGAGCGAGAGGCTCTCCTCGAAGCGCGCCAGCGCCAGCGCGAGGTCCTCCTTGGTCCCGAGCGCCAGCCGGTGCAGCCCCTCGCCGAACGCTCGCTCCGCCTGGACGCGGGTCGCGTCTTTCGGAACCGCGGCTCGCAGCTCCTGGAGCTCCAGCTTGTAGACCCTGGGGTCCCCGTCGCTGCGGCGGATCACCAGCAAGCGATGGCGGCCGCTCGCCGTCGTGACGACGGACAGCCGCTCGCGTTCCTTCGATCCCCCCGGCCCGTCGGCTTCCGCGATCGACGCCCCATCGGGCCCAAGCAGCCTGAGCGCGACGTCCATCGCCCGCGGCCGGACCTGGGCGCGCAGGTACCGCCCTGCTTCGAGCGGCAGCGCGAAGGCGTGCGTTTCCCCCGGCAGGAGCTCGCGCTCCACGACCTCACCGAGCCGCAGCTCGGGCTCCGGCGCGGCCGGAGGAGGGTCTGCCGGCGCCGGCGAGTGCGTGGCGCAGGCGGTAACGGCGAGGAAGACCGCGGAGACGAGGATGGAGGCGTGGCGGCGCCCGCCGAAGGGCATCACGGGAAGATTTCCGCGTATCTGCAAACCAGTCTATCGCATAGACTTCTGTCAATGCGCCCAGACGATGCGGCGGTGGTGACCGGGTTCCTGAGCGGCGACTCGGCGGCGGTCGCGACCGTCGACGGGTGGATCGCGCGGGCCGCCTGGCCGTTCCAGCGGCGGCTCGGTCACCGCTGGGACGACGTGCTCCAGGATGTGCGCGTCGAGGTCACCCGGCTCTTCCAGCGCCAGGAGTTCCGCGGCGGCTCGAGCCTCAAGACCTACCTCTGGCGCGTGGTCAACCACACCTGCCTGGACCAAGTGCGCGGCCAGGGGCGCTGGCAGTGGGCCGACCTCGACGTGCTCGACCGGGGGGAGGAGGAGCTGCCGGCCGCCCAGCGGCGCCCCTCGCTCCAGTCGCAGGAGGAGTCGCGCGACCTGCTGCTGCGGGTCTGGGGGCGGATGCCCGCCGACTGCCGCGAGCTCTGGGGGATGATCGCCGCCGGCCTCTCCTACCGCGAGATGAGCGGGCGCAAGGGGGTGGCGGAGGGGACGCTGCGGGTGCGGGTGCTGCGCTGCCGGGAGAAGGCGTCGACCCTGCGCGAGGAGCTGCGCGCCTGGCGTAACACAAGCGACAGAGCTTCGCCTAAGACTGCTGGAGAGAGCGAACCCGAATGACCTGCGAACACGCCACCGAGCTGCTCCCCTGGCTCCTCAACGGCACCCTGGAGCCGACAGAACGGCAGGAGGTGTTGGAGCACGTCCGCAAGTGCGAGGCCTGCCGGCGCGTCCTCGACGAGGCGCGGCTGGCCCTCGCCGCGGCCGGCGCCCACCTGCCGGCCGAGGCCCTGGTGGCGGCGGCCTTCGGCGAGCCGATGCCCCCGGGAATCGACGCCGCTCTGGTCGAGGAGCACCTGGCCGCCTGCCCGCAGTGCGCGGCGGACCTCGAGCTGGCGCGGACGAGCCACGCCCTGGCCGACGAGGAGGTCCTCCTCTTCCCGCGCACCGCCCCCCCGGCCGCGGCCCCGGTGCGGCAGGCCGCCCCCGCCGGCCGCTGGCGGGCCGCGGCGCTGGCCGCCGGGCTCGCCGCCCTGCTCTTCGCAGGCGGCTGGCTCACCAACCGCCAAGCGCTCGACCGGATGGAGGAGCGGCTCGCCGGCCGCACCGCGCCGCCCGTAGTGGCGCCGGGAGACGACCGGCCGGCGGACGACCGCGCCGCCGGGCTGGCCGAAGAGAACCGCCGCCTGCGCGAAGAGGCCGACGCCCACGCGGCGGCGGAGCGCGCCGCGCGCGAAGAGGCCGAAGGCCTACGCCAGCAGCTCGCCCGGCGCGAGGCGCCCGCGGGCGGGGGCGCCGAGCTCAACCCGGCGATCGCCGACCTCTTCCCGCCCGGCGCCGACGTCGTGCGCGGCGGCGGCGAGACCGGCACCACGATCGAGCTGCCGGCGGGCGCCGGCGGCGCGACGCTCATCCTCAACACCAGCGGGCCCTCCGCCTTCCGCGAGCACGCCGTCGAGCTGCGCGACGCCGCCGGCAAGCGGGTGTGGAGCGCGCGCGGTCTCGTGGCGCAGCCGGAGGGGGCCTTCCACCTCCACCTGCCCCGCCAGGCGCTGGCCACGGGCGCCTACACGCTCGAGGTCTTCGGCCTCGACGGCGCGCGGCGCGAGAAGGTGCAGACCTACCGCTTCACGGTGAAGTGACGCGCCCTAGGCGCGTCAGTGCAGGAACATCGGCAGCCCGAGGACGCCGGTGATCTTCGGGCGGTAGGCGTCGCGGTCGTAGAAGAGCTCGACGTCCACCTGCTTGACCCCCTCGCCCACCGTCTCGAGCGGCACCGTGTCGTAGCGCCCGCCGTCGACCACCACCATCCGTCCCGCCTCGCCGGCCAGGATCAGGTCGGCGGCGAGGTTGGCGAAGTTGCTGGCCACCAGGCGGTCGAGCGAGTCGGGGGGGCCGGAGCGCATCAGGTACCCGAGCCGCTGGTAGATCACCCGCTCGCCGGTCCCCTCCTGCAGCAGCTCGCGCACGTAGCGCCCGACGCCGCCCAGCTCGCGATTGCCGACCGCGTCCGCCTGCCCGGTCTCGAACGGCCGCCCGCCGATCGGATAGGTGCCTTCGGAGACGGCCACGACGGCGTAGTTGCTGGGGTTCGACCGCTTGTCCTCGGCGAGGAGCTCGACGACCGTCCCGGGCGCGAAGGGCACCTCGGCGATGAGCGCCCGGTCGGTGCCGGCGAGGTACGAGGCGAGGAGGCAGGTCTCGCCGGAGTAGCGGCCGAAGAGCTCGACGACGAGGAACCGTTCGTGCGAGCCGGCCACGGTGCGCAGGTCGTGGATCAGGTTGACCGACCGGGTCACCGCGGTCGAGAAGCCGATGCAGTAGTCGGTGCCGAAGACGTCGTTGTCCATGGTCTTCGGGATGCCGAGGACGCGCGCCCCTTCGAGGTGCAGGCGGCGGGCGAAGCTCAGCGTGCCGTCGCCGCCGATCGCCACCAGCGCCTCCAGGTGCAGCGACTCGAGCGTCTCGAGCGCCGCCTTGGTCAGGTCCACCTTGCCGTCGCCGAGCGGCGTGCCGCGCCCGGCGAGGTGGGGCGGCACGGCGTCGGCGCGGACGAGGGCGGGGTTGATGCGCGAGGTATGCAGGACGGTGCCGCCGCTGCGGTCGATGGTGCGGGTGTTGGCTCGGGTCAGGGGCAGCAGCCACGCCGCGTTGTCGGCGTCCCCCGAGGGAACGACGTGGAGGAGCGCCGCCCAGCCGCGGCGCAGCCCGACCACCTCGTAACCGGCCTCCTCCATCCGCCAGACGAAGCCCTTGATGGCGGTGTTGAGCCCCGGCACGTCGCCGCCGCCGGTCAGGATCCCGACCCGCTTGGGCGTGCTCAAGCCGCGGCCAGCCGCTCGATCAGGTCCACCACGCGGTTCGAGTAGCCCCACTCGTTGTCGTACCAGGCGACGACGCGCACGTAGCCGTCGCCGGTCGAAGTCGTCGAGAGGGCGTCGAAGACCGAGGAGTGCGGGTTGCCGATGACGTCGGAGGAGACGAGCGGCACCTCGCTGTACTCGACGATCCCGGCCAGCTCCCCCGCCGCCGCCTTCTGGACCGCCGCGTTGGTCTCGGCGACCGAGGGCTTGGCGCGCAGCTTGACCACCAGGTCCACGATCGAGCCGTCCGGCACCGGCACGCGCATCGCCAGACCGTCGAGCTTGCCCTCGAGGTGCGGCATCACCTTCCCCACCGCGCGCGCCGCGCCGGTCGTCGTCGGGATGATGTTCTGCGCCGCCGCGCGGCTCCGGCGGAGGTCCTTGTGCGGCACGTCGGCCAGGCGCTGGTCGTTGGTGTAGGCGTGGACGGTGGTGATGAAGCCCTCCTCGATGCCGAAGGCCTCGTCGAGGATCTTGGCGAGCGGCGCCAGGCAGTTGGTGGTGCAGGAGGCGTTCGAGACCAGCCGGTGCTCGGGCCGGAGGGTCTGGTCGTTGACGCCGACGACGATCGTGGCGTCGATCTCGTCCTTGGCCGGGACGGTCAAGATGACCTTCTTGGCGCCCCCTTCGAGGTGCTTGGCGAGGAGCTCGCGCTTGGTGAAGACGCCGGTCGACTCGACGACGATGTCCACGCCGAGCTTCCCCCAGGGGATCGCCGCCGGGTCCTTCTCGGCCGTCATCTCGATGCGCTCGCCGTCGACGTACATCGCCTCGTCGTCGGCCCGCACCTCCTTGGGGAAGACCCGCATCAGCGAGTCGTACTTCAGGAGGTAGGCGAGCTGCTGGTTCTCGTAGAGGTCGTTGATCGCCACCACCTTGATGTCCTCGCGGTCGGCGAGGATGCGGAAGACGCTGCGGCCGATGCGCCCGAAGCCGTTGATCCCAACCTTGATCATCACGCCACCTCCTTCTTCTCGGCCGCGGCTTTCTTCTCGGCCGCGTCGCGATCGAGCTCCTCGAAGCGGCGGATCAGGTCGACGACCCGGTGGGCGTACCCCCAGCCGTTGTCGAACCAGGCGAGGGTCTTCGAGACGCGGCTCCCCAGGGTCATCGTGGCGAGCGAGTCGAAGGTGCCGGAGAAGGTGCTCTTCTGGACGTCGCTCGAGACGATCGGGTCCGCGGAGTAGTCGAGGATCCCCCGCCAGCGGTCGGTAGCGCAGGCGGTGCGCACGACTTCGTTGACCGCGTCCACCGTGACGTCGGCGCCGTGCCAGCAGACGAGGTCGACGACCGAGCCGTTCGGCACCGGCACGTTCATGGCGATGCCGCTGACCTTGCCGGCGAGCTCGGGGATCAGCTCCGCCAGCATCTCGTCGGAGTTGGTCTCCTGCGGGATGATGTTCTCGGCCGCCGCCCGGCCGCGCCGCGGATCGGCGTCCGGCACGTCGGCCAGCCGCTGCTGGTTGGTGTAGGCGTGGACGGTGGCGAGGAAGGCGCGCTCGATGCCGAAGGCGTCGTAGAGGATGCGCGCCAAGGGCGCGGCGGCGTGGGCGGTGTTCGAGGCGTTCGAGACGATGCGGTGCTCGGGGCGGAGCCGGTCGTCGTTGAGCCCCATGACGACGGTCAGGTCGGGCGGGTCGGCGGGCGGCGCGCAGAGGATGACGCGCTTGGCCCCCTTCTCGAGGTGGCGCTCGATCTCGGCCCGCGTGCGGAAGCGGCCGGTCGCCTCGACAACCACGTCCACCCCGAGCGCCCCCCAGTCCACGTCTCCCGGCTTCTCCCCCGAGAGCATGCGGATTTGGCGCCCCGCCGCGTAGAGATGGCCGTCTTTGAGGCTCACCTCGTCGGGGAAGCGGCCGAGGATGCTGTCGAAGCGAAGCAGGTAGGCGAGCCCGGCGTGGTCCGCCGTGTCGCTGATCGCCGCGATCCGTATGTCGTCCCGTTTGTAGAGGATGCGGAAGATGTTCCGCCCCACCCTCCCCAGCCCCATGAGCCCGATCCGCGTCGGCATTCCTCACCTCCCCGAACCCGAATGACCGTTGCAAGACGCGCTCCGCCGCCCGCGGTACCGATCTTGCCCTGCCGGGTGTCTAACCGTCCAGGAGGTGCCAAGTGTTCGAACAGAGCCTGGTCCCCGTGACGTCGCCGATGCACCCCGCCGGCAGGTGGCGTTACCTGCCGCTCGCCCTCCTCCTCCACGCCGCCCTCTTCGCGGCCCTCGCGGGCGCGCACACCTGGAGCGTCGGGGAGATCGGCGAGCCCGCCCTCCCGGTCGTCTTCATGACCAGCCGGCCGATGCCGGACCTCGGCACCCCCCGCGGCCCCGAGCCGCGGCCGGCGGAACCCGGCGCCGCGCCCGGCCGGGCCGGCCACCGCGGCCACCGTCCAGCCGCAGGACGTGCCTGCGGACGTCCCGCCGCCCGCGACGGGCGAGGAGCCGGCGACCGGCCCGGTGTCGGACCTGCCGCTGACCGGCCCCGGCGGGAGCGGCCCCGCCACAGGCCCCCCCTCCGACGGCGGCGGCGGCGACTTCGTCGTCACCCTCCCGGGGCCCTCGGTTCCCGACGAGCCGATCCGCTACGTCGTCGGCATGACGCCGCCGGAGGTCCTCTCGCGCGTCGAGCCCCGCTACCCGGCCTCGGCGCGGATGATCCGCTCGGAAGGGACGGTCGTGATCGAGGTGGTCGTCGAAACCGACGGCAGCACCGGCGACGTGCGCGTCCTGCGCGGCATCTCCAAGGCCCTCGACGAAGCCGCCGTCGCCGCGATCCGCCAGTGGCGCTTCCGCCCCGCCCGCGTCGAAGGCACCCCGGTGCGGGCGTACCACACGGTGACGGTGAGGTTCGAGCTGCGGCGTTAGGGCGAGCCTTCCACCGGGGCGGCTGAGATCGTTTCGGAAGCTCAGCCGCCCTGTTTTTTTTAGGAATAGGTGCTTTCGTCCTCGGCTATAAGAAGGTCCGAGGTCTTGTCGAGACTGATACCGGGGCGGGGGCTATCGCCACCGACGGTCACGAGCCGGAACGGAAGAGCGTCCGACAGCCTCGCAAGATACGCCTCGAGTGCGCTCGAGACGAGCGCGCTTAGAGACCTTCCTTCGAAGCGCGCCCGTACCCGGGCCGCCTCTCCAAGCCGGTCATCGAGAATGACCATGGCTCGCATAGGTCCGCAGATTACACGACGTTGGCTGCCCATCCCCTGCGTCGGAAGGCCGCCGGTAAGAAGACAGGAGCACCCGGTATGGATACGGCGCCGCCGGTACCGTACCGGCGCGGCCGTTACCGTAATGGCGCGCCCGGTACTGTAACGGGCGCAGGGCATTGCGGAGCCGGCGCATTGGAATGTAGGGCCGCCGCAATCGAATGCGGGGTCGCCGCAAAGCAATGCGGAGCCGCCGCCTTGGAATGCGGAACGCCCGCACTCGAATGCAGAGCCGCCGCAGACCATTGGAGGGCGCCGGAAGGGGGAAGGTCCGGCGGACTTCACCTCAGGTGCGCCGGTTCCTGGAGCGAGGCTCCGAGACATTCGGGGAGCGGCGGGAGATGCGGTAGCGGCGCCGGCAGAAGTTGTAGTAGGCGAAGAAGAGCCCGAGCGCCGCGACGTGATTCTCTACCTTCTTCGAGAAGGCACTCGTTGCCGACCCCAAGCACGTCTCAACGTCCTACGTCGAGCGCGGGAACCTGACTATCCGCATGAGCATCCGCCGCTTCACCCCGGGGGTCGCCCAGAATGCGGTGCCGCTCGGTCCCTAGGCACTTCGCCGGGCTGTAGGGGTGCTGCTCGTCGGTCGGCCCGCCTCTTGGAGCTGCGCGAAGTCGATCTCGCCGCCGAAGGCATCCGGGACGGAGGACAGGTACATCTTGTGTCCGGCAGGCGGAATCGGGACGGAAGCGTTACGCGGGTTTGTAGGTACGCGGGATGCCGCTGCCCTTGCCGCACCCCTCGTTTTCCACAGCGAGAAGGCCCTGCGCCTCCAGTCGCTCAAGGATGCTCCTGACCGTCGAGTCTCTGACTGTGTTTTCGGGGTGTCGCTGATTCCAGGCGGTCATCGCCCGCCCGGACGAAACGCCCGGCGGATAAAGCTCCCTCACGAGCGCCAGAACCGGCTCGTTTAGGGTGCCTCGCCGCCGCTTACTGCTTTCAGCTGTTGGATTTGCCTGCGGAGCGTTCGGGGCTGGCGCCGGCTCTGGCGCGGGGAGTCCGAGGAAAGACGAAGAGAGCCGGCCCCACCGCTGCTGATATTGGTCCCGAACGATTCCTAGTCGGGTTTCAAGCCGCGCCACTTTGGCCCTAGCGCGCTCAACTTGTTCCTGGAGTTCCTTGGTCTCGTGTTCGTATTCTTCTCTGAGCTGGGCGGCGGCGGCGGCGAGTTCATCGGGAGTCATAGGGCCGATATGATCCTCTCTTCCTCCAGCCGCGTCAAGCGAATCGCGTTACCGAGACCCGTTATCGACGAATCGCGTTTGCCGTGGTATGCTCAACCCGTGAGCTGGAGACCCGAGGGAGTTCCAGACCCCGCCCTCCTGACACTTCAGGAGTTCATCAAGATCGCGGGCGACCGCGGGACGCGGCTCTGGACGACGACCACCAAGGGCGGGAACCTCGTGGTCACCGATGGCCGCAGGCGATTTGCCTTGCCTCGCCTGCACAACGGCGAGCTGCCCTCAGCGCTCGTTGAGGCTCTGGTAGAGAAGTTTGGGCTGGAGAAGTTTAGAACCGACTTCGCCCTGGACGCCTCGCCCGACGACGACTAGGCGGCCTTCGCTACCGGGAAGAGTCGGGCGTCGATCCCACCACTTAGAAGGGCGCGGGCGCGCTCTAGCAGGCTTGGCTTGAGCGGCCGGGAATGCGCGCGGACCTCTTCGTACATCCGCCAGTATTTCGGAGCTGCCTTTTTGAATCCTGTGAACGGCTCCTCTCCTGCTTCTAGGTCTACTTCGATCTGAGCACGCACCTGCCGTATCAGCTCCCCTGGAAGCTCATCCAATGTCGCGGCGCAACTGACAAAGTTGTACTCGAGGCACTGCGCTATCCACATGCCATCTTGCGGGAAAACAACCGCGGTAATGGTGATGGCTGGCATGACGGTTTCAGCGCTCCTCGGGAGCGCCGCTCCTCCTAAGTGAATCTTAGGCTGATCTGATCGAGAATGCAAGCAGGACTTTTGGTAAGTTATTCGCACAAGAGAGGTTAGAGACGTCAAAACGCCTGATCTCAATGGGTTACGCCTTATTTCCGCCATCTGGCGGCAGCAGCTTTACGCGCTTCCCCGCCGCCCCTCAGCCGTCATAGCTGCGGCCCGCGCTTTCCCTCCCTGGGCCCCGCAGAGCTTCCCGACACGGCGGCGGGGTTCCCGCATCGGGGTCCGGCTGTGGCGGCGCCTCGCCGATGGCTTCCTGGTAGACCTGGAACGCCAGCTCGTTCGGGCTAACCCTCCGTGCGTGGTCAGGCTCGGCGGGGCGTGCCTGCGCTCGGGCCGCTTCGGTTTTGAGGGAAGAACGTCTCCCCCTTCGGGGGGAGAAGCTAGCGCGGAATCGGGGGATCAGGCGGGTTGGAAACTAATAGGACAGTACCCGCTTCCGGGTATATCCTCAGCGGTCGCTACCTTATCCTCAGGTCCCGATACCGCATCTTCCCCACATGCGGGACCATCTCCAGGCCCTCCGGGAACGTCTCCAGGCCCCTCCAGCGACCTCCTGAGAGGACGCGGAGACGTTTTCAGCCGCCGCGTCCTTAGAATCCATGCGATGGCGGACGACGAGGTGCTGTACTTCGCCACCCCGGCCGTCTGGCGCGGCTGGCTGGAGAAGCACCACGACAAGGCGAAGGAGCTGTGGGTCGGCTTCTACAAGCGGGGCTCGGGGAAGCCGTCGATCACCTGGCCCCAGTCCGTCGACGAGGCGCTCTGCTTCGGCTGGATCGACGGGGTGCGCAAGTCGATCGACGAGACGCGCTACAAGATCCGCTTCACCCCGCGCAAGCCGACCAGCACCTGGAGCAGCGTCAACATCAAGCGAGTCGCCGAGCTCACCGAGCTCGGCCGCATGCGCCCCGCCGGCCTCGCCGCCTTCGAGCGGCGCAGCGAGAAGAGGTCGGGGATCTACGCCTACGAGCAGCGCAACGAGATCGTGCTCGACCCCGCCTACGAGAAGAAGCTCCGCGCGAACAAGAAGGCCTGGGCGTTCTTCACGTCGTCGGCCCCTTCCTACCAGCACGTCTGCGTCTTCTGGATCATGAGCGCCAAGCAGGAGCAGACCCGCCTGCGCCGCCTCGCGCGGCTCATCGAGGACTCCGCCGCCGGCCGCAAGGTCGGGATCATGGGAGCTGCGGCAAAGTGAAAGGGGGGCGGTTGCCCGCCCCCCGGAAGGGTCCTGCTGTTTGCCTAGCGTCCCGCTCTAGAAGTCGTACCGCAGCGAGAGCTGGAAGGTGCGCGGGGTCGCGTAGACGCCGCTCAGGGCGCCGAAGCCGGCGCGGGTGGGCGTCGCGCTCGTGGCGCTGCCCCAGACGGGCTGGGTGACGAAGCGGTTGGCGGCGTCGCTGCAGTTGAAGCACTCCACCCCCACTGCGAGGTCGCCGGGGCCGATGCCGAACTCCTTGAACACCCGCAGGTCGATCTGGCGGAAGTCCGGCTGGCGGAAGGCGTTGCGGCCGAAGTGCTCGCCGTTGACCGTCGGCCGGTCCGTCGCGGTCTCGCCGTCGAGGTTGACGTCCGACCCGACCGTGGCGTTGAAGGGCGAGCCGGTGGCGTAGCGGAAGCTGCCCGAGAGGCCGAGCCCCCAGAACGGCGTCCGCCAGAGGGCGTTGGCCCCGGCCTTCCACTCCTGGTCGCGGTTCGACGGCCCCCAGTTGAGGTCGAGGTTGTTGAAGTCCTCGGCCTGGATGCCGGCGAAGTTCCGCTCGTTGGAGTCGTTGTCCTCGTCCTCCGACCAAGTGATGGAGGCGAAGGCGCTCCAGTTGCCGGAGTAGCGGCGGTTGAAGCTGGTGGTGATCGCCTTGAACTCGGACTCGGCGTCCGAGAGGCTGGTGGTGATGCGGCCGTAGAAGGGGAACGGGAAGCTCGTGTTGCTGTAGCGCGGCAACCCGTTCGCGGCGGTGCCGCCGTCGTAGACCCGGTTGATGTCGGTCAGCCGCTGGAGCTGCTTGCCCTCGGCGTAGGTGAAATCGAGCCCCACCGAGGCGTTGGCCATGACCTCGTGCTGCACGCCGAGCGTCAGGCGGTCGGTGTAGGGGTTCTCGAAGTCGCTGTCGATGGTGAAGACGCCGGGGCGCGGCACGGAGGGCACGCGTGTGAAGTCGATGCGCTCGACCCCGACCGGGGTCCAGGACGTGCCGAAGCCCAGGGGACCGGCCAGCGGGTCGGTCGGCGCCTGGACGACCCCGTTCACGACCCGGTTGCTGATGATGTACTGCGTGCCTTTCAGGCCGTTCGAGGTGTAGAGCTGGGCGAGCAGGATGGCCGGCGTGCGGCTCCAGAAGCGTCCGGCCGACAGACGCACCACGGTGTCCTCCCGCGGCGACCAGGAGACGCCGAGGCGCGGCGAGATCTGGTCGGTCAGGTCCATGTCGGGGACGTCGCGGCTGAGGTTGAAGGAGCCGTTCGGGTTGCGGTCGTCCGGGTTGAGGACCGGGTCGTCCGGATTGTCGAGCGCCTCGAAACGCAAGCCGCCGCTGACGGTCAGGTTCGAGCTGGCGAACCACTGGTCCTGGAAGAAGAGGGCCTGCTCCTTCTGGCCGAAGCTGGCCCGGCCGGCCTCGATCGAGGTCAAGCCGCCGACGCCGCCGAACTGCCGGTACTGGGACCACCGTCCGGCCAGCAGGTCGGCCTCGTTGTTGAAGACGAAGACGCCGCGCCAGTTGCCACGGAAGACCTGGTCGATCGAGGTGTCGTTGTACTCGAGGCCGCCCTTCAAGACGTGGTCGCCGACCGAGTAGGTCACCGTGTCGCCGAACGCCTTGCGCTCGGTGTCCGTCGGGTCGATCGGCAGGAAGCTGACCTCGCCGTAGCGGAAGGCGCCGAGCTGGATCTCGGGGAGGTTGAGGCCCTTGTCGGCGCGCGGCGTCGACTCCTCGATGTAGTTGAGGTTGAGGTCGTTGAGCAGGCTCGCGCCGAAGGCGCCCGACCACTGCCCGACCCAGGCGTCGGTGTTGAGCCCCTCGACGCCGTTGTAGCTCTCGGTGCGGGTCTGCGAGCTCGAGGTGCCGTTGACGCCCTCGTAGTCGGTGAAGTTACCGCGCAGCATGAAGCGGTGGGCCGGGCTCGCCTGGAAGTCGAGACGGCCGAAGAGGACGTCGCCGTCCTGGGTCTGCACGTACTGCGGCGACGACGCGAGCGCCGGGTAGCGGGCGAAGATGTCGGCGTCGAGCACCAGCGGGTTGATCGGGATGGTCTCGCTCTTGGCCTGCTCGTCGTAGGAGACGAAGTAGAAGAGCTTGTCCTGGATGATGCGGCCGCCGAGCGAGCCGCCGTACTGCTCCTTCTCCTGGTCGCCCGGCGCGGTGCCGTTGTTGAAATCGGCGATGTAGTCCTGCGGCTGGTTGTAATAGAAGACCGAGCCGTGCAGGTTGTTGGTGCCGCTCTTGGTGATGACGTTGACGAAGCCGCCGCCGGAGCGCCCGAACTCGACCGAGGCGCCGTTGGTGATGACGGTGAACTCCTTGATCGACTCCTGCGAGATGGCAAGCGGCGCGCGACCTTCGGCGCCGCCGACGGTGCCGCCGAAGAAGGCGTTGTTGAAGTCGACGCCGTCGATGGTGACGTTGGTGTTGATGCCGCGCTGGCCGGAGATCGCCAGGTTGCCGCGCTCGGAATCGGTGCGCGTCTGCGGCGTCATCAGCACCAGGTTCTTGAAGTCGCGGCCGCTCACCGGCAGCGCCTCGATCTGCTCGGTCTGGATGGTCGTCGACGAGGAGGTGTTGGTGACCTCGACCAGCGGCACCGTGTCGGTGACGGTGATCGTGTCGGCCACCTGCGCCGGCTGCATCGTGAAGTTGATGGTCGGCGCCGAGCCGAGGAGCAGCCGCACGTCGGGCTGCTCCAAGGTGGCGAACCCGTCGAGCGCGGCGGTCAGCGTGTAGGTGCCGGTCGGCAGGTTCAAGAGGCGGTAGTAGCCGTTCTCGTCGGTGACCCCCGCCACGACGAGCCCCGTCTCGGTGTTGCGGGCTTCGATGGTCACGCCCGGCAGCGGCGTGCCTTCGCCGTCGGTGACGGTGCCGGAGATGCGGCTGGTCGTGACGTCCGTCTGGGCCAGGCCGGGGGCAGCGGCGCCCAGGAACAGGACGGCGGCGAGGAGCGCCCACACTCCCCGCATGGGGTGGTTTAGGCCGGACAGCATAAGGACCCTCCTTTGGTCTTTCGTGGTCGGTGGGGAACGGCGCGATTCTAGCCCAAAGCGGGTCTAGAATCTCGCAAGAGGCCCATCCTTTTGTACTCCCGCAATCCCGGTCCCGGTCGCGTCGCTCTGGGCGGGCTGGGGCTCGGCGGACCGGCGCCGCGCGACCTGCTGGCGCTGCTCGCCGTCCTCTTCGCCACCTTCGCGCTGCAGTTCCTGGCCCCGGCGCTGGTGGCGCCGCTGCGGCTCACCTCCGAGGCCTGGCGCAGCCTCTGGCTCTGGCAGCCGCTGACCTACGCCGCCATCGGCTACGGTCCGCCGAGCCTCTGGTTCCTGCTCGAGCTGCTGATGCTCTTCTGGTTCGGTCGCGACGTCTACGGCCAGCTCGGCCGGCGGCGTTTCTGGCGGACCCTCGCCGCCGGGGCGCTCGCCGCGGCGGCGGTGGCGCTTCTCGTCGACCTCGCCGGCGCGTTCCTGGCCGAGCGGCCGGCCACCCTCTTCTCGCTGATGCAGGGGCAGCGGATCGTGCTCGTCGTCGTGGTGGCCGCCTTTGCCACGCTCTACCGCGACGCCACCATCTACCTCTTCTTCATCCTGCCGCTGCCGGCCCGCTGGCTCCTCTGGACCGAGCTCCTGATCGCCTTCATCGGCTTTCTCCAGATGCCGGCGCCGGGGCAGCCGCGCGACCTGCCGGGGCTCCTCGGGATCTGCGCCGCGGTCGCGGCGACCTGGCTGGCGCTCACCGGCCGCGGCTCCCGCCGCGGCCTGCGCGGCTCGCGGCTGCGGCTCGAGCGCTGGTGGCTCGAGCGGCGGCTGGACCGCCACCGCCGCAAGAGCCGGCTGCGCGTCGTGCGCGAGGAACCGGGCGAGGTGCGCAAGGGCCCCTGGGTCCACTAGTCCCAACCCACCCCCGGCTGGCGAATGAACCATTCCCGGCCGCCGCGGGACGTACCCTGCGGAGGAGTCTTCTATGAGAAAGCCGCTCCAGATCGCCGGGCTCGTGGCCTGGGTGCTGTTCGCGACCGCCGCCGCGCGGGCGCAGTACGACGATCCCCCCGACCCGCCGCCGGGGCAGGACTGCGCGTCCGGCGACGTGGAGATCAGCACGCAGCCCACCAGCTGGAGCGACAACTCGGTCAACCTCAACGTCGGCCAGACGCTCTGCGTGCGCAACGAATCGACCGTCCCCCACAACTTCCACGTCCTCGGGGTCGTCCGCTGCGCCGGCCCCTGCTCGACCAATACGAGCAGCTCGACGACCGCGCCCCGCGGCAACTGGGTCTCGCGGGTGAGTTTCAGCAGCGGCGGCACGTTCAACTTCCGCTGCGACGAGCACGGGACGATGGGGATGACGGGGCAGATCGTCGTCGCCGGCGGCGCCGCCGACTCGCCGGGAGCGCTCTCCTACACCGTCTCCAACTTCTCCGTCTCCGAGGCCGGCGGCAACGCCACGATCACGGCGCGGCGCACCGGCGGCGACGACGGCGCGGTCTCCGTCCAGTACGCGACGGCGAACGGCAGCGCGACGGCGGGCAGCGACTACACGACCAAGACCGGCACGCTCTCCTGGCCGGACAACGACGACAACAACAAGACCTTCACCGTCGCGATCACCAACGACACGGCGGACGAGGCGAACGAGACGGTGCTGCTCAGCCTGAGCGCCCCGACCGGCGGCGCCACCCTCGGCAGCCCGTTGTCGGCGACCCTCACCATCAACGACAACGACGGCGGCGGCGGTGGTGGCAGCGGAACGACGGCGCCGGCGGCGCCGAGCCTCCTCAAAGCGCGCGGCGACTCGACCTCCGAGATCCTGCTCACCTGGAAGGACAACGCGACCAACGAGACGCAGTTCCTGATCGAGCGCAAGCCCCTCAAGGGGGGCAGCTTCGTCCAGGTCGGCACGGCCGCGGCCAACGCCACCTCGTTCATTGCCGGCGGGCTCGCGCCGGACACCCCCTACGAGTTCCGGGTCCGCGCCGCCAACTCCGCCGGCAACTCGGCCTACTCCAACGTCGCCGACGCCTCGACCGACACCAACGACGTCGGACCCTGCATCGAGGGTCCCAACACCCTCTGCGTCAACAACGAGCGCTTCAAGATCGAGGTGGATTGGGCGACCGCGCAGGGCAGCGGCGCCGCCTCGGCCGTGCCGATCCCCACGGCGCCGGCCTCCGGCCTCTTCTACTTCTTCGGCGCCGACAACATCGAGCTGCTGATCAAGGTACTCAACGCCTGCCCCGTCAACAACCGCTACTGGGTCTTCTTCGCCGCCACCACGAACGTCGAGTTCCTGGTGCATGTGACCGACACCCAGACCGGAAGCACGCGGTTCTACTACAACCCGCTAAACCGGACCGCCCCGCCGGTCCAGGACACGGACGCCCTCTCGACCTGTCCGTAATCAGGGCCCTCCAGGGCGCGGCCGGCCCCCGTTTTTTCCCGCGAGGGGGCCGGCCGCAGTTTTTTCCCGCCGGTCTCCTTTAGGATGCAGCCAGAGAGTCTTCGATGCTGTCGCACGCCGGGAAGATGGTCGCCTTCGCCTCGCTCTGGCTGGGCGTCGTCGCCGGCAACGTGCCCGTCGAGCTACTGGTGCCGCCCGACACGGCGCGCGTCGAGCTCTTCCTGGACGGCCGTCCCGCCGGCGCGCTCGCGGCGGCCCCCTGGAAGCTTCCTGTAGACCTCGGCGAGGAGATCGCCCCGCACGAGCTGGTCGCCGTGGCGACCGACGCCGCTGGGGCCGAGCTGGGGCGGGCGCGGCAGTGGCTCAACCTGCCGCAGCCGCCCGCCGTCCTGGAGGTCACGCTGGAGGCCGACCCCGAGACCGGCGGCGTGGCGCGTGTCGCCTGGGCCGCGGTCGGGGGCGTCCAGCCGCTCGAGGTGCGCGCCGCGCTCGACGAGCAACCGCTGCCGGTCCGCGACCCCGCCGTCGTCCCCCTACCGCCTTTCGCCGCCGACTCCCCCCACCTGCTGCGTGTCGAGGCCGAGTTCCCCGACGGCTACTCGGCGCGCCGCGACCTGGTCTTCGGCGGCGTCCTCGCCGAGGAGCTGACGTTCGAGCTGACCCACGTGCCGGTGCTCCTCGAAGGCAAACGGCTGGCGAGCGAGATCGTGGTGCTGGGCGGCGGCGAGCGGCTGGCGCCGATCGCCGTCGAGGAAGGGGAAGCGGACCTCGTCGTGGTCGTCGATCCGAGCGCGCGCGAGGAACTGCGCGCCCTGGCGCGCGAGGTGTCGCGCATGGGCACCATGCACCCGGGGGCGCGCGGCCTGTTGGCCAAGGTGGACGGCCGCTTCGTCGCGCCGCTGCCGGCAGGAGCGCGGCTGCGGGTGATGTGGCCGGTGGCGCGACGGACGGCGCGGCAGGCTCTGCGCTTTCAGGTGTTCGCCCACACCCAGGAGATGCCGGCGCGCGACGGCGGCCTGCTCTGGCACCTGCTGCGGCTGGGCGACCCGGCGCGCAAGGGCGCGGCGGCCTTGACCGACGCCGTCGCCGTCGCCGGCCTGGCGGCAGCGCAGAACACGCGCCGGCGCGCCGTCCTCCTGCTCCTCGGTCCCGAGCCCCAGGACATGAGCCTCTACGCCGCCGCCGCCGTGCGCCGCTACCTCGAGCGGCTGCGCGTGCCGCTGCACGTCTGGTCGGTCGGCGGGGAGGAGCCGCCGCCGATGTGGGCGGACGCCGAGCGGGTGCGCAATCTCGCCGGCTTCGAGCGCGCCATGAAGCGCCTCTCCGACATGCTGGAGCGGCAGCGCATCGTCTGGGTGCCCGGCGCCCACCTGCCGCAGTCGCTGGCGCTGGCGCCGGAGGTGCAGGGCGTCGTGCCGATCGGCACGCTGGGGAGCGAGACCGCCGCCGAGGAGGTCGAAGAGGCCGCAGCCGCCGAGCTCGCGGCCGCCGCCGATCTCGCGCCGGCGCCGGTCCCGAGTCCCGCCGCGGCGGCCGCGATCGCCGTCCCCGCGGGGCTCGCCGCCTTCGCCGCCGGCCCCTTCTCCTTCCACACCGACCTCGAGGACCGCGCCACCGTCGCCGCGCTCAAGCGCGCGGCGCTCGCCCTGCCGCAGGTCTGGATGGACCGCTTCGGCGTGGCGCCCGAGGGTCCGCTGGGCGGCACGCTGCTGGTCTTCCGCCGCGACGAGGACTTCCGCGCCTACGTGCGCGGCGAGGGCGAGGAGCCGGACCGCGGGGTGCGCGGCAGCGCGCGCGCCAGCCGGGTGGCCCTCGCCATCGGCGGGGCGCCCGCGGAGGAAGTGAGGGCGCTTCTCGTCCATGAGCTCGCCCACCTCCTGTCGCGCCGGACGTTCGAGCGCGAGCTGCCGCCCTGGCTCGAAGAGGGACTGGCCGAAGAGCTGGCGCTAGCGCGGCAGGCGCGGAGCGGCGCGATCGTGCCCGGGACTCTGCGCGGCCGGGTGCGGGCGCGGGCGCTCGCCACCGGCTCCAGCAGCCCGAGCTTCGCCTCCCGCTTCGAGATCTCCGCCGACGGCGCCTACGGCGCGCTCTCGGCGCTGCTCACCGCGCAGCGCAACGGCGCGGCGCCCTCGCTGGCCGAGCTCCTCGCCCTGCCGCACGCGGCCTTCACGCGCTACGAGGGGCGGCGCGAGCGCTACACCGCCAGCGCCTTCTTCGTCCGCTTCCTCCTCGACGGCCGCGAGCGCCGCGCCCGCGAGCGCTTCCAGGCCTTCCTGGGCGAGGTGGCGCGCGGCGGCGCGGCCGACGCCGAGGCCCTGACCGCCGCCCTCGGCGAGCCGCTCGCGCATCTCGAGCGCGACTACCTGGCCTGGCTGCGCCTCCAGGCGACCGTCAACCGCTAGCGGCCGATCGGCGGCGAAAGCGAGGTGACCCCGAATGGCCACGACCAAGACCCCGAAAGAGCAGTTCCTCGACGCCTACGAGCGCGAGCACCAGACGACGATGAAGGTCCTGCGCGCCTACCCGCCCGACCAGGCGGACCTGCGCCCCCACGAGCGGTGCAAGACCGCCAAGGAGCTGGCCTGGATGTTCGTGCTCGAGCGCGGCCTCGGCACGAAGGGGCTCGAGAACGCCTTCGCCGGCGGCAGCCCCGGCTCGGGGCAGGTGCCGCCGCCGCCGGAGGAGTGGGCGGACGTGCTCGCCGCGCTCGAGAAGGCGCACGGCGAGTTCGCCGAGACCGTGCGCTCCTACAGCGACGAGGACTTCCAGGAGCGGATCAAGTTCTTCGTCGGCCCCGGCACCCTCGGCGACTGGACGCGCACCGAGTTCGCCTGGTTCCTGCTCCACGACCAGATTCACCATCGCGGGCAGCTCTCGGTCTACCTGCGCATGGCCGGCGGCAAGGTGCCGTCGATCTACGGCCCGAGCGGCGACGAGCCCTGGTTCTAGGGGTGCGGCGCCGGCGCCACGGACTGGCCCTGGCGCTCCTCCTCGCCGGCTGCGGGCCGCCGGCCGAGGAGCTCGCGGCGCGTCTACGCGACGGCGCGCCGGAGGAGCGGCGCCAGGCGGCGGAGGGGCTCGGCCGCAGCGGCGGGCCCGCGGCGGTGGGCCTGCTCTGCGCGGCGCTGGATGACGTGGAGTGGACGGTTCGGGTCGAGGCGGCGCGCGCTCTCGGGCGGATCGGCGCGCCGGAGGGGATCGGCTGTCTGACGAAGGCGCTGGAATCGGACGACGTCCAGATCCAGTTGACGGCGGTCAAGGCGCTCGCCGCGATCGGCCGGGCGGCGGCCGGCCCGATGCTCGCCGCCCTGCCGCGCACCCGGGGCCCGGTCCGCGACGCGCTGGCCGCCGCCGCCGGCCGCGTCGACGACCCGCGCGCCGTGGCACCATTGCGGGCGCTCGTGGCGCGCGCCGACGGTGCCGAGAACGGCGCGGCGAGCGGGCTGGTGGCGCTCGGCCGGCCCGACGTCCTCCTGCCCTTCCTCGAAGAGCCGGCGGGCTCGCCGCGCCGCCGGGCCGCCGCCCGCGCGCTGGGGATGGCGCGCGACCCGGCCTCGCTCGCGGCGCTCGACCGCGCCCTGCGGCGCCAGGACGGGACGCTCGACCCCGACGTCGCCCTGGCGCTCGTCCGCCGCCGCCGGCTCGACCCGCTCATCGCGGTCCTCGACGCGAACGCTCCCGCCGCCGATCGCCGCGTCGCCGCCGACGCCCTCGCCGCGAGCCCCGAGCGTCCCGCCGAGTTGGCGCTCGACCGCGCCGTCGCCCGCCGCGACCTCGCGGCCGTCGCCGGCGCCCACCTCCGGCTCATCCGGCAGGGCCGCCCCCAGTCCGAGCCGCTCCTCCTCGCCGCCCTCGCCGCCGGCGGCGACGAGCGGATGGCGGTGCGCTTCTGGGAGTGCGGCAACCCGCGGCTCGCCGCCGCCGGCAAGGCCTGGCTCGAAGCCCACGGCCTCAAGGAGGTCGGCGGCCGCTGGGTGCCCGCCGGCTTCGACTACGTCATCCTCCCCGGAGCTACCCAGGCGCCGCGCGAGCCGGAGGTGCGCTGGGGTCGGCCGTAGCGCCGCGTTCCGGTAGGATGCGCCGCGCTCGTATTCATGGTGCCTAGCCCCAGCCCCGTACCACCGCGCAGGCGGATCGCGCTGCTGGCCCTCGCGGCGCTCGCGGCCGGCTGTCGCCCCTCGGCTCCCGAGGGGCCGATGGCGATCCGGCTCGTCGATGCGTTTGACGCCAAGCTCGTCTCGGGGTCGCGCGCCAAAGCGACGGCCGCGCCGGTGCGCACGGAATGGAAGTTCGCCGAGGGCGGCGCGCAGGGCTGGAAGGCGGGCCCCGGCGTCGCCGGCTTTGCCGTCCGCGACGGGCTCCTCGCCGGCCGCACGACGACCGACTTTCCCGTCCTCCACCTCGAGCGTACGAAGGGGCTCGAAGACCCCGACCAGCTCCACGCCGTCGAGGTGCGCCTCCGCGTCTCGGGCGGCGCCAACCTCTCGGTCGCGACCCGGCCGGCGCCGACGATCGATCTCGGCCAGGAGATCGGGATGGCGAGCCGGGTGCCGTGGACGACGACGACGCCGGTGATCGCGGGCGACCAGATGCAGACCTACACGATCACCCCGCCGGCGCCGGTCTCGGGCTCGCGCATCCGCCACCTGCTGCTCCGGCCGACCGACGCCGCCGGCGCCGAGTTCGCCATCGAGTCGGTGCGGCTCGTCTTTCGGCGCGAGCACCTGGCCGGCGTGCCGTCGGGAGTGAGCTGGCAGGGGCTGCGGGACGTCTTCCGCGAGACGCTGGTGACGCGCTCGCCCGAGACGGTGCGCTTCCGCGTGACGCTGCCCTCGCGGCCGCTCCTCGACCTCGCGGTGGGGACGCCGGAGGAGGAGCCGGTGACCTTCCGGGTCGTCGCGCGCCGCGGCGAGGAGACGGCGCTGATGACCTGGTCGGTGACGACGCCGCACCGGTGGGAGCGGCGGGTCGTGGACCTCGGCGAGCTCGCCGGCCAGACCGTCACCCTCGCGCTCTCGGCGACCGCCGAAAAGGACGGCACGATGGCGTTCTGGGGCGCGCCGGCGGTCCGCCAGCGCGCCGCCCCGGCCGCCGCCAAGGCCTCCGATGGCCCGCCGCAGGCCGTGATCCTGATCCAGGGCGACACCCTGCGGAAGGACCACCTCGACGTCTACGGCTACAGCCGCAAGACGGCGCCGACGCTGACGCGGCTGGCCAAGGAGGGCGCGCTCTTCCACCACGCGATCACCCAGACGAGCTGGACCAAGGCGGCGACGCCGTCGATCCTGGCGTCGCTCTACCCCTCGACCCACGGCGTCCACCAGATCCCCGACCGGCTGCCGGCCTCGGCGACGACGCTCGCCGAGCTCTATCGCCAGGCCGGCTACGCCACGCTGTCGTTCTCGTCGGTGAGCTTCACCGGCCAGCTCAGCAATCTCCACCAGGGCTTCGAGGAGCTGCACGAGTCGGAGTCGACGGCGGGGCGCGCCGGGCCTCGCGGCGCCAAGACGGCGCGCGAGTACGTCGACCGCCTGCTTGAGTGGCTCGACGACCATCGCGACGTGCCCTTCTTCGTCTACCTCCACGTCTTCGATCCGCACGCGCCGTACGAGCCGAACCGGCCGTACGACACGACTTGGGCCGACCCGGCGGGGCGCGAGGAGTACCTGCGCCAGCAGGAGGTCATCAAGAAGACGGTCGTCGACGCCTTCATGGCGAACCGGGGGATGGCGACGCCGGAGGAGCTGGTCGCGGCCGGCATCGACCCGGCGGCCTTCATCCGCTACTCGAAGGACTGGTACGACGGCTCGATCCGGGGTATGGACCGCGAGATCGCGCGGCTGGTGGAGCGGCTGCGGGAGGTGGGGCTCGGCGAGCGCGCCGTCATCGCGTTCTTCGCCGACCACGGCGAGGAGTTCCACGACCACGGCCGCATGTGGCACGGGCAGAGCGTCTACGGCGAGATGATCCGCGTGCCGCTGATCCTCTGGGGGCCGGGACGGGTGCCGAAGGGCGTCGAGGTCAAGGAGCCGGTGCAGCTCATCGACGTCATGCCGACGCTCGCCCAGTGGAGCGGCTTGCCGCTGCCCGAGGCGGCGCAGGGGCAGAGCCTGGCGCCGCTGCTGGCCGGAGGAGGCGGCTGGAAGCGCCGGCCCGTCATCGCCGAGAAGCAGCCGATGGGCGCCACCGACTACCCGGCCGCCAGCGAGTCGTACGCCATCGTCGACGCCGAGTGGAAGCTCATCCACAACGTCCTCCGGCCGCCGGGCGCGCCGGAGTTCGAGCTCTACGACTTCTACGAGGACCCGCTCGACCAGAAGAACGTCGCCGCCGCGCACCCGCAGGTCGTGGAGCGGCTGGCGAAGGCCCTCGCCGGCTGGCGGCGGCAGGCGCAGGCGGCGCGCCTCAAACCCGACAGCGAGCTGGCCAAGGGGCTCAGCAAGGAGCAGATGGAGCAGCTCCGGAGCCTCGGCTACCTGAAGTAGGCGGCCCGCCCACGATACGCTTCCGGGCATGGGTGTCCGCGAGCTCCCATCGCTCCCCTTCGACACCTTCATCGGCGAGCGTCGGCACACGATCGGCGTGCCGGGGTTCGCACTGGCGGAGATCGCCGATCGGCCGGAGGAGCCGATCTTCCGGCACACCCATGCGGACGCCCACTTCTGCTTCATCTTGAAGGGGCGGTGGATCACCGAGGCGCGCGGCGTCGAGGCGGTTTGCGCGCCGGCGACGATGATCTTCAACCCGGCCGGGACGACGCACTTCGACCGCTTCCATGCCGGTTCGCGCGGCGGCAGCTTCCTCACCCTCTCGGTCGCGGCGGAGGCGATCGAGCTGGCGGGCGGCCACCGCGGCCTCCTCGATCACGCCGTAGGGTTCGCGGCCGGGGAGCTGCCGGCCGTCGGCGCCAAGCTCTTCCGCGAGCTGCGCGCGGTCGACGACCTGTCGCCGCTCGTCGTCGAGGGGCTTGCCCTCGAGCTCCTCGCGCACGCCGCGCGCGAGGCCGACCGCGCCGGCCGACGGACGCAAGCCTGGCTGGGCCGGGCGCACGAGCTGATCCGCGACTCCTACCGCAGCCGGCTCACCGTGCGGGGGATCGCCGCCGAGCTCGGCGTCAACCCGCTGCACCTGAGCCGCTCCTTCCGGCGGCGCTACGGCTGCACGCCGGGCGACTTCCTGCGCCAGTGCCGGGTGCGGCGCGCGGCGGAGCTGCTCGGCAAGCCCAAGGTCAGCCTCGCCGAGGTGGCGGTCGAAAGCGGCTTCGCCGACCAGGCCCAGCTCACCAAGTCCTTCAAGCGCGTCACCGGGACGACTCCGGGCCGCTACCGCAAGCTCCTCGCTTCCTGACAATCGGCACGAAACGACAAGACGCGGCCGGCGCGGCGCGATAGGTTGGCGCCCGCCATGAACGCCGCTCTCGCGCTCTCCCTGCTGCTTCTGCTCTCCGTCGCGCCGGCTTCCGCCGCCGTGCCGCCGGCCAAGCGCCCGATGACGGTGGACGACCAGTTCCGCCTCGCCGGACCCGGCGCGCCGCTGCTGTCGCCCGACGGGCGGTGGGTGCTCTACACCGTCGAGCGCGCCTCGCTGGCCGAGAACGCGCGCCACACCTCGACCTGGCTCGCCCCGGCCGACGGCCGCGTCCCGGCGCGGGAGTTCCTGCGCGAAGGGGATTCCTCGCCGATGTGGGCGCCGACCTCGCGCTCGGTCTTCTTCTTCCGCGGCGGCGAGCTCTTCGAGCAGGGGGTCGAGGACACGGGCGCCGTGCAGCGCAGCCGCCTCGGGGTGGAGGACCCCGGCAGCTGGCAGCTTTCCCGCGACGGCAAGTCCTTCCTCGTCGTCCGCCAGGAGGCCTCTCCGTCCGGGCCCGGCGCCGACTCCGACGTCGTCTACGTCGACGAGGGCTCGAACGGGCAGACCCGGGACTTCTGGACGAACCTCTGGCGCTACGACCTCGCGGCCGGGACCCTGGCGCGCGTCACGCAGCGCGACTGGTCGATCGGCGGCTCGGACCTCTCGCCCGACGGTCGCACCGCGGTCGTCGCCGCGCGGCCCGACAACGGACGGAACACCCGCGCGCGAACCGAGCTCTTCGCCGTCGATCTCGCGTCCGGCGCGGTCCGCCAGCTCACCCGCAACGGGGTGCCCGAGAGCGGCCCGCTCTGGTCGCCGGATGGCAAGTCCGTCCTCTTCACCGCCGTGCGCCTCGACCGCTGGGAGCACGGCAACGGCGACCTCTGGCTCCTCGACGTCGAGAGCGGCGAGGCGCGGAACCTGACGCCGGGTCACACCGGGCGGTTCATCCAGCCGGTCTTCGCGCCGGACGGCAGCGCCCTCTTCGTGGTCAGCGGCTACGGCACCACCCGCTTCCCGGTGCGCATCGACGTCGCCTCCGGCCGCAGCACCCCGCTCGTCGAGACGGTGGGCAACGTCCGCGTCGGCTCCTGGTCCGACGACCGGCGGACATTCGCCTACGTCTACCAGGACTTCACGACGCCGCCGGACGTCTACGTCGGCCGCACCGGCGACGCCGCCGACCGCCAGCACCGTGTCACCGATTTGAACCCCTGGGTGCGCGAGGAGATCGCGCTGGGCTCGGTCCAGACGGTGCGCTGGCCGAGCTTCGACGGCAAGGAGATCGAGGGCCTCCTCCACCTGCCGCCCGGCGCGGGCGCCGCTCCGGGGCCGCGGCCGCTCCTCGTGCACGTCGCCTGCGGGCCCGGCTGCGCCTGGCTCAACCAGTTCGCTGTCAAGAACCACGTCTGGGCCGGCCTCGGCTACGCGCAGCTCTCGCCCAACGTCCGCGGCGCGAGCAACTACGACGACGCGCACATGCAGGGCAACCGCTTCGACATCGGCGGCGGCGATCGGCAGGACCTCCTGGCCGGCGTCGACGCGATGATCGCGCGCAAGATCGCGGACCCGGAGCGGCTGGGGATCGGCGGCTGGTCCTACGGCGGCATCCTCGCCGGCTACACGATCACCACGACGACGCGCTTCAAGGCCGCGAGCCTCGGGGCGATGGTGAGCGACTGGACCAGCGAGTACGGCGCCGGCGCCAACTACGACATGGAGCTCTGGTACATCGGCGGCGATCCGTGGAGCAACCCGCAGTGGCGCGAGCGCAGCCCGCTGACTCACGCCGACCGCGTGCGCACGCCGACCATCCTCCACCACGGCGACCTGGACGACACCGACTCGCCGTTCCACAGCCTCAACTACTTCGCGGCGATCAAGCGGGCCGGCACGCCGGCGCGCTTGATCCGCTACCCGAGCGAGGGGCACGACTTCCGGCAGCCGCGCAGTCTCCAGCTCCGCGACAACGAAGACGTCGCCTGGATGGAGCGCTACGTACGCGGCGCGGAGAGCCCGCCCTAGGCGAAGCCGCGCAGCCGCTCGGCGAGTTTGCCGAGACCCCAGCGGGTGAAGATGTCGGCGGCGCCCTGCCAGTCCGGCTCGGCGTTGGGGAGCTTCGGGATCGGCGCCTTGCGGTCCAGCGTCGCGATACGGAGGTAGGCGCGGAGGTTCTCGGCCTGGCCGGCGAGGCCGCCGGCTTCGAGCGTCGCCTCGAGCGAGCCGTTGCGCTTCAGGATCGCGGCGGCGCTCACCGGCCCGACGCCGAGCGCGCCCGGGATCTTGTCCGACGGGTCGCCGCGCAAGGCGATGAAGTCCGGCACCAGCGCCGGCGGGACGCCGTAGCGTTTCTCCACCTCGGCCGGCCCCACCCGCTCGAGCTCGCTGACGCCGCGGCGCGGATGGAGGATCGTCGTCCGCTCGCTGGCGAGCTGGAAGAGGTCGCGGTCGTTGCTCAAGACGAGCGCCGTGCCGCGCCGCTTCTCCTCCGCCGCCACCCCGGCGGCGAGGAAGTCGTCGGCCTCGTAGCCCGCCTGCTTGGCCGCGGCGAACCCGAACGCGGCGACCAGCTCCGGCAGCCGGTCGAGCTGGAACCGCAGCTCCGGCGCGAAGTGCCGCCCCGACTGGTACTGCGGCAAGAGCGCGTGGCGGTAGGTCGGCACGTCGAGCGTGTCCAGCCCCACCAGCACAGCCCGCGGCTGCTCCGCCTCCCAGACCGAGACCAGCATGTTGGTGAACCCGACGAGCGCATTGGCCGGCCGCCGCTCGCCGTCCCGAATCGACGGCGGCAGCGCGTGAAACGCCCGGTGCGCGAGGTTGTCGCCGTCGACGACGAGGAGGGGCTTCATGGTCGGGGGCGAGTATGTCCCATGAAGAAGAGGACGGAGCAGCGGCCGGCATCAGCGCCGGAGCGCCGTGCTCAGAACGCCTGGAAGATCTGGTTGTGCTCGATGTAGCTGACCTGCGGCTCGCAGCGCAGCGCCGCCACCGTTTCCGGCTCGAGGTGGGCGGAGAAGCCGTGGATGACCGCATAGACACCTTCGACCTGGAAGCCGTGCCTTGCGGCGAGGGTGGCGACGGACGCTTCCAAGTCCTTGCCGTCGACGAGGACCACGATATAGCCGGGAGCGCGCGGGTCGAAGCTGCCGAGCAACGGCGCCGGGTTAGCGCAGGCGGGGGCGACGGTGCGGTTCGGGAGGACGGGCGGCGGTGGCGCCGTGTCCGTGGGCGTGCTCGACTCGCTGCACGCAGCGAGCGCTAGCAGGGACGCACAGACGACTAGACGGAGGGTAGATCGGGAGCTGGACATCACGCGTTGGCCTCCTGCGGCTGCGCTCCCGCAAGCAAAGCCACCGCCAGTGTCCAGGGGATGCCGAGCCCGGCGTAAGTTACGGCAGGACTGCGTTTTTCACGCTCGCCGCGCCCCGGCGGATTCAAGCATCCGCGGCTGCAGTTCAAAACTCCGGAGGCGCGCCGAGCCTCGCCGTCCTCGATCTACGCACTCCGCCCGGTCACCGCCCTCACTTCCCTCGCCGGGTCGAGCGCCCGCAGGTACTGTCGGTCGAAGGCCGCGAGCTGGCTTTCGAGCTCGGAGTACGGGCCTGGGTCCCAGGCGCTCGAGATGACGCCCTTGTAGGCGTTGGCGCAGAGCTCCCAGTCCTGGCGGTTGGTGAGGTCCCAGAAGTCGATCGCCGGCTGCGGGTCGAAGCCGGAGGCGGCGATGGCGTCGGGGTGGAAGAGCCAGTTGCAGAGGATGCGGGTGCGGTCGAGCGCGAGCGGCTGGGCGCGGTGGAGGAGGACGTAGTCGGGGTGGAGCGAGAGGAAGGCGCTGGGGAAGAGGACGTAGTAGTAGACCCGCCCACGCTGCTCGGGCGAGAGGTCGGGGAAGGGCGGCGCGCAGCGGCCGCCGTGCATCGTCATGCTGCCCTCGGGGTTGGTCATCCACATCGGGCCGCCGAGGACCGGCCCTTCGTCGAGGTCGTTCTCGGTCTGGCGGTACGGCGTCAACTTGTTGAGGTGCGGGTGGACGTTGGGGCAGTGGTAACACTCGCTGTAGTTGTGGAAGAAGAGCTTCCAGTTCGCCTCGACTTCGTAGACCGTCTGGTGCGCGGACTGGAGCTCGGGCAGCCGCCAGGGCTCGAACTTGCCGACCAGCGCCGGCAGCGCCTCGGCGAACGGCTGCGGGTCGGGCGCCAGGTTGAGGAACAGGAACCCCTGCCAGTCGGCGAGCGCCACCGGGTGCAGCGGGTAGTCGGCGCGGTCGAAGCCGGCGACGCCGGTCATGTTGGGCGCCGCCCGCAGCGCGCCGTCGAGGCCGTAGGTCCAGGCGTGGTAGGGGCACTGGATGGCGGCGCCGAGGGTGCCGGCGGGCTCGCTGCACAGGCGCGTGCCGCGGTGGCGGCAGTGGTTGTGGAAGGCGCGCACCGCGCCGTCGCCGTCGCGCACCACGAGCACGCTCTCGCGGCCGAGGGTGAAAACGAAGTAGGCGCCGGGCCGATCGAGCTGCGAGACGTGGCCGGCCAGGAGCCAGGAGCGGCCGAAGACGCGCTCGTGCTCGAGGCGGTAGACCTCCTCGGAGACGAAGTACTCGCGGGGCAGGGTGTGCTGGCCGAAGGCGGAGCGGGGCTTCATTCCGGCCGCCATGATAACTTTCGCCGGCCGCCGGCACAGCCCCCTCGACGATGCCGATCCCGTCCCCGTTTCACGAGCGCACTGCCAAGCTCTGCACCAGCTACCGCTGGAAGGACTGGTCGGGGTACGCCGCGGTGTGCAGTTACGACACGACCCACGACCGCGAGTACTTCGCCTTCCGCGAGTCGGCGGGGCTGCTCGACGTCTCGCCGCTCTTCAAGTACGAGGTCTATGGGCCGGACGCCGCGGCGCTTCTGTCGCGCATGATGGTGCGCGACGTCTCGAAGCTCAAGGTCGGGCGCGTCGGCTACAGCTGCTGGTGCGACGACTACGGCAAGATCATCGACGACGGCACGGTGACGCGGCTCGACGAGGATTACTACCGCGTCACCGCCGCCGACCCGACACTGCACTGGCTGCAGACGGTGGGGCGCGGCATGCGCGTGACGCTGGAGGACTCCAGCGCGCGGCTGGCCGCCGTGGCGCTGCAGGGCCCGCGCTCGCGCGACATCCTGCGCGCCGCCTGCGACGCCGACATGGACAAGCTCAAGTTCTTCGGCGCCACCCGCACCCGCCTCGACGGCCTCGACGCCTGGCTCACCCGCACCGGCTACACCGGCGACCTCGGCTACGAGGTGTGGGTGGAGAAGGCCGAGGCGCCGCGCCTCTGGGACGCGCTGATGGACGCCGGCCGGCCGCACGGCATCACGCCCGCGGGCCTCGACGCGCTCGACGTCTCGCGCATCGAGGCCGGGTTCATCCTCTTGGGCGTCGATTACTTCAGCGCCCCCAAGACGGTGCTCGAGGCGCGCAAGTCGTCGCCCTTCGAGATCGGGCTCGGCTGGCTGGTCGATTTCGACCGCCCGCGCTTCCCGAGCTTCGTCGGCCGCGAGGCGCTCGAGGCGGAGAAGGCGCGCGGCTCGGCCTGGGCGCTGCTCGGCCTCGAGGTCGCCTGGGAGGCGCTGGAGGCGCTCTACGAGAGCTTCTCGCTGCCCCCGAGCCTGCCGGCGACGGCGCGGCGCGACGGCCTGCCGGTCTACGACGGCGACGGCCGCCAGGTGGGCAAGGTGACGAGCCACACCTGGTCGCCGATCTTGAAGAAGTACGTCGCGCTCGCTTCGCTCCTGGCGCCGCACGCGGCGTTGGGGACGGTGCTCCAGATGGAGCACACGGTCGAGTTCGAGCGCCGCAAGGTGCCGGCGAAGGTGGTGAAGACTCCGTTCTTCGATCCCGAGAGGAAGCGCAAGCCGTGAGCGCCGCCGCCAGCCCCGCCTCGAGCCCCGCGCCCGCCGCGCGCTACGACGCGATCGTCGTCGGCGCCGGGCACAACGGCCTGGTGTGCGCCGCCTACCTCGCGAAGGCCGGGCGGAAGGTGCTCGTCCTGGAGCGCCGCCACCAGGTCGGGGGCGCCACGACGACCGAGGAGATCCACCCGGGCTTCAAGTACTCCTGTTGCTCGTACGTCGTCTCGCTGCTGCGCCCGTGGATCATCCGCGACCTCGACCTGCCGCGCCACGGCTACGAGGTGCTGCCGCTCGAAGAGACCTTCACGCCCTTCCCCGACGGGCGGTATCTGCTGCGCGACTCCGACCCCGAGCGCACCAAGCGCGCCATCGCCAAGTTCTCGCCGCGCGACGCCGAGGTCTACAAGCCCTTCGGCCAGAAGATGGCCGAGCTCGGCCGGCTGGTGAAGCCGATGATCGACGGCCCGGCCCCCGACCCGGTGTCGCGCAACCCGCGCGAGCTCTGGCGGCTGACGAAGTTCGCCAAGCACCTGCGCGGGCAGGGCGAGGAGTGGCTCATCGGCAACGTCAAGATGATGACGATGTCGGCGGTCGACTTCCTCTCGGAGTGGTTCGAGAGCGAGCAGCTCATCGCGCCGATGTCGGTGTCGGGGATCATCGGCACCTTCCTGGGCGTGCGCTCGCCGGGCACGGCGTACGTCCTGCTGCACCACTACATGGGCGACATCGACGGCTCCTACCGCGCCTGGGGGCTGCCCAAGGGGGGCACCGGCGCGGTGGCCGACGCGATCGCCGCCGCGGCGCGCGAGCTCGGGGTCGAGATCCGCGTCAACGCGCCGGTTGCGCACCTGCGGATGAAGCACGGCCGCACGACCGGCGTCGTGCTCGAGAACGGCGACGAGATCGCGGCCAAGGTCGTCGTCTCCGGCGTCGATCCCCACCGCACCTTCCTGCGCCTGGTGGGCGAGGAGCACCTCGACCCCGACTTCGCCAAGCAGGTCAAGCGCTTCAAGATGCGCGGCTCGACCGGCAAGGTCAACCTGGCGCTCGACGCGCTGCCCGAGTTCGCCTGCCTGCCCGGCGACGGTCCGCACCTGCGCGGCGACATCACCATCGCCCCCTCGATCGAGTACCTGGAGCGCGCCTACGACGCCGCCAAGTACGGCGCTTTCTCGCGCCGGCCGTTCATGGACATCGTCATCCCGTCGCTCACCGACCCGACGGTGGCGCCGCCGGGCAAGCACACGATGTCGATCTTCGTGCAGTACGCGCCCTACAACCTGAAGGAAGGCGCGGCCGACTGGCCGAACCAGCGCGAGGCCTTCGGCGACGCGGTCGTCGACACCCTCGCCGAGTACATGCCGAACCTGAAGTCCCGCATCCTCCACCGCCAGGTCCTGACGCCGCTCGACCTGGAGGAGATCTACGGCTTGACCGAGGGCAACATCTTCCACGGCGAGCTGTCACTCGAGCAGCTCGCGTTCCTCCGCCCGGTGGCCGGCTGGAGCCGCTACCGGACGCCGATCGAGGGCCTCTGGATGTGCGCCTCGGGGACCCACCCCGGAGGCGGCATCATGGGCGCGCCGGGCGCGCTGTGCGCGCGGACCTTGCTCGCCGGACGAGCGGTGTAAATGGGCGCCGCCCGCTACGACGCCGTCGTCTTCGGCGCCGGCCAGAACGGCCTCGCCGCCGCCGCGCGCCTCGCCGCCGCCGGCAAGAAGGTGGTGGTCCTCGAGCGGCGCGACGCAGTCGGCGGTCTCGCCGGCGCGAGCGAATTCCACCCCGGCTACCGGGTGCCCGGCGTCCTCCACGACGAGGGCCTGGTGTCGCCGCGCGTCGCGGCGGCGCTCGGGCTCGAGCGGCACGGCCTCGCCTGGCGCGAGGCGCCGCCGGTCCTGCTCACCGAGGACGGCGGCCCCGGCCTGCTCCTCGACCGCGACCCGGCGCGCGCTGCCGCCGGCGAGCTGGGCGCGCGCTCCCGTCACGACGCCGAGGCGTACGCCCGCTACCGCGGGTTCCTCGCCAAGCTCCGCCCGCTCGTCGCGGCGGTGATGAGCGCGCCGCCGCCGCCGCTCTCGCCCGCCGGCGCCGGCGACTTCTGGGAGGTGGCGAAGGGCGGGCTCGGGCTCTGGCGCCTCGGCCGCCGCGACACGCTGGAGCTGATGCGGGTGGCGCCGATGTGCGTCGCCGACTTCCTGAACGAGCTGTTCGCGACGCCGCTCCTGGTCGAAGGGCTGGCGGCGCCGGCGGTCACCGGCACCTTCGCCGGCCCCTGGTCGGCCGGCACCAACACCAACCTGCTGCTGCTCGAGGCGGCGCCCGGGAGGTACGTCGCGGGCGGCCCGGCGGCGCTCGTCGCGGCGCTGGAGCGGGCGGCGCGCGCCGCCGGCGCCGAGGTCCGCACCGGCGCCGAGGTGGCACGCATCCGCATCGAAGGCGGCCGCGCGGCCGGCGTCACCCTCGCCTCGGGCGAGACGCTCGACGCCGCCGCGGTCGTCGCGACCGGCGATCCCAAGCGCACGTTCCTGGAGCTGATCGCTCCAGGCACCCTGCCGATCCGCATCGAGGAGGAGTACCGCCGGATCCGCATGCGCGGCACCGCGGCGAAGCTGCACCTCGCGCTCGACGGCCCGCTCGAGCTGGCGGCGCGGCCGGGCGAGCGCTTCGAGTCGATCCGCATCGGCGGCGGCCACGTCGACGACCTGGAGCGCGCCTTCGACGCGGTCAAGTACCGTGAGGTCTCCGAGCAGCCGCACCTGGAGGTCCGCGTCCCCACCGTCGCCGACCCGGCGCTCGCCCCGGCGGGGCATCACGTCGTCTCGGTCCTCGCCAGCTACGCCCCCTACGACGTCGCGGGCGGCTGGAGCGAGGAGCGCCGCGCCGCGCTCCTCGAATCGATCCTCGCGACGCTCGAGCGCCACGCCCCCGGCCTGCGCGACCGGATCGTGGCGCAGGAGCTGCTGACCCCGGCCGATCTCGAAACCCGCTACGCCCTGACCGGCGGCCAGCTCCACCACGGCGAGCCGGCCCTCGACCAGATGCTGGTCCTGCGCCCCACCCCGTCGGCGGCGCGCTACGCCACCTCGGTCCCCGGCCTCTACCTCGGCGGCAGCGGCAGCCACGCCGGCGGCGGCGTCACCTGCACCGCCGGGTGGCTGGCCGCGGAGGCCGCCCTGCGCTAGCGGTCTACCACTCGCCCGCGCCGTGGGCGGCGAGCGGGAACGAGATCGTCTGGTCCTTCAACTCGCGAGTGTCCAGCACAGAGTTCCTCGCATGGCCGGCCAGCCTGCGCGAGCGCTGGAAGCAGAGCCAGCCCGAGCTGACTTCGGTCAGCGGTCGCTGAGTCGTCTTGCCCGGGCGAACGCCCGGCCGCCCTGCCGCCGCATCACCCACGCTCCACCGAGCGCCAGCAAAGCGGCCAGGACCGTCAGGCCGAGCCCGTCGAGGGCCGGGATCGCCACGGGCGGGGGCAGGGGCGCACCCGGCAGCTGGAAGGAGGTCGGGTCGTCCTCGGCCGCCGTCCCCGGATCGTCGGTCACCGCCGAGGCCTCGTTGGTGCCGTTGCCGTCGGCGTCGTAGGCGATCGTCCCCTGGTTGGAGATCGTCGTGCCCGGAGCGGCACCGGCGTCGATGACGGCGTCGATGGTGATCGTCACCGAGGCACCGTCGGCGAGCGAGCCGTTCCAGGTGACGGTGTTGGTGGCCACGGTCGCCGTCGCCGTGCCGGAGGTCGCCGTGGCGCTGACCAGGGTCAGGTCGGCCGGCAGGACGTCGGTGAGCTCGTCGCCCGGGTTGTCGCCCTGGGTCTCGGGGCCGCTGTTGGTCAGCACGACGGTGTAGGTCACCGCGCCGCCCGGCGCGAAGGTGCCGGACACCGTCTTGGTGCCCGAGAGCGTCGCCGGCGAGGCCGTCGAGGCCACCGTCGTCGAGGCGCCGCCGCTGTTGTCGCTCTCGTCGGGATCGTCGCTCGAGGAGGAGACCGTGGCCGAATTGAAGATCTCGCTGCCTCCGGCCGCGCCGGCGTCGACCTCCACGGTCAGGGTGAAGACCGCGCTGCCCACGCCGAGCGAGGCGATCGAGCACAGGACGTCGCCGCTGTCTCCCACCGCCGGCGTCGCACACGACCAGCCCGCCGGCTCCGACAGCGACACGAACGTCGTCCCGGACGGCACCGAGTCGACCAGGTTGACACCGCTCGCGGGGTCGGGACCGCTGTTGGTCACCGTGATCGTGTACACCAGCTCCGCCCCCGCCGCCACCGGATCGGGGTCGTCCTCCTTGGTCACCGAGAGGTCGGCTCCGGGGGTCGGGCTCCCCACCGTCGTCGAGGCGATGCCGTCGTTGTTACCCTCGCCGGGGTCGCCCTCCTCCGCGCCGGCCGTGGCCGTGTTCTCGATCACCGTGCCGGGGGTGAGGCCGGCGTCGACCGCCACGGTCAGGGTGATGGCCGCGGCGCCTTCAAAGGCGAGCGACGCGAGCGAGCAGTCGACGGTGCCGCCCGATCCCACCGGCGGCGTGATGCAGCTCCAGCCGGGGTCCGTGACGAGCGAGAGGAACGTCGTGCCGGCCGGCAGGGTGTCGGTGAGGGTAACCCCGGTGGCGTCGTTCGGGCCGTTGTTGAAGACGACGATGTCGTAGGTGATGCTGCCGCCCGGCGGCACCGGGTCCGGGTTGTCGGCCTTCGAGGTCGACAGGTCGGCGGTCTGGCCGGCGGCGGGCCACGCCGCCGGCAGAGCGAGCGCGAGCGTCGCCAGCAGGGCGAAAGACAAGCGAGGGGCCAGGCGCATGGGGTGGGTCCTCGGGGATCATCCCTCAGAGACGGCCGCGCGGCTAGCCCCCCTCTCAGGTCAAAACGGACGCCCGAGGAGCGCTTGGCCACGCTCGGCCGCATCCCGCCGAGGGCAAAGCTATTCGGCCACCAGAGCCTCGAGCGGCGACACCCTCGCCGCGCTGCGGCCGGGGAGCCAGCAGGCGAAGAGAGCGGCGCCGAGCAGGCCCGCCGCGACGGCGGCGAGGGTCAGCGGGTCGGCCGCGCCGACGCCGAAGAGCAGCGCCTGGAGCAGGCGCACTTCGAGGGCCGCGAGCAGGAGGCCCAGCGCGAGCCCGGAGACCGCCACGCCCATGCCGCGCCGGACGATCATCCAGGTGACCGACTGCGGCCCGGCGCCGAGGGCGATCCGCACGCCGATCTCGCGCCGGCGCTGCCGCACCGAGTACGACATCAGGGCGAAGACGCCGAGCGACGCGAGCAGGACCGCCGTCGCGCCGAAGGCGCCGACGATGGCGGTCCAGCGCCGGGGATCGGCGAGCTCGCCGGCGAGCCGCTCCGCCAGCGTCGCCTGCGCCACCGGGAGCTCGGGGTCGAGCCGGCGCACCACCTCGCGCAGCGCGGCCAGGGTCTCGGCCGTCGTCCCCCGGCCCCGCGCCACGAGGTGCGCGTCCCGCGGCCCGCCCTGCGCGAACGGCAGGTACACCGCCTCGCCGGCGTTCTCGAGGCCGAGGTACTTGACGTCGCCCACCACGCCGACGATCGTCGTCCGCGGACACTCCACGCAGCCCCCCTCGATCATCTGCCGGCCGACCGGCGACTCGCCCGGGTAGAACCGCCGCGCCCATGACTCGGTGACGATAGCCACCGGCGGCGCCTCGGCGGTGTCGCCGACGCGGAACGCTCGTCCGTCGACGAGCGGCACGCCGAGCGCCGCGAAGTAGCCGTTGGTCGCGTAGACCCACGGCGAGGTGGGCTGCGATGCGCCCGCCGGCACCGGGCGGTCCACGAGGTCGAAGTTGTTCTCGTTGCCGGGCTGGCTCGGCGGCAGCTCCGTCGACAGCCCGAACGCCTCGATGCCGCCGAGCTCGGCGACCAGCGCCTCGGCGCGCCGCCAGAACGCCGGCGTGGCCTCCTCGGGGTGGCGCGCCTCCGGCAGCGCCACCGACGTAGTGACGACTCCGGCCGCGTCGAACCCGGGATCGACCCGCTGCAACCGCAGGAAGCTGTTGAGCAGCAGCCCCGCGCCGAGCAGCAGCGGCAGTGCCAGCGCGAACTCCGCCGTCACCAGCGCCGTGCGCACGGCGTGCGTGCCGCGGCCCGGTCCGACCCGGGCGCCGGCGCCGAGCCCCGCGGCGCGCCCGGGCCGGAGCGCCGCGAAGAGCGGCGGCAGGCTCACCAGGACGCCGACCGCAAGCGTCGCCGCGGCGACGAAGGCGAGCGCGCGCCAATCGAGCCCGACCTCGGCCTGCCGCGGCAGGTACGGCGCCAGCGTCCCGGCCAAGCGCACGCCGAGCGCCGCGACGAGCAGGCCGGCGAGGCCCGCGAACGAGGTCAGGGTCAGCCCTTCGACGAGCACCATCCGCACCAGCCGGGCGCGCGGCGCCCCGAGCGCGACGCGGACGGCCAGCTCCTGGGCGCGCGCCGAGGCGCGGACGAGGACGAGCGTGGCGACGTTGGCGACGGCGATGAGCAGGACGAGCGCGACGGCGGCCGCGAAGAGCCCGAGGCTCCGGCCGGCGTCGCCCACGATCGCCTCGCGCAGCGGCACCGGCGTGAAGCGCGCCTCGCGATCCTGGAACCCGGCCGCCCAGAGCGGGAAGATCCGCTCGCTGATGCCCGCGAGGTCGCGCGCCGCCTCGGCGTGAGTGACGTCTTCCTTCAGGCGCGCGATGCCGCGGATCCAGAATGGTCCGCGCCGGGTCGGCGTCTCCATCTGGACCGCGGGCCAGACGCCGAGATCCCAGCCGGCCAAGCCGGCCGCCGCCGCCGGGCCCCCGGGCAGGACGCCGACGACCTCGTGGCTCCTGCCGTCGAGAGTGACCGCCCGCCCCAGCGCCGCGCGCGCGCCGCCGAACAGCTCCCCGGCGAGCGCGTGCGACAGCACGACGACCGGCGGCGCGCCGAGCGCCTCGTCGCGCCGCTGGATCAGCCGGCCCACGGCGGGGACGACGCCGAGCGCCCGGAAGAAGCCGGTCGTCGTACGGCCCGCGTAGACCAGCTGCGGCTCACCCGTCCCCGACAGCGCCATCGTGGCGAGCGCGACCCCGCCGAAGGCGTCGAAGCTTTTCTGCTGGTCGCGGATCGCCTGGAAGTCGACCGTCGAGAGGTTCCCGAAATTCCGCGTCACCCGCGGGTAGACGCGCACCAGCCGGTCGGCGTGGGGGTGCGGCAGCGGCGCCAGCACCACTGCGTCCACCACCGCGAACGAGGCCGCCGTCGCCCCGATGCCGACACCCAGGACCAGGATCGCGCCCAAGGCGAAGGCGGGGTTGCGCCGCAGCCCGCGCAGCGCGTGGCGCACGTCGGCGGCGAAGTCCTGGAGGGGGCGCACGCCGGTGGCGTCGCGGACCTCCTCCTGGAAACGCTCGGCGCCGCCGAAGGCGAGCGCCGCCTCGCGCCGCGCCGCGTCCGGGTCGGCACCCCGCCGGCCGCGCTCCTCGGCGTCCCGCTCGACGTGGAAGCGCATCTCCTCCTCGAGCTCGCGCCGGTGGCGCCGCGGGAAGAGCAGCGCGCGCAGCCGCTCGGAGAGATCGGAGAGCGCGCTCACGGCGCCTCCCCGGCGAGCCGGCCGCGCAGGATGCCGGCGATGACCTCCACCGTGCGCTCCCAGGCCTCGGTCTCGACGGCGAGCTGGCGCTCGCCGGCCTTGGTGAGCCGGTAGTAGCGCGCGCGCCGGTTGTTCTCGCTGGCGCGCCACTCGGCGCGGATCCACCCCTTGCGCAGCATGCGCTGCAGCGCCGGGTAGAGCGATCCCTGCTGCACCGCGAAGGCGCCGCCCGCGAGCTGCTCGATCCGCTGCCCGATCCCCCAGCCGTGCATCGGCTCGAGCGACAGCGCCTTCAAGGTCAGCATCTCGAGCGTGCCTTGCAGGATCTCGGCGGTCCTGGTCGTCATCGGGGCTCTCCTCTAGATGAGCTAGAGGGATGCTACGCGGCCTCTTCTAGACAGTCAAGAGGAACGGGCGCGCAATACCGACGCCAGCTCGGCGAAGACCGGCGCCCAGGCTCCCGGGCGCGGCTGGCGGAAGATGCGCATCGTCGGGTACCAGGGGCTGTCCGGCCGGTCGACCATCCAGCGCCAGTCCGCCCAATGGGGCACCGCCATCCAGACCGGCCGCGCCAGGCCGCCGGCCAGGTGCGCGATCGAGGTGTCGATGGTGACGACGAGGTCGAGCCCCTCCATGATCGCCGCCGTGTCCATGAAGGGCCCCGTCTCGGCGTCGATCGCGCCGAGGTCGCGCACCGGCGTCGGCTCACCGGCCGTCAGCTCCTCGCGGCCGGCGCCGACCTGGAGGCTGTAGACCGTCACCCCCGGCACCTCCCAGAGCGGCGCCATGTCGCGCAGCGCGCAGCGGCGGACCAGGCCGTCCTTCTGGTCGGGGTTGCCGTGCCACGCCACGCCCACCTTGAACCCGCCGTCGCCCCCGAGGCGCGCCGCCCAGCGCGCGCGCAGGGCGGGGTCGGCGCGCAGGTAGGGGACCTCGGCCGGGATCGTCTCCAGTGTGTCGCCGAGAATCGCCGGCAGCTCGAGCAGCGTCGCCTGGACGTCGAAGGGGCCGGGGTCGTCCATGATCGAGCGGACCGCCGCGGCCCCGGGCTGGCGGCCGAGGAGCGGCAACAGGTTCGGCTGCACCTGGAGGACGACGCGCCCCCCCATCGCCGCCACGCGCGACACGTAGCGGACGAACTGCAGCGTGTCGCCGAGGCCGTGCTGGGCGTAGAGCAGGATCGTGCGGCCGGCGAGCGGGCCGCCCTCCCAGCGCCGCTCGCGGATGCGGTGCGGGTAGACGGCGCGGTGGGCGTCGAACAGCGCGTAGCCGCGCGCGTAGTCCCCCCGCATCAGGTGGAGGTTGCTCTCGCAGAACCGGGCGTAGGCGCAGGCGGGGTCCGCCTCCTGGGCGGCGCGGAAGGCGGCGAGCGCCTCGCTCCAGCGCCGCTCGCGCACCAGCGCGATCCCCAGGTTGACGTGCGCCACCGGCCAGCGCGGCGCCACCTCGACCGCGCGGCGGAGCAGCGCCGGCCCCTCCTCGACGTCCCCCTGGAGGACGAGCGCGCTGCCGAGGTCGGTGAGGGCCCCGGCGTGGTCGGGCGCGAGCGCCAGCGCCCGGCGGTGCGCGGCGACGGCGCCGTCGAGCTCGCGCTCCTGGCAGAGGAGGGCGCCGAGGAGGTAGTGCGCGTCGGCGTGCCCGGGGGCGAGCTTCGCCGCCAGGCGGTAGCAGGGGAGCGCCGAGTCGGGGTGGCCGAGGTGGCGCCAGGAGGTGCCGAGGTTGAGCAACGCCGGCACGTGCCCGGCGTCGAGGCGCAGGGCGTTCTGGAAGGCCGCCGCGGCCTCGAGGATGTGCCCGCGCTCGGCGTGCGCCACGCCCAGTCCGACGTAGGCGCCGATGAGGTCGCCGTCGGGCGGCGGCGCCGCCGCAGGGACGGTCTCGGACGGGGTCACGGGCGCGGGCCGCGCTTGGAGTCCTGGACCAGCCGGTAGAGCGGGGCGAGGGCGGCCGCGAGGTTGTGCGCGGCGTACGGGACGGACTCCACCCGCGACCCCGGCGGCGGCCCCTCCTCCGGCAGCTCCGGCACCGGCGCCGCGCAGGCCGGGGGCGGGTAGGTGTTCGCCGTGATCAGCCCCTCGAGCTTCGGTGCCGAGTCGACGCGCGGCGTCAGGCTGCCGCTCAGGCCGAACTGCGCGATCAGCGTGCTCAGGATGCTGGTGTGGTCGAACGGGTGCGCGAGCACCGGCGCCAGACCCTGCCGCGGCGGGTAGACGGTGCCGGGCTTGATCGACGGGTTGATCAGGATGGCGGGCACGCGGGCGCCGTAACGGTCGTAGTCGAAGTTGTCGACCGGCGGCGAGAACGGCGAGACGGCGGCCGGCGGCGGCACGTGGTCGAAGAGGCCGCCGTGCTCGTCGTAGGTCACGATCAGCAGCGTCTTGGCGAACGTCTCCGGATACTTGCGGAGGATCGAGTAGACCTGCCAGAGCAGCCGCTCGCCGTCCATGACGTTGATCGGCGGCGGCAGCGAGTTGCCGTTGGGATCCTCGAAGTCCAGCCCCGCGCCCCCCGGATGGTTGGAGTTGACCGTGCCTCCGAGGGTGTTCGAGTAGCGCGGCTCGATGAAGGAGTACTTGGGGAGCCGATCGTTCTGGATGTCGTACTCGAAGTACTCCTGGAATCCGTAGACGTTGCCGCCGAAGAGGTAGTCGTAGCACCAGCGTTGGTAGACGTACTGGCAGAGGGCCGACAGCGGCACGTCGTGGTAGTAGACCTTCCAGTTGAGCTGGAACTTGGGATCGTGGAAGTCGCTGCAAGCCGGCGCCACCCCGTCCGGGCAGGTTTCGTCGAGGAGCTGGAAGATCGTCGGGTCGGTGACCGGCGGATGGAACGGGATCTTCAGGGTGTCGGTGAAGTCCGGGTTGTTGATGCGCGAGAGGTTCGTGCCAGGCAGCTTGGTCGGCGTGCCACAGTGCGCGAGCACCCGGTTCGCGAGCGTCTGCACCGGGGCGGCGGCGAACCAGTAGTCGCAGACGGCGTACCCCTGCGCCAGGCAGGAGGTGACCGGCATGGACGCGCCCGAGTAGTACTGCATGACGTTGCCCGCCACGGGCTTGACGGACGGCCAGCCGGGGCCGGGCGGCGCCGGCGACTGCTGCGTGTAGTTCCAGGCGAAGCCCGACATCGGCGGCAGCACCCCGCTCGGCAGCACGCTGGCGTTGGAGCCGAAGATCTGCTGCACCATGTCGGCGTACAGCTCGCCGGGATCGGGGTAGGGCATGATCCAGACCGACGAGGTCGCCGGCCCCTGGAAGACCGTCACCGAGCCGGCTCTCGGGTTCGCCGGGTCGAGCGGGTTGGTCTCGTTGCCGAGCAGGCCGCGGTAGAGCCCCTGCTTCGTCAGGTCGGGGTAGAGCCCGCCGAGGACGTTGTCGAAGGAGCGGTTCTCGAGCATCAGGACGACGACGTGCTCGATCGCGTCGGTCAGCGGCTTGGCCATGGCGGATCCTTTTCAGTAGGGATGAATCTAGCGCAGTGCGCGGCTAGGATACGCGCCGTGAGGACCCGCCGCGCGCTCCTCTGGGTGATCGCCGTGAGCCTGGCGGTGATCGCCGCCGCCAGCGCGGCGCTGCTCTGGCTGCGCGTCGAAGAGGAGTCCGCCTTCGAGGTGACCGGCGAGGAGCCGCCCCCGGCGGCGGAGCCCGAGTCGCCGCTCGCCGAGCTCGCCACCGCCATCGGCTTCGACGAGGACGACTGCGGCCGCGACATGCTCTACGCCGCCACCGGCGGCATCACCGGCAACGCCGGGGGCGAGAGCCCCGTCGAGAGCCCGCGCGCGGCCTTCTCGCTCAAGTTCAAGGACGAGGTGAGCCCGTACAGCCTGAACTCGACCTTCGTGCTCCCGGGCGAGCGGCTCGAGGTCGAGGCGGTCTTCACCGACCAGCCGATCGCGCTCGAGGCCTCGGCCGAGGACGGCGAGCTGGAGCGCCTGGGCCCCGACCGCTGGCGCTGGACGGCGCCCGAGGAGACCGGCGGCGTGCACTGCCTGGCGGTGCGCGAGGTCGGCTCGGCGCACAGCACCTGCCTCAACGCCTTCGTGATGGTGCCGTACGCCGGCGAGGAGGAGGTCAACGGCTACCGCGTCGGCCGCTATCAGCCGACAGCGCTGCGCGGCCAGCCGACCTACGAGCGGCCGCGCGGCCTCGTCGAGGTGACGCGCGAGACCCTCGGCACCTGGGTCTCGCCCCACTTCCGGCTGGCGCAGTTCGTCGGCAAGCAGGAGAGCGGCTATCCCAAGTACCTCGTCCTGCGCACGCGGCTGCTGCTCAAGCTCGAAACGGTGCTCGAAGAGCTGCGCGAGCGCGGCATCGACGCCGACACCCTCTTCGTGATGAGCGGCTACCGCACGCCCTTCTACAACGCCGCCATCGGCAACAGCACCACCTACAGCCGCCACTCCTACGGCGACGCCGCCGACGTCTTCGTCGACCTCGACGACGACGGCCGGATGGACGACATCAACGGCGACGGCAAGGCCGACCTCGGCGACGCCCTGCTCATCTACGGCATGGTGGAGGAGCTGTCGAAGGACACCTGGTTCCAGCCCTTCGAAGGCGGCCTCGGCATCTACCCCCCGAACCCCCGCTTCGGCCCCATGGTCCACATGGACACGCGGGGGGAGAAGGCGAGGTGGAAGGGGTAGGGGACTAGGGAGGCTCGCCGGCGTATATCCAGATCAAGGGATCGGATATACTCTCCGTATGGCCAAGCGACTCGTCGACATCGATGACGATCTCCTGGAGCGGGCCCGGAGCGCCGCCGGCACCGACACCATCAAGGAAACCGTGAACGTCGCGCTGCGACGGCTCGTGGATGACGAGACGGTGGTGCGACACATCAAGCGGCTGAGAGGCTCGAGGGCGCTCGACCTGGCGAGGATCGAGGAAGCTCGGCGGCCGCGCATCGCTCGCTGAGCCATGCGCTACCTCGTCAATACTTCGGTGCTCGCTCGCGCCCGCCAGGATGTCGTGGGGGATCGGCTGGCCGCCCTGGCGCAGGCCGGTCAGCTATGGACTTGCCGCCTGATCGACCTCGAGGTCGTCTACGCCTCCCGCGCCAGAGACGTCGCCGATGTCATCGAGGAGCGCTGGGCCCTACCCGAGGCGCCGATCACGGCCGACGTGATGCACCGGGCCCTTCTGGTCGCGGGCGCGATGGCTGCGTCGGGTCGGCATCGGGGGGCGAAACCGGTCGACCTGGTCATCGCCGCCGCGGCCGAGGCCGCGGGTCTCGCGGTGCTCCACTACGACGACGACTACGATCGGATCGCGTCCGTCACTGGCCAGCCGATGGAGTGGGTGGCACCCGCCGGCACCCTGGACCGCTGAACGACGCCGTCGCCCCGCAAGGCGGAAACCCGAACGGCTCGGGCCGACATCCAGAAGGCCCTTGCCGACTCCTTCGCCTACTGCGACGGCGCCTACGCGGGCATGACCGAGGCCAAGGCGAAGACCATGCTCCCCTTCATGGGCAAGCCGCGGCCGGCCCTGGCCCTGCTGCTCTTCCGCACCCACCACGCCGCCTTGCACTACGGCAACGTCATCACCTACATGCGGCTCCGCGGCAAGGTGCCGCCCTCGTTGCAGGGCGAGCCGGAGGGGTGAGCCCCGCCTACTCCCCGGCGTAGGCCCGCTCGAGGCCCGCGATGTCCAGCTTCTTCATCTGGAGCATCGCCTCCATCACACGGCGGGCGCGGTCGGGGTCGGGGTCCTTCATCATCTCGCCCAGTACCGTCGGCACGATCTGCCAGGAGAGGCCGTAGCGGTCGCGCAGCCAGCCGCACGGCTCGGGCGCGCCGCCGCCCTCCGTCAGCGCGTCCCAGAGGCGGTCGACCTCGGCCTGGTCGTCGCAGTTGACGATGAACGAGACGGCGTGGTTGAAGGGGTCGAGGGGTCCGGCGTTGATCGCCATGAACGGCTGGCCGGCGAGCGTGAACTCGACCACCTGGACCGAGCCCGCCGGGCCGCTCGGCGTGTCGGCCGGGATCGGAGTGACATTGTCGACGCGCGAGTCGGGGAACAGCGAGACGTAGAAATTCGCCGCCTCCACGGCCTCCTTGTCGTACCAGAGGTGAGGAACGATCTTCGCGCCGGGACTGATGCGCGGTTGGCTGGACATGGCTGCTCCTTGGTTAGGGTGCGGTCGGAGGCTCAGCCGGTGGCGCGTAGAGTCACGGATCGCGGTTCCTCGACGCGGCTGGAAGCATCCAGCACTTCGAGCGAGACGAGGTTTCCCTCGCTGTCGTAGTCCAGAATGATTCCCGGCTTGTCCTCGTCGCTCTCCGCGACGGGGCCTTCGCGCAAAACGACCGTCAGGGTGTCGGTCTTGCCGTCGTAGTGGACCTTCATGGCTGCCTCCAATACTTGGCGACTTTACTCGTGCGGTAGGCGGTGACGACGACAAGCTCCTCCTCGGAGACATCCACGAAGACGCGCACGACGACCCATCTTTCTGTCACCCGAGTCTCGTTTCAATGCCCTAGAGGATACGACGAACGATACGCACGTTACGAAAAGTCGCTGACCCGTCCAGCCCTAAGGCGGCTGCGCCCGCACCGCCGCCACCCAGGCCTCGATGCTCTTCTGCAGGAGATCGAGCGGCAGCTGCCCGCTGCCGAGGACGCGGTCGTGGAAGGCGCGGACGTCGAAGGCGGGGCCCAGCTCCTTTTCGGCGTAGCGGCGCAGCTCGCGGATCTTGAGCTCGCCGATCTTGTAGGCGGTCACCCCTCCCGGGTGCGCGATGTAGCGGTCGACCTCGTTGACGATCTCGCGGTCGGTCCTGGCGGAGTTGGCGCGGCAGTAGTCGATCGCCTGCTGGCGGGTCCAGCCATAGGCGTGCAGGCCGGTGTCCAACACCAGCCGGATCGCCCGCCACATCTCGGCGTTGAGCTGGCCGAACTTCGAGTAGGGGTCCTTGTAGAGCCCGAGCTCGCCGCCGATCGTCTCGGCGTAAAGCGCCCAGCCTTCGGAGAAGACCGGGTAGACGTCCCACTGCCGCCAGGCGGGCAGCGCCTCGAGCTCCTCGACGAGCGCGTACTGCAGGTGGTGCCCCGGCACCGCCTCGTGCGCCGCCAGGCTCTCCATCGCCCACTTGGGCCGCGCCTTAAGGTCGAACGTGTTGATCTGCATCCACCCCGGGCGCCCCGCGGCGAGCGAGCCGTTCTCGTAGAGGGCCGAGGGCGCCATGTTCGCCTCCTCGCCCATCGGCTTGACGCCGTAGGGCAGGCGCGGCAGGCGGCCGAAGAGCTTGATCAGCTCGGGGTCGATGCGCTTGACGATGTCGCGATAGCCCGCGACCATGTCCTCGGGCCGCTTCCAGAAAAAGCGCGGATCGGTGCGCAGGTACTCGAGGAACTCCGCGAAGCTGCCCTCGAAGCCCGTGGAGGCGACGACCGCGTCCATCTCCTTGCGGATCCGCGCCACCTCGGAGAGGCCGAGCTGGTGGATCTGCTCGGCGGTCAGGTCGGTCGTCGTGTAGCTGCGCAGCAGGCGGGCGTAGTAGGCCGAGCCGTCCGGCAGCGCGCTCGCCGCGATCGACTCCCGCGCCCGCGGCAGGTAGCTCCTGGCGAGGAAGTCGTGGAGCCGGCGCAGGGCGGGCTCGACCTGCCGCCGGAAGACCTCCGCCGCCTCGGCGCGCAGCCGCTCCCGCTCGGCCGCCGGCACGGAGTCGGGGATGCGCTGGAACGGCTCCAGCGTGGGGCTCTCCAGCGGGTCGTCGTAGGCCAGCGGCGCGAGCACCTGGTCGGCGACCCCGTCGAGAGTCACTTTGGGCGGCGTGATGCCGCGCCGCGCGCCCTCCTCGAGCAGGGCGATGCCCTGCTCCACCAGCCGGGGGAAGCCGCGCAGCCGCGCGAGCATGTTCTCGTAGTCGGCGACGGTGCGGGCGGGCATGTAGTAGAGGAGACCGAGCGCCGCGGTCATGCGGTTCCCCATGCGGCTGACCAGGAGGTACCTGCCGGGGGACGGCTCGGCGGTGGGCGACTCGCCCTCGCCCTCGAGCCCTATCTCGAAGCTCCGGCGCAGGAGGTCGTAGCTGAGCTGCTCGGCGGGCGTCAGCCGCGAGCGGTCGATCGAGGCGAGGGCCGCGCGCTCGAGCTCCATGAGGCGCTGGGAGTGCGCGAACGCCTCCGGCGAGTAGTCCGGCAGGCGGTCCTCGACGCCCGCGTAGCCGATGTACGACGCGAAGTCCGGCGCCTCGCGCATGGTCGCCGCCCAGTAGAGGTCGAAAAACCTCGCCAGCCGCGCGCTCTCGCTCTGGCTCCCCGCCTTGCTCTTGGGGAACTCTTCGATCTGCCGCGTCAGCTCGAGGAGGTCCGCGGGGATCGCGGCGCGCGCGGGGAGCGCGAGCAGCAGGGCGGCGAGTAGATAGGCGGCGAGCCGCTCGAGATCGCGCATGAACTTGCGGAACGAGCCGGCCCGTTCGGCCAGCCGGAAGTCGAGCGCTTGCGCGAGCGCCGCTTGGTCCACCTGTGGACCGTAGGCTCTTCCCACGGTCATGCGGGCGGAAAGCCAGCCCTTGGCGTCACGCACGGCTTCCGGATCGGGCGGCGATTCGAGCTGCACCGGCAAGCCTCGGTGGCCGCCGAGGGATTCGGCCGAGGCGAGGAACCAGGCCTCGAATTCCCGGACGGGCAGGACGACCGCGATGTCGCGGTCGGCGCGCGCTTGTCGCGCTCGCTCACGCAGAGATCGGCCCAGCTCTGCCGCACAGTCGTCGTCAGCGTCGACGAGAACCAGAACGGCCCCGTCGGGACCCGCTTTGCGTGCTGCCTGCTCGACGATGGTCCTAGGCAACGGGAGCGTGCTCTTCCTCGAAGAGCTTCACATCCAGCAGGTCCGCCTGGGCCGGGTCGGGGAAGAGCTGATCCATGCGCAGCAGCTCGCCCGGAGTCCGAAGGTGGTCCTGCAGAAGCCCCCGAGTCACCTCGTCGAGCTGCCCGACTTGCGTGCGACCCTTGAGTTGCTCGACCACGAGCACCTCGTCCGCTCCGATCGACGAGTCGTCCAGGAGGTCCGGGCTGTGGCTCGTGACGACGATCTGTCTCTTCAGGCCCGCCTCCCGCATCGCGTCGAGCAGCACGCCGAGGGCCGCGGGGTGGAGCGCGTTTTCCGGCTCCTCGATCGCTACGAGGGGCGCCGACGGCCGCGGTAGGCCGTTCGGCTGGAAGAGCGCGACCAGGATGCCCAAGGCGCGCAGCGTTCCGTCAGACATGTTCGCCGCCAGGAACCGCCACGGGCTGTCGGTGTCGCCTACCTCCTGACGGAACTCGATCGTCTCGCGCGGCCCGAGCGTCTTGCGTGAGACTCCTCGCACTCCGGGGACGATCTTCTCCAAGTACTGCTCGACGCGCTCCTTGGCGGCCGGCAGCTCCTCCTGGAGACGGCCGACGACGCTCGCGAGATTGCTCCCGTCGCGGCGGAGGATCGAGCCCTCGTCCGGGGGTTGCAGCTGCCGAATCTCCTCGGGAATCAGGTTGTAGAACCCGGCGCGCCCGAAGCTGTCGTAGAGCTCCCGGAACTCCTCGCGCCCGGCTGCCTGACCGAGGTAGAGACGGTCCGCCGCCGCCGGCGGAGGCGAGGGCATGGAGCTGCGAGTCACGCTGCCACTCTCCACGCGGTAGTGGCTGTTCGCCGCGCCGTGGACGAAGCACTCTTCAAGCTGCACCTCGAAGCCGCCTCGCGAGCGGGCGGCGACCTCGAAGGCATAGCTGCCCGAAGCTCCGCTGGCAAGTCGAAAGTGGTATCGCGCGCCGAAATGGGTGGGATGACCGGCCGAGCGCCGCCGGACCTCGTTGATGCCGCCACGCTCGCGGATGGCGTGGTCGAGGGAGGCGGTGAGAGCGTCGGTGACGAAGCGCAACGCGTCGATGAAGTTGCTCTTGCCGGAGCCGTTGCGGCCGACGAGGAACGTCGGGGAGCCGAGCGGCACGTCGCATGCCGCGATGCTCTTGTAGTTGCGGAGAACGACTCTATCTATGAAGACTGGCATCGGCAGTCGAGCCCTTGCAGAGGCATCTTCCCACAGCGACAACATCAAGGGTGCCGAAGGCGGCGGGAGCGTGGTCCGCTGCTCGCCCCGCCCGCGCCCTACGGCCGCGCCGGCGGGTTCGGGCGGGCGCGGGTCGTCGCTTCGACGTAGATCACCGCCTCGAACCGGTCGGGGAGCACCAGCTCCGTCGCCATCTCGGGCTCGCCGCGGAAGACGGCGCCGATCTCGCGGATCGGGTGCGGGGCGCGGAACCAGTCGGCGACCGGGCCCTCCGCCGGCAGTCGGCGGAGGTCGAGGAGGCTGAGCGGCCAGCCGGCGCGCTCGAAGGCGTCTTCGAGCGTGCCCGCGGGGGGCGGGCCGACGGTGTGCTCGATCAAGCCGCGCCGTCCCCCGGTGCCGTCGAGCGCCTGGAAGCCGCCGTGGTGGAACAGGAACCCCACCGGCAGGTAGTCCTCGCTCAGCTCTGCCTCGAGGTGGCGTCCCAGCGACGTGAAGCGGAGGCCGGCCTTGGCGATGTGCCCGTTGTGCGCCCACAGGACGATGCGCGACCCGGGCTCGGCGACGTCGGCGATCCAGCGCAGGTTGTCGGCCATGCGGCGGTCGCGCACCTCGGGGTTGCCCAGGGGGTCGCTCCCCAGCTCGACGTACTGGCGCAGCACCTCCACGTACCGCCGGTCGACGAGCGCCTGCCGGTCGGCCGCGGACGCCGGCTCGGGCAGCCGCTCGGTGATCCGCGGCAGCAGCGCGCCGACGGCGGCGAGGCCCTCGTCGGTGGGCCCCGTTTCGGCGCGCTCGTCCGCGGCCAGCCTGGCGAGGGCCGGCCCCGCCGCCGCCGCGAGCGCCGGGTCGATCTCCCCGAGCCGCGCCGCCAGGCGCTCGGCCGCCACCGCGCCGAATTGCATGTCGATGCCGTAAAAGCGGACCTGCCGGCGCCCCGGCACGGCGTTCCACTGCCGCATCCAGCGGATGAGGTCGAGCACCTCCTCGGTGTTCCAGGTCCAGAAGTACATCCCGGCGAGCGCCGCCGCGGGGTCTCCCTGCCCCGTCCGCACGTACTCGTCGACCGCCTCGGACTCCGGCCAGTTGGCCTCGATGGCGAAGACGCTGAAGCCGAGCTCGGCGACGAGGTACTCGAGCATCCGGTGCTTCATCTGGAAGTGCTCGCGCGTGCCGTGCGTGCTCTCACCGAGCGCCACCACCCGCGCGCCGCCGACGACCTCGCGCAACGGCGCCATGTCGGCGAAGCCGTGCCCGGCGCGCGGCGTCAGCAGCGGGACCGCCTGGCCGCGGATCCAGTCCACCACCGCCTCCGGCGGCGACCTCGAAGTGGGCCGAGCGCGCCTCGCCGGCCACCGCGCGGCAGACGTGCGGCGCCGCCGGCAGGCGCAGCGCGTAGCGCCCGGCGCCGTCGGCGTGGACGACGAAGAGGTCGCTCCGGAGGAAGGAGCGCATGCACCGCACCTGCGCGCCGCCGAGGGCGGCCCCCGTCGAGTCGCGGACCTCGCCGGCGAGGAGGAACCCCTCGGCCGGCGCCAGGAGGCGCAGGTCGCGCACGGCCTTGCCGCTCGCCTCCGCCGGCGGCGAGTAGGCGGCTGTCCACTGCGGATGGGTCGCGGTCAGAGCATAAGTGCCGGGAGGCACCGTCGCGCTGAACGCCCCGCGAGCGTCGGAGACCGCGACCGCCGCCGGATCGGCGCGGTTCCGGAGGACGACGGCGACGATCGCCCCCGCGGCGGGCTCGCCGCCGGGCCCGACGACCGTGCCGCTCACCTCGGCACTCGCGGGCGCGGGCGCCTCCTCCGCCCCGGCGGGCGGCGCGCCCGCGGCCGCGGCGAGGCCGGCGGCGCAAGCGAGAATGAAGGCGCGCACGAGGTGGAGCATCATACGTTCCTCCCTGCTTTCCCAACGAAATCGCCGAATCTGCGATCTGCGCTACACTCCCTTCTAGATGGCCGAGTACGAGGAGTGGCTGGAGCGGTGGATCGCCGAGGACGGGGAGCGGGTCCTCGAGTTGCTGCGCAAGGTGGTCGTCACTTGCGGCCTGACCCGCAAGGACCTCGATCAGCGGCTCGGCCGCGGGGCCGGGTACACGAGCGCCGTGCTGACCCGCCGCATCGAGCTCAAGCAGGAGCACGTGGCGGCGATCCTCCTCGGGCTCGGCGTGCACCCCGGCCTCTTCTACGACGTCCTCTATCCGAAGGACCGCCCCATCGGGCCGGTCGAAGCCACCGCCGACGTCGCGCGCCGCGTAGCGCTCGCCGGCGCCTCCCTACCCGAGGCCGCGCCGCCGCCGGTCCCCGCGGCGGCGGCCATGACCCCCGCCGAGATCAAGGCCCTGGTCGACGACGCCGTCCAGCGCGCGCTCGCCGCCGCGGAGGCGGCCAAGGCGCCCAAGGCCCCGCGCAAACGCAAGCGCGCGCCCGCGAAGCCGCGGCACAAGTAGCCCGAGCCCGGCGGAAGACCTCTTAGCGTCGAACGACAAGGGATAAAGCGTTGACAGAGGTCTGTGCAGATTGCATGCTTTGGCCATGGCAACCAAGACGATCTCGCTCAAGGTCGAGGCCTACGAGAAGCTCAAGCGGGCTCGGCGCTACCCGGCCGAGTCGTTCAGCGAGGTTGTCCTGAGGGCCACTTGGCCGGAAGAAACAGTCACCGGTGCCCAGCTCCTCCGCCGGTACCGCGAACGCGGACCATTCTTCCTCGATGAGGAGCTCGACAGGATCGAGCGCCTGAAGAGGGAGGACCGGCCGCCGGAGGCCAAGTGGACGAGGGCCTGATCCTCGAAACCACTTTCCTCATCGACCTCGAACGGGAGCTCCGGCGTGGCGAGCAGGGGCCGGTGCAGGATTTCCTCGATGCGCATGCCGCGGTCCGTCTCTACATCACCTTTACCGTCGCCGGCGAGCTTGCAGCGGGCAAGAGCCTGAGCGACCGTCGGCGCTGGGAGGAGTTCCTGGCGCCGTTTCACGTCCTTGGCGCGAGCCCTGAGGTGTGGTGGGAGTACGGAGTGATCTTTCGGCACCTCCAGGAAAACGGCGTTCTGATCGGAGCCAACGACCTTTGGATTGCCGCCACTGCGATTGCGCACGGGTTGCCTGTGGTTACGCGGAACGCTGACCATTTCCGGCGAGTCCCCGGTCTGGAAGTCGTCGGATACAGCCGCTCGATCTGATCCGGTCGGTCACGGAAACCCGAACCGCTCCTCACCCGTAGGGCACGAAAAACGCCCTGAAGGGTGGAGGAGACACGATGGCGAAGAAGACGCAGACGTTCGGGATCGCCGCAGTCCTGGCGACGCTCACCCTCGCGGCCACGCCGCTGCCGGCCCAGACCGAGCCCGGGCAGCCGGACCCGCTGATCCAGTCAGCCGTTGACGCCTCCAGTTACATGAAGGGCGTGTTCACGAAGTCCGCCGAGCAGATGTCCGAGGAGGACTACGCCTTCAAGCCGACGCCGGAGGTGCGCAGCTTCGGGCAGCTCCTGGCGCACGTCGCCGACACCAACTACTCGTTCTGCGCCGCCGCCAAGGGCGAGCCGCAGCCCGTAAGCGGCCTCGAGAAGAGCAAGACGACCCGCGCCGACATCCAGAAGGCCGTCGCCGAGTCCTTCACCTACTGCGACGGCGCCTACGCCGGCATGACCGACGCCAAGGCGAGGACCATGGTCCAGTTCGGGGGCAAGCCGCGGCCGGCCCTGGCCATCCTGCTCTTCCGCACCCACCACGCCGCCCTGCACTACGGCAACGTCGTCACCTACATGCGGCTCCGAGGCAAGGTGCCGCCGACGTCCCAGGGGCAGGCGGAGGGGTAGGCCCGAGCGTCACTGGCGGAGGCGCCGGAAGCCCCGGAATGTCCGCGCGCGACCTGCAGACGCCCCGGTGGAGCTTCCCTATGTCCTCCCGGGACCTCGGAACCTCCTGCGCGCCCTCCGGAACCTCCTGCGCGGCGCCGGGAATCGATTGCGCGACGCCGGGAATGGGTTGCGCGCGCTGCGGAACCTATTCCGAGCCGCTCGGAATGGGTTCCCGGCGCTCCGCAACCCATTCCCCGGCCCGCGCAACCCATTCCCTCGCTCCGGGAAAGGGTTCCGAAGCCGCCGCAGGACGTTCCACGCCTCCCGCAGGCCATTGGGCGCCGCGCGAAGGCCGATCGCCGCCGCTCGGCGGGCGTCGCGGAGCGTCGCACCCTCAATCCCCAAGCCCGGCAGCCGCCGAAGACCTCCGCGCGTCCTCTCAGGGGCCTCCGGACGTCTCCCGGGGGCCTGGGGATGTGCCCGGAACGCCCGCGGATGTACCCGGAAGCGCGGCGGATATATCCGGAAGCGCCGCGGATGTATCCGGACCGCTTGGGGATACATCCGGAAGCGCCGCGGATATATCCGGACCGCCCGAGGATGTATCCGGAGGGCCCACGGATATATCCGGACGCGCTGATATCCCTTCCGCTCCGTCGTTCACAGGCTTTTCCACGCCTCGCCGGAGGATCCTCTTGTGCTGCTCGTCTCAGGATGACGCGGCCCGTCGGATCAGCACCCGACGCCCGCGCACGATTTCCGAAATCGAAGCTGAGTTACGAGTCAAGGATCAGCCCGGCGGGCGCCGAATGCGGCGCCGTGTGCGTCGGCCGAGCTTGGAACGGGTACCGCCAGGGCTCGAAGGCATCGCGAGCAGGTCCTTGGCAAGCTGTGCGGGAGAGGCGATCTTGTGCCTGGAGTAGAGCCTCTTGGGGTCGGCATCGCCCTGCTGCTTGGCGATTCGCTTGAGCCGGTCCCACGGATCCTCCGCCGCTCGGGGCATCGTCCGTAGAACCCACACTTGCGCCTGGTGTCTGTGCTTCCGCTTGGCGATCCAGGGGAGGTAGGCCAGCACCAGCCCGGTCGCTTTGATGGGGTCGTCCCCTGCCGCGTCGGCGACCACGAGGGTCAGCTTGGTCTGAATCAGCACCGCCAGCTCCCGCTCCTGCAAGAGCATCGAGTTGTCGGTCGTCACCAAGCCATCGCAAGCGGGGGAATCGCGGCTGAGCACGACGAGCAGTTGCCAGTCGTCCAAGGTCGGCAGGCGCGGGTGGATATCCCCGATCGGCACAAGGTCCGCCTCGACGATGTAGTCGCGGAGAGCGGCAACGATCGGAGCGGGGAAGTTCTGATCGAGAGCGAAGCGCGGGCGCCGAGGCTGGCTCACGCCGCCCTGCGGAGGTTGCTGGCGAGCTGCCGCTCGAGATCCAGCGCCTCTCCGATCGCCTCGCTGGTGACCGCCGGGTAGAGACTGGCGATGCGATCGGCCGGGTAGCCGCGGGTCGCCAAGGCGGCCAGAGCCCGCGTTTCGATGCGGGTCCCCTCGACGTGCGGAGAACCAGCCAACTTCAGCGGGAGAATCCGGAGGTGCCGGCGCGGCGATCGGAGATCCGGCCCGCGCAGCCCTTCCTCCGTCTTGAAGGGCGCCACCACGTCCAGGAGGTCGCGCGAGACCGTCTGTCCGGTAGGGGTCTGCAGGGCAAGGCCCGGCGGATCGAGGAGGACGTGGCCGCTCCGATCGATGACCACGAGCGGCCGGCCGTTCTCGAACAGCTCGAGGTCGAGGGCACGCAGCGCTTTCAGCGAGCGCAAAACTGCCGGCATCGTGCTCGAGGGGATCTCATGGCCGTCGGTCGTGCGCTTGGGCTGCCGAAGCCAATAGATCGTTCGCAACGCCAGCAAGTCGGTGTACGACCAGAGCTTGACGCGCTCGGACGAGATGGAGGGCACCAAGTGCCCCTTCCGAGCCCAATAGTGGACGGTCGACTTCGGCACGCCCGAGAGGGCGGCTGCCCGGTCAGCGGTGTAGGCGCCGGCTCGGTCCATGATTGCAGTATACGTTGGGCGCGAGCTTGATCCTTCCACCCATTACACCGCTCGGATCGTGAGCCGCCCCGCCCGGACCTCGATCTCGTAGTGCTGGCCGAGGTCGAAGCCGGCGCGCTGGAGCCAGCGGCCCGAGATGCGGAGGTCCGGGACCAAGCGGCGGTAGCCGCGGCTGCGGCAGCAGATGGTGCCGAAGCGGTGGCCTTTCGCTCGCGCGGCCGCGGCGCGGGCGAGCTTGCGCTCGCGCCACTCGTCGGGCTGGGGGAGCTGGGTTGGGGGGCGGAAAGATCCGGCGACGTAGAATGACTGGCACGTCCACGCATGAGGTCACTCTCCTGTGTGGGCCAGGGCCGGCAGAGGTTGCCGCCTCTGCCGTGCCCGCTTATCGATTTCGGCTCGCACACATGCCGAGCCGGCTGCACGCTCCTCTACGCGCCTGAGTCTACTTACGCCTGACTTGCGGGTCAAGGGGAAGGGCGTTCGCTGCCGTTGAGGGTGTATATTTAGGCGTATGGCCCGCATGCAAGTTTACCTCCCCGACGACTTGTACCAACTGGTGAAGGCCCGTGGTCTACCGGCCTCCGAGCTGCTTCAGAAGGCTGTGCGTGCGGAACTGCGCCGGCTGGACTTGCTCAACGAAACCGACCGCTACGTTGCGGATCTGGTCGCCGAGGTGGGGCCGCCCGCCGCGGCTCAGCGCACGCGCGCCGCCGCCGTCGCGCGGCGGCTTGTGCGACGACCCACCCGTCAGGCGGGCTGACCGTCGTGCTGGTCCTCGATGCGGGCGGAGTCAGCCGTCTGGCTGAGCGGTCTCGGCAGGTGGCAGCGCTGATCTTGGCGTTTCGCGAAGAGGATCTGTGGCCGCCCCTTGTTCCCTCCATCGTGCTGGTTGAGTGCTTGCACGGGCATCCGGGCCGCGACGCTCTCCCGAACCGTTTTCTCAAGACGTGCGACATCGTGGAGGAGATCGGCGAACCGCTGGCACGGCGAGCTGCGCTGTTGCGCAGGCTGGCACGGCGAGGCTCCGCGGTCGATGCGCTCGTCGTCGCCTTGGCCGAACCAGGCGGAACGGTGCTCACCTCGGACCTTGGCGATCTCGGCGCCCTTGCTCAATACGCACACGACGTCATCGTGGAGAAGGTCTGATCATCGATGGCGCATGGCGTGCCTGCCTACTTCACGGCGATCACAGGCAGCTCGATCGCGCTCGGGCTGGCCGGCGCATGCCAGATTCGCTGGGTCGCCTTCACGTAGCTCTCGGGCTTGGCGTACATGATGTTCGGTACGAAGGTCTGCGGGTTGCGGTCGTAGAGCGGGAACCAGCTCGACTGGATCTGCACCATGACGCGGTGCCCGGGCAGGAAGGTGTGGCTCGCGTGCGGCAGGCGGATGCGGTACGGCAGGGGCTCGTTCGCCGCCAGGGGCTCGGGCTTGGCGGGGTCGACGCGGAAGCGGCCGCGAAAGATGTCGGCCGAGAGCATCTGCTGATAGCCGCCCAGGCCGGGCTGCTCGGGCACCTCGTCCGGCCACACGTCGATGATCTTCACGACCCAGTCCGAATCGCTGCCGCTGGTGGAGGCGTAGAGGTGCGCGACGGGCTCGCCGGCGATGCGCAGCGGCTCCTTGAGGACGTCGGTCTGATACACCAGCACGTCGGTGCGCGAGGCGGCGTTGCGCTGGTCGTCGAGCAGCCATTCGCCCCAGCCGGAACCCTCTGCGCCGGCGGGGAGCGTCGGGCGCGTCCGGTACGGCACCGGTTTGGCGGGATCGGAGACGTACTCGTCGTACCGCTCGCCCGCCGCGGCCGGAGGCTCGAAGCCGAGCCGGCCGCCGGGCAAGAGGAACAATGACCGGGACCGCTCCGCGCAGCCTTCGCCGCAGGAGCGCGGCCAGTGGTCGTACCTCCGCCACTCGTCGGCGCCGGTCTCGTACACCAGCACCCGGGGGGTGTCGGGCTTCGGCGCGTCCTCGAGGTGGTGGTCGAGAAACGGCTGCATCACCGTGCGGCGAAACCGTCCGGCGGTATCGCCCTCGAACTGGATGGCGCCGATGCCGCGGCCCGCCCGCCGGCCTTGGCCGTGGTTCCACGGCCCGAGCACCAGGTGCACGAGCTCGCCGCCCGGGTCCTTGGGCGCCAGCGCCCGGTACAGCGCCGGGCCGCCGTAGATGTCTTCCTGGTCGAAGAGCCCGCCGACGATCATCAGCGGCACCGTCAACGGCTCTTTGGCGAGCAGCTTGTCGACGGCCTGGTGCCGCCACCATTCGTCGTAGCTCGTGTGCGCGGCGAGCGCGCGCCAGAAGCCGAGCTGCTCGAGCCCGCGCGAGGCGGCGAGGGCGCCGGCCGAGCCGGCCCGCAGGAACGTGTCGTAGGCGTCGTACTCGCCGGTCCACCACTTGTGGTCGCCTTTGCGCGCCGCCTGCTGCTCGTAAATGAACTCGAGCGCGGCGGCCTGCCGGAAGGCGCCGTTGTGGAACCAGTCGTCTCCCCTCCACCCGTCGACCATCGGCGCGAACGCCACCGCGGCCTTCAGGGCCGGATGCGGGCCCACCGTCGACATGACGGTGGTGTAGCCCTCGTAGGAGCCGCCGATCGTGCCGACGCGCCCGTTGCTCTCCGGCACGTTCTTCACCAGCCAGTCGATCGTGTCGTAGCAGTCGGTCGCGTGGTCCACTTTCGTCGGGTTCAAGGGGCCGCGCAGCGGGCGCGTCAGCACGTAGTCGCCCTCGGACCCGTGCTTACCGCGCACGTCCTGGTAGACGATGATGTAGCCGGCGGCCACCGACGTGTCGTTCATGTGCGGCACGGCCGCCGCGAGGCGCGGGCTGTTGAACCGGGAGACGCGCCCCGCCGCGTTGTACGGCGTGCGCGTCAGCAGCAGCGGGGCGTTGGCGGCGCCTTTGGGAACCAGGATGAGGGTCTTGAGCTTGACGCCGTCGCGCATCGCGATCATGACTTCGCGCTTCTCGTAGTCGAACGCTCCGGTGCGGGGCGTGAAGGTCTCGGGCGTTTCGCTCGGCAGCGAGCGAGCGCGCTCGTCGGCGCCGGCGTACGCGGCGACGGCAAGAACCGCGGCCGCGACGATGCAGGCGCCAGGCAGTGGGTTCAGCCACCTCAGCACAGGTCTCTCCTTCATCGGGGGCGGCCTTGGCGGCGAGAGACTGCCCAGTCCTCCCACTTCAGTCCCGCCACCCGCAAGAACTCCCTCGCGTTGGATGTCACGAGGATCGCGCCACGGCGCCGGGCCTGGCCAGCGAGGAGAACGTCGTAAGCGCCGATCGGCGTTCCTCCGGCTTCGAGCTCAGCGCGAACGGTTCCAGCTGCTTCCGCGTCGTCTTCGTCAAACAGCGTCCACTCGAAGGGGCCGGCGAGGAACGCTTCGAGCCGCTGCCTGTTGCTGTCCTTCCGCTGGCTCTTTGCGACTCCGTACCAGAGCTCGAACGCCACGATCGATGACAGCAGGACCACGCTCTCCCGGGCCACCGCGCGCTGGAAGCGGCGACGGACGTTGGCTTCGGTGCCGTTGATCAGCGCGATGCAGGCGTTCGTGTCAAGCAGGTACGTCGTCATCGAACACGGCGCGCCGTGGGGAGGGTGGCTGGTGACGCCCCTCGGGCATGAAAGGGTCGGAGGCCAGGCGATCCAACTCCGCGAACCACTCCGCTACATCCGTGAACATCGGCTCCACGAGGACTCCGCGCCCGGCGCGGCGTAGTCTGACCCGGTCTCCTTCGAACCTGAGCTCACGAGGCAGGCGCACGGCCTGACTGCGCCCGTTCTTGAACAGCTTGGCAGTGGTGGTCACGGGCTCCCTCCCTGGGATATACCATGAGTATATACCAGCCCTACGCACCCTCCGTGACCGGGTGGCGGCGCGCCGCGGCGGCCAGGCGCTCGTGGTCGGTCAAGTCCAGGCGCAGCGGGGTGGGAGACCAGGCCCTGCTGCATGGCCCAGCGGTCGGTACCCTCCTCGATCTCCTCGATCGCCCGCACGACGAACCAGAAGTGCTCGCGCCCGACCGGGTCGGCCGCCGGCACGACCGCGCCGTCGTAATGGCGCACCGATTGCCGCGCCCAGCAGAGGCCGCGCGGATCGGGGGGCAGGTTGACGTTGACGAGGGGGAGGTCCCGGTCGCCGAGAACGCGCTCGAGCACCTCCCCCACCCACGGCTCGAGGCGGGCGAAGTCCGGCTCCCCGCCCGCGGTGGGGGTGCTCAGCGCGATCCCTTGGACGCCGAGCAGGGCCGCCTGCTTGGCCGCGGCCAAGGTGCCCGAGTGCCACATCGAGTTGCCGAGGTTGGGCCCGAGGTTGATGCCGGAGAGCACCGCCTCGACGCCGTCGACCCGCCAGGCGTCGAGCCCATCGAGCGGCGTGCGCCGCCAGGCGAGCGGCTTCCTGCTGGTGATGGCGTGGCCCGCCGAGGATCGCTCGACGTCGGGCGCTCGCCGAGTTCCTCCGCGCCTGCCTCGCCGAGGAGGCCCCGCGCTCGCCGTTCCCCTGCCGCCGCGGCCGCCGGCTGGAGCTCGACTGGAACGGCCTTCCCGTCCACGTCGACGGCAAGGTGTGGGAGCCCGCCGGCGCCACGGGCGCCGCGGCCCGCACGCTCACGGCCGAGCTGGCGCGCGGTGCGGTCTGGTTCCTGGTGCCGTGAGCTAGTCCGGTTCGAGCACCAGGTCGAACCGGGCTCTCCAGCCGGGCCTGCCGCGTTCCGCCTCCTCGGGCTGGAGCGGCACGACCAGCGAATCCTTCACCCACGGATCGCGACGCAGGTAGGGATCGCCGGCGAAGTAGAGCTGGGTTATGAGCCTGCGGTGGCCGGGGCAGGTGACCAGGAAGTGGACGTGCCGCGGCCGGGTGAGAACCCAGAGCGGATAGTGGCCCGGGAGCCTGGATACGAAGCGATAGCGACCCTCGCCGTCGGACCGCAGGCGCCCGCGCAGGCGGTACCCCCGCGGATCGCCCGGCCTCGCGAGCCCGAGTAGGTTGGAGTAGAGCCCGCGGGCATCCGTTTGCCAGACGTCGAGCAACGCAGCCGGCAACGGTGCGCAGGTGCCGGCGGCGGTCACGGTGCCTTCGACGACCAGCCGCTGGCCCGGCTCGGAGGGATCGCAGAGATGCTCGCGAAAGGGCGCGCTCGCCGATAGGCGGGGCCCTTCACGCTGTCGGCGGTGGGAACGCACACGATCGACAGACGGCGCGCGAGCGGGAGTAGGCGACTCGTCGCCACCGACGCATTCGATTGCATGAGGCGTGCCCCACCCGCCTCGCCGAGCTCTCCCGCGCCAGCCACTCGCGGCTCCCATCATGTCCTTCCTCAGGCTGCGCCAAGTCTCAGGTCAATGAATTGGCCACTTGACGCATCGCTACTTGGTGCGTATGCTTATTGGCCACAGACTGGAAGTAGGAAGAGAAGTAAGATAGGAAGAAGTAGTCGATGGGTGAGCCTCTGCAAGTGAGTCGTCCTTGTCCCTTCTCACCGCGTGGTGAAGGACGAAGGCGAACAGACACACTCCCGCGCCCGCTCTGCTACGGACTAACGGTGGCGCTGCTTGCCGCCGGACTCGCCCTGCCACTCGACGCTCACGTCGAGATTCTCCCGCCGTCGGTCCCGGCCGATGCCTTCTTCAACATCTCCGTGGTCGCCTACCACGGGTGCGACGAGCACGCGACGACGCGAATCACCCTGCGCATTCCCGAGTCGGTCGGAATCGTCCGGCCGAAGGTCAAGCCGGGCTGGCGCATCGAGACCCGCACCATCGAATACGCCGAGCCGTTCGAAGTCTTCGGCACCACGTATGCCGAGGGCGTGAGCGAGATCACCTGGAGCGGCGGCAGCATCCCGGCCGAGCAGATGGACGACTTCACGCTCAGCGGCTACTTCCGCGGCCAAGACCAGGAGACCGCACGTTTCCACGTCGAGCAGGAGTGCGCGGGCGTCGAGGAGCCGCTGACCTTCGCCCCCAGCGTGAGGCTGCGGGGGCAGCCGACGGCGACGGCGGCCACTTCCCAGGTCGTGCCGGCGGCTGACCGGGAACCAGCGGCGGCCGCCGCCGCCGCTCCACCCTACGCTCTGGCCTTGAGCGGCATCGCCGTTCTCATCTCCCTGGTCGCTCTAGCGGCCGCCTTCCGGCGATGAACGGACGTTGGCAGCTCGTCCTCGCCACTGCCGCGCTTCTCCTGCCCGGCCAGGCGCTCGCCCACGACCAGACGAGCGTCTTCCTCACCGTCCGGCTCACGGACGGCGGCCTGGAAGCCGAGATCCTGGTCGCCGAGCGCGACCTCGACGAACACTTCTGGGCCGGCGCCGCGGCGCAGACGCTCCGCGACGACACGACCGCGGTCCAACGAGAGCTGCTCGCGCGCACGCACCTGTTCGCCGACCAGCGCCGGGTCGCGCTCGAGCCGCTCGCCCGGGTCCAGCCGAGACCCGGCCGGCGGCTAGCCTTCCGCTTCCACGCCGCCCTGCCCCGGCCGCCCAGTCACGTAACCGTCGAGACGGCCTTCGCCCAGCGGCTTGGACCGGGGCACGTGGTGCTGGTCAAGATCGTCGACGGCACCCGGGTGCGGCAGACCGTGCTGGTGGCGGAGGCTCCCCGCCAGGAGTTCCGGCTCCGCGACGCACCGACGCTTCCCAGCCGCCTGGTGCGCTTCGCGCGCCTCGGCATCGAGCACATCTTTCTCGGCTACGACCACATCCTGTTCCTGATCGCACTCATCATCTCCGGCGATCGCTTCCTGCGCTTGGTGCAGATCGCCACCGCCTTCACGCTCGCCCACAGCGTGACTCTGGCGCTCGCGGGTCTGGAGCTGGTCTCGCTGCCCCCGCGCCTGGTCGAGGCGCTGATCGCGCTGACGATCGTCTATGTCGCGGCCGAGAACCTGATCCTCAAGGACGTCCGACACCGCATCGCCCTCACCTTCGGCTTCGGGCTGATCCACGGCTTCGGCTTCGCCAACATCCTCGGGGATCTCGGGCTGCCGCGCGAGGCGCTGGTCGGCTCGCTCCTGGCATTCAACATCGGGGTCGAGATTGGGCAGTTCGTCATCCTGCTGATGGTGTTCCCGGCCGTCGTCCTGCTCCTGCGCCAGCCCTACAGGCGCCAGGTGACGGGGCTGGTCTCCGCCGCGATCCTGGTCTGCGGCCTGACCTGGTTGCTTGAGCGCACGACCAGCTGGGAGCTCGTCCCGTGGTGATCGCCGGCTTCGGCGAGGTCACCGCGGCCGCGCCTGGCGCCGGCGAGTCGTCGCTGCTGCCGCCGGTCCGGCGGCTCGTCATGGATAACGGCCTGCGGGTCCTCGCGCAGTCCGACTGCAGCCTGCCGCTCATAGCCGTCCACGCTAGCTACGCCGGCGGATCGCGCAACGATCCGCCCGGCCGGGAAGGGCTCGCGCACCTCGCCGAGCACCTGGCGCTGCGGGGACCGGAAGGCCGGTGGACCGAGGCGGTGGAAGCGGCAGGCGGGGTGGTCCAGGGGACGACCCTCCACGATCAGGTGACCTTCTCCACTCTCCTGCCTTCACGACACCTCGACGTTGCACTCGAGCTCGAGGCCCTCCGCCTGCAGCAGGCTGCGGACCTCTCGCCTCGGACCGTGGCCGCGCAGCAGAGGGTGCTGGTGGAGGAGCTGTGCCAGCGGGCCGACGACGGCCACGACGCGCCGATCCTCGAGAGCCTGCATCGGTGCCTCTACCCGCCGGGCCACCCGTACCATGCGCCTCCTGCCGGCTCGCCTGCTGGAGTCCTGTCGACGACCGCCGCGGAGTTGCGGGCTCACGTCGAGGATTCCTACGTGCCGCGGCGAACCACGATCGCTGTGGTCGGCGACTTCGACACGGACGAGTGCCTCGAGGTGCTCGCCGCTCGCCTCGCGCGGCTGCCCAACCCGCCCACCGGCGGTCCGGAGCCGTCGCGCGAGCTGCCGCCGCCGTCGGCCGGCGCGAGCGCGACCGTGCGCGGGCATCGGTCGCCGCCGAGCGTCTGGATCGGCATCCCGGTGCCGGGCATCGGCGAGCCGGGCTGGTTCGCGGCGCAGCTCATCGCTCACCACCTCGCGGTCGGCCGGGGCAGCCTGCTGCACCGGCGGCTGGTGGAGGCGCGGCCGCTGGCGCGCAGGGTGACCGCCGGCATGGCGCACATGCGCGACGGGAGCACGCTCTGTCTCGAGGCCACGGCCGCCGGCGGTGTCGCGCTCGAGGAGCTGGAGGAGGTGCTCGCCGGCGCGCTCGACGAGTGGGCGGAGAGCGAACCGCCGTCTCCCCAGGACCTGCGGCCTGCGCGGGCCAAGGCGGCCAACGACCACTACCGCCGGATGCAGGAGCTTCCCCGCCGCGCCGCCTTCCTCGCGCTTCACGACCGCGCGGAAGGAGTCGAGCCGGACGTCGACCTGCTGCCGCGCGGGCTGGCGGCCATTGCGCCGGCGGCGCTGCAGCGGTTCGCACACGCCCGCTGCCGGCGCGCGTGCGGGGTGCTGCTGCGGATCGCTCCGCACGGAGGTCCGGCGTGACCGCGGTGCTGACCGCGCCCGCCCAGCCGGCCGTTCCCGCCCTGCTCGAGCCCGTGCTCGCGCGCACGGTGCGGCACCGGACCGCGCGGGGGCTGAACGTCGTGCTGCTCGTGCGTCCCGAGCTACCCGTCGCCCACTTGACCGTCATCGCCCAGGCCGGCGCCCTACGCGACCCCGTCGCTACACCGGGCCTGGCAGCGATGGTTCAAGGCATGCTCCGCGAGGGCACGCCGACGCGCGATCGGCCCGCGGTCGAGGAGGCGCTACGGAGACTCGGCAGTGATCTCGAGCTGCAGCTCGACTGGCACGCGGCGTCGATCTCGCTCGGCGCCGCGGCCGGGGACGCCGCCGCCGCGGCAGAGCTGCTGCTCGATCTGGTCGCCGCTCCCGCCTTCCCGGCGGCGGCGCTCGACGGCTGTCGCCGTCGCCTGGTGTCGCGCGATAACGGCATCCGCCGCGGGCCGTGGGAACTGGCGAGCCGGTGCCTCGACCAGGCGCTGTTCGGCGACGGGCCGTATGGCCGCCCGCTCTGCGGCGACGCGGCGTCCCTGGCAGAGCTGTGTCGCGAAGACCTGATCCGCTTCCACCGCGGCCACTACGGGTCGGAGGGGTCGCTGCTGCTCGCGGTCGGGCGTTTCCAGGTCGGCGGCACCATGGAACGGCTCGAGGCGCTCGCGGAGCGCCTGCCGACGGGCGAGCCCGAGGCCGCCCCCGCGACGCCGGTGGTCCCGGAGGTCGCCCCGCGGGTCGTCCTCATCGACGTGCCGGAGGCGCGCCAGACCACGCTACGGCTCGGCCAGCTCGGCATCGCGCGGCACGACCCCGACTCCGATCGGCTGCGGCTGTTGGCGGCGATCCTCGGCGGCACGACCGAGAGCCGGCTCAACCGGCGCCTGCGCGAGGATCTCGGCTACACCTACCAGGCCCAGTGCCTGCTGCTCCCGCGCGAGCCCCGGAGCCTCTTCACCATCGCCGCCGCGGTCCGTTCCGATCGCGCGGGCGAGGCGTTGCGGCTGATCGACCAGGAGGTCCGGCGGCTAGGTCGAGAGCCGGTCACCCCGGACGAGCTCGGACGGGCGCAGAACCGGCTGGCGGGCATCTTCTTGCGCTCCTTCCAGAGCCACCAGGAGACGGCGCTGCAGCTCCGCCGATGGGCGGTGAGCGGATTCCGCGAGCGGCACTTCGAGTCCTACCTCGAGCGGCTCTTCGACAGCGATCCCGGACGGCTCTGTGACTTGGCCGCGCGGCAGATCAGACCTGGAGCCTTTATGACCGTGGCGGTCGGGCCGGCGGCCACCCTGCGGCCACAGCTCGCGGGACTCGGCGAGCTGACGGTCGCAAGGCCTCAAGACTGGAAACAAGTTGGGCGAGAGGCGGCAGACGAGGATCTCATCTCAAGAGAAAGGAGGTGACAACATGAACGAGACCGATAACCGGAACTCAGAAGAGCTGTTCGAGTTCGAGACCCTCGAAGACTACGGCGTCGATGCCCTAGGCGCCGCGGGCACGAGCTGCACCAACAACAGCTCCCACGGTTCGGGGACGGAAGTCCCGCAGGAGAACTAGCCTGGTCGGCTAGTCCGCGCGGGGGTTTCGCGCCCCTAACCGCTCTGCACGTTGCCGCCTCTCGCCCTTCGTCGAGGAGGTTAGGACATTGACGATCCAACGGCCAAGGCTGCAGGGACCCCTCACACTGGTTCCCCTCCCGACCGGAGGGTGGATGATCCGCGGTCACGACCCCGGCCGACAGGTCGAGCTGCCGGCGGATGGGCTGCGCCTCCTCGGGCGTGCGCTGCCGCTGCTCGACGGTAACCTCGATACCGGCGAGGTGGTCGACCGCACCGGCTGGGACCCCGAGTCCCGTGCCGGCGCCGGCCGGCTGCTCGCGGCGCTGGCGGGCGCCGGAGTGCTGGTCGAGGCCGACCCGGGAGAGCTGCCGCCGGAGGACCTCGAACGCTTCGCCGACGTCCTGCGCCATCTCGGGTTCGCGCCGGGAGCGCTGGCCGCGGTGCGCCGCGCGCGCGTCGCCCTGGTCGGCGTCGGTGCGCTGGCGCAGGCGGTGCGGGAGAGCCTGCTCGCATCCGGCGTCGGCGAAGTTACCGCTGTCGAGCCGCAACGCGGGACCGACGTTCTGGTGCCAATGCCGACCACGCCGCGGCGCGCCTTCGCCCTCGTCGTCGTCACTCAGGAATCGCACGACCCGGAGCTGCTGGAGGCCGTGGATACGCTGTCTCGCGACCGCGATCAGCCGTGGCTGCTGGTGCGCAGCCTCTCAGTCGAGGAGGGGTGGGTCGGTCCGCTCTTCGTTCCAGGGCGGACGGCCTCGTACCTGAGCCTGGAGGGCCGGGTGCGGGGCAACCTCCCGCACTTCGACGAGTATCAGGCCTACGACCTCCACGTGCGGCGGTCGGGCCGGCCGGCAGCGCCGATCGGCGCCCTCCGCGCATCGCTGGCGGTGCTCGCCGGGATCGCCACCACTGAGGCGCTCAAGTTCCTCACCGGGCACGGGGAGCCGGTCCTCGCCGGCAAGTTCCTGACCGTCAACCTGATGAGCTGGGAGACCGAGCTGCACCACGTCCTCCGCGTCCCCCAGCTCGACGAGCCCGGGGCGGCCCGGTCCGCCGGGTACCCCTGGAAGGAGGTCCGAGATGCAGCCGACGCGCTCGCATCCCGCCGCGCTTGAGGTCCCGGACGATCTCGAGATCCCGATCGAGGACGTGCCGGAGCTCGATCCCCGCGAGACGATCCGCCGCGGCGCGGCGCTGGTCTCGGAGAAGGTGGGACTGACCAAGGCGATCGGCCACGGCATCTATCGGGCCCAGGACCCAGCCACCTTCGCCGTCGGCATCATCTCCTCCGACCTGTCGCGCTTTTCCGCGATCCGCAACTCGGGCAAGGCCGGAGGCGGCGGCGAGTCGCTCGAGGTCGCCCTGGCGGCGACCCTGGGCGAGGCCGTCGAGCGCTATTGCATGCTGTTCTACGACCAGCGCCGCACCGTCTTCGGCACCTACCGCGAGCTGGAGCCGTATGCGGTGCATCCGGACGAGCTACGCCTGCACTCCCGCGAGCAGGTCGAGCGGTGGCAGGCGCGGAATCCGCAGACACGCTATGCCTACTTCGACGAGGACACCCCCATCTCCTGGGCGTGGGGCTGGTCGCTGACCGAGCGGGAGCCCCGCCTGGTGCCGGCCACCCTGGTCTTCCTCGAGCCCTCCTACCGCGAGGGGGAGAAAGCCATCGGCGTCAACGCCTCGAGCGGGCTTGCGGCGGGGCTCAGCCGCGAGCAGGCGATCCTGTCCGGACTCTACGAGGTCGTCGAGCGGGACGCCTTCACCATCAGCTGGCTGCATCGCCGGGTCGGCCGGCGCATCGTCATCGATGACCCGGAGCTGCGGCGCCGCCTCGCCAAGGACTTCCACGCCGACCGGCCCGAGGTGGACCTGCAGTTCTACGACATCACCCTCGACATCCCGATCCCCTCGATCCTCTCCGTGCTGCGCCGGCCGGCCGAGTTCGGGCCGTCCCTCTGCCTGTCGTCGGTGACCCGCCTGTCGCCTCGCGCCGCGGTCAACAAGGCGTTGCGCGAGATGGGCCAGTCGCTGCCCTACCTCCGCTACCTCCGCCAGCACCTGAAGGGGTGGGAGCCAGACGAGCGGCACCGCGACCTGACCTCCTTCGATCACCATTTCCTGCTCTACTCGAAGCGGCCTGAGCTGGCCGAGGCGGCGTTGGCCCACCTCGGGGAGGTCGACGCCGAGGTTGCCCTGTCGGCGATCACCGACCGCTCGACCGGCACCCTCGGCGGCGACGTCGCGACGTGCGTCGAGCTGTTGCGGCAGGCCGGGCGCGAGGTGATCGTGTCGGACATCACCACCGCCGACGTGCTCGAGGTCGGGTTCCGGGTGGTGCGGGTGGTCATCCCCGGGCTCGTGCCGCTGCACGGCGATCACAACGTCCAGTTCCTCGGCGTCCGCCGCCTCTACGACCTGCCGCGGCAGCTCGGCTGGGTGGAGCCCGGGAGCGAGATCGTGCTCAACCGCATGCCGCATCCGTTCCCCTAGCGCGCGCCATGAGCTTCCAGTTCGAGGGCCGACACCTGAAGCGCTTCGCCGCCACCGGGCGGCTGGACGCGCTTGCGCCCGAGAGCAGCCTGAGCGAGGTGTTCCACGAGAACACGAAGCTGACACCGCTCACCGCCCGCGCCTACAGCGCGGCAATCGCTCGCTTCCTGACCTCGGCGGGGTGTGAGGTCACGCGTCATCCGGCGAAGATCTACAGCCTCGCGCGCGCCATACCGCTTCCGGTCCCGGTGCCGGCCGCGGGTATCGAGGAGGCCATCGCTGGCAGGCGCTCCGGGCGCCGCTACACGGGGGAGCCGGTCACGCGGGAGGAGCTGGCTCGGCTGCTCGCCTTCAGCCACGGCATCACCGACGCCCGCCTCGGCTACCGCGCCGCGCCGTCGGGCGGAGCGCTCTACCCGCTGGAGATCTACGTCCTGCCTCGCAGGACCGAGGGCCTGGAGCCGGCGGTTTACCACTACGACGTCGAGCATCACGCGCTGCGCGTCGTCGGCCGCAGTGACCCCTGGCCGTCGCTCACCGCCTGCGTCACCTTCAGCGACGTCGAGATCGATAAGACCGCTCTCGTCCTGGTGGTGACCGCGATCTTCCAGCGCAGCACGTTCAAGTACCGGGACCGCGGCTACCGGATGGTGCTGATGGAAGCCGGCGGGCTGGTCCAGACCGTGTGCCTGCTGGCCACCGCGCTCGGGCTGGCCTGCTGTCTCATGGGGGGCTTCTACGACGACGCGCTGGCCGCCCTGCTCGGCCTCGACGGAACGCACGAGGCGCCGCTCGTGCCGATCGTCATAGGCCGGCGGCCCGCCGGAGGTGGGCCGTGAGCGGAGCGCACCCATCAGCGGCATCCGACCCAGTCTTCGACTGGCGGGCGCTCTGGGCCATCGCCCGGCAGCGCCCCGGTGCGCTCTGGGGCGCCCAGGTGCTGGCCGTTCTCGCCACCGCTGTCAGCGTGCCGATCCCGCTACTGTTTCCGCTGCTGGTCGACGAGGTCCTGCTCCGGCGACCGGGACCGGCGGTATCGCTGATGGACCGCGTCCTGCCGCCGTCCTGGCAGGGGCCCCTCGGCTACGTCCTGCTCGCCCTCGGCGCGACGCTGCTGCTGCGACTGCTCGCCCTCCTCGCCAGCGTCCTGCAGGCCCGCCAGTTCGCGGTCGTGTCGGGCGAGATCCTCTACCGGCTTCGCCGCGCGGCGCTCGAGCGCCTCGAGCGCAGCGCCGTCTCCGAGCTCGAGGCGCGCGGCCCCGGCGGGCTCGCCGCGCACCTGATCACCGATGTGCAGACGATCGGCGGGTTCATCGAGTCCTCGGTCAGCCGCTTCGTGATCAACGCCCTGACCGTCGCCGGCGTGGCCGCGGTCTTGCTGTGGATGCACTGGCGGCTGGCGCTGTTCATCCTGTTGCTCAACCCGGTCGTCGTCTACTTCACCGTCGCGCTCGGCCGCCGGGTAAAGACCCTGAAGCAGCAGGAGAACTCGGCCGTCGCCGCATTCCAGGATGCGCTCACCGAGACCCTGGGAGCGATCCGGCAGGTCCGCGCCAGCAACCGCGACGCCTACTTCCTCGCCCGCCTGCTGACAGCCGCCCGCGAGGTGCGGGACCACGGCGTGCGCTATACCTGGAAAAGCTACGCGGCGAACCGCGGCAGCTTCGTCGTCTTCCTGCTCGGGTTCGACCTGTTCCGGGCGCTCGCGCTTCTCGCGGTGCTCGGCTCCGATCTCACCATCGGCCGCATGTTCGCGGTGTTCAACTACCTCTGGTACGGCATGGGTCCGGTGCAGGAGCTGCTCGGCATCCATTACTCGTTCTTCGCCGCCCAAGGCGCCCTCGCGCGGATCAACGGCGTGCTCCGCTTGGCCGAGGAAGAGCGACCCATCGGGCCGCTCGACGACCCCTTCGCCCGCAGCGACACGACGGGCATCTCGGTGCGCGGCCTCGCGGTGGACTACGGCGCCGGTCGGGCCGTGCTGCGCGGCATCGACCTCGAGGTCGCCCCCGGTGAGAAAGTGGGCTTGGTGGGCGCCAGCGGCGGCGGCAAGTCCACTTTCTCCCTGGCCCTGCTGGGGCTCGCGCCGCGAACCGCCGGGACGATCGCCTATGCCGGCCTGCCGGTGGAGCGGATCGGCTGGGAGACGGTGCGCGAGCACGTCGCCGCTGTCCTGCAGCACCCGGCGCTGTTCAACGACAGCGTCCGCTTCAACATCACCCTCGGACGGCCAAGCTCGGAGGCGGCGCTGTGGCGTGCCCTCGAGACCGCCCAGCTCGCCCAGGAGATCGCCGCCCTGCCGCTCGGCTTGGAGACGACCGTCGGCCAGCAAGGGGCACGGCTCTCGGGCGGGCAGCGGCAGCGGCTGGCGATCGCCCGCATGCTCCTCGCTGCACCCCGTGTGGTGATCCTCGACGAGGCCACTTCGGCGCTCGACCTCGAGACCGAGGACCGGCTCTACCACGGCCTGATGGGGGCCCTGGCTTCGAAAACCGTCCTGGTGATCGCACATCGTCTGAGCACCCTGCGCTTCGTCGACCGCGTGCTCGTCTTCGAGGACGGGAGGGTCGCCGAGCAGGGGTCCCATGAATCGCTGCTCGCCGGCGGAGGTCTCTATGCAGCGCTCCACGCCAAGCGGTAGCACCGGCGCACCGCCGGGGCTCAGCGCGCCGCAGCAACGCCACGCCCAGCGCTTGGGCGCGGCGCGGGAGGCGATCTTCTGGCGCCCCGACCCGGGACGCGCCCCGTGGGAGTTCGACACCGGCGACGACCCGCCGCCGCCCGCACCCGACTGGTTCTTCCTGCTCAACCACCCGCGCACCGGCAGCACCGTCGCCAGCCGGCTGCTCTCGGCACATCCGGCGGTCCACTGCGGGGACGACGAGCGAGTGCTGCCGCTGCTCATGACACTGCTCGGATCACCCCTGTTCATGTCCCAGCGCTTCCCCCACGCCGTGCGCTACGAGAAGAAGCTGCCGGTGACGCCGGGCAGGATGCGCCTCCTGATGGACGCCTGGCGGCGGTGTGTCTCGGACCGCCCGCTCTACGGCGACAAGGGCGACGCCTACTACACCCACTTCGGCAACGCCTGCTTGCGGGTGTTCCCGGGCTGCAAGCTGCTACTGACAGTGCGCAACCCGCTCGACACGCTCTCCTCGTTCCTCGAGCAGAGCTGGACCGCGTACCTCCACCACCTATACCCCGACGAGGCGGCGCTGTTCGGCGCCCTGCGGGTCCGCGGTTGGCTGATGCTCGCCGCCAACCGCAGGTGGCGCGAGCAGGCGGTGGTCGTGCGGTTCGAGGAGCTGACCTCGGAGGAGCGCTTCCGGCAGATCTTCGGCGGCGTCTTCTCCTACCTCGGTGCCGATCCTGGCGCCTTCGACTGGCGGGCGGGCTGGGGGCAGTGCCGACACGCCGGGGCGATGGGCCGCTGGCGGCGGGACGAGCGTATCGGGCGCTTCGTCGCCTGGCTGCGCGGGGTGGACCCGAGCCTGCACGACTTGCTCGTGGCCGACGAGGTCTACCTGCCCGCAGGGATCGACGCGCCGCCGCCGGAGGCGGAGGCGCTCGAGGAAGGTCTGCGTACCGCCCTCGCTTGGGGCGATGGCCAGCCCGCCGCCGCCGGCCGAGCGCAAGCCATGTGAAGGAGCGAGCCATGAATGCGCCACGTCTCAAACGGTTCCTCACCATCTTCCCCCTCGCCGACGATCGCTGGGTCCTCCGCGGCGGCACCAACGAGCTTTGCCGGGTTCACCTCCGCAACGAGCGCGCGCAGGCCGCCTTCGGCGAGCTGATCCCCCTGCTCGACGGTGGCCGCGACGAGGAAGGCATCCTCCGTGAGGCCGAAGCGCGGGGCGTGCCCCGCGACGCGGCCCGGGCGCTCCTCGACCACCTGGAGCGGTCGCGCTGCTTGGAGGAGGCCAATGGGCATCTCCTGAGCGCCGACGAGAGCGCCCACCATGCCGGGCAGCTCGTCTTCTTCTCGCACTTCACCAGCGGCGGTGGCGCGGCGGAGCAGGCGCGGCTCGCCGCCACACGGATCGACGTGGCCGGCGAGCGGCGCCTGGCGCAGGCGGTGCGGGAGCTGCTCACGGCCTCGGGCTTCGCCGAGCCGATCCCGCTCGAGGGCACCGGGCCACGGGCCCTCCCTGCCGGCGAGGCGACGCCCCACGCCGTCGTCTTGGCGGCGGACCACCACGATTACGAGCAGCTCGCGGCCATCGACGAGTGGTCGCGGGTGAGCGGGCGCCCGTGGCTGCTGATCCGGGTGCTCTCGGCCCGGGAGGCCTGGGTCGGGCCGCTCTTCGTGCCCGGGGACACCGCCTCGTATCGCAGCTTCGAGGCGCGGCTGCGCGGCCAGGTGCCGTTGCTACAGCCTCTGCCCGGTCTCGAGTCCTATTTCGCCGGTGGCGTCGAGGGCCTGCTCCCGGCCCAGCGCGAGGTGCTGGCGGGAGTGGCGGTCACCGAGCTGGTCAAGCTCTTCAGCGGCTACCAGGTTCCGCACCTCGCCGGACGTTTCCTAGCGGTCGATCTCGCGACCTGGGACACCGAGAGCCACGATGTCTGGCGCATCCCGCGCCTCGACGGCGACGCGGCGCTCCGTCCCCACCCGTTCCCGTGGAAGGAGGCGCTCTACGGCCAGACCCCGACCAACGACCGCCGCGGCTGAGCCCCCTGCGGGTCTCGCCGTCCGGCTGGCCGACGTTCCGTTCAGCGCGCCGGAGGAGGCGCTGCGGCGGGGCTGCGCGCTGGTGTCGGCCCACGCCGGGATGATCCGGACGCTGCCGGTGGGAGTGTTCCGTGCCCTGGATCCGAGGCGGCTGGCCCTGGGAATCCTGGCGGCCGACTCCGGCCGCTTCTCCGCCCCGAGCGCCAGCAAGGCGGGCGGCGGCGGCGCCACCGCGGTGGAGGCCCTGGCGGCCACCCTGGGCGAGGCCGTCGAGCGCTACTGCATGATGGTGCACGACCGCACGCGGATCGTCCGCGGCAGCTACCGCGAGCTGGCCGAGCATGCCGTCCATCCCGACCTGCTGCGCCTCCACGCGCGCGGCCAGGCCGACGCGGCGCCGCACCGCCTCACCTACTTCGACGCCGACACCTGCTGCGACTGGATCTGGTGCTGGTCGCTGACACACGAGCGGGCACGCCTGGTCCCCGCCGACCTCGTCTATGTCGGCTACCGCGCAGACGCAAGCCGGCCCTCGATCGCCGTCAACGCCTCAAGCGGTTTGGCCGCCGGCGTGACCCTCGAGGAAGCGATTCTGTCTGGCCTGTACGAGGTGATCGAGCGCGACGCCGCGACGATCAGCTGGCTTCATCGCCGGGTGCAGCGCCGGATCGCGATCGACGACCCGGCGCTGCGCGCGCAGGTTGCGAGCGACTTCCACACCGACCTACCGGAGGTCGAGCTGGCGTTTTTTGACCTGACCCTCGACATCCCGGTGCCGACGGTCTTCTCAGTCATGCGTCGCCCGACGGAGCTCGGATCCACCCTGGTCATCGCCGCCGCCACCCGGCTCGAGCCCCGGCGGGCGGTCGCCAAGTGCCTAGACGAGATGGGGCAGTCGATCCCCTATTTCCGCTACCTCGCCCGCCGGCTCGGCGGCTGGCAGCCACGGGCTGATTTCAGCGACGTGACCGCCTTCGACTTCCATTGCATGCTCTATCTCAAGCGGCCCGAGCTCGCCGCGCCGGCGCTCGCCTTCTGCGCCGAGATCGAGGACGAGGTGCCGCTCGGTGCACTGGCCGACCTCTCCACCGGGACGGTCCGCGGAGACGTCGAGCGCTGCCTCGGAGCGCTGTCGGCGGCAGGATGGGAGGCGATCGTCTGCGACATCACAGCGCCGGACGTGGCGCAGGCAGGTTTCCACGTGGTGCGTGTCCTGGTCCCAGGGCTCGTTCCGCTGCACGGCGATCACAACTTTCCCTATCTCGGCGTCGAGCGCCTCCACGAGGTCCCGCAGCGGCTCGGCTGGGGGCAGACCGCCGGGTTGAACCCATGGCCCCATCCCTATCCCTAGAGGAGGTGCCTGCGTGCAATACGAAGGCCGCCATATCAAACGCTTCGCCAGGACAGGCCGGCTGGAGGACCTGGAGGCCCCTCCGTCGCTGAGTGAGGTCTTCCACGAGAACACCAAGCTGACGCCGATCAGCGCCCGCGCCTACGGCGTGGAGCTGGGGCGGGTGAACGCCTCACCGCTGATCAAGAAGCTGATCAGCGGGCCTTACAAGGTCTACAGCTTAGGCCCCGAGGTGCCGCTCGACCCCGTCGCGCCGGCCAGCCCGCTGGAGCAGGTGATCGCGCGTCGTCGATCGGTGCGCCGCTACAGCGGCGAGGCGCTCCGTATGGAGGAGGTCTCGCGGCTGCTGTACTTCGGCTACGGCATCACTGACGCGCAACAGCGGTTCCGGGCCGTCGCCTCGGGGGGCGCGCTCTATCCGCTGGAGATCTACGTCTTGCCGCTCTGCGTTGACGAGATGGAGGCCGGTGTCTATCACTACAACGTGGAGGACCACGGGCTCGACTTGGTGCGCCGCGGGCTCGACCGCGAGCGCCTCGAAGCCTGCGTCAACTTCCGTGAGATCGACCTCTCGGGCGCGGCCCTGGTCTTGGTGGTGACCGCCATCTTCCAGCGCACGACCATCAAGTACCAGGATCGTGGTTACCGCCTGCTGCTCATCGAGGCCGGCGAGGTGGGCCAGAACCTCGGTCTCACGGCCACCTCGCTGGGCCTAGCCTCGTGCATGGTCGGCGGCTTCCTCGACGACGAGCTGAGCCGCCTGCTCGAGGTGGACGGTCAGCGCGAGGCGCCGCTGCTGCCCATGGTTTTCGGCCGCGCCGGCAGCGAAGCCGAGGCGTCACGATGACCCGCGAGCTCGTCACCTCCGCCCTCGCCGCTGGCTGGCGGCTGCTGCGCCACGACCGACTTTTCTCAGTCGTGATCGTGGCCACCTTCGCGCTCGGCATCGCCGCCAACAGCCTCGTCTTCGGGGTGCTCTACGCGGTGCTGCTCCAGCCGCTGCCGTACCCGCAGGCCGACCGACTGACCGTGCTGTGGGGAATGCACCGTGACACCCCGGGCGAGACCTCAGCGGTGAGCGAGCGAGGGTTCGTCGACTGGCGACAGCGGAGCCGTTCCTTCTCGGCCCTCGCCGCGTACCGCTTCGACGGCATCGCCGTGACCGACACCGGCGATCCCGAGGAGGTCCTGGCGGCGGAGGTGTCCCCGGAGCTGTTCGACCTGCTCGGTGTCGCGCCGGTGCTCGGCGGTGGCCTGCGGCCGGAGGATGCCCGAGCGGGAGCGCCCTGCGCAGTGGTCGTCTCTCACGGCTTCTGGCGGGCACGGCTCGGCGGCGACGCGGAGGCCGTGGGCCGGAGCCTCCGCCTGGAGGGGAGGGCGTGCGCGGTCCTCGGTGTGATGCCTTCCTGGCTCGAGTTCCCCAGCGCTGAGGTGCAGCTCTGGCTTCCCCTCCAGATCAGCCCCGCCTCGCCGGACACGCGGGCGCGCAACCTGCTGGTCATAGCGCGCCTCCGCGACGGCGTCTCGCTCGCGGGCGCCCGTCGCGAGCTGGCGGGCCTCGCGGCAGCGCTGGCGCGCGAGACGCCGGCGGTGTATGACGGCTGGCAGGTCGCGCTGTTTTCGCTGCGCGACCAGCTGGTGGGCAACGCCCGTCTCCTGCTCCTGGTCCTGCAGGTGGCGGTCGCAGCAATCCTCCTGATCTGCTGCGTCAACGTGTCCCACCTGCTCATGGCGCGGGCAACTCTGCGCACGGCGGAGTTCTCCATCCGCCTGGCCATCGGCGCGGACCGCCGGCACCTGGTGGGCCACCTGATCGGGGAGAGCGTGGTGCTGGCGATCCTCGGTGGGGTGACCGGCCTCGCGCTCGCCCACACGGGCCTCGTGTTCCTGGTGCGCTACGGTCCCCAGGACCTCTGGCAGCTCAAGGGCGTGGAGCTCGATGCCCGCCTGGTCGCCTTCACACTCGGCGTCGCCCTGCTCGCCGGCCTGGTGGCCGCCCTCCTCCCGACGCTGCAGCTCTTCCACGGCGACCTCTTCGGCCGCTTGCGCGCCGGGATGTCGCGCCCGGCGGCGGGGCTGCGCCGCAGTCCGCTGCGGCAGGCGCTCATGGTCACCGAGATAGCGCTGTCGCTCGTCCTCGTCGTCGCCGCCGGCCTGATGCTGCGCAGCCTCGTCCGCCTGCAGCGCGTCGAGCCGGGCTGGCAGCCTGAGGGGCTGCTCGCGGTCCAGATCTACCTGCCCGAGCACAAGCATCGCGAGCCGGCCGAGAAGAACGCCTTCTTCGACCGGCTCCTTGAAGGGCTCGAAACCGCCCCTGGAGCGGTCGCCGCCGCCGGCACCACCGCGCTGCCGGGAACGCAAGTCGGCATCGACTTCGACCTGCCGGTGATCTCCGCCGGCGGACGACCGGGAGACGGGACGGCGGCGCTCCGCGCGGTGACCCCGGCCTTCTTCCGCACCATGGGAATCCCGTTGGTGGCGGGACACGAGTTCGAACGCGGCGCCAGATCCGGCACCATGGTGGTCAATCAGCGGTTCGTCCGGCGCTTCCTGCCCGCAGGCCGGTCGCCGGTCGGCCAGACGGTGGTGATCCCGTTCCGCGGCCGCAGCGAGCACCAGATCATCGGCGTCGTTCGTGACATCCGGCACGACGGGCTGGAGCAGGAGCCGCAGCCGGAGTTCTACCTCCCCTTCGCGCACACCCCGTTCCGCGGGTTGGGGGTGGTGGTGAGGACCCGCGTGCCCAATCCGGCCGGCTTCGCGCCGACCTTCAAGGCGCAGCTCCTGGCAATCGACCCCGAGCAGTCGGTGTCGTTCATTCAGCCCATGGACCAGGTGGTCGGCCAGGCCTACCGCCGCCGCGGCTTCGTACTCGCTATGCTCGGCGCCTTCGCCCTGCTCGCCCTGCTACTGACCGTGGTCGGCGTCTACGGGGTGATGTCCTTCCTCGTCGACCAGCAAGTGCCCGAGATCGGTCTGCGCATCGCGCTCGGTGCCGGACGGTCGGACATCATGCAGGAGGTCGTCGGCCAGGTGGCCAAGGTCGCGGCGGCGGGATTGCTACTGGGGATCACCGGGGCGCTCGTGGCCAGCCGCTTCCTGTCGGCCCTGCTGTACGGGGTCTCGCCGCGCGATCCCCTGGTCTTCGCCGCAGCGACCGCCGTGCTCGCCGTGATCACCCTGGCCGGCGCCGCCGGGCCGGCCCGGCGGGCGCTCTCGGTGGACCCGCTAATCGCGCTGCGCGGGAGCAACGCCCCGTGATCGAACCGGGTGGCGGACGCCGCCGCCGATCGGTGCGTCTGTGGCGCAGGCGGCGGCTGCCGACCGCGGGCCTCAGTGCCTGCGCCCTGGCCTGCCTCGTCCTCCACCTTGAGCACGCGACCTACGGCCACCGTCACGTCTCGCCGCGAGGCGGCTCCTATCACCACCACCCCTTCAACGCGCCGCATCACCACCAGCACGACGCGACGCCGGAGCCGGCGCGCCGGCCCGATGAGCGACCGGAAAACGAGCCCGGCGCCACCGTGGTGACGGGCGGAGCGCTCACGCTTCGCTTGGTGCCGGCGCTGCCTCCTCCCCATCACTCGGACCGGTCCGCCGTCCCGCCACCCGCCCCATGGGCGCCTCGCCTCGAGCTCGTCCTAGGCGCCGCGCCGCGGGCGCCTCCTGTCCTCCCCCGGCGGCGCTAGCCAGCTCACTCGCCGGTTTTCGCCCGAGTCGACGCACGGTGGGCCGGGGCGGAGCCACGGCTCCCCATGGCCTGCCATTAGGGGGAAGAAGACATGTCTTTCGATGCAGCCCTCCTCATCGCCTGGACGCTCAGCGACCTGGTCTCCCTCGGCCTGGTCCAAGCGGTGCCGCGTGCCGTGGCCGCCGGTCAAGAGATCCCCGCGCAGCACCAGCTGCAGCCGGACGAGGCAGCCATCGTTGTCAAAGACGTGCTCGAGGTGCGAGCCCGCTCTGATGACCTGGTCGGCGTCGCCCGCTCAGCCACCGAGGGAGTGACCGGACACTCGGACCTCCAGCAGCGGGCGCTGCTGCGCCCCGGCGAGCTGGTGGAGACGGTGCCAGGGGTCATCGCCACGCAGCACAGCGGCGGTGGCAAGGCCAACCAGTACTTCCTGCGCGGATTCAACCTCGACCACGGAACCGACTTCAGTGCCCGGGTCGAGAGCATGCCGGTCAACTTCCCCAGCCACGGGCACGGCCAGGGCTATTCCGACCTCAACTTCGTGATCCCCGAGCTGGTCGACGTGGTGCGGTTCAGGAAGGGCCCTTATCACGCCGACGTCGGCGACTTCTCCGCCGCCGGAAGCGTCGACTTCGCGTTCACGCGCGCGCTGGCACGGCCGGTCCTCACGGCGACCGGCGGAACCCCGCGTGCGGAACGGCTGCTGCTCGCCGGCTCCCGCGCGGTGCGCGGCGGCGACCTGCTCGCGGCCATCGACCTGTTCCGGTCCGATGGACCGTGGGAACGTCCCGAGGACTACTCCGGCTATCGAGGACTGCTGCGCTACGAGCGGGGCTCACCGCTCCGGGGCTGGTCGGTGGTCGCGCTCGGTTACGGCGCCGACTGGCTGTCGACCGACCAGGTGCCGGCGCGCTCGGTGCGCTCCGGGCAGATCGGCCGCTTCGGCCTGATCGACCCTGGTCCGCGGGGCAGCACGCGCCGACACAGCGTGTCGGTCGAGACCCACCGCGCCGGCGCGCGAAGCCTGACGCAGTTCACGGCCTACCTGCTGCGCTACGACCTGGACCTCATCTCCGACTTTACCTACTTCCTCAGCGATCCCGAGCGCGGCGACCAGTTCCAGCAGCTCGACCGGCGGTGGGTCGGCGGGCTGGCACTCGGTGGTCAGTGGCTCGCGCCGGCCACGGACCTCGACGTGACCTATGGCCTCGACCTGCGCTACGACGACATCGCCAACGGCCTCTTCCCGACCGCGAATCGCGTGCGCACGGGCGTCGTCCGTGCCGATGACATCCGCCAGCTCGCCGCCGGACCGTACGTGATGGTCGAATCCTCCTGGGGCGAGAAGGTCCGCGCCTACAGCGGCTTGCGGATCGACCACCAGCGTGTCGAAGTGACGAGCACCGCCGCCGCCAACTCGGACGCCGCGCAGCAGACTCTGGTGAGCCCGAAGGCCGGCCTGGTGGTGGGGCCCTGGCGCCAGACCGAGGTCTACCTGAACGCCGGGCTCGGTTACCACAGCAACGACGCCCGCGGCGCCACCCTGCACGTCGACCCTACGACCGGCGAGCCGGCCCCGCGGGTGGATCTGCTCGTTCCCGCGCGCGGCGCCGACGTCGGCGTGCGAACCACGGCGGTCGCCGGGCTGCACACCACGCTAACGGCGTTCGTGCTGGAACTCGACTCCGAGCTCATGTTCGTCGGCGATGCCGGAGGCACCGAGGCGAAGCGGCCGAGCCGCCGCACCGGGATCGAATGGACAAACCATTACCAGCTCAGCCCTCACCTAGCGCTCGAGCTGGACGCCACCTGGACCCGGGCGCGGTTCACCGACTTCGCCCTGGAGGGGGACCGCATACCTGGGGCGCTCGAGCGCACGGTGGCCCTGGCGCTCGTCCTGAACCGCCCTCGGGGCCCCTTCGGCTCGCTGCGCTGGCGTTACTTCGGCGCGGCCCCCTTGATCGAGGACGACTCAGTACGCAGCGGCTCGTCGTCGCTGATCAACCTCCGCGCCGGGTATCGGCTCGGCAAGGGGCTGCGGATCGGCCTCGACGTGCACAACCTCCTGGACCGGGAGGACCCCGAGATCGAGTACTTCTACGTCTCGAGGCTGCCGGGTGAACCAGTCGAGGGAGTAGCCGACGTCCACTTCCATCCGCTGCCGTCGCGGTCGCTCCTGCTCGTCGTCGGCTGGCAGCCGTGAACGAGGGCGCAGGAGTTCAACGTAGGGAGTCCCCCACGGCCAGGAACTCCGACTGGCTCAATACCCCGTCTCGGTCGCGGTCGAGGCGGCCGAACTCGCCGGCGGACCTCCACCACTCGGCGCGGGAGACGAGCCCGTCCTCATCGCGGTCGAGATGGCGGAACCGGATGCAGCGACTCACCAGTCTCCGCTCGTCCGCGCGATGTGCCCGGGAACGGACCTCATCTGGCGCCGTCAGCACGCCGTCGCCGTTGCGGTCATGGAGGCGAAACGACACTTTGCCGCCTAGCCACTCATCGCGAGTGACTACACCGTTCCCATCTAGATCGGACTTCGGGATCTTCGTGGCCTGCTCGACCGAGTCGCAGTCGTGGCCCGCAGACGGCATGGCCGCTAGGGCTGTCGGCGGGACGTCGACGCTAAACGACAGCGCAGTCATGAGCACAAGCTGCCGGAGCATGAGAACCTCCTTCCAATGCTGAACATTGTAGCACTCACCCAGCAACTGTCCACGAACTCTCGCTCTACTCCTTTGGGGCGCTGCGACATGAAATTGCGGCCACGAACGAGCCGACATGGCACGCTCTGTTACGTGCCCGGTTTCCGGTGGTTTAGGAGGAGATGAGCGCGTAACTCTTTGATTCTACTGCTGGTAGCGCATACGGGATTCGAACCCGTGTTACCGCCGTGAGAGGGCGGCGTCCTGGACCCCTAGACGAATGCGCCACGTGTCCCGGTCGGGGACGGCCGGTAGGCTAGCACAGCGCTCCAACAGCGGACAACCCTGAGGCCATTCCAAGCGGGCTCGCGGCGCGACGCTTGCAGGCACGGATCGACGGTTCGGAGCCCGTGTGTCATGAAGGTCTCTTCTCTCCTCGGCGCCGTCGTCCTGTCGATCCTGCCGGGCTGCCAGCCGGCGCCGCCGGCCCCGGAGCCAAAGGCCTGCACCATGATCGGCTGCTCCGACGGGATCACCGTCGTGGTGGAGAACGCTCCCGCCCCTCCGTACACCGTCGAGGTGATCCTCCCGGACGGCACCAGCCGCACCTCCCGCTGCGAGGCCGCGCCTGGCTGCGACGCGGGCCTCTTCTTCGAGGGAGTCACGGCCGAAGAGCTGACGGTGCGCGTCACCGCCGGCGCGGGAAGCAGCTCGGAGGTCGTCCACCCGACCTACCATGTAGTGCAGCCGAACGGACCCGGCTGCCCGCCCATCTGCAAGCAGGCCCGCGTGCAGGTGCGCTACGCGCCGTGACCCCCTAGACTCGCCGCCGAGCTAGACCGGGGCGCGGGGCCGCCCGCGCCCGGAGCCAACCGCCTTGAGTCTTCGCCTCGTCGCCGCCGGCGACCGCACCTTTGTCCTGCCGGGCGGGCGCGCCTATACCGTCGGCCGCTCGGAGCATTGCGACCTGCCGGTGCGCGAGCCCACCGTCTCGCGACGCCACGCCGAGCTCGAGCCGGACGGCGCCACCCTACGGGTGCGCGACCTCGGCTCGACGAACGGCACCTTCCTCAACGGCAAACGGGTGGCCGAAGCGGTCGCCCGCGCCGGCGACACCCTCGCCTTCGCCAAGCTCGCCTTCGCGCTCGAAGAGCTGCCGAGCGAGCTGGCGGCCGGCGACGAGGAGCTCCTCGACGCCACGATCCTGCGCCAGGTGCCGGTGCGCGCCCCGGGCGAGCCGCTCGCCCCCGGCAGCGGCACGCTGGGCGGCCTCGGCACGGTCACCGCGTCGGTCCTGCGCCGCGCCGGCTCGGACGCCGAGCGCCAGGCGCTGCAGCTCGCCCTCCTCCTCGACATCGCCCAGACCCTCTCGCGCCAGCCGGAGCTCGACCGCCTGCTCGAGAAGGTGGCCGACCTCGCCTTCGAGGTGATGAGCGCCGACCGGGTCGGCATCCTCACCGGCGCCTCCGGCGAGGCGCTGGCGCCGCGCATCTGGCGCACCCGCGGCGCGGAGATGCCGGCGCCGGCGTCGGTGCCGCGGGCGGTGGCGCGCAAGGCGATGGAGGAGCGCCTGGCGCTGCTCATCGAGAACGCCCCCGCCGACAGCCGCTTCGGCGAGGACACCATGCACTCCCACGGCGTGCAGAGCGCGATGTGCGCCCCGCTGCTCGGCTCGCGCGGCTGCCTGGGGATCGTCTACCTCGACAACCTGTCGCTGATCCACTCCTTCGACGCCGGCGACCTCGACTTCCTCTCCGCCTTCGCCGGCATCGTGGCGGTGGCGATCGAGAACAGCGAGCTGGTCGAGCAGGTGCGGCGCGAGGCGATCGTGCTGTCGAACTTCCAGCGCTACTTCGCGCCCGACCTGGCGGCCGAGATCGCCGGCCACGCCGAGCGGGTGCAGCTCGGCGGCACGAAGACGCGCGTCGCCGTGCTCTTCTCGGACATCCGCGGCTTCACCGCGCTCTCCGAGGGGCTGGCGCCCGAGGAGACGGCGGGCCTCCTCAACGACTACTTCACCGAGATGGTGGAGATCGTCTTCCAGCACGGCGGCACGCTCGACAAGTTCATCGGCGACGCGCTGATGGCGCTCTGGGGCGCGCCGCTCGCCCGCCCCGACGACGCCGACCGCGCGGTGGCGGCGGCGGTGGCGATGCAGCGCGGCCTGGCGCGGCTCAACGACGCCTGGGCGGCGCGCGGGCGGCCGCGCCTGGAGGTGGGGATCGGCCTCTCCGCCGGCGAGGTCTTCGCCGGCAACGTCGGCAGCGAGCGGCGGCTGGAGTACACCGTCCTGGGCGATGCGGTGAACACCGCCTCCCACCTCTGCGCCGAGGCCCAAGGCGGCGAGATCCTGATCGCCGAGCCCCTCCGCGCCGCCCTCGCCAGCCCGCCGCCCCTGGCGCCGGTCGCGGCGATGCAGCTCAAGGGGAAGGCGCAGGTAGTGGCGGTTTACCGGGTGGAATGGTGAGCGCGGCCGGCGCGGCTCACTCGACGCGCAGGGTCGCCATCGGGTCGACGCGGGTCGCGCGGAGAGCCGGGAGGAGCGAGGCGGCGAAGGCGGTGGCGGCGAGGACGGCCGCCGCTGCCGCGAGGCTTGCCGGGTCGGCGGGCGCGACGCCGTAGAGGAGGCCGGCGAGGCCTCGGCTGGCGGCGGCGGCCAGGGGGAGGCCGACGAGGAGGCCGAGGGCGCAGAGGCCAAGGGCCCAGGCGGTGGTCGTCCAGGCGACGCGCGCCGAGCCGGCGCCGAGGGCGATGCGGATCGCGATCTCGCGCCGCCGCGCCGCCAGCGTGAAGGCGATGAGGCCGTAGAGACCGACCGCCGCCAGGACCAGCGCGATGGCGGCGAAGAGACCGAGCAGGACCGCCAGCAGCCGCTCGCGGCGAGTCGCCTCGGCGAGCATGCCGGCGAGGGTGCGCGCGTCGTAGAGCGGCAGCTCGGGGTCGAGCCGGGCGATGCGCGCGCGCAGCGGCGGCAGCAGCGCCGCCGGGTCGCCGGAGCCCGCCCGCAGCAGCAGCGACGCGCTACGCAGCGGCAGGTCCGCGAGCTCGCCCCCGGTCTCCTGCCCCAGCGGCACGAAGACCTCCAGGGAGTCGGCGGCCGCCAGGCTCCCCACCCGCTCGTTGGCGACCACCCCCACCACCGTCCGCCAGAACGTCTCCCCCATCCCCTCGATCGCCAGCCGGTTGCCGAGCGGATCGCGGTCCGCGAAGAGCCGCCGCGCCAGGGCCTGGTTGACGACGACGACCGGCGGCGACGCCGCGTCGGTGCCGGGGTCGAAGCCGGGACCGCGCAGCAGGCGCACGCCGGCGGTGCGGAAGTACTCGGGGCTGACGATGCGTCGGTTGACGTCGATCACGGCCTCCGCAGCCGGCCGCCCTTCGAGGACGATGTCCGAGGTCCAGTTGCGCCCTTCGAGGCTGAGGCTGCTGGCGAGCGCGGCGTCCGCCACGCCGGGCAGGGCCCGCGCCTCGGCGAGGAGGCGCTGGTAGAAGGCGTGGACCTGCGCCTTCTCGGGATAGCTTGCTCCCGGCAGCGCGAGGTCGACGGCGACGCGTCCCTCGGGGCGGAAGCCGGGGTCGACCGCAGTCAGCGCGCCCAGGCTGCGCAGCGTGATCGCCGCGCCCGCCAGCAGGACCATCGCCAGCGCCACCTCGGCGAAGACCAGGAAGCCCCGGCTCCACGGTCCCTCCCGGCCCGCGGTGACGCGGCCGCCGCCCTGCCCGCGCAGCAGGGGCGCGGGCGGCGCGCTCGCCAGGCGCAAGGCGGGTACCACGCCGAAGAGGAGCACCGCGAGGGCGGTGGCGCCGAGCGCCGCGCCGAGCGCGGCGAGGCTGGCCCCCACCTCGTGGGAGCGCGGCAGGGTGTCGGCGGCGAGCCGCAGCAGCAGGCGGGTGCCGGCCGCGCCGAGCAGCGCGCCCACCGCGCCGCCGAGGGCGGCGAGGACGAGGCTCTCGGTCACCAGTTGCCGCGCCAGCCGGCCGCGCGAGGCGCCCAGCGCGCCGCGCAGGCCCAGCTCGTGCGCCCGCGCGCCGGAGCGGGCGAGGAGCAGGCCGGCGGTGTTGGCGCAGGTGACGAGGAGGAGGGTGACGACGGCGGCGAGGAGCACCAGGAGCGGGCGGCGGACGTCGCCCACCAGCCACTCCTTGAGCGGCGTCGCGCCGGCGCCCATCAGCCGGTTGGTTTCGGGATAGCGGCGCTCGAGGCGCGCCGCGACGGCGGCGAGCTCGGCGTTGGCGGCGGCGACCGAGACGCCCGGCCGCAGGCGGGCCACGCCGTGCAGGAAGTGGGCGCGCCGGAACCACACCTCGCCGGCGGCGCTGCGCGGGAAGTCCGCCGGCACCCAGACGTCGAGGCCGGGCCGGGGGAAGGCGAAGCCGCGCGGCGCCACTCCGACGATCGTGCGCGGCTCGCCGTCGAGCTCGATGCGGCGCCCCAGGACGCCGGGGTCCCCCGCGAAGCGGCGGCGCCAGAGGTCGTGGCTGATGACCGCCGTGCGCTCGCCCCCGGTCCAGTGCTCGTCGGCGTGGAAGTCGCGGCCGAGCCGCGGCGGCGCGCCGAGCACGGTGAAGAAGCGGCCGAGGACGTCCACCCCCTCGAGGCGCTCGGGGCGGCCGACGCCGCCGAGCGCCCAGCCCCCGACCCAGCCGTAGGCGGTCGCGCCCGCGAACGCCCGCACCTGCTCGCGCCAATCGAGGAGGTTGGCCGGCGCCACCGTCTCGTGCTCCCAGCCGCGCTCGGGGTTGCTCTCCCAGAGCGCGACGAGCCGGTCGGGAGCCGGGTAGGGAAGCGGGGCGAGCAGGACGGCGTGGACGATCGGCGCGATCGCCGTCACGGCGCCGATCCCGAGCCCGAGGACGACGATCGCGGTGGCGCTGAACGCCGGCTCCTTGCGCAGGACGCGCAGCGACCAGCGCAGGTCCCGCGTCGTGGTCTCGAAAAACGGCAGGCCGCGCTCGTCGCGGCAGGCCTCGCGCACCTGCTCGACGCCGCCGAAGTCGCGCAGCGCCGCTTGGCGCGCCGCCTCCGGCGCCAGACCGCGCGCCCGGTGCTTCTCGATCTCCATCTCGAGGTGGAAGCGCAGCTCCTCCTCGGTCTCGCGGTCGCGCGCGGCGGCGCGGGGCAGCGTCCGCAGCCGGTGGAAGAGGCTGCGCAGCGCCGGCCGCGCCCGCCCGCCGGTCATGAGGTGCGGAGCACCTGGAAGACGGCCGCGGCCAGCCGCTCCCAGCTCTCCGTCTCCGTGGCCAGCCCGCGCCGCCCGGCGGCGGTCAGCTCGTAGTAGCGGGCGCGGCGGTTGTTCTCCGAAGGTCCCCAGGAAGAGCGGATCCACCCCTGGCGCTCCAGCCGGTGGACCGCCGGGTAGAGCGAGCCCTGCTGCACTTGCAGCACCTCGTCCGACATCTGCCGCAGCCGCTGGGCGATCCCCCAGCCGTGCATCGGGCCGCCGGCGAGGGCCTTGAGGATCAGCATGTCGAGCGTGCCCTGCAGGAGGTCCGACTTGTCGCTGCCCATGCGGCTTCGCCTCCCTTTGACGTTCTACAGGAGAAGGGTAGGCCCGCTCCTGTCGATTGTCAAGGGAAGCGGCTCAGTCCGGCTGGCGGAGGTAGATCTTGACCCCGTCGGGGTCGTGGGTCTCGAAGAGGAGGCCTTCGGCGTCGCGGCGGAGGCCGCCGGGGATCTCCTTGTCGCGGAAGAGGGCCTCTTCGTACGCCTTCTCGGCCGAGGGAACCTGGAAAACCAGCAGCAGCTTGTGCTCCGGGCCCTGGTACTCGAAAACCTCGTCGTAGTCGCCGGAGTCGTCGCTGGCCGGGCGCCCGACGACTTCGATCACGCCGGGGCCGGCGAGGTAGAGGGCGCCGCGCAGGTCCTCGCGCTCCCAGCTCGCCAGCCGCGGCAGCGACAGCGACTCGCCGTAGAAGCGGCAGGTGCGCTCGAAGCTCCGCGCCCGCACCACCACCCGGAACTGTCTTATCTCCATAGGCAAGAGTGTATCCTTCGCCGGATGACCGCGCGCCGCCTGTTCGGGCTCGCCTGCCTCCTGCCCCTCGCCTTCGCCGCCGCACAGGGCGCCCGCTCGGCGGCGCAGGGGGAAGGGGCCGCGCGGGCGCCCGTCGTCACCCTCGAAGGGCAGGCGCTGGCGGTGCCCGTGACCCTCGCCCCGGCCGGGCCGCTGGTCGCGCTCGCGCCGCTCGCCGACGCCCTCGAAGGGACGCTGGCGCGCGACGCCGAGAGCGGGAGCTGGACCCTGACGCTGCGGCAGGCGCCCGAGAAGCCGATCGTCCTCGCCCCCGGCAGCTCGGTCGTGACCGTCGGCGACGACATCGTCTCCCTGTCGCAGCCGGTCAACCTGGGCGACGGCGGCCCGCAGGTGCCGGTCGACTTCCTCGAGCGGACCTACGGCGCGCTCGCCGGCTACGCCTTCGAGTGGCGCCCCACCGAGGCGCGGCTCGCCATCGGCCAACGCACCGCCAGGCAGGTTCCGGTCGCCGTCGACGTCGTCCACCTCCAGGGGACGACGACCGTCGTCCTGCAGTTCGGCGAGATGCCGCGCTACCGCCTCGTCGAGACGCCGGGGGGGGTGGAGGTGGAGGTCCTCTCCGACCGGCTGGCGGTCCCGGCGACCCCCGTCGTCCAGGACCCGCTGGTGCAAGGCGTGACCATCGAGCCGCAGCGGGTGCGGATCGCGCTCGTCCCCGGCGCGCGGTCGGAGAGCTACGTCCTCGAGAACCCCTTCCGGCTGGTCTTCGACATCCACGCCACCGACCTGGCGCAGCCGGCCGGGCCGGCCTTCACGCCGCCGTCGCGCCCGAGCGGCGTCCGCACGATCGTCCTCGATCCCGGCCACGGCGGCGCCGAGACCGGCGCCATCGGCCCGGGCGGCGCGGCCGAGAAGGACCTGACGCTGCAGCTCGCCCGCGCGCTCGCCGACCGGCTGGCCTCGCGCCTCGGCGTGCGCGTCGTCCTGACCCGCACCGCCGACGCCCTGCTGCCGCTCGAGAACCGCACCGCGATCGCCAACCAGAACAAGGGCGACCTCTTCATCTCGATCCACCTGAACTCCTCGCGCGGCGCCGGCGCGCACGGCGCCGAGACCTACTTCCTGAGCGCCCAGGCGACCGACCCGCGCGCCGCGCGCGCCGCGGCGGCCGAGAACGCCGCCGCGGCCGGGGCACCGATGCCGACCGAGGGGGACGCGGACCCGCTCTACGACCTGCAGCTCATCCTCTGGGACCTGGCGCAGAGCCACCACCTGGCCGAGAGCCAGCGCTTCGCCGGCCTGGTGCAGCAGGAGCTCAACACGGCGCTGGCGCTGAGCGACCGCGGCGTCAAGCAGGCGCCGTTCCGTGTGCTGGTGGGGGCGGCAATGCCGGCGGTGCTGGTCGAGCTCGGCTTCCTGAGCAACCCCGAGGAGGAAAAGAAGCTCGGCCAGGCGACCTACCGCGCCGAGCTGGTCGAGGCGCTGGTGCGGGCGATCGGCCGCTACAAGGAGTCGGTCGAGCAGACCGCCGTGCCGGCGGCGCCGGCCGGGCCCGCCGCCGGACCCGCCCAGCCCGCTCAGCCTGGAAAGCCGCCGGGGCAGCCGCCGCGATGAACCGCCGGGCGGCGGGCCTGGTGCTCGCCATCGCCCTGCTGGTCGTCGCCGGCGGGCTCGTCTGGTGGTGGGCGCGCGGCCGGGACGCCGAGATCGCCGGCGCCGAGGGGCCGCCCCCCGGCGGCACCGGCAAGCGGATGACCCTGGAGGCCGTCCTCTACTTCCCCGGCCCGCAGGGCGGGCTGGTCGCCGAGCGGCGGCGCCTCGAAACGACCGACGTGCCGGCGCACCAGGTGTGGTCGGTGGTGCGCGCGGCGCTCGTCGGGCCGCAGAACGACGCCCTGGGCCGCATCTTTCCGGAGGACGTGAAGGTCGGGGCCGTGCTGATCGGGCCGGAGGGGACCGCCTACGTCGATCTCCGCGCGCCCGAGCGGCCCAACCCGCCGCCGGGCGGCTCGACCGCGGAGATGCACATGGTCTACGGCCTGGTCAACGCGGTGACCGAGAGCGTGCCCTCGGTGCGCTCGGTGGCGCTGCTGTGGAACGGCAGCCAGCGCCGGACCTTCAGCGGCCACCTCGACACCAGCCGCCCGCTCGCCGCCGACCGCTCGCTGGTGGCGCGCTGAGCGCGGGAGCGGAGGCGCCGCGCATGGGCCCGATCGGCGTCTTCGACTCCGGCCTCGGCGGCCTGACGGTCGCCGCGGCGCTCCGCCGCCGGCTGCCGAGTGAGTCGATCCTCTACTTGGGTGACACTGCGCGCCTCCCCTACGGCTCGAAGTCCCCCGAGACCGTCACCCGCTACACCCGCCGCAACATCGAGTTCCTGGAGGAGCGCGGCGTCAAGGCGGTGGTCGTGGCCTGCAACACCGCCTCGGCACTGGCGCTGCCGCAGATGGAGACCCGGCTGCCGACTTGGGGGGTGATAGAGCCCGGGGCGCGGCGGGCGGCGGAGCTCTCGCGCGGCTCGGTCGGGGTGATCGGCACCGAGTCGACAGTGCGCTCGGGGGCCTACGCCCGCGCCCTCCAGGCGGTGCGACCCGACCTCCAAGTCGTGAGCCGCGCCTGCCCGCTCTTCGTGCCGCTGGTCGAGGAGGGGTGGCACGACGACCCGCTGACCCAGGAGGTGGCGGAGCGCTACCTAGGGCCACTCCTCGCCGCCGGGATCGACACCTTGGTCCTCGGCTGCACGCACTATCCGCTGCTGGTGCCCGTCTTGGAGCGGGTGGCGGGGCCGGACGTGACCCTCGTCGATTCCGCCGAGGCGGTGGCCGAGGTCGTGGCGCAGGGCCTCGAGGCTGCCGGCCTCGCCGGCGCCGAGGGCGAGCCCACCTACAGCGTCTGCGTCACCGACGCCGGCGAAGGCTTCCGCAGCATGGCCACCCGCATCCTCGGCCACGACCTCGAAGACGACCAGGTGACGATGGAGTGGGTGGAAGTGGTCTAACGTCTACAATCCCCTCGTGACGACCCCGCTCAGCTCGCCGCAGCCGCGCGCCCGGCCGAATGGGCGCGCCGCCGACGCGCTCCGGCCGCTGCGGCTGGAGACCGGGGTCATGAAGTTCGCCGAAGGGTCGGCGCTCATCGAGCTGGGGGACACGCGGGTGGTGGCGGCGGCAAGCGTCGAGAACCGCGTGCCGCCCTTCCTGCGCGACAGTGGGCGCGGCTGGCTGACCGCCGAGTACTCGATGCTGCCGCGCGCCACCCACACGCGCGCGGCGCGCGAGGTGACACAGGGGCGCCCCTCCGGCCGTACCGCCGAGATCCAGCGCCTGATCGGCCGCAGCCTGCGCGCGGCGGTGGATCTCGGGGCGATGCCCGACCGCACGCTGATCCTCGACTGCGACGTCCTCCAGGCCGACGGCGGCACCCGCACCGCGGCGGTCACCGCCGCCTACGTCGCGGCGGGCCTCGCGCTCGGCAGGCTCTTCCTGACCGGCGACCTCCCGGCCTGGCCCCTCCTCGGCCCCGTCGCCGCGGTTTCGGCCGGCCTCGTCGACGGCGTGCCGCTCCTCGACCTCGAGTACGTCGAGGACCAGGTGGCGGAGGTGGACATGAACGTCGTCGCCACCGAGGCCGGCGAGCTGATCGAGATCCAGGGCACGGGCGAGAAGAGGAGCTTCCGGCGCGACGAGATGGACGCGCTCGTGAACCTGGCGCTCAAGGGGATCGGCGAGCTGGCGGCGGCGCAGCGGCAGGCGCTGGCGGCGACGCTCGAAGAGGTGGCGGCGGTGCGCGAGCGGCGCGGCCGCGGGCCGACGGCGCCGAAGAGCGAGAAGGATCTGTGGGGGCGGCCGTAGCCGCGACGCCGATGCTCCACGTCATCAGCGGCGACTGCGCCGCCGAGGAGCTGCGGCGGGCCGGGCTGCCCGGCGAGGTGCTCGCCTGGCGCGACTCGCCGGCTGTCGGCCCGACGCCGGCGGGGCTGCCGGACGCGGAACGCCGCGCCCTCCGCGCCGCCTTCTGGGGGGTGCCGGAGGACGAGCTGCAGGACCCGGCGGCGGCGCACGCCGCCGGCGGCGCCGAGACCGTCTTCTGGTTCGACGGCTGCCCGTGGGACCAAGCGATGCTCGTCGAGCTGCTCGCCGCAGCAAACGGCAACGCTCCGCCTTCCCTGGTCCAGGTCGGCGAGCACCCCGACGTCCCCGGCTACGCCGGCCTCGGGCAGCTCTCGCCCGAGCAACTCGCGGCTTTCTACCCCGAGCGCCGGCCGGTCACGCCCGCGCAGCGCGCGCTCGCCGCCGCGGCGTGGAGCGCCCTCGGCGCCGAGGACCCGCGGCCGCTCGCCGATCTGCTCGACGCGGACACCTCGCCGCTCCCCTACCTCGAGCCCGCCCTCGAGCGCCTCCTCGAAGAGCTCCCCTCGACGTCAAACGGCCTCTCGCGCAGCGAGGAGCAGGTCCTGCGCGCCGTCGCCGGCGGCGCCCGCCGGTTCCCCGACCTGCTGCCCGCCGTCGCCGCGATGGAGCGGCCCAACCACGGCCTCTGGTTCGGCGACCGGGTCCTCGCCTTGACCCTCCGCGCGCTGGCCTCGGCGCCGGAGCCGGCGCTCGCCGCCGACGCGGTCGCGCTCACCCCCTTCGGCGAGGCCCTCCTCGCCGGCCGCGCCGACTGGGTGCGCGACCATGGCGTCGATCGCTGGCGCGGCGGCGTGCGGCTCGCCGGCCGCGGGCCGGTCTGGCGCTGGGACCCCGCGGCGCGGCGCCCGGCGTTCACTTAGCCGCGCATGCTCCGCGTCGCGCGCGAGCTCTTCCGCTACCGCGGCCTCCTCTGGACGCTCACCGCCCGCGAGCTCAAGGCCCGCTACCGCGGCTCCGCCCTGGGCTTCCTCTGGTCGCTGGCCAACCCATTGCTGCTCCTGGCCGTCTACACCTTCGTCTTCGCGGTCGTCTTCGAGCCGCGCATCGGCGGCGTGCCGAACTACCCCCTATTCCTCGTCGCCGGTCTCTTCCCCTGGATCTGGGTCTCGTCGTCGCTGCTCGAAGGGTCGATGTCGCTGATCGCCAACGGCGGCCTGCTGCGCAAGGCGGTCTTCCCGGCCGAGCTGCTGCCGATGGTGGCGGTGCTCTCGAACCTCGTCCACTTCCTCCTCGCCATCCCGATCCTCCTCGTGGCGCTGGCGGCCGGCTACCTCCTCGACGCGCGGGTCGGCGGCCTGCCGGCGGTGCTGCTGCCGGCGGTGATCCTCCTCGAGCTGCCGCTCGTCGCCGGCCTGACGATCGGCATCGCGGCGCTCAACGTCCACTTCAAGGACGTGCGCGACCTCCTCGCCAACCTCCTGACCCTGCTCTTCTTCCTGACCCCGATCCTCTATCCGCTCTCGGCCGTCAAGAGCGACGTCCTGCGCTGGCTGGTGCGGCTCAACCCCTTCGCCCCGTTTACCCTCGCCTACCAGCAGACCCTCGTCGATGGCACCTGGCCGGAGCCGCTGCTCTGGGCGCAGATGGCGCTGGTGAGCCTGGTCGCCTGGGCGCTCGGCTCCTGGGTCTTCGACCGGCTGCGCGACACGCTCGTGGAGTCGGTGTGAGCCCCGGCGTGGAGACGGCCGCCGCGCCGGGCCCGGCGATCCGCGTCGAGGGGCTGACCAAGCTCTTCCGCCGCGCCGCTCCCGGCGAGCAGCTCCGCACGCTCAAGAGCGCGCTCCTCGAAGGCAGCCTGACCGCGCGCCTGAAGCCCGAGGAGGCGATCGCGGCGCTCGAGGACGTGAGCTTCGAGGTCGGGCGCGGCGAGGCCTTCGGCGTCGTCGGAGGCAACGGCTCGGGGAAGAGCACGCTGCTGAAGCTCGTCGCCGGCATCCTCCGCCCGACCGCCGGGCGGGTCGTCGTGGACGGCCGCGTCGCCGCGCTCATCGAGCTCGGCGCCGGCTTCCACCCCGAGATCTCCGGCCGCGAGAACGTCTACATCAACGGCGCCATTCTGGGGCTTTCGCGGCGCGAGATCGAGCGCCGCTACGACGGGATCGTCGACTTCTCCGGCCTCGCCGACTTCATGGAGGAGCCGGTCAAGAACTACTCCTCCGGCATGTACGTGCGGCTGGGCTTCGCGGTGGCAGTGCACACCGACCCGGACGTGCTGCTCGTCGACGAGGTGCTGGCGGTCGGCGACGAGGCCTTCGCCCATCGCTGCCTGCGGCGCATCGAGGAGCACCTGGCGGCGGGCCGGACGCTGCTCTTCGTCAGCCACACGCTCGACCTCGTCGAGCAGGTCTGCGACCGCACGCTCTGGCTCGACGCCGGGCGCCTGCGCCTCCTCGGCGAGCCGCGGCGCGTGGTGGACGCTTACCGCCAGGCGGTGGCGGAGGAGGAGGGCCGCGAGCACCAGGCCGCGAAGGAGCAGCAGGAGGGCGACCCCGCGGCGGCCGCGGCGCTGCACTGGGGATCGGGGGAGGCGGAGGTCGTCGGGCTGCGGCTACTCGCCGGCGCCGAGGCCGCGGAGCGCTACCACCTGGTCTCGGGCGAGCCGGCGGTCTTCGAGCTGACGGTGCGCGCCGCCCGCCCGCTCGCCGACTTCGTCTTCGGCATCGCCGTCGCCACGCCGCGCGGCGTTGAGGTCTGGGGCACCAACACCGACCTCGCCGGATTCCGCCCGGCGCAGCTCGAAGGCGAGGCGGTCGTGCGCGTCGTCTGCCCCAGCCTGCGCCTGGCCGCCGGCGACTACGAGGTGGACGTCGCCGTCCACGCCAAGGAAGGCGCCCCCTACGACTACCGCCGCCGCGCCTTGACCTTCACCGTCACCGCCCCCGAGCGCGGCGTCGGCGTCTACCTGCCGGAGCACCGCTGGGAGTTCGCGGGCGGGGTGGCGTGGGAGCCCGAGTCGCCCGAGCCCTAGCTCCGGCTATCGGCCGAGGAGCTTCTTCACCCGCGCCGCGACGACTTCCGGTGTGAAGCCGAAGTCCTTCGCCAGATCCTTGTAAGGCGCGGAGGCGCCGAAGCGGTCGAGGCCGTGGACCTCGCCCTCCTCGCCGACCCAGCGGTGCCAGCCTTGCGGGGCGCCGGCTTCGACGGCCAGGCGCTTGCGCACGGCCGGGGGGAGGACCGCGTCGCGGTACTCCTCGTCCTGGGCTTCGAAGAGCTCCCAGCAGGGCATGCTGACGACGCGCGTCCACACCCCCTCGGCCGCCAGGGCCTTGTGCGCGGCGAGCGCCACGGAGACCTCGGAGCCGGTGGCGAGGAGCAGCGCCTCCGGGTCGCCTTCGGCCGGGTCGGCGAGGACGTAGGCGCCGCGCCCCACCCCCGCCGCGGCGCGCTCGCGCGTCTCGGCGAGGACCGGCAGGTTCTGCCGCGTCAGCGCCAGCGCCGTCGGCGCGTGCCGGCGCTCGATCGCCACCCGCCAGGCCTGCGCCGTCTCGTTGGCGTCGGCCGGGCGGATCACCGCCAGGCGCGGCACCGCGCGCAGCGCCGCGAGCTGCTCGATCGGCTGGTGCGTCGGGCCGTCCTCGCCGAGGAAGATCGAGTCGTGGGTGAAGACATAGACCGCCTGCACCCCCATCAGCGCCGCCAGGCGGATCGGCGGCCGCATGTAGTCCGAGAAGATCAGAAAGGTGCCGCCGTAGGGCACGAAGGCGCGCGACAGGGCGATGCCGTTCAAGATCGAGCCCATGGCGTGCTCGCGCACGCCGAAGCGGAGGTAGCGGCCGTTGCGCTCCGTTGCCGAGAAATCGGCCGAGCCCTCGATCCTGGTGTTGTTCGAGGGCGTCAGGTCCGCCGAGCCGCCGACGAGGTGCGGCAGCGCCGGCGCCAACGCCTCGAGCACCTTGCCGGAGGCGGCGCGCGTCGCCATCCCTTTCTCGTCCGGCTCGAAGGTGGGGAGCGCCGCCTGCCACCCCTCCGGCAGCTCGCCGGCGAGCCGCGCCCGCAGCTCCTTCCCCTCGTCGGGGTGCGCCGCCGCGTAGCGCGCCACCAGCTCCTCCCACTCCGCCTGCAGCCGCCGCCCGCGCTTGCGCGCCTCCTCGAACGGCGCGCGCGCCTCGTCCGGCACGTGGAAGAGCGGCTCGAGCGGCCAGCCCAGCGCCCGCTTCGTCGCCTCGGCCTCCTCCTTGCCGAGCGGCGAGCCGTGGACGTCGGCGGTGCCGGCCTTGTGCGGGCTGCCGTAGCCGATGACCGTGCGCACCACGACGAGCGACGGCCGCTCGGTCTCCGCCGCGGCGCCGTGGATCGCCGCCTCCAGCGCCCCGAGGTCGTTGCCGTCGTCCACGCGCTGGACGTGCCAGCCGTAGGCGGCGAAGCGCGCACCGACGTCCTCGGAGAAGGCGAGCGACGTCGGCCCGTCGATCGAGACGTCGTTGTCGTCGTAGAAGACGGTCAGCTTGCCGAGCTTGAGGTGGCCGGCGAGGGAGCAGGCCTCGGAGGCGACCCCTTCCATCATGTCGCCGTCGCTGGCGAAGACCCAGGTGCGGTAGTCGATGACCGGGAAGCCCTCGCGGTTGAAGCGCGCGCCGAGGAGCTGCTCGGCGATCGCCATGCCGACGGCGTTGCCCACCCCCTGGCCGAGCGGCCCGGTCGTCGTCTCGACGCCGCGCGTCAGCTCGCGCTCGGGGTGGCCGGGCGTCTTCGAGCCGAGCTGGCGGAAGCGCTTCAGCTCCTCCAGCGGCAGCCCGTACCCCGCGAGGTGGAGCAGCGCGTAGAGCAGCGCCGAGGCGTGGCCGCAGGAGAGGACGAAGCGGTCGCGGTTCGGCCAGTCCGGGTCGTCGGGGTGGTGGCGGAGGTGGCGCGTCCAGAGGAGGTAGGCGAGCGGCGCCTGCCCGAGCGGCGCGCCGGGGTGCCCGGAGGCCGCCGCCTCGACCATGTCCACCGCCAGGAAGCGGATGGTGTCGATCGCGAGGCGGTCCGCGTCGCTCGTCTCGGTCTCGCTCGGCGCGGCGCGCGTCTCCAGGTCCGTCGTCACGGGGGCATACTCTACCCCTGCGGCAGTGTTTTGACTGCCCGGCGGGCGGCCCCTACAATGGTCCGCTCGGTCGAGAGCCCGGAGAGGTGCTGGAGTGGCCGAACAGGGCTGCCTGCTAAGCAGTTGTTCGGGGTAATCCCCGGACCGAGGGTTCGAATCCCTCCCTCTCCGCCATCGACGACCCGGCCGGCGGCCTCCGCCGGCCGCCGCGGCACCCCGACATGAAAGCGATCAATCCGGCCACCGGCGAGGCCCTCGCCGACTACCCCGACACCTCGCCCGAAGAGGTGGCCCGCCTGCTCGCGCGCGCCGAGGAGGCCTTCGCCGCCTGGCGGCGCGAGCCTTTCGCCGAGCGCGCCCGCCGCATGCGGCGGCTGGCCGAGCTGCTGGGCGAGCGCCGCGCCCAGTCGGCCCAGCTCGTCACCGAGGAGATGGGCAAGCCCATCGCCGCCGCCGAGGCGGAGATCGACAAGTGCGCCTTGGGCTGCACCTTCTACGCCGAGCACGCCGAGGCCTTCCTCGCCCCCGAGGAGGTGGCGACCGAGGCCTCGCGCAGCCTCGTGCGCTGCGACCCGCTCGGGCCGCTGCTCGCGGTAATGCCCTGGAACTTCCCGTTCTGGCAGGTCTTCCGCTTCGCCGTCCCGGCGGTCATGGCGGGGAACGTCGCGGTCCTCAAGCACGCCGGCAACGTCCCGGGGTCGGCGCTGGCGATCGAGGCACTCTTCCGCGAGGCCGGCTTCCCGGAGGGGGTGTTCACGACGCTCCTCGTCCCTTCCGCGCGGGTGGCCGAGGTGATCCGCCACCCGGCGATCAAAGGCGTGAGCCTGACCGGCAGCGACCGCGCCGGCATGGCGGTGGCTGCCGCGGCCGGCGGCGCGCTCAAGAAGACGGTGCTCGAGCTGGGCGGCTCGGACCCCTTCCTCGTCCTCGCCGACGCCGATCCGGCGGCGGCGGCCGGCGAGGCGGCAAAGGCGCGCGCCCTCAACTCCGGCCAAAGCTGCATCTGCGCCAAGCGTTTCCTGGTCGAGGAGCCGGTGGCCGACGCCTTCGAGGCGGAGCTGGTGCGGCGCATGGACGCGCTCGTCGTCGGCGACCCGCTCGACCGCGCGACCGAGGTCGGCCCGCTGGCCCGCGAGGACCTGCTGCGCGACCTCCACGACCAGGTGCAGCGCACGGTCGCGGCCGGCGCCGTCCTGCGTACCGGCGGCCGGCGCCTGCCGGGGCCGGGCACCTTCTACGCCCCGACCGTGCTCGCCGGCGTCCAGCCGGGGATGGCGGCCTTCGAGGAGGAGACCTTCGGCCCGGTGGCGGCGGTGACGCGCGTGCGCGACGCCGAGGAAGGCGTGGAGCTGGCGAACCGCTCGCGCTACGGCCTCGGCGCCTCGGTGTGGACCGGCGACTCGGCGCGCGGCGAGGAGCTGGCGGCGCGCATCGACGCCGGCTCGGTCTTCGTCAACGGCATCGTCAAGAGCGACCCGCGCCTCCCCTTCGGCGGCGTCAAGGCCTCAGGCTACGGCCGCGAGCTGGCGCGCGAGGGGATCCGTGAGTTCGTCAACCTCAAGACCGTGTGGGTGAAGTAGGAGTGCGGGTCCGCTTCGCCCCCTCCCCGACGGGGTTCCTCCACGTCGGCGGCGCGCGCACCGCGATCTACAACGACCTGCTGCGGCAGAGCGCCGGCGGCGCCTTCGTCCTGCGCATCGAGGACACCGACCGCGAGCGCTCCGACGAGGCGATGACGCAGCAGATCCAGAGCGCGCTCGCCTGGATCGGCGTCGAGTGGGACGAGGGTCCGTTCCTACAGAGCGAGCGGCTCGGCCGCCACCGCGAGCGGGCCGAGGAGCTCCTGGCCGCCGGCGGCGCCTACCGCTGCTTCTGCTCGCCCGAGGAGCTGGACCGCCTGCGCCAGGAGGCGCAGAAGCGCGGCGACGCCTTCCGCTACCCGCGCACCTGCCTCGCGCTCTCCGAGGGCGAGGTGCGCGAGCGGCTGGCGCGCGGCGAGCCCTTCGCCGTCCGCTGCCGCATGCCGGACGAGCCCATCCGCTTCCACGACCTGGTGCGCGGCGACATGGACTTCCCGCCCGAGGCGCTCGACGACTTCGTCCTCCTGCGCTCGGACGGCACGCCGACCTACCACATGTCGGTCGTCGTGGACGACATCGACATGGCGATCACCCACGTCATCCGCGGCGAGGACCACCTCTCGAACACGCCGAAGCACATCGCGCTCTTCCGCGCCTTCGGCGCCGCGGTCCCCACCTTCGGCCACCTGCCGCTGATCCTCGGCCCGGACAAGAAGCGCCTCTCGAAGCGGATCGGCTCGACCGCCGTCGAGGAGTTCCGCGCCGAGGGCATCCTGCCGCAGGCGCTCTACAACTTCCTCGCTCTCCTCGGCTGGAACCCCGGCGACGAGCGCGAAGTGCTGTCGCGGCGCGAGCTGATCGAGCTCTTCACCGTCGAGCGGCTCAACGCCTCGGCGGCGGTCTTCGACCGCGACAAGCTGCTGTGGATGAACGCGCAGTACCTCTCGAACCTGCCGCTCGGGGAGATCCGGCCGCACCTCGAGCCGTTCCTCGCCGAGGTGGGCCTCGGCGGCGGCGTGGCCGACGAGGCGCGGCTGGCGGCGGCGCTCGAGCTGCACCGCACGCGGGCGCGCACCCTGCGCGACCTGGCGCAGGCGGTCGTGCCGTACTTCGCGCCGGCGCTCGACTATGACCCGGCGCTCTGCGGCAAGTACGTCGACCCCGCGGTGGCCGAAGGGCTGGCGGCGTTGCGCGAGCGGCTGCTGGCGCTGCCGCGGTGGGAGAAGGACGCCATCGAGGCGGAGCTGCGTGCGATTGCGGAAGCGCGCGGCGTCAAAGCCGGCGCGCTCATCCACCCCACCCGCATGGCCCTCTCCGGCGCCAGCGCCGGCCCGCCCCTCTTCGACCTGCTCGAAGTCATGGGCCAAGAGGCCACCGCGCGCCACCTGGAGCGCTTCGCCGCCTGCCTGCGAGAGGAATTCCGCGCTGCCCCGACCGGTTGACCCAAAACGCCCCGTTCGGCTAGCGTCCGCAAGGCCTTGGGAGGTCGTTCAACGGTAGGACACGTGGCTCTGGACCACGGTATCGGGGTTCGAATCCCTGCCTCCCAGCCAAGCCCACCCCAGCCCGCCTTTGCCTCTCATCCCCTGAACTTAAAAGGTCTGCGGGAACTGCGTCTTGAGCGCGGCTCTGAACTTCTCCGCGATCTTCTCGAACCCCTTCCGCGTTGGATGAATCTCGTCGTTCCATTCGTTGGCCGCAAGGGTGCCAACCGTTGGCACGAGGATGAACCCCGGCTGCTGGGCGAGCGCCTGGAGCATCGTCTGGAACCGCTGTAGCAGCTCCCGAATGATCGACTGCTGATCGGCAGGGTCGGTGATCCCCTTTTTCTCCAGATTCGGCTTCATCCACGGCCCCACCTTGATACCCCACATGCTCGCGCCCTTCCCCGAAGGGATCGCCCAGTCGTACCCGTTGACGTAGATCCGGCAGCTCGGCCGGTTTTCGTTCCGTAAATGGATGAGGTCCAGGTAAGCGCTCCGCAGCCGCTCGAAGCGCGCGTTGGTCGTCTCCTGGTTGATGCAATCCCGCCAGGTCATTCCAGGCAGCTTCTGTTTGAGGAGCGGGAGGAGGTCGACTCCGACAACATCGTTGCCGCCGCCGCTGAACAGCAGGGCGTTGACGCGATAGCGCTCGAGGTACTTGGCGAGCTTGATCTTCTGCTTGCCGCCAATGATCCGGAGCGCCGTGTCGCCGCCTGCCTCGAGGCGCAACAGAGAGATCTGCCGCCCGGCCATGTCGTCCAGGTAGTCGATGGTGTTCTTGTGAATCGGAAACGAGAACCAGGAATCGCCTTCGCTGATCATGACCGGCCACTGCGGATGAGCCTTGATGGAGGGCTCGAAGTACTTGAGGAGTTTTCGCTTTTGACCCCAGGTCAGGTTCGTGTCGCTCGCCACGCTTTTCCCTCCATTCCTGCCTGTAGAGACGGACAGGACCCCAGTTCTCCGCATTCGCCCAGTGCACAAGCAGGTGCCAGGACAAGCGCCCGCACGCCGGGGATCGCTGTCTGCAGGTCCGGAGCAAGCGGACAGAGGCTCCCGGCAAACGTCCGCACGGCCGGAGCGGGTGGGATCAGGCCGCCGGCAAGCGGACTTCTGCCCTCGTCAAACGGGAATTTGCTCCGTCCAAGCGGGAATTCGCTCCGTACAACGGGGAATCAGGGTGGGGCAAGCGGGAAACCGGTTGGGGCAAGTGTACTTTTAGGATTCCCGCTTGCCCCGGACGCTTTCCCGCTTGCCCCGGGCTGCGGGGCAAACGGACTTTGACGATTCCCGCTTGCCCCGGCCCTCTTCCCGCTTGCACCGGCGAGATTCCCGTTTGTACGGAGCAAATTCCCGTTTGACCGACCGTGCGGGGCGGCGGTCCGGCGCTTGCGGGAAGGTTCCTTCGGCGCTAGGGTCACCCCCGCATGACCCGCTTCCGCTTCCGCCCGCTTCACGGCGTCTTCCTCGTCCTCGTCTTCATGGCGGCGGTCTTGGGGGCGGATTACGTGCTCGAGGGGCGGATGGGGCAGGCGCGGTTCGAGAGGGTGGGGCCGGGGCCGGACGGCAGCGTCCGCGTCTCGCTCGCCGGGCTCGAGCCGCGCGAGGTGCGCTTCTACCGCTTCCTCAACCCCGGCAACCAGGAGGTCCGCTTCTTCGTCGGGCGCGATCCCGAGGGGGTCGTGCAGGTGGCGTTCGACGCCAGCGAGAACCACGCTAACGTCGGGCGCGGCTTCCGCCACGAGGGGGAGTGGGTGGTGGACAACAAGTGCGACACGACCGTCCGCCTCGCCTCGGTCAACCAGGGGGGCGGCGGCTGCAAGCCGGTGCCGCTCGTCCACCGCATCGAGGGCGACACCCTGGTCCTCGCCGAGTCCGACCTGCTCGCCGGCTGGCGCCTCTTCCGCTGAGGCCTTCGGCATAGAATCCCGGCGGGCCGCGCCGCTGGCCCGGAAAGGCTCCCCATGTCCTCCGCCGACTTCGTCCTCTACGAAGAGGAGTTCCGGCACCTCCAGGAGGCGTTGCGCCGGCTGCGCCAGGAGGCCAACGCCAAGGCCGTCTTCCTGATCGACAAGAACGGCCAGCAGATCGCCTCCGCCGGCGAGGTCGAGCAGTTCGACACCACGTCGCTCGCCTCGCTGACCGCCGGCAACGTGGCGGCCACCGACGGCCTCGCCAAGCTCATCGGCGAGCGGGAGTTCTCGGTCCTCTTCCACGAAGGGCAGCAGGACCACATCCACATCTCGATCGTCGCCAAGCGCGCCATCCTGGTGGTGATCTTCGACGACCGCTCCTCGCTCGGTCTGGTGCGGCTGCGGGTCAAGCGCGCCAGCGCCGACCTCGAGCGGATCTTCGAGACGATGGCGGAGAAGGCGGCGCAGGGCACGCTCGGCGGCGGCCACGCCAGCCCGTTCGCCGAGATCACCGACGAGGACATCGACGCCCTGTTCGGCGAGTAGCGCCGTGCCGCGATGACCTTCATCAACTACGCCAGCAAGGAGATCAACTGCAAGATCGTCTTCTACGGCCCCGGGCTCGGCGGCAAGACGACGAACCTGCAGTACATCTACGGCAAGACGGCGCCCGAGGCGAAGGGCAAGATGATCTCGCTCGCCACCGAGGCCGACCGGACGCTGTTCTTCGACTTCCTGCCGCTCGACCTGGGCTCCATCCGCGGCTTCACCACCCGCTTCCACCTCTACACCGTGCCCGGGCAGGTCTTCTACGACGCCAGCCGCAAGCTGATCCTCAAAGGGGTGGACGGCGTCGTCTTCGTCGCCGACAGCCAGGAGGAGCGGATGGAGGCCAACATCGAGTCGATCCGCAACCTCGAGGAGAACCTCCGCGAGCACGGCTTCGACTTGGCCGCCATCCCCTACGCCCTGCAGTTCAACAAGCGCGACCTGCCGACGGCGGTCCCCGTCGACCAGCTCTACCGCGTCCTCAACTACAAGCGCGAGCCGACCTTCGAGGCGGTCGCCACCACCGGGCTCGGCGTCTTCGACACGCTGAAGGCCGTGGCCAAGCAGATCCTCATCGAGCTGCGGAAGCGCTAGGGACTCCCGATGGCGGGTTGCAAGCTGGTCGCGGTCGGCGGCGGCACCGGGCTCTCGGTGCTCTTGCGGGGCTTGAAGCACCAGGTCGGGGGCGACCGGCTGCGCGAGCTGGTCGGCGTCGTCACGGTGACCGACGACGGCGGCTCCTCGGGGCAGCTCCGCCGCGAGTTCGGGGTGCCGGCGCCGGGGGACATCCGGAGCTGCCTGGTCGCCCTGGCCGACGACGAAGACCTCCTCACCCGCCTCTTCCAGTACCGCTTCCCCAACGGCGGCGGCCTGGTCGGCCACTCCTTCGGCAACCTTTTCCTGACCGCGCTGACCGGCATCACCGGCGACTTCCACCAGGCGATCCTGACCGCCGAGGAAATCCTCTCGGTGCGCGGCAAGATCCTGCCGGCGACCGTCCAGGACGTCCGCCTGTGCGGCCGCGGCGTCTCCGGCGCCTGCTACGAAGGGGAGTCGGCGGTCGGGCTCTCGGGGGAGGAGCTGGCGGCGGTCGAGCTCGACCCGCACGCCCCGCCGGCCTTCCCACCGGCGGTGGCGGCGCTCGAGGAGGCCGACGCCATCCTCCTCGGCCCCGGGTCCCTTTTCACCTCGATCCTGCCCAACCTCCTGATCCCCGGCATCCGCCAGGCGCTGGCGCGGCGGCGCGGGCCGTCGATCCTGCTGCTCAACCTGATGACCCAGCCGGGGGAGACGGACGGGATGATGGGCGCGGCGCACCTGGCGGCGCTCGAGCGGCACGCCGGAAAGGGGCTCGTCGATCTCGTCCTCGCCAGCTCGACGCCGATCCCCGAAGCGCGCCTCGCCCCCTACCGCGAGCGAGGCGCCGAGCCGGTCGCGGTCGAGCGCGCGGCGCTGGAGGCGATGGGGGTCGAGGTCGTCGAAGCCGACCTCCTGGCCGACCAGGGGCTCCTGCGCCACGACCACGACAAGCTGGCCTGGGCGGTCCTGGAGCTGGTCGGCTGCCTGCGCGACCGGCGGGAATCGGCCCAGGCGGCATCGCCGTTGCTAGCGAGAGACTGAGAGGAAAACCCCAACCATGTGCGGAATCGTGGGCTACGTGGGCGAGCGCGAGGTCGTGCCGCTCCTGATCGACGGGCTGAGCCGGCTGGAGTACCGCGGCTACGACTCGGCGGGCGTCGTAACGGTGGACGACGGCGACCTGCTGACGGTCAAGGCCGAGGGCAAGCTCGAGCGCTTGAAAGAGAAGCTCCGGCAGCAGCCGCTCGCCGGCCGCTACGGCCTCGGGCACACCCGCTGGGCGACGCACGGGCCGCCGAGCGAGCGCAACGCCCACCCGGTCGTGGACTCGCGCCGGCGCCTGGCGCTCATCCACAACGGCATCATCGAGAACTTCCTGCCGCTCAAGCAGCGCCTCATGTCCGAAGGGTGGAGCTTCACCTCCGACACCGACACCGAGGTCGTCGCCAACCTGATCTCCTCCTACCTCGACGGCGACCTGCGCGCGGCGGTGGCGCGCGCCACGCGCGAGCTCGAAGGCATGTACGCCTTCGCCGCGGTGACGGTCGAGTCGGACGGGCAGGAGATCGTCGCCGCCCGTCAGGGCCCGCCGCTGGTCATCGGCCTGGGCGAGGGCGAGCAGTTCCTCGCCTCCGACCCGGCCGCCCTCCTCGCCCACACCAAGGACGTGATCTTCCTCGAGAACGGCGACCTGGCGCGGCTCGCCCCCGGCGGCGTCGAGGTCTGGGACCGCGAGGGGCAGCCCGTCGAGCGCGCCGTCCAGCGTCTCAACTGGGACCCCATCCAGGCCGAAAAGGGCGGCTACAAGCACTTCATGCTCAAGGAGATCCACGAGCAGGCGCAGGCCGTCCAGGACACCTTCGCCGGGCGCGTGGACTTCGAGCGGGCGCGCATCCTCCTCGACGACACGGTGACGATGAGCGACGAGGAGGTGCGCGGCCTCGAGCGCCTCCACCTCCTCGCCTGCGGCACCTCCTGGCACGCCGCCCTGATCGGCAAGTTCATGATCGAGGAGATCGCCCGCATCCCGGTCGAGGTGGACTACGGCTCCGAGTACCGCTACCGCGACCCGATCGTCTCGGACAAGGTCCTGGCGGTGGGGATCTCGCAGTCCGGCGAGACCGCCGACACGATCTCGGCAATGGAGGCGGCGCGCGAGCGCGGGGCGCGGCTCTTCTCGGTGTGCAACGTCCTGGGCAGCCAGGCGACGCGCATCAGCGAGGGGGTCATCTACACCCACGCCGGCCCCGAGATCGGCGTCGCCTCGACCAAGGCCTTCACCACCCAGCTCGTGGCCCTCTACCTCCTCGCCCTCTGGCTGCGCCAGGCGCGCAACGGCGGCGCCGTCGAGCGGCGTCGGCTCGACGACCTCGCGCGGGTGCCGCAGGCGGTGGCCGAGGTGCTGCGCCAGGAGGAGCGGATGGCGGCGCTGGCCAAGGACTGGCACCGGGCCAGCGACTTCCTCTACCTCGGCCGCGGCATCAACTACCCGATCGCCCTCGAAGGCGCGCTGAAGCTCAAGGAGATCAGCTACATCCACGCCGAGGGCTACCCCGCCGGCGAGATGAAGCACGGGCCGATCGCGCTCATCGACCGCGACATGCCGGTCGTGGCGCTGGCGACCGGCGACGCCGTCTACGAGAAGGTCAAGAGCAACATGCAGGAGGTCAAGGCGCGCGACGGCGTCGTCATCGCGGTGACCGACCGCGACCCGGCCGACTTCGGCGGCGTCGCCGACGAGGTGGTGCGGGTGCCGACGCTGGCGCCGCTGCTGCAACCGATCGTCAACGTCATCCCGCTCCAGCTCCTCGCCTACTTCATGGGCCTGCGCCGCGGCGCCGACGTCGACCAGCCGCGCAACCTGGCGAAGAGCGTGACCGTGGAGTGACCGGCCGCCCCGGCCGCACGCGCCGCCCCGCCGCCGCCCTCGCGCTCGCCGCCCTCGCCGCCCTCCTCGCCCTCGCCGCCGCCGAGGGCCTCCTCCGCCTCGCCTCCAAGCACTCGCTGCGCGTCCTCGACGTCGAGATGTGGCGCTACGCGCGGCTGGTCAAGCGGCCGACGGCGGAGCCCGGGCTCGTCGAGGAGCACCGGCCGGAGGCCGACGCCCTCCTCATGGGCGTGCGGGTGCGGACCGACGCCCGCGGCTTCCGGCGCGCCGACCCGGCGACCGAGGCGCGGCGGCGCCCGGGCGAGCGTGTCGTCGCGGCGCTCGGCGACTCGCTCACCTTCGGCTGGGGGGTGGCGGAGGAGGACACCTGGCCGGCGCAGCTCGAGCGGCTGCTGCGCGACCGCTGCCCCGGCGGCGGCGCCACCGTCGTCAACGCCGGCATCGGCAACAGCAACCTCGCGATGCACCGCGCCCGCTACGAGCGGCGCGTGCGCCCGCTCCGCCCCGGCTGGGTGGTGGTCGGCTGGTTCATCAACGACGCCGAGCCGTCGCCGGTCCCGGCCGAGAGCCTGCTGCTGCGGCGCTCGGCCCTCGCCGGCCTGCTCTCGACCCGCCTCAAGCAGGGCGCCGAGGTCCAGCTCCGCGACTTCCGCGCCTACTACGGCGCCCTCTACGGCGAGAACCAGCCCGGCTGGCGTGCGGCGCGCGAAGCGCTCCGGGGCCTCGGCGCGCGCCTGAAAGAGGACGGCGCCGCGGCGACGCTGCTCCTCCTGCCCGAGCTGCACGAGCCCCGCGCCTTCGGCCCCTTCGCCGCGACCTACGCCCGCGTCGCCGCCGAAGGCCGCGCCGCCGGCTTCGAAGTCATCGACCCCTCCTCCGCCTTCCCCCCCGGCCCCGGCGACCGCTACTGGGTCTCCCCCACCGACGCCCACCCGGACGCCGCGGCGCAGCGGATCTTCGCCGAAGCGGCGGCGCGCTCGCGCTACGCCTGCGCGGCGGATCGCTAGGAGACTCGGCCGGTCAGCGTCGCGGATCGCGCCAGACGAGCCGCTCCGCGGAGCGCACGGCGAAGAAGTCCGGGCAGCGGCCGTCGCCGTTGCCGGTGATCCCGCCGTCGGGCGCGCAGAGGACGTTCCCGTCGCGGTCGTAGAGGACGCTCGCCACGTCGCAGCAGCGGCTCGGCCGGAAGTAGACCGTCTCGCCCCGGTAGCGGTAGCTGAAGATCGCCGAAGGGGGATTGGTCACCGGCTCGCTCTGGATCTGGGCGATGAGGGCCTGCAGCCAGGATGGGGACTCGCCGGGCTCGGTCGGCGAGGAGCCGTCGCTGCAAGCCAGCGCCAGGAGGCACGCGGCGCAGAGAGCGGAGAGCAAAGCCACTCGCTTCATGGCGGGGGCCCATCGCAAGGAGAATGCCGGCTGCACGCGAGAGGCGAATGCGGGTGCGGACGCGTCCTCGATCCGGCTGCTTGAAGCGGTCTCCAGAATTTCGTTTCCCTAGCGCTGGATCAGGAGCTCCCTCGGACCTGCCGGACGGTCTCCAGCCGCGGCCCGTCGAGCGGGCAGGAGTAGCAGTGCGCCAGCTCCCGCTCCCTCTCCTTGCCGATCCCGAACGCCGCGAGGGCGCTGCCGAGGAGCATCAGCCCGACGTTGACGAAGGTCGCGATCCGGTAGCCGGCCTCGACGGCGGCCGGGTCGCGGTAGTCGTTGCCGGAGAGGCCGGCGAGCGCCGGGAGGATCGCCACCGCGAGGAGGCCGGCGGCGCGGGCAACGGCGTTGTTGACCGCCGACGCGACGCCCGCGTGCTCGGACGGCGCGGCGGCGAGGACGGTCGCGGTCAGCGGGGCGACGAGCGCCGCGAGGCCGAGGCCGAAGAGCGCCATCGCCGGCACGACCACCGTCCAGTACGACGCGCCCGGCCCGATGCGCAGGGTGAGGAGCAGGCCGGCGGCGGCGACGAGCGGCCCGGCCGTCATCTGGAGGCGCGGGCCGATGCGCTGCGCCAGCGCCCCCGAGCGGGACGAGAGCACGAGCATGGCGGCGGTCACCGGCAGCAGCGACAGGCCCGAGGCGACCGGGCTGTAGCCGGCGACCACCTGCAGGTCGAGGACGAGCAGGAAGAAGACCGCGGCGAGCGCCGCGTAGACCGCGAAGGTGTAGAGGTTGGCGACCGTGAAGCGGCGGGAGGCAAAGAGCCCCGGCGGCACCAGCGGGTCGGCGCGCCACCGCTCGACCACGACGAAGGCGGCGAGGCAGGCGACGCCGGCCGCCCCCGCCGCGAGGACCGCCGGGCTCGCGCCCTCCTTGCCGGCCGCGATCGAGGCGTAGGTGAGCCCCGCCAGCCCGAGCGCGCCGAGCGCGGCGCCGGGCACGTCGATGCGGCGGCCGGCCCGCGGGTCGCGGCTCTCCGGCACGTGCCGCAGCGACACCGCGACGACGACCGCGGCGAGCGGCAGGTTGACGAGGAAGATCCAGCGCCATGACCAGGTCTCGACCAGCCAGCCGCCGGCGAAGGGACCGATCGCGGCGGCGATGCCGCCGAACCCCGACCAGGCGCCGATCGCCCGCGCCCGGTCCCCCGGCGCGAAGGAGGCCGAGATGATCGCCAGGCTGCCGGGGGTCAGGAGCGCCCCGCCGACCCCCTGGAGGGCGCGCGCGGCGACCAGCGTCTCGACGTTCGGCGCCAGCCCGCAGAGCGCCGAGGCGGCGGCGAACCACGCCGTGCCGATGACGAACACCCGCCGCCGCCCGAAGCGGTCCCCGAGCGCGCCGCCGAGCAGGATGAACGACGCCAGCGTCAGCGCGTAGGCGCCGAGCGTCCACTGCAGGTCCGCGAGGTCGGCGCCGAGGTCGGCCCCGATCCGCGGCAGCGCCACGTTGACCACCGTGGCGTCGAGCATCGCCAGGCTCGAGCCGAGGACGGTGGCGAGGACCACCCAGCGGCCGGAGGGCTCGCCGAAGCGGACCTCGCGCTGGCCGGTCGGGACGGCGGCCGCCACAGCCGCCCTAGGGCGTCAGGTCCGCGGCCTCGACGACGCGCGTGTATGGAATGCCCGCCTCGTCGTTGAGCCTGCGGACCACACCTTCGTCGGGCGCTTCGAAGAGGCACATGCAGCAGGCTTCGGAGGGAACGAACGTGCTCCGGATGTAGCGCACGGAGTCGCCCTCGGCCGTCAGGCGCTCCGCCGTCGCGATCGCCGCCTTCTGCGCCGCTCCGAGCTGCTCCATCGTGATGCCGGGGAGATCTCGCTCCACCATGTAAACGGGCATGGGCCACCTCCTTGTCTTGCGGGCATCCTAGCGCGCGCTCCACGACCGCGCGGCTGCGGCTGCGGATCAGCCGGCGCTGGTCGCGAAGGCCTTTTCGACCTCTTCCGATACGGCGATGGGGACAAAGAAGCGGGCGGGGTAGAGATAGTCCTCTCCCGACTCGTCGATCACCCGGACTAGACCGTCCGTCTCGGCGCGCGCGTCTGGAAGGCGCTGGTAGATCTTCCGCAGCTCGAGCGCGACGGGGTAGCCTGAGTTCTCGACACAGACCACGTAGGAGACTTCGGCATTGGCCATAGGCGTCATTCCACGTAGCGCTTGAACTTCAGCTCTCTTCTGCCGATCCCATGTGCCTCATACCAGTGTAGCTCGGCGCGGCGCATAGCTCCATTCTCCAGCTCGATGGTGCCGACGCCCTTCCGCTTCCGCCAGTGAGCTCGTCCGTAGGTCCTGTTGAGGCGGGGCAAGTCACGGATCGAGCGCGCCTCCGCGATGGTCTCCACCGACTCAAGCTCTGAAACCAGGCGGAAGACGACCACGGCCTTAATACTACGACTCGCTTTCCGGAAACCAGCTTAGCCCGGGTCAGTGGCACCCACGGCGACCTTCCATGCCGGGATGCCGCGCATCTCTTCCACTAACGCGACCCTGCGATTCCGAAACCTCCACCGAGTCCAAGTCAGTGATGGCGGCAGCTGGGAGATCCTGACGGGCAGGCTCTTCCACAACTGGGCCTACGTTCCGATCCGGCACAGTCGTCTCACCGACCTCGGGCTTCAGACTCGAGGTTCTCGCGCAAGATTCGCGGATGACGAGCCGCGATGCGCAACAGTGCGATCGCGGACCCTTCCGGTCGCCGCCGGCCTTGCTCCCAATTCCGCAGCGTGTGGACGCTGATGCCCATGGCCTGAGCAAAATGCGTTTGGGTGAGCCCGACGAAGCGCCGCAGCACCGCAACGTCCTCGCCGGATTCGAACTGTCCAACCATGAGACATCGACGAACGCGCGCAGGAATGGCTCTCGCGAAGTCGTGTTCGGTCAGCTCCGGAATGTCGGTCATCGCTTCTTGTCCTTGTAGAAGCGGTAGAGCGCCTGCTCGCGCTTGGTGGCCCAGCGAGCGCTGATGATGCGGATTGCGACGCGCGAGCGGAGAGGACCGCAGAGCTGCTTGATGATGGCGGCGCGTTCGATCCGGCTTAGCTGGTTCATCCTGAGCATTGCGTGCCCGCCGGGACAATGATGGGGGCTGTGCCTAGCTCTTCTTCGGGAACGGTACGACGCGCCCCTCTCCCCCCTGGCCATTGCCAGCACGGTGCACCTTCAACTCGACCACAGCGGCGGGCTTGGGCTCTTCAAAGAATCCGGAAGGGAGACCGGCTAGCGCCTCAACGTCATGCAAGCTGAACGGAAGATCATCCTTGATTTCGGCTCGCGTCCTAACACGCTCCTGAAGGAGTAGCTCGAAAGAATCTCGCAAGAGTCTCGGCTGCTCCGGCTCCAATATGTCGTCTCCAGGCTCGCGCTTTCTTCCGCCTCTGCTGAGAGCAATCCAAAGCCGCGTAATTTCTTTTTCGGGCAACAGGTCAAGATCCTCGCAACGCTTCAGAATCATGGCCATAGAGGCGCCCCATTTATCTTTGAGCCGCTTCAGTTCTCCCAATGTGGGGTAAAAAAAATCATCGGCGAATTCCTGAGCAGGCAACAAAAAGGCTGCGCCAAAGCGCTTCGCCTGCGGTTCGATGAGGTCGAATACTTCCTTGGAAGCGAGGGTGGCAGGCGAAACGTGGCGATGAAGCACCATATGCCCCAGCTCATGTGCAGCATCTAGCCGGGACCGAACCGCGGAACCCTTGTCGGCGCTCAGGATCACATACGGTCTGGACTCGTCTGCAGACCATTCCGAGAAGGCATCAAGGCTCTCGGTGCCTACGTCGAAGCGGGAAACAATAGCGCCCTGATTCTCGAGCAGCACCACCATATCAGGTACAGGAGCAGTTCCAAGGCCAAGTTCAGCCCTAACTTCACCGGCGATGTGTTCTATATCATCGACGGTTAGCTGTCGAGGATTAGGCGCCGCATCGGGGAATTCAGAGCGGGGCATCTCAACGTAGTGCTCGATATAGCTGGCGATCTCCTTCAGCCATCCATACCGGCGCTCAGCTCGAAGCCGCGCCGTTTTGGTTGTGCTTGCAAATGATCTATAGAAAACAGTGCCGATATCTGCTCGTCGAACAGGGCGCCAGAAAAAGCGCTCCGGTACATTGAGCACTACGGCCATCAGTTCAAGGATTTCTGGCGCAGGCGTCATGGTGCCATTCTCATATTGCGAGATGGCTTGCCGTGTAATGCCCAGCATCTCGGAGAGAGCAACTCCATTGATGCCGCGAGCTTCACGAGCTTCGCGGAGACGCTCCCCGATAAATCCGGGGGTGCCGACTCTCACTCGGCCTTCCGGTCGCGATCCCGACGGATGCGCGGCTCCTTCCGCTCCGGCAGCTTCGGAAGCCCCTCCAGCTCCGCCCGAAGCACTGGGAAATAATCGAGGAGGTTAAAACGGTCAACATATGAATCGCAGTCGCTCGCCGGAAACGCCACGTGAAGAAAGCCCGGCGACGGGAGCATGAATCCTAGTGGACCATGGACGAGAATTGCATAGAGAGCGGCGGCGGCGGGCGGCGGTGCGGCCTCGCCGTAGAGGTTCATCTGGCTGTCCCGAGCAAGACCCGTGCGGAAGACCGCCTCGCGCACCACCTTGCCCGGGCTTTCGACTGCCGACACCGTCATGACGACGCGACCGGCGGTTAGCTCCCCGTGGTAGCAATTATCGATGGCGTTCGGCATCGCCTCCAGAGTCACCCCCGGATAGCGACTGATCCGGCCGCGCCAGTTCCGCTCGAACATCACCCGGCGGATTTGCGGGTAGATGTCGTGGGCTTCGGGTCCTGGGAAGTTATCGCAGCAATACTTGAATGCTTCGACATAGGAACCGATGGCGACCTTCGCCGTATCCATCAAGACCGGCTCGGGTACGTTCTGGAAGAAGAGGTCCCTCAGTTCCGAGGGAGGGAGGATTCTGGGCATGGCGCCTCCTCTCTTGACGGCCTAACGCTGTCAAGTAATCTAGGTGCGCAGGGCCGTTTTGTCAAGGCAAGCGGCGGAGATGGGGCGTAAGGCGCAGAGGGTTCCACCTTGCGACCGCTGCCTTGCGGACGATCTCACGCCCTACGGGCGGAGAGCTTTAGGCGGGCGTCGGGTATGGGAGACTCCCTGCGTCTTGAAGCAGAGCCGGGATGCCAGTACGGCACATCGGGAAGCTTGCCCCCGGCCGCTGGGAGCCTGTAACTAAGCCTCCATACGCCCCGGGCGCTGGGGAGCTTGTACGGACGGCCGCGGGGGCTGTACCCGGCACGTCCCGAGGGGGACGGAGGGCCGCCGGATGCCTCCGCGGCCCATGGTAGCCGTTCCCGCGACGGCTGGAGATAAGTCCCGGGCCCGGAAGATGATCTCCGGGGCCTCGGAATAGATCTTGGGGTGCCGGAGATATATCTCGGGGCGCTGGGGATAAATCTCCTATAGACGAAGATCTATCTCCCGGTCTCGGAGATGTATCTCCGACGGTTGGAGATAGATCTCGGGGTGCCGAAGATGTATCTCCCGGTCCTGGAGATAGATCTCCGACGGCTGGAGATAGATCTCCGGGTGCCGGGGTAGTGCTCTATTAAGTAGCACCTAGCTCCGATGCCACTTTCCCGCCCTACTCTCCTGGCCGGGGAGCTGATTCCCCTACAAACAGGCGCGCTCGGCGGAGGGTCGCACCTCCGCCGAGCACTTGCCGAGCACAGGAGACGACCCTATGCCCGACCGCAGGAAGTCTACCGTCCCGCCGATCCCCATCCCCGAGCGGAAGCCAACCCCCTACCGCGATCTTGCGCAGCAGCTTGTCCAGGAGCTAACGCCCGAAGGGGAGAGGCGGATTTCCGAAGCGAGGGCGGAAGTCCACGGCATCCTCTCCGCGCTTCATATCGTGACGGCGAGCGTGGAACGTCTCGCCGCTCGCGGCAAGGAGCGCGAGCGCGCGCCGTCGCTGGACATCCCCCAGGACATCCCGAAGTGGCGGCCGGGCGACTCCCTCAACATGCCTGCCAACCTGGGCGGGGAGTATTTGGAGACGAGCCCGGAAGCATTCTTTTGGTGCTACCTGGGCCTGTCGGACGTGCGCGAGGAGTTGGAGCAGATTGCGGCGCACCTCACCGGCTACCTGGAGGACGCCGACCCCTACAACGCCGTCACGCGCGCCGAGGAGGTGCTACCGCGGTTGCCGGAGGCGATGCTCAAGGCGCTCCGGGTTCGACTGGCGAAGTTGAAGGCGCGGAAGTGAACGACCTGCGCGTCGCCAGCTTCCACGTCCGCGCCACGGTCGCGCAGTCGGCCCGCTGGAAGATCGCGGCGGAAGCCGAAGGCTTCCCGAGCGTGGGCGCGTGGGCTGGAGCCGCGCTCGATTCCTACTTGAAGGCGCGCGCGAGGGCGGGGCAGCCGCTCCCCCTCGCGTGGCGCCTTGGGCGCTTCCGGGTGCGCCTGCTCGACGGCGCCGAGCCCGAGCTGCGCGGTTGGATCGCCGAGCCGTTCGCCTTCTACCGTGGCGACCAGGGCGGCGCCGGCCGGCCCGGCTGCAAGACGTACACGCTCACCTACCTGCCGGAGCTGCGCGCGCTCGGGACGTTCCACTATGCGCGCGAGTGCAAGGCGCTGGCGGCGGACTTGGCGCGCCAGTGGGTACGCGCGCAGGCACCCGCCGCCCCCCTGCCCTAGAATCCTTCTCAGGCGCGGCTAGGACTGGCCGCCGAAAGCCGAGACCCCACCGCTCGGCCCGCCGCGCCTCCTTCCTTTTCCGCGGTGGGCGCCCGGTGGGGGTGCGAGTTGCCGGACTGGCGCAACGCCGCTGCTTACGAGTTTCGCTTCAAGATTCCCAACCTTCAATGGGCATGGGAGTTTCTGCGGAGAAACCCCGACTATCGAGACGACTGGGCGAGGGCATTAGCACGTCTCGGTGACGCGGCAGATATGAGTAAGAGGCTCTTCTGGAGCGGTGAGGAAGACCCCGTAGATGCCTCCTTCTGCATTCCCAGCGAAGAGCAAGCCAGGTGGCACCTAGAGCACGGGCTGCTGAATCCTGCGACCGACCTGCCGCATAAGCTCGGATTCGTTATTGGCTGGGGCAAGCTCGAAACAAGGGGGCCTGACGAATCCCGCCCGCCCGGACCTGGAGGGGATCGCTACCCGTGGATGGTCTTTGACGCTCACCTGCCGCTGAAACCGCAAGCGCTAGCTGTCCTAGGTGCGCTGCGCTGGCATCAAGAGTTTGTGGTGAGGTACCGCCCGCCCCGCATCAAGCACCATCGCAAGCTGTGGCCGCTTTACCTCAGGTTGCTCGACGCGGAATCCGAGGGTCTAGGGGCCAAGGACGTTGCCGAGGTCTTGAGCCTTGAGACTCCGCTGGGGGTGACGGATGCGAAGGTCTGGGAGCAACTAAGCGCCGCGCGGCGGCTGACACTACCGGAAGGCTACCTATCCATCTTCCTGTCCCCCGCTCCCCGCCAGACTCGGGTTATTCGACGCTCCGAATAACCCGACTCGGGTTTTTCGCGCCACTCAATAACCCGACTCGGGACAGAGAGACTGCCGAATAACCCGACTCGGGCCATTCGAGCACTCCAAAATCCGGTGTACTGGGAGGGGCGGTGGCGCCGAAAATGATGATCGCCAGCGGTTGCGACGCTGGCGATCTTTGAACCCAGACGCGAACCCGCCGGGGCTCAGGCAAGGGGGAGTCTACCCCACTCGGCGGCCCTCCGCGTCGGAAAGGAGGTGCCGCCATGCGTCCAGACGCTATCGGACGCTGGCGCGGGAGCAGTCAGCTAGCCGAGCTGCTACGGCCTAGCCTGGCTCGCTCTCGCATACCCATGCCCTACCGGCGGGAGCGGGTCCGATCCCTAGCCCTGCCGGCGCCCGTCCCCCAGCTCGCGCCGCGCAGCCTTCAGCGTCCGATCCCGAATCCAGGCCGACGCGTCGAGCCCGGCATGGTCGGCCGCCTGCCGGATCAGCTCGCCGTGGTCGGGCTGGACGCGGAAGTGGAAGGTATCCGAGGCGCGCTTGGCAGGGTCTTTGGGCGGCCTGCCCATCCGCCGCTTTGGCTTCGCAGTCTTTGGCATGGGCAATAGGGTAGCACAAAAAAGATACGGGAACTACTTGACAGGCTCTACTTATTGTGAGACAGTAAGTCCAGCATGAGGGAAGACAAACCGGCCCCGGCAGTCGCGCTAACGACCACCGGGGCCATGATCCGCCCGACCGGAGCCGAGCGAACCCGCACGGCGATTATGGCTCCCGGCCGGGCATCCGACAAGGAGCCCGCCGATGGTCTGCTGCAACTGCCAGAATCAAGCGCGTAAGGCTGGACGGGATCGCCTCGGACGGCAGCGGTACAAGTGCCGCGTCTGTCGGCGCTACTCGACGGAGGCGCGCACCTCGCCGCTCGGGAAGATGCGGCTTGACCCGAGCAAGGCAGCTCACGCGCTGCACCTGCTCTGCGAGGGAAACAGCGTCCGCGCCGTCTCGCGCTCTACCGGCATCCACCAGGCCACGCTCCTGCGGCTCCTGGTGGAGACGGGCGAGCGGTGCGAGCGGCTGCTGGAGGAGCGCATCTCCGGCCTCCCGGTCGAGCACGTTGAAGCAGACGAGCTATGGACCTGGGTCGGCGCCAAGGCGCGCACTCAGAAGTGGAAGCAGCTCAGCCCGGACTTCGGCGACTGCTACACCTACCTGGCACTGGAGGAGAAGAGCAAGCTGCTGCTGACGTGGCACTGCGGCCGGCGGAGTGCGGACGATACGCACGACTTCATGGGCAAGCTGGCGCGCGCCACGTCGGGCCGGTTTCAGCTCTCGACGGACGGCTGGCACGCTTACCCGCGCGCCGCCGAGTACCACCTGGGCGCGCGCGTTGACCACTGCGCTGTGGTGAAAACCTACGTGAGCGCGGGAGGCGAGGAAGCGCGGCGGTACGCACCGCCGCGCTTATTGACCAGCGAAACGGTCGTCGTCTCCGGTACGCCCGACGGGTACCGGGCCTCAACGTCGCACGTCGAGCGGCTGAATTGGACCGTGAGGACGGACCTGCGGCGCTTCACCAGGCTAAGCAACGGCTTCAGCCGGAAGCGGGAGAATCTTCGCGCAGCGGTCGCTCTGTGGGCGTGCTACTACAACTTTGTGAAGCGCCACGCCAAGCTGCGGATGCCGCCCGCGATGAAGGCCGGACTCATCCGCCGGCCGTGGACGATGGCCGACCTTCTGGAAGCCGCGGCTGCCGCCGCCTAGGCCGGGGAGCGGCAGGTGCTACTTCTTAGAGCACTACCGGTGCCGGAGATCTATCTTCCGGTCCCCGAGATGAATCTCGAGGTCTCGCCGGAACATCTCCAGGAGGCGCGGCTTAGTTTCCCGTTCGCCGCGCCTGCTCGCCGATCACCTCCGCCATCGCCGCCGCCACGCAGGCGTGGCCGTGGGGGGAGGGGTGGTAGCTGTCTCTGCCGAGGGGCTTCTCCGGCGCCGCGGCGCGGCAGGCGGCTAGCGGGGGCAACAGATCCAGGTGATGGAAGCCGTGCCGGCGGGAGAGGCCGGCGACGTACTCGTGCTGGTCGCCGAAGCGGTAGCTGGCGAAGCGGCGGACGAGGCGGGGGAAGACGGCGACGACGACCTCGAGGTCGTGCTCCTCGGCCAGCCGCGCCAGCTCGGCGAAGGAAGGGGCGACGGTGTCGCCGGAGATCTGGGCCAGCGCCTCCTCGGTCGCCGCGGCGGCTTTCGCCTCCGTCGGGCGCGGCGGGGCGAAGACGCGGTAGCAAAGGGCGCGGTAGAGGGCGCTCTTGACGAGTAGCGGGTGGGCGCCTGCCCGGCTGACGCCGCGGCCGCGGCCCTCGGCCTCGAGGAGGGCCTTGAGGATGTCGCCGTCCAGCCGCTCGCGGTCGGTCAGCGAGTAGGCGACGAGCACCAGATCGGGGCGATAGCGGAGCCCCTTCTCCTTGAACAGCTCGACCTCCTGCTGCGTGTTGTAGCCGGAGACGGCGAGGCTGATCACCTCCGCCGGCAGCCCCCTCTCGGCGAGCAGCCTTTCCAACCGCGGCGGGAAGGTGTTCCTGAAGTGCTTGACCTTGAGCCCGGCGGCGATGCTGTCGCCGAGCACGACGACGCGGTAGACGCCGCGCGGCTTGGCGACCGCGTGGTCGCGGTCGCGGAAGCCTTCCTTGTTGCTCGCCCCCTCGTAGTCCCAGAAGGAGCGGCTGGTGCCGCGGTAGTCGAGGGCGGGGACCGGCTCGTAGCCGATCTTCGGGTTGCGGGCCAGGCGGAAGCGCCCCTTCTGGATGATCGAGACCTCGGGCGCGAGATCGAAGAGCCGCACCGCCGCCTCCGCCGCGCCGAGCGCCAGCAGGCAGGAGACGAGGGAGAGGAGGAGCTTCTTCGCCACGGGAAGTGCCGGGGGCGCTATCTTACGCAGCCAGGAAGAGGAGGACGTGCCGATGAAGAGCCTCGCCCCGCGCCGCACCCTGCCGCTGCTCGCGGCGCTCACCCTGCTGCTCCCCGCCGCCGCGGGCGCCGCCGAGCACCGCATCGGCGGCGGCGTCCACTACTGGCGGACGCTGGACGACGTGGTGGACGAGGGGGTGGATCTCGAGGACGACGGCACGGCCTACGTCGCTTCCTGGCAGATCCTGCCGGCCGGGCTCTTCCGCTTCGAGCTGGGGCTCGAGTACTTCCCCGAGGACTTCGGCGGCGTCGAGGCGGGGGCGGTCTACTCGCCGCAGGCCTACCTGCTCGTCGGCCACGGGCTCTACATAGGCGCCGGCGTCGGCACGCTCTACTCCGACGACTTCGAGGACACCTTCTCCGACCCCTTCTACGCCGCGCGGGCCGGGTTCGAGATGACGCTCATCCCGCGCCTCCACCTCGACGTCAACGTCAACTACCGCGCCAACGCCTTCAGCGACCTGCAGGACGCGGACGTGGATACGCTCACGCTGGGGGCGCAGGTGCGGTTCGGGCTCGGGGGGAATCGCTATCGAACCAGCGCGCTCGTATCGGCCCCGCCGCAGTAGCTCCCCTTGGGATTGACGTAGCTCTCGCTCTTGCCGGTTGTCGTGTCGGTCAGGGTGATCCGGTACTTGAGGTCCGAGAGCGCGCCCCAGAAGAGCCAGAAGGCGCCGTTGACCGGGCGCCCGTCGAAGGCCTTGACCACCAGCTCCACGTTCTCCGGGGCGAAGAACCAGAAGGTGCCGGTCTGGTCGGTGCGCGGCACGGCGGCGGCCTCGTAAACGAGGCCGTCGCGCGGGTCGAGGTAGTCGACCTCGACCTGCAGGCGCGCGCCGAGGAGGCAGAGGGCGTTGGGGCCGGCGGCGCAAAGAGGCGCGAAGGCTTTCGCGCCGGGCTCCGATAGGGGGGCGGTCACCGGCGTCGTCATCTCCGCCGGCGCGAAGGTGAGCGGCGGCGGGATCGCGTCGGTGTCGAGGAACCCCACCGTGTCCGCCCGCCCGCAGAGGGTGCCCGGCGGGTTGTGGTAGCGGCGCACGCCGCCGGTCGCGAGGTCGGTGACCTCCAGCCAGTACTCGACGTCCGAGAGCGCGCCGTAGAAGACCCACCAGCGTCCGGAGATCGCCCGCGCGTCGAGCACCTTCACCACCAGCTCCAGGTTCGTCGAAGAGAAGAACCAGAAGAAGCCGCTGCCGTCGGTGTCGGGGACGGCGTGGCCGAAGCCGTCGTGGCCGTCGTGGTCGCGGAAGCGCACCTCGACGGCGAAGCGCCCGCCGGCGAGGAGCAGCCGGCGCTCGGCGAGCGGCGGCCCCGGCGGGTGGGCGGCGATGAAGTCGCGGTAGGCGGCCAGCGCCGGCTTCGGGGCGCCGGCCGGGTCGAGCACCCCCCACTTCGGCACCGAGGCCGCCGGGTCGTCCTGGAGCTCGTAGAAGAAGACTTTGTCGATCCAGGCGCGGTTCGGGTCGCCGCCGAACCAGCGGGAGAGGAGGCCGCTGTAGTGGCTGGCCTGCGAGCCCGCGCCGACCTGGTCGCTCGCCCAGCCGGTCTCGGTCAGCCAGAAGGGCTTGTCCTCGGCGCCGGCCGACTCCAGCACCTCGCGCACCGACGGGGCGACGGTGTCCCAGAACTGCGGCCGGCGGCCGAAGAGGGTCGAGTCCTCCAGCTTGTCGGTGACCTGGGCGGGGCCGTCCTGGTCGTAGACGTGGTGGGTGACGAAGTCGAGCTGGTCGCCGGCCTCGAGCAGGACGGCGCGCAGCCAGTCGTACCAGTCGGCGTCGCCGGAGGTGAGGTGGGCGAGGTCCGGCCCGCCGACCCGCGCCGCGGGGTTGCCGGCGCGCACGCCTTCGATCCCGGGGAAGACGATGCGGTCGAGGTACTGGCGGCGGCTGCCCGACCAGAAGCGCGGCAGGTTGGCCTCGTTCCAGAGGCCCCAGTGGTCGATCTTCCCGGCGTAGCGGCGGGCGGAGCGGCGGCAGAACTCGCGCCAGTCGGCGGCGTCGTCGGGGACGCCGGTCAGGGTCGGGCCGGTCGTCGCCCAGTCGGGCGTGTAGGCGAGGGTGGCGTAGACCTCGAGGTCGCGCTCCTCGGCCTCGGCGGCGATGCGGTCGTAGAGGCTCCAGTCCCAGGTCCCCTCGGCCGGCTGCACCCAGGCCCAGATGAAGTCGATGCGCACCCAGCCGATCCCCGCCGCCTCGGCCTGGTCGAAGAGGCGCGAGAGGTTGGGCTCGCCCGGCGCGTGGACGTTGACGCCGTAGGGCGAGAGCTCGAAGGCGAAGGCCGGGGGCGCCGCGAGGAGGAGGGCGGCGACGACGGCGAGGCCGAGGGCGATGGAGGTGCGGCGCACGTCGGGTCAGTCCTTATTCGGGCAGCATCGGGAGGCGGCCGACGGCGGCGTCGGCGGCGGCGCGGGGAGGCCCTTCCTCCTCGTCCGCCTCGCCCCCGTTCTGGTCCTCTCCCGGGTTCAAGAACAGGTTGCTCTCCAGGTTGTATTGCCGGGTGTAGAGGGCGTAGTAGCGGCCGCCCAGGGCGAGGAGCTCCGGGTGGCGCCCGCGCTCGATGATCTCGCCGCCTTCGAGGACCAGGATGGCGTCGGCCCGCCGCACCGTCGAAAGGCGGTGGGCGATGACGAAGGTGGTGCGCCCGCGCATCAGGTCGGCCAGCCCCTCCTGGATCAGCGCCTCGCTCTCGCTGTCGAGCGAGGAGGTGGCCTCGTCGAGGATCAGGATGCGCGGGTCGGCGAGGATGGCGCGGGCGATCGCCACCCGCTGCCGCTCGCCGCCGGAGAGCTTGACGCCGCGCTCGCCGACGATCGTCTCGTAACCGTCCGACAGGCGGGCCACGAAGTCGTCCACGTGGGCGATCACGGCGGCGCGGCGGACCGCCTCGGCGGGCGCGTCGGGGCGGGCGTAGGCGATGTTCTCGTGCACGGTGCCGTCGAAGAGGAAGTTGTCCTGGAAAACGACGCCCAGCTGGGCGCGGTAGTCCACCAGGCGTACGTCGGCGAGGTCGTGGCCGTCCACCAGGATGCGCCCGGCGGTCGGGCGGTAGAAGCCGGCCACCAGGCCGATCAGCGTGCTCTTCCCCGCCCCCGAGGGGCCGACCAGGGCCGTCACCGTCCCCGGCTCGGCGGCCAGCGAGACGCCGCGCAGGACCGGCGTCCCCGCCTTGTACTCGAAGTGGACGTCCTCGAGCTCGACCCGGCCGGCCAGGGGCGGCAGCGGCCGGCGCGTCGCCTCCCCCTCGTCCTCGCGCTCCTCGTCCTGGATCTCGCGGATGCGCTCGAGGCCGGCGAAGGCCTCGGTGATCTGGGTGGCGATGCTCACGACCTGGGCGATCGGCCCCACGAGGAGCCCGAGGTAGAGGGTGAAGGAGAAGAAGGAGCCCAGGGTCATCCGCCCGGCGAGGACCTCCTGCGAGCCCACCCACATCATGGTCACGCCGATGATCCCGAGGAGGAGCGCCGAGGCGGCGGAGACGATCGAGAAGCCGGTCATGGTCTTCGCCACGTTGCGGTAGAGGCGGTGGGCGCCCTTGGTGAAGACCAGCGCCTCCCGCCGCTCGGCGCCGTAGGCCTTGACGACGCGGATGCCGGAGAACGACTCGGAGAGGCGGCCGGAGACCTCGGCGTTGATCTTCGAGCGCTCGCGGAAGAGCGGGCGCAGCACCTTGAAGGCGAAGAGCAGGATGAGGCCGAAGAGGGAGAGGACGGCGCAGGCGATGAGCGTCAGCCGCACGCTCAGGTAGAGGAGGATCCCGGCCGCCAGGACCGCGGTGACGAGACCGCCGACCAGCTCGACCAGGCCGCTGCCGACCAGGTTGCGGATCCCCTCGGCGTCGGTCATGACGCGCGACAGCAGGGCGCCAGACTTGGTCTGGTCGTAGTAGGCGACCGGTAGCCGCCCGACGTGGCGCTGCACCCGCCGCCGCATCTCGGTGATCGAGCGCTGCGCGGCGAGCCCCAGGACCTGCGACAGGGCGAAGGAGCTCGCCGCCTGGAGGAGGGTCGCGCCCGCCGCGGCGGCGACCAGGAGCGGCAGCAGCTCGCGCCGGCCCTCCTGCATGACGTCGTCGAGCAGGAACTTCGTGGTGCCGGGGAGGACGAGGGCGGCGCCGCGGTTGACCGCCAGGATGGCGAAGCCGACGAGGAGCCGCCAGCGCCGCGCCGCCACCAGCTCGACGGCGTCCCGCAGCACGACGCGCAGCGACAGCTTCGGCTTGGGCTCCTCCGGCCGCCCCCCGCGCCCCCGCCCGCCCCCCATGCCGCCGGCGATCGTGCGGCGCGAGGAGACCGTGCCGCCGTAGAGACCGAGGCGGGCGGGACCGGGAGGGGCCATGCCCCATACCTTACCCTCCCGCCAGCACCTCGCGGCAGAGCCAGAGGGCGATGCGGTTGCCGGCGACGCGGTGGCCTTCGGGGTTCCAGTGGCCTTCGCCGGGCGGCGTGTTGGGGAAGCCGTGGAGGTAGGCGCCGGTGCGGGCGGCGTGGCGCTGGAGGTCGGGGGCTAGCGGCAGGAGGGGGAAGCCCTCGCGGCGGGCGAAGACGGCGAGGCGGCGCTCGGGGGCGAAGAGGTCGCGCACGCCGAGCCGCGCGGCGAAGGCGCGGCGCTTGCCGGCGTCGGGGTCGACCTGGATCGGCGTCGTCAGGGTCACCACCGCGAAGCGGGCGCCGTGGGCCCGCGCCTCGCGGTGCATCTGCCGGATGAGCGCCTCGGTCGTCCGCCAGGCCTGCCGCCACTCGGCGTCCGCGGGCGGCGCGTAGACGGCGTTGTCGAGCCCCAGCTCCTGGAGCGCCGCCTCGCCGCGCGTCGACTTCCGCGCCTTCCAGGAGCCGACCAAGCCGTCGAGCGCCGACTTCGCCTGCTTGCCGAGCTGGAGGGCGCGCGAGGCGTCGAGAACGCCGTAGAGGAGGCGCCCCGGCGCGCTCCGCCGCAAGCGGTAGCCGCGGCTGTCGCGGAAGGAGGCGTCGAGGACGAGCCGCGGGGGGTCGCCCGCCAGCGTGAAGTAGGGGCGCAGCGGGTCCTGCTCCAGCGGCTGGTGGTTGTTGCGGACGTCGTTGCCGGCGTAGAAGCCGAGGAGGACCAGGTCGGGGCGGTACTTCCAGACCTCGTGGCGCAGGGTCAGGAGCTCCTGCGCCGTGCCGTAGCCGGAGACGCCGAAGTTGAGCACCTCGACCCGCCGCCCGCGCAGCGGCTCGCAGCCTTCGAGCCGGCGCTCGACGAGCTCCCAGAAGGTGCGGTCGCGCGGCACCTGCAGGGCCTCGACCATCGAGTCGCCGAGCAGCGCGATGCGCAGCTCGCGCGGCGGCTTGGCCAGGGGGTGCTCCTCGTCGCGCAGGCCGTCGCGGTTGATCCGCACCGGCGCGTCCCCCTCCTGCCGCCAGCGGCCGGCGGCGCCGGGGCGCAGCTCCCAGCCGCGCACCGGGTCGGGGCGGTAGAAGTTGGGGTGGGACCAGCCGACCAGCCGGAGGCCGAGCTCGAGGGCGGCGAGCGCGAAGAGGGTCGCCGCGGCGGCGAGGGCGAAGCGCGCCAGCAGCCGCCGCGGTCTCATCGCGCTAGCTCTCTAAAACAGCGTGTAGATGAACGGCGCCGCCGCCTGGCTGGTGACGACGAGCAGCACGACCAGGCCCAGGATCAGCACGAAGGGCACGATCCAGTAGACCTTGTTCTGCCGCGCGAACTCCCAGACCTGGCCGAAGAGCGAGCCGACGTAGCCGAGCCTGCGCATCAGGGTTCCTCTCGATTCAATCCAGTTGGTACTCGGTCCGCCAGTCCCCCTGCTCGGCGAGCGCGGGCTGCGCCCGCTTTTCGAGCAGGTAGGGACCGAGGACGAGCCAGTCCATCTCGGTGCGCATGAAGCAGCGGTAAGCGTCCTCGGGGGTGCAGACGATCGGCTCGCCGCGCACGTTGAAGCTGGTGTTGACGATCACCGCGCACCCGGTCAGCCGCTCGAAGGCGGCGATGAGGGCATGGTAGCGGGGGTTGGTCGCGCGGTCCACGGTCTGGATGCGCGCCGAGTAGTCGACGTGGGTCACCGCCGGGATGTCCGAGCGCGGCCTGTTAACCTTGGCGAGGAGGTCGTCGGCGTCGGCCTCGCCGGTGACGGGCCCTTCCTCCGCGGGCGCCGCCGCCAGCCGCCGCTCCTGCCGCACGTCGGCGACCAGCAGCATGTAGGGCGACGGGCGGTCGAGCTCGAAGTAATCCGCCGCCCGCTCCTCCAGCACCGTCGGCGCGAAGGGGCGGAAGCTCTCGCGGTACTTGATTTTCAGGTTCATCAGCGACTGCATCCTGGGCGAGCGGGCGTCGCCGACGATCGAGCGGTTGCCGAGGGCGCGCGGCCCGAACTCCATCCGCCCGTTGCAGAGGCCGACGACTTGCTGGTCGGCGAGGAGCCGCGCCAGCCGCGGCGCCCAGTCCTCCTCCGCCAGCTCCTCGTACGGGTAACCCTGGTGGTCGAGCCAGGCGCGCACCTCGGCGGGCGGGAACTCCGGCCCGAGGAGGGCGCCCTGCATGGCGTCGCGCACCCGGGCGGTGACGGGCCGGCCGCCCTCGCCGCCATTGCCGCCGGCCGGCGCCGCCACCGCGCGGGGCTTCCCCAGCGCGTTGTGCCAGTAGGCGAGCGGCGCCCCGAGCGCGCCGCCGGCGTCCCCGGCCGCGGGTTGGATCCAGAGGTCGTCGAAGACGCCCTCGCGCAGGAGCTTGCCGTTGGCGACGCAGTTGAGCGCCACGCCGCCGGCGAGGCAGAGGTGGCGCTTGCCGGTGACCGCGCGCGCCCGCCGCGCCAGCTTCGAGACCGCCTCCTCCGTCACCTCCTGGATCGAGCGCGCCAGGTCCATCTCGCGGCGGGCGATGCGCGACTCCGGCGCCCGCGGCGGCCCGCCGAAGAGAGCGGCGAAGCGGTCGTTGGTCATCACCAGGCCGTCGAGGTAGCCGAAGTAGCCCATGTTCAGGCGAAAGGACCCGTCCTCGCGCAGGTCGATCAGCTCGCGGCGGATGGCGTCGGCGAAGCGCGGCTCGCCGTAGGGGGCGAGCCCCATCAGCTTGTACTCGCCGGAGTTGACCTTGAAGCCGGTGAAGTAGGTGAAGGCCGAGTAGAGGAGCCCGAGGGAGTGCGGGAACTCGATCTCCTCGAGGATCTCCAGCCGCTCGCCCTCGCCGACGCCGATCGTCGTCGTCGCCCACTCGCCGACGCCGTCCAGGGTGAGCACCGCCGCCTCGGCGAAAGGCGAAGGGTAGAAGGCGGAGGCGGCGTGCGACTCGTGGTGGGCGGTGAAGTAGATCGGCGGCGTCTCGGCGATGCCGCAGGCTTCAAGCGCCTCGGCGATGCGCGGCGGGATCCAGAGCTTCTCCTTGAGCCAGAGCGGCACCGCCTGGACGAAGGAGGCGAGGCCGCGTGGCGCCACCGCCAGATAGGTCTCGAGGATGCGGTGGAACTTCAAGAGCGGCTTGTCGTAGAAGACGACCCCGTCGAGGCCGCTACCGTCCCCGCCGATCCCCCCGGCCTCCAGGCAGTAGCGCACCGCGCCGGCCGGGAAGCCGGCGTCGTGCTTGACGCGCGAGAAGCGCTCCTCCTGGGCCGCCGCGACGATGCGGCCGTCCTCGACCAGGCAGGCGGCCGAGTCGTGGTAGTAGCAGGAGACGCCGAGGAGCTTCACGTCGCTGCCGGGCTCAGAACTGCTGGCGGTAGGCCTCGGGGCCGCGCGGGCGGCCCTGGCGGCCGGCGCCCGGGGAGGTCCAGTAGGTCGCGGCGGCCGGATCGAAGCCGGTGGTGAGGCGCAGGCGCCGGCGGGCGCGCTGCAGCGCCCCGAACGGCAGGAAGAGGAGGTAGAAGAGGAGCGCCATCAGGAGCCAGGTCACCGCCATCCCCACCCAGCGGCCGAAGGTCTCGAGGGCGCGGGAGAGGCGGGCGTAGCCGCCGAGCGGCGAGGCCGCGGCGAGGAGCGCGACGGCGAGGGCGATCGCCGCCACGAGGTAGGCGAAGGGCGTGCGCCAGAGGAGCCAGAGGAGGACCGCCGCCGCCGCGCCGACCGCCCCCTGAACCAGGCCGCGCGCCCGCGCCTTGGCCACCGCCCGCCGGGCGCGCTCGCCGGCGCCGGCCTCGCGCCTCTCCCGGCTCCACACGGGCAGGCTCGCGGCGGGGTTCTGCGGTACGGCACTCATGGCTTGAAATGGGGTTCCCGGGGGGCCGGGCGGGGCCGTATGGTAGTCCCAACCCGCCAGCTTCGCAATTCATTCGCTTGCAGCGATACGTCCAAAGGCTTACAATCGCCCCAGCTACTCGGTGTCGTAACCAGTTTGGCCTTCGGGGTTTCTGTGTTTTCAGGAGGTGTAGCCTTCATGAAACGGCCGTTGCTCCTCGCCCTGCTCGCGCTCCTCGCCATCGCCCCCGCGCTGCACGCCGGCACCGTCTACGTGCCGGTCACCAAGGATGGGATCCAGAACAAGAGCTACAAGACGAAGGTGTGGGTGACCAACACCAGCAGCGTCGCCCGCCGCTTCACCCACCTCTTCATCCCCGCCGGCAGCGACGGCACGGTGCGCAACGCCACGCCGGAGACTCTGACGGTGCCGGCCGGCGGCACCCTGCTGCTCTCCAGCCTCGCGCCCGCCGGCCAGATCGGCGTGCTCGAGATCACCGGCGCGCCGCAGCTCGTGGTGACCGCGCGGCTCGACGCCGCCGCGGCGGGCGCGGCGCCGGTGGCGAGCGCGCACCTGCCGGTCGTCTCCTCGGACAACCGGGTCGAGGGCGGCAAGACCGCCTTCCTCCAGGGGCTGGCGCGCGGCCAGGCCGGCCTGATCAGCAATCTCGGGATCCTCAACCTGGAGCACGAGGCGAGCCAGTGCACGATCAGCGCCTTCCGCTCCAACGGCACGCAGATCGGCACCAACGCCGTGATCGCGATGACGGCGCTGAGCAACCGCGAGTTCTCCGACGCCTACGGCCTGCTGCAGGAGGCGGCGATCGCCGACTCCTACTTCGCGGTCAACTGCGCGCAGGACTTCTACGCCTACGCCACGGTCCTCGACCCGGTCAACGCGCAGACGGTCTACGTCACCCCCTCCTACTCGCTGGCCTCGAGCCTCAGAGCGCCGGGAGAGACGGGGGGCCCGCCGGGCACGGTGCAGTTCTCGGTGCCCGGGGTCTTCCTCGACGCCAAGTCGGGCGACTCCTGGCGGATCATCGACCTGCCGGCGCACCCGACCACGCGCTACAAGAAGGCGGTCGTCGAGTTCGACATGCGCGTCGGGCCGATGACCCTCGGGCCGCGCAACTTCTACGGCGTCACCAGCTTCCGGCGCAACGACAAGACCCTCTATTACGGCCTCATCGTGCGCGACGACCGCGACAAGACGATCCTCGACCTGGGCGTCGAAGACATCGTCACCGGCAGCAACGGCGGCCCGTGGAAGGCGAACTCGAACTACTACGTCATCTTCGACTACGACACCGACACCGAGGTGCTGACTTTCAAGCTGTTCCGCGCCGGCGTCCTCGTCGAGCAGCTCACCGGCAACATCAACCACACCGACATCATCGCCAACAGCAACCTGCTGCGCGTCGAGTTCGGCCAGAAGGGGATCGCCGACCACGCCTACTTCCCGCCCATCGGCTGGCGGTTCTCGAACCTGAGCGTCCGGCTGGAGACGTTCGAGGAGTAAACCTTCCGCTTCGCCACGCGCCGCTCTTGCGGCGCCCGCGGCCGGCTCCTTCGGGGGCCGGCCGCTCTGTTTTATGCCCGGCGGGCGCTACCGGACGAAGACCATGCTGGTCGCCAGCGCGAGGAGGAGGACGGCCTGGAGGGCGGGGAGGGCGGCCGCGGCCGGCGGCACGGCGGACGGCACGGCGGCGGGCTCCTCGCGCGGCGCGAGGACGGCCGCCGCGGCGAGGAGGCAGGCCCAGGGCATGAAGGGGAGCCAGATCCGCCCCACTTCCCCGCGCACTCCGCCCGTCACGAGCAGGAGGTAGAGCGTGCCCCAGAAGACGATCGCCGTCGCGCGCAACGGCCGCGGCGCGGCGAGCGCGCCCACGGCGGGCAGCGCCACCGCCGGCCCGAGGAGCAGCGCGAAGTCGTAAGGGTTCCAGAGCAGCCAAGTGAGGTAGCTGCGCGGCGCGACGGCGAGCTCGCGGTGGTCGGCCAGCGCGGCGGCGAAGGCCGCCCAGGGGTCGTAGCCGGCGAAGAGGGAGATTGCGAGCCAGGGGAGCGCGAAGCCGGCGGCCAGCGCCCCCCACGAGGCCGGGCCGCGCGGGCGCCGCCCTTCCTCTCCCCCTCCCCCCCACGCCGCCGCCGCGACCAGCGGCGCGGCGGCGAGGGCGCCGTAGCTCAGGAAGGCGGCGAGCCCAAGCGCCGCGCCCGCCGCCAGCCGGCGGGGCCACCCTTCCCCGGCCGCCAGCGCCGCCGCCCCCACCAGCAGGAGCGGCAGCGCCTGGTCGAGCGCCGGCGTGAAGAGGGAGCGCGCCGGCACCAGCGTCCAGAGGGCGGCGGCAAAGAGCGCCGCGGGGGCGTCGAGCCCGAGACGCAGCGCCAGCGCGTGGAGGGGGAAAACGGCGAGCGCCGAGAGGGCCGGCAGGAGGAGGGCGAGGAGGACGATGGTCCAGGGGCTCGGCAGGCGCGCCGGCACGTCCCGGCCGCGGTCGCTGGCGCGCTGCCGCTCGCGCGTCAGCGCGTCCCGCGCGGCGGCGAGGGGCCCCCGCTCACCGGGCGGCGCGACGGCCTCGAGCCGGGCGCCCAGCGCGTCGAGGCCGCGTAGCGCGAGGAGCGGCCCGGGCGGATGGGTGCGCGAATGCTGGTTGAGGCCCTGGACGGCGCGCGGGTAGTCGGCGAGGAGCTCGCCCGCGGGCGGAGCGAGCGCCGCGTCCCAGAGGTAGCCGAAGCTGTGGCGCGAGGCGAGCGAGGCGGCGACGCGGCCGAAGCCGCCGGGCTGGGCGGCGGTCAGGGCCAGGGTGAAGAGCCAGGCGCCGAGGGCGAGGAGGGGCAGCGCCCGGCGCGCGGCGAGCCGGCCCGCCGCGGCCCGCCGCGCCAGGACGACGAGCGCGACAGCCAGGAGGCCCGCCGCCGCGGCCGCCGCCGGCGACCAGCCCGCCAGCCCCGGCGGGCGCCAGGGCCACTCCCACTCCGCCGGCCCGTTGGCGAAGGAGAGACGGGCGAGCGCCGCCAGGGCCAGACCCAAGGTCAAGGCCGCTCCCCACCGCACGAGCCCCCGCATCGAATCAGCCTACACTCTCGCCCGATGCTCCCGCCGCCGCTGCCGGAGCCCGCGCGCACCCTCGACGTCCCCGGCTTCCGCCTCGGCCACGGCTCCGACCGGGCGGGGATGACCGGCGTCACCGTTGTCCTCTGCCCCGAAGGGATGCTCGCCGCCGCCGAGGTGCGCGGCTCGGCCACCGGCACCCGCCAGTTCGACTCGCTGGTCTCGGCGCAGCACGTGGCGAGCCGCGCCCACGCCGTGGTGCTGGCGGGCGGCAGCGGCTTCGGCCTCGCCGCCGCCGACCCGGTGGTCGAATGGCTGGCGGCGCGCGGCCACGGCTTCCAGACGGGCCTCGTGCCGGTGCCGCTGGTCCCGACCGCGATCCTCTTCGACCTCGGCTTCGGCGCCGCCGGCGCGCGGCCGACGCCGGCGCTCGTCGAAGCGGCCCTCGCCGCGGCGCGCGGCGGCCCGGTGCCGGTGGGCAGCGTCGGCGCCGGCACCGGCGCGACGGTCGGCAAGGCGCTCGGCCCGCGGCAGGGGATGAAGGGCGGCTTCGGCTTCGCCAGCCTGACGGTGGCGGGGAGTGTCACGGTCGCCGCGGCGGTGGCGGTCAACGCCTTCGGCGACGTGCGCGACCTCGCCGGCCGCCCGGTCGCCGGCTGCCGCACGACGCCCGAAGGCCTCGAGCTGGCCGGCGCCGAGCGCGTGCTCGCGGCGCTGCCGCCGGACGCCGCCCACCCCTGGGAGGGGAACACGACGCTGGCGGTGGTGATGACCGACGCCGCGCTGACCAAGGCGGCGGCGCTCAAGGTCTGCCAGATGGCCTTCGGCGGCCTCTACCGCACGCTCTCGCCGGCCCTCTCGCTCTACGACGGCGACCTCGTGGTGACGCTGGCGACGGGGGCGCGGCCGGCGGCGCTCAATCAGGTCGGGGTGCTCGCCGAGCGAGCGGTGGCGGAGGCGATCCTGGTCGCGGTGCGCGAGGCCGACGGCTTCGGAATCCTGCCGGCGGCGCGCGATCTGCCGCGCCGCGCCTAGCTGCGCACGACGAGGGAGAAACGGAACGGGGCGCGCCGGCGCAGCTCCTCGACCGGCAGGCCGTCGACCAGCGCCGCGACTTCGGAAAGGGTCCAGGCGCGGGCCATCGACACGCGGCCGTCGTGGCGGGTGATCCGCCCGGTGCGCAGGAGGGGCAGGAGGACGCGCAGGCCCCAGGCGGCGAAGCGGTTGCGGCGGAGGTCGACGATGGCGGCGCCGCGCCGGGCGACGCGGCGCATCTCTTCGAGGACGCGGCGGTTGCCTTCGTCGTCGAAGTGGTGGAAGAAAAGGGTCGAGAAGGCCCAGTCGAAGGCGCCGTCGCGGAAGGGCAGGGCGGTGGCGCTCGCGACGACGCGCAGCTGCGGCACGCAGGCGCGGCGGCCGAGGAGGAGGTGACCGAGCTGGCGGTCGACGCCGACGATGCGCAGCGTCGCCCCGCGCTCGGCCGCGGCGCGCGCCAGGGCGGCGGCCACGCGGCCGGAGCCGGTCCCGAGGTCGAGCAGCCGCTGCGGGCCGCGGCCCGCGACCCGCGGCAACAGAGTGCGTATGAGCGGCCGCGCGCCGGCGAACACCCGGTTGACCCGATCCAGCTCCGCGAGCGATCGCTCACGCTCAGCGGCGCTCAGGACTCCCTCGTCCAGGATCTCCTGGTCTTCCCCGATCGCCTGCCTTTTCATTTGGTCGCGGCAGAGTAACAGCAGGGGAAAAGAAGAAGAGAAGAGAGCCGCGCGGGGCGGATAGTGCCGCGTGAGATGCCGGGCCACCCGGCCCGCGAAGAGGCGCGCCCGCTTCGCGGGTCCTGGTTGGGAGAGGCGGTGGCTGGTTAGCGGGTGGAGGCTTCGCCGCTAACGCACGGTGGCCCCCTAACCGATACGCGCCGCTTCGCGGGCCTCTGGCCCGGCACATCACGCGGCGCCATGACTCGGAACTCTGAAGTGACGTCGCCCCCGCCCATCGCTCGGCAAGATCACCGCAGTGGCTCCACCGCCGGTGCTAGGGCCCGCAGGTCTCTGGAGCGCCGGGCGCTCCGTCCGCTCCCCTTCGCAGTCCACCGTGCGAGGCGTCGGAGGCAAGAGCGTGTTTGCCGGCACGAGCGGTCTGTACCAGTACGCGAAGCGCGGACACCAAGGAGCGCCCGGCGCGGAAGAGAGCCTGCGGGACCCAACACCGGAACGACCGCTGCAAGCTGCATTCAGCTGTTACCATCTCCACCACCAAGGCTCCAACCCCACATCCGATGCGACCCTCCCGGGACCTCTGGGCCACCGCGCTGCCGATCGGTGGTGCCGTCGTTGCGTTGCTCATTGCCTTGCCTTTGTCGGCCGCACCTCCTTCGCTCTGGGCCCTCGCCCTCCTTCTCTTGGCCGCCACCGTCGGCGCCTGCCACCGTCCGTTCGGCGCCGCCTCCCTCGGCCTCGGGGCAGCCGCCGTCCCGCCCGCGCTCGTCCTCGCCGGTCCGCTCCCTGCCGCCGTCCTCGCCGCCCTCGCCGTCGTTGCCGCCGATCTGCTTCTGCGCCTCGCCCGCGCCCGCGGCCTCGCCACCCTGCCCGAGCGCCGCGGCCTCCTGCGTGCGCTCGAAGCCGCCGGCCGCACCCTCCTCGCGGTCCTGGGCGGCGGCCTCCTCTGGCTTCTGCTGCCGCGATTCGCGCCGGCCGTCGGCCTCCCCGCCCGCACCGCCGCCGCCGCCGCGGCCACCCTCCTCCTCTGGGCCGCCCTCGACGCCCTCGAGCGCCGCCTGCGCCGCCCGGGCGAGCCGCTCGACCTGCGCGGCATTCTCGCGCCGCTCGCCGCCGACCTCGCGGGGTGGGCCGCCGGCGGGGCGATCGCGGTCGCCGCCGCGCGCGCCGGCTGGGACGTCGCCGGGCCGCTCCTCGCCCTCTGGTCGCTGCTCGCCCTCGAAGCCGCGCGCAACGGCCAGCGCGCCGACCGCTCGGGCCGCCGCGCCACCGACCTCGAGCGGCTGCGCCACGCCGGCGACCGCATGATCGCGAGCCCCGAGGACATGGCCGCGGTCGCCGAGCGGATCCACGCCGAGTGCACGACAGTCCTGCCGTTCCACTGGTTCCAGTTCGAGGCGCTGGCGCCGGGGGACGTCTTCGCGAGCTGGTGGGCCGGCCCGGAGATGCGCGTGGCGCCGGGCGAGCCGCGCCCCGACCGCCACCCGCGGGCGCTCCCCGGCGTCCACCGCCGCACCCCCTGGCAGGTGGTCGAGCGCACGCTGCGCGACGAGCGCCGGATCGTCGCGCGGCTCCGCCTCTGGTGCGACCCGCGGCAGCTCGACCCGGAGGCCCTGGCGCACCTCGACCGCCTGCTGCCGCAGATGACCGCCTCCGTCCGCCACAGCCTCCTCGACCGCGAGGCGCGCCACGATCCGCTGACCGGCCTCGCCACGCGGCGCGTCCTCGAGCAGCGGCTGGAGGCGGCGCACGCCCGCTGCTGCGAGGAGGGGGGGTCGATGGCGGTCGTCCTCTGCGACCTCGACCACTTCAAGCGCATCAACGACACCCACGGCCACCCGGCCGGCGACGCCGCGCTCGTGGCGGTGGCCGGGGCGCTCGAGGCCGAGCGGCGCGAGGGGGACCTCTGCTGCCGCTACGGCGGCGAGGAGTTCGTGCTGCTGCTCGACGGCGCGGCGGGCGAGACGGCGCTGGCGGTGGCGGAGCGGCTGCGGCAGCGGGTGGCGGCGCTCGACTGGGGCTTCGAGGGCAAGCCCATCTTGCTCACCCTGAGCGCCGGCGTGGCGGCCTTCCCGCAGCTCTGGGCGCGCGTTGCCGGCGAGCTGATCCTCTTCGCCGACGAGGCGCTCTACGAATGCAAGCGGAGCGGCCGCGACCGTTGCCTCCTCGACCTCGGCCAGGGCCGCTACCAGGCCCCCGACGGCGCCCTGCACCTCGCCGAGGACGCGCCGCCCGCCCAAGCGCCGCCGCGGATCTTCGCTTGACCGCGCTTCGCGTTGACGCCCGCCCCGCACGGCTGTGATAATCGAGGCCTTATCAGGCCCCGTCATCTTCGCTTCCCCTTGGGAGGATCTATGGATTGCAAGCGCGTTCTGCTGCTCAGCGCCGTCCTGCTCCTGGCCGCCGGCCTCGCGGCAGCCCAGGACACCGGGCGCATCGAAGGCCGCGTCACCCGCAACGACGGCACGCCGCTGGGCGGCGTCCTGGTGCGCATCGATACGAGCGACCAGGTCGAGCTGACCGGACCCGACGGGCGGTTCGCCTTCAACGCCGTCCCCGCCGGCACCTACACCCTCAACTTTGAGCTGCTGGACCGCACCGACAGCCAGGCGGGCGTGGAGGTCACGGCGGGCGGGACCGCCGAGGTCGACAAGATCGTCGACTGGGACATCTCCTTCGCCGAGACGATCACCGTCACCTCGGCCTCCCGCCGCGCCGAGCGGATCACCGAGGCCCCCGCCGCGGTGACCGTCGTCACCGAGCAGGAGATCGAGCGCGAGGCCGCCCACGGGCAGCTGCCGAAGCTGCTCGAGTTCACCCCCGGGGCGGAGGTGACGCAGAGCGGCGTCTACGACTTCAACTTCAACACCCGCGGCCTCAACAGCTCGCTCAACCGCCGCGTCGTCACCCTGATCGACGGCCGCGACCCGTCGGTGCCCTTCCTCGGCGCCCAGGAGTGGGCCGCGATCTCCTTCCCGCTCGACGACCTGGCGAGCGCCGAGCTGGTGCGCGGGCCGAGCTCCGCGCTCTACGGCGCCAACGCCTACAACGGCGTGCTCAACCTGACCACCAAGCAGCCGCGCTACAGCCAGGGCGGCGAGGTGCGGCTGACCGCCGGCGAGCTGTCGACCACCAACGCCGACTTCCGCTGGGCGACGGCGCTGGGCGGCGACTTCTACCTGAAGCTCCTCGGCGGCTACCACGCCAGCGGGGACTACTCGGTCTCGCGCAACGTCGCTCCCGAGTACTCGATCTTCTGCACCCGCTCCGGGCAGGAGGACTGCCTGCCGCGCGAGCGCATCCCCCTGGTCATCCAGAGCGACGACGAGATCAAGTTCGCCGGCATCCGCCTCGACAAGTACCTCGACAGCGGCAGCTTCTTCACCCTCGAAGGCGGCCAGGCCGACCTCGAGGGCCCGGTCTTCCAGACCGGCATCGGCCGGGTGCAGCTCACCGACGTCACCCGCCCCTGGGCGCGCTTCAACTTCACCTCGACCCACTGGAACCTGCTCGGCACCTGGAACCGGCGCGACGCCAACGACCAGCGCTCGCTGGCCTCCGGCGCGCCGCTCTACCTCGACGACAAGAACTGGGGGGTGGAGCTGCAGGGCAACAGCGAGTTCTTCGGCGGACGGGCGCGCGCCGTCGGCGGCCTCTCCTACGGCGAGGAGACGATCGACAGCGCCAACCCCCAAGGCCGGCAGACCCTGGTCTTCCGCCCGATCGAGGCCGACATGTCGGCCGCTTACGCGCAGGTCGACTTCGACCTGACCGACGCCCTCAAGCTGGTCCTGGCCGGACGCTACGACGAGAGCACGCTTCACGACTCGCAGTTCTCGCCCAAGGCTTCGCTGGTCTGGGGACTCAACCCCAACCACACCCTGCGCTTCACCTACAACGAGGCCTTCCAGGTCGCCAACTACTCGGAGTTCTTCCTGCAGGCGCAGACGACGCTCCCGGGGACCACGACCGCCGCGCTCAACCTCTCGGCGATCGAGAACGGGCTGCGCCGGGCCATCCCGACGCTGCCACAACTCGGCTTCGGCAGCATCCCGGTCATGGCGCTCGGCAACGAGGACCTGGAGGTCGAGGAGATCAAGAGCTGGGAGGTGGGCTACAGCGCCATCCTGGGCCGTCGCTCCTACCTGACGATCGACTACTACAACAGCAAGCTCAACAACTTCATCACCGACCTGCTGCCGAACCTCGGCACGCTCGGGCGCCTGAACACCAACTTCGGGGCCTACGCGCCGCCGTCGTCGCTGCCGGGCCCGGTGCAGGCGGCGATCATCAACGCCCTGCGCGCCAACCTGCCGCCGACGCTCTTCCCCTTCCTCTCGAACAACCTCGACGGAACGCCGATCGTCGCCCTCGCCTCCTACACCAACTTCGGCGAGGTCAACACCCAGGGCATCGATTTCGCGCTCAACACGACGCTCCGCCCGAACTGGGTGCTCGACGTCGGCTACTCCTGGTTCGACTTCGAGGTCGAGCGCGACATCCCGGGCGACCCGCTGCAGGCCAACGCGCCGGAGAACCAGTTCAAGACCGGTCTCTCCTACCTCGGCCAGGCCCTGGACGCGGCGGTCAAGTTCCGCTGGGTCGACGAGTTCGAGTGGTTCGTGGGGCCGTTCCGCGGCACCGTGGAGTCGTACGAGGTGGTGGACATCTCGGCGAACTACCACATCAACGACCACGTCGCGGTGGGGGCTCAGGTCGCCAACATCTTCGACAACGTGCACAACGAGGCCTGGGGCGGCGACCTCTTGGAGCGCCGCGCTCTCGGGCACGTCTCGTTCAGCTGGTAGACGGCTAGGGGCGGAGGAGAGGGATCCCTTGAGGGGCGGCGGGAGGAATCCCGACGCCCCGTATTTCGTTGACTCGACTGACCCGCTGCTCTAGACTGCCGGGCGGATCACCGTCGGGGCGTGGCGCAGCCTGGTAGCGCACCTGCCTTGGGCGCAGGGGGTCCCCAGTTCAAATCTGGGCGCCCCGATACCGACGGCAGAGCGGGTCCGCGCCACCGGCTGCCTGTAGCTCAGTTGGATAGAGCAGCGGCCTTCTAAGCCGCGGGTCGGGGGTTCGAATCCCTCCAGGCAGGCCACTCTCAATAACTGCGTGGTGAGTGTAGCTCAATCGGTAGAGCGCTGGACTGTGGCTCCAGTGGTTGAGGGTTCGATCCCCTTCACTCACCCCACCTCGCGCGCCCTTAGCTCAGCTGGATAGAGCGACAGCCTCCGGAGCTGTAGGTCAGAGGTTCGAATCCTCTAGGGCGCACCACCCCTCCTAGACATCGAGCGCCAACGCCGGCTCGGCGGCCGAGGCCGGAGCGCGCAGCGCCGGCGGCGGGTAGAAGCCGATGCGCACGAACCAATCGAGATAGCGCCCGAGCAGCTCCGCGTCGAGCTCCGGGCAGACGATGCCGGAGCCGGCGAGGCCGGCGCGGGTGTTGGCACCGTCGAAGAGGATCTCCTTGAGTCTCCCGGCGTTCCCCGCGACCTGCGCCCGCTCCGAGAACTTGTCGTAGTTCTCCGCTACCCCGACGAAGGGGGCCAGGGCGTTGTCGGAGTCCACGCGCGCGACTTCCACCACCCGCTCCACCCACTCCGCGAAGGGGAGGGCCGCGAGCGGATAGCCGTAGGCGCGGACCTGCTCGTAGACCGCGGGGTAGCGCGGCGGATTCGGGTGCGGGAGCTGGAACAGCCGGTCGCGGCTCCGCGGGTCCAAGGAGAGGTGGACGACGGCGCGCGCCACGTAGTCCACCGGCGTCACGTCGAGGTGGTAGTCGTCGATCGGGTGGACGCCCATCTGGATGCAGCTCTTGATCAGGCTCCAGATCATGTCGCGGGTGTTGCCGGCGCCGGTCCGGCTGTGGCCGGAGAGGACGCCCGGGCGGTAGATCGTGACCGGCAGGCCGCGCTCGCGGGCGATGCGGATCAGCCGCTCGCAGACCCACTTGCTCTCGCCGTAGCCGCCGAAGAGGCCGTCGATCGAGTCGGAGTCCTCGTTCTCGTAGACCACCGGGTGCTCGCGGAACCCGTAGTCCCCCTCCGGGGTGGCGGCGATGCTGGAGATGAAGTGGAGGGGCTTGGCACGCCCGAGCGCGGCCAGGCGGAGGGCCTCGACGGTGCCTGAGACGTTGGCCGGCTTGAGGAGCTTGTAGGGGTAGTTGAAGTTCACCCAGGCGCCGCAGTGGTAGAGGAGGTCGACACGTCCGGCCAGGGTGCGGAAGGCCTCCGCGGAGAGCCCGAAGCGAGGGGCCGAGAGGTCGCCCGGTACGGCTTCGATGCGGCTGGTCATCTCGTCGCGCCAGAGCTCGCGGTCGGCCAGCGCGGAGCGCAGCCGGCGGGAGGCGGCCTCGGCGTCGGCCGCGCGGACCAGGCAGTGGAGGCGGGCGCCGGTGCGGCGCAGCAGCTCGGCGAGGACGTGGGAGCCGAGGAAGCCGGTGCCGCCGGTGAGGAAGATCTCGGCCGGCTCCCCGACCGCGCCGCTCCAGGGCGCCTCCGGGACGATCGCGGGATCGAGGGCGGCCGCCTCGGCCCAGAGGTCCACCTCCTCGCGCCGTGCCGCGAGGGCGGCTAGCCCCTCGCGCCGGATGAGCTCGATCGCCGCCGCCATCCGCGCGACGGTCGGGGTCTCCACGAGGTCGCGCATCGGAAAGTCGACGCTCAGCTCGGTGCGCAGGCGGACGAGGAGCTGCGGCGCGAGCAGCGAGTGGCCGCCGAGCTCGAAGAAGTTGTCGTGGGCGCCGACCGCCTCGATGCCGAGCACCTGCTGCCAGATGCCGGCGAGGCGCTGCTCGAGGTCGCTCGCGGGCGGCACGTAGGGGTTCCGCAGATGGGCGGGCCGGGTGTGGCGGGAGGCGGGGCGCGGCGCCGCCGCCTCGCCGCCGTCGTCGAGCCAGGCGGGGACCGCCGACGCCGTACCCGCCTCCGGCCGCGCGGCGGCGCGCGGCGGGTCGATGAAGTAGCGGCGCCGCTCGAAGGGGTAGGTGGGGAGCGGCACCTTGAGGCGCCGCTCGTGAGCGGCGAAGCCGGACCAGTCCACGCGCACCCCCGCGAGCCAGAGCTTGGCCAGGGCGGTGAGCAGGAAGGCCAGGTCCGGCTGGCTGTCCCAGGAGGAGCGGAGGGTCGGGATCGCCAGGAGCCCGCCGCCCGCTTGCAGGGCCAGCGAGGTCAGCCCCTGGCCGGGCCCGACCTCGACGAGCACGCGCTCGGGCTCGCGGGAGAGCTCGGCGAGGCCGTCGGCGAAGCGCACGGCCTGGCAGAGGTGGCGCACCCAGTAGCCGGGGTCGGTCGCCTCCTCGGCGGTGATCCAGGTGCCGGTGACGTTCGAGACGTAGGGGATGCGTGGCGGCGCGAGCCGCGCGCCGGCGACCAGCTCGCCGAAGGCGCTGCGGATCGGCTCCATCATCCGCGAGTGGAAGGCGTGGGTGGTGGGCAGGCGGCGGCCGGCGAGGCCGCGCTCGGCGAGCCGCCGTTCGAGCGCGTCGATCGCCGCCTCGGGGCCGGCGGCCACGCTGACGGAGGGGCCGTTGAGGGCGGCGAGCGAGAGCTCGGACCCCAGGAGCGAGCGCGCCTCCTCCTCGGGGAGCGGCAGGGCGAGCATGGCCCCGGCCGGCAGGCCGTCGATCAGGCGCGCCCGCCGCGCGACGAGGAGCAGGGCGTCCGGCAGCGCGAGGACGCCGGCCAGGCAGGCGGCCACGTACTCGCCCAGGCTGTAGCCGACGAGCGACTGCGGGCGGATCCCCCACGCCATGAGCAGGGTCGCCAGCGCGTACTCGACGGCGAAGACCGCCGGCTGGGCGTAGAGGGTGCGGTCGAGCTCGCTCGCCGCCCGCGTGCCGCGGCCGAACAGCGCCTTGACGTCGACGCCGCCGCCAGACCCCGGCGCGGGGGACGCGGGTGCCGCGGGAAAGAGCAGGCGGCGCAGGTCGAGCCCGACCTCGGGCGCCAGGAGGTCGCAGCACTCGTCGAGCGCGGCGCGGAAGGCGGGCTCGCCGCGGTAGAGCTCGCGCGCCATGCCGGGGTAGTGCTCGCCCAGCCCCGAGAAGAGGAAGGTGACCGGCGGGTCGGCGCTCTCCTGCTCGCTCTGGAGGAGCCGGCGCGGGTCGGAGATCTCGAGCGCCGCCAGGGCGTCCTCGCGGTCGCGGCAGACGAGGGCCAGCCGGTGACGGAAGCCGCGCCGTCCGGCCTGCAGGGTGTGGACGGCGTCGGCGAAGTCGACGTCCGGGCGCTCGCGCAGGAAGGCGGCGAAGCGGGAGGCGGCGGCCTCCAGCGCGGTCGGGGTCTTGGCCGAGAGGAGGAGGAGCTGCCAGGGGCGGGAGGCGCTCCCGGGCGCGACCGCCGGCGCCTCCTCGAGGACGACGTGGGCGTTGGTGCCGCCCATGCCGAAGGAGCTCACGCCGGCCCGCCGCGGCACGCCGTCGCTCCGCCACTCGCGGGCGGCGGTGTTGACGTAGAACGGGCCGTTCTCGAAGTCGATCTCGGGATTCGGCGCCTGGAAGTGGAGGCTCGGGGGGAGGGTGCGGTGCTTCAAGGCCAGCACGGTCTTGAGCAGCCCGGCGATGCCGGCCGCGGCCTCCAGGTGGCCGACGTTGGTCTTGACCGAGCCCAAGGCGCAGAAGCGCTTGCGGTCGGTGTGGGCGCGGAAGGCCCGGGTGAGGGCGGCGACCTCGATCGGGTCGCCGAGCGGCGTGCCGCTGCCGTGGGCCTCGACGTAGCTCACGCTCTCCGGACCGACGCCGGCGACCGCCTGGGCGAGGGCGATGACTTTGGCCTGGCCGTCGACGCTCGGCGCGGTGTAGCCCACTTTGTTCGTGCCGTCGTTGTTGCAGGCCGAGCCGCGCACGACGGCGTGGATCGTGTCGCCGTCGGCGAGCGCCTCGGAGAGGCGCTTGAGCACCACCACCCCGGCCCCCTCGCCGAAGAGGGCGCCCCGCCCGCCGGCGTCGAAGGCGCGGCAGCGCCCGTCGGGCGAGAAGATGCTCCCCTCCTGGTGGAGGTAGCCGACGAGCTGCGGGAAGTTGATCCGGATGCCGCCGGCGAGCGCCAGGCTGCACTGATAGGAGAGGAGGCTCTGGCAGGCGAAGTGGGTCGCCACGAGCGAGGTCGAGCAGGCGCTCTGGACGTTGACGCTCGGCCCCTGGAGCCCGAGCTTGTAGGAGACGCGGGTGGTGAAGTAGTCGCGGTCGTTGGCCAGCATCAAGTGGAAGTTGCCCACCTCCGCCGCCAGCTCCCGGTTGGGTGAGAGGTTGCTCATCAGGTAGGCCGGGAGGCTGACGCCGGCGAAGAGGCCGATCCAGCCGTCATAGGCCTCCCCGACGTAGCCGGCCGACTCCAGCGCTTCCCAAGCGCACTCCATGAAGACCCGCACCTGCGGGTCCAAAAGCTCGGCCTCGCGCGGCGAGAAGCCGAAGAACGAGGCGTCGAAGAGCTCGACCCCGTCGATCGGGGCGGCCGCTTTGACGTAGTCCGGGCGCGCGGAGAGCGCCGGGTCGACGCCGGAGGCCAGGAGCTCCTCGGCGGTCAGGGCGCGCACCGCGTCGACGCCGTCGCGCAGGTTGCGCCAGAACTCGTCGAGGTCCGCGGCCGCCGGGAAGCGGCCGGCCATGCCGACGACGGCGACCTGCTCCTGCTCCTCTTCGCCGTCCACGAGGCGCTGCGGCTGGTCCATGTCGGGCTCCGTCATCTCAGCGCCTGCTCCCACCGGTGATGGACTTGAGGCGCTCGCTCGTCTGCTGGCGGCGGCCGAGCGCGGCCCGCTGCCGCCGGGCGAGGCTCTCGACCTGCTCGAAGGCGGGGCGCTCCTCCGCGCTCGCGAGGTGCTCGGCGAGGGCGCGCACGCTCGGGTGCCGGAAGAGGTCGATCGCGGTCAGCTCGCGGCCGAGCGCCTGGCGCAGGCGGCCGTGGGCGCGCACGAGCAGCAGCGAGTGGGCCCCGAGCTCGAAGAAGTTGTCCTCGGCGCCGATGCGGTCGACCCCCAGGAGGTCGCGCCACACGGCGGCGATGGTCCGCTCCAGCTCGCTTCTCGGCGCCACGTAGCCGGCGCCCGCGTCGGGGCGCGTCCCCTGCGGCTCGGGCAGCGACCGGCGGTCCACCTTGCCGCTCGGGGTGAGCGGCAGGGACGGCAGGTCGAGGTAGTGGGCCGGCACCATGTGCTCGGGCAGGCGTGCCTGGAGGAAGCTCCGCAGCTCCGCGGCGAAGGGAGACGGCTCGGCCCCGGCAGGCCGCCCGTCCGCCGTTCCGCCGTCGCGGACCAGGTAGGCCACCAGGCGCGGGTCCCCCTGCGGCGATCGCCGGAGGGCGACGGCGGTGTCGCGGACTTCCGGGTGAGCGCGCAGGGCCGCCTCGATCTCTTCGAGCTCGACGCGGAAGCCGCGGATCTTGACCTGCTGGTCGAGCCGCCCCAGGAACTCCAGCTCGCCGTCCGCCCGCCAGCGCACCCGATCGCCGGTGCGATAGAGGCGCGCGCCCGGCGCGCCCGCGAAGGGGTCGGGGACGAACCGCTCGGCCGTCATCTCCGGGTGGTGCAGATAGCCGCGGGCGAGGCCGGTGCCGCCGAGCAGCAGCTCGCCCGGAACGCCGATCGGCACCGGACCGCCGCGCCGGTCGAGGACGTAGGCGCGCGCGCCGGGGATGGGGCGGCCGATCGGCGCCTCGACCGGCCCGACGGTCAGGTCGCAGCGGGTGGCGACGATCGTCGCCTCCGTCGGCCCGTAGGTGTTCAGCAGCCGCACGCCGGGACCGACCTTTTCGCGCCAGAGGGCGAGCCGGTCGGGGAGCGCCTTCTCGCCGCCGAGGACCACCAACCGGAGGCAAGAGGGGAGCGTCCCCTCGCGTCCAAGACCTTCCACCAGCTCGTGCCAGTACGCGGTGGGGAGGTCGAGGACGGTGATGCGCAGCAGCGCCAGCTCGCGCAGGAACGCGGTGATGGAGGTCGCCATCTCCTCGGACCGGAGGACTAGGGTGGCGCCGCTCGCGAGCGTCGGATAGATCTCCTCGCCGCTGGTGTCGAAGCTGAGCGAGGCGAACTGGAGCACCCGGTCTTCGGGGCGCAGGGCGAAGGCCTCGGCCGCGCCCAGCGCGTAGGCGGCGATCGAGCGGTGCTCGACAACCACCCCCTTGGGCCGGCCCGTCGAGCCCGAGGTGTAGATGACGTAGGCCGGGTGGCGGGGGTCGGGCGCGCGCCGCGGGGCGGGGCGCTTCTCCTCGCTGGCTGGCTCCTCTTCGTCGAGGAGCACGATCTTCGCTCCCGCGGCCGGCAGGTGCAGAAGGTGTCGCCGCTCGGTCAACAGCACGGAGAGGGCGGAGTCCTCGATCATCGCCGCGAGCCGTGCCGGCGGGTACGCCGGGTCGAGCGGCAGGTAGGCGCCGCCGGCCTCGAGGACGGCGAGCAGGGCGGCGACCATCGCCGGCGAGCGCTCGACGGCGATCCCGACCAGAGCTTCAGGCCCGACCCCCAGGCGGCCGAGGCGCGCGGCCAGACCTTCCGCCCGGCGTTGCAGCTCGGCGTAGGAGACCGCTTCGCCGCCGCTCTCGAGCGCGATCGCCGCCGGCGACCGCCGCGCCCGCTCCACGAACAGCTCGTGGAGGCACCGCTCCTCCGCCGCCGCTTCCGCTCCTCGCCCCCACTCCGCGAGGAGGTGCCGGCGCTCCTCCTCGCCGAGGATCGGCAGCTCGTGGACCGGGCGGTCCGGCTCGGCGAGGGCGGCGCCGACCAGGGCCGCGAGGTGCTCTCCCAGGCGGGCGATCGTCGACTCTTCGAAAAGGGCGAGGCTGTAGGTGAAGGCGCCGTCGACGCCCGCCGGGCCCTCGCTCAGCCAGAGGGTGAGATCGAAGTCGGCGTGCCCCTGGTCGAAGGGGAGCGGCTCCAGGCGGACGCCGGCGAGGTCCACCGCCGCGCGCGGGAAGTTGTGGAGCACGAGCATGGCCTGGAAGAGCGGCGTGCGCGAGAGGTCGCGCTCGACATTGAGGGCCTCGAGCAGCTTCTCGAAGGGGACCTCCTGGTGCGCGAAGGCCTCCAGGGTGACCTCGCGCGCGCTGTCGAGGAGCCGCCGGAAGCTCGGCTCGCCTGCGAGGCTCAGACGCAGCACGAGGCTGTTGATGAAGAAGCCGATGAGCCCTTCGAGCTCCGTGCGGTCGCGGTTGCCGCTGTAGGTGCCGACGGTCAAGTCCTCCTGGCCGCTGTAGCGCGCGAGGAGCGCGGAGAAGGCGGCGAGGAGCGCCATGAAGAGGCTCGCCCCCTGCCGCTGCGCCAGCTCGCGCAGGCCGGCGGTCGGCGCGAGCGGCAGGTGGAAGGGGAGCTTCCCCCCTTCGAACCGCTGCACCGGCGGGCGCGGCCGGTCGGTCGGAAGGTCCAGGGGGACGACGCCCGTGAGCTGGCGGCGCCAGTAGTCGAGCTGGCGATCGAGGTGCTCCCCCGCCAGGCGGCGGCGCTGCCAGTCGGCGAAGTCCGCGTACTGGATCGGCAGCGCGGGCAGCGGCGAGGACTCCCCCGCCGCGAAGGCGGCGTAGAGCGCGGCCAGCTCGCGGAAGAAGATCGCCATCGACCAGCCGTCGGCGACGATGTGGTGGAAGGTGACGAGCAGCACCCGCTCGCGGTCCGCGAGCCGGACGAGGCTCACCCGCACCAGCGGGCCGCGCTCGAGGTCGAAGGGGGATGCCCATTCGGCGTGCGTCACCCGCAGCGCCTCCGCCTCGCGCGCCGCGGCCGGCAGCGCGGCGAGGTCGATCACCGGGACGGCGAGCCGCAGCTCGGGCGCGATCACCTGGACCGGCTCGTCGCCGTCGCCCGCGGCGAAGGTCGTGCGCAGCGACTCGTGCCGGCGCACGATCTCCTGGATGCCGCGCGCGAGGGCGGAGAGGTCCGCCGGCCCGGTGACCCGGCCGCCGCCGGGGACGTTGTAGGCCCCGGTGCCCGGCTGCAGGCGGTCGAGGACCCACTCGCGGAGCTGCGAGGAGGAGACCGGAAAGCGCCGGCCGTCGCGCGGCAGGCGCGGGATGCGGTCGGCGCCACCGGTGCGCTCGGCGCGGAGATCCGCCAGGACTCCGGCCACTCCGGCCACCGTGGGCCGCTCGAAGAGAGCGCGCAGCGGCACCTCGACGTCGAAGGCCTCGCGCAGGGCGGCCACCATGCGGGCGGCGAGGAGGGAGTGGCCGCCGAGCTCGAAGAAGTTCTCGTGCCGCCCCACCCGCTCGAGGCCGAGGAGCTCGCGCCAGATCGCCGCCACCCGCTCCTCCTCGGAGGTGACGGGGACCTCGGCGGCCTCCGCGCCCCTCCCCTCGGCCGGATCGGGGGCGGGGAGGGCCGCGCGGTCGAGCTTGCCGTGCGGGGTCAAGGGGAGGCGCTCGAGCCAGACGAACGCCTCCGGCACCATCGGGTCGGGCAGGTCCCGGCGGAGCAGATCGCGCAGCTCGCCGGGGCGGGGTCGGGGCTCGCCCGGGGCGGCGGCGAGCCAGGCGGTCAGGACCGGGCGGCCGTCGCCGCGGCCGGGCGCCTCGCGCAGCCCCGCCACGGCGTCGCGCACCGCCGGATGGAGCGCCAGCGCCGCCTCGACCTCGGCCGGCTCGACGCGGAACCCCCGCACCTGCACCTGGCGGTCGCGGCGGCCGGCGAGGTTGACCGCGCCGTCGCTACGGTAGCGTCCCAGGTCGCCCGTGCGGTAGACGCGGTCGGCGGGGTCGCCGGTGGCGGGGTTGGGGACGTAGCGCTCGGCGGTGAGCCGCTCGTCGCCGAGGTAGCCGCGGGAGAGGTGCGGCGTCCGCACGCAGACCTCCCCCAGCTCGCCCGGCGCGGCGAGCTCTCCGCCGGCGCCGAGCACCAGGAGCTGGACGCCGTCGATCCCCTTCCCCACCGGCACCCGGCGCCCCGGCCAGGCGCCGGCCCCGGCGGCGTCGTGCCAGGCCACGGCCTGAGGGGTCTCGGTGGTGCCATAGAAGTTGATGCAGGCCGCGGCGGGGGCGAGGGCCCGCAGGGCGGCGACATCGCGCTCGGCCAGGACGTCGCCGCCGAAGAAGGCGTGCCGCAGGACGGGGAGGGGCGTGCCGCCCGCGGCCAGCAACTGCCCGAGGGCGGGGGTCAGGTGGCAGGCGGTGATCTCTTGCCGCGCCATCCAGCCGGCCAGGAGGTGGGGCGATCCCATCTCGTCCGGGTCGGGGACGCAGAGCAGGGCGCCCAGGGAAAGAGGCGTGAAGACGTCGCGCAGCAGCGGGTCGTGCGAGAGCCCCGACAGCAGGCTGAAGCGGTCGTCCGGCCCCAGGGCGAACCGCTCGGCCTGCCAGGCGCAGAAGTGGGCGAGCGGGCCGTGGGTGCCGAGGATCCCCTTGGGCTCGCCCGTCGAGCCCGAAGTGAAGGCCACGTAGGCGAGGTCGTCCGCCTGCGCGGCGCCGACGGCGCCGAGGTCCGCCGGCCCATCCGGGCCGCCGGCGGCGTCGAGGTCGATCCGCGGCACCGCGGCGAGCGCCGCCGCCAGCTCGTCCCCTGCGGGACCCGCGGCGGCGACTGCCACCCAGGCCCGCGGGCGGGCGCGGCGGACGGCGTCCGCCAGCCGCGATGCCGGATGCGCGGGGTCGAGGACGAGGAACGCCGCGCCGGCCTCCAGAACGCCGAGGAGCGCCTGGACGAGCGGCGCGCTCCGGTGGGCGTGGATCGCCACCAGGTCGCCGCGCCCGACTCCGGCCGCACGCAGGCGCCGGGCGAGGCCGCCCGCCCGCGCCGCCAGCTCGCCGTACGTCCAGGTGCCGCCGGCGTCGCGGATCGCGGGACGGTCCGGGGCGCGCCGCGCCCGCTCGGCGAAGCGCTCGTGCACCGCGCCCGTCCAGGGGCCGGCGCCGAGCGGCGCACGGGGATCGGGGAGGACGGCCGCGGCCGCGGGCGTCAGGAGGGGGAGCCGGGAGATCGGCGTGTCCGGCGCCGCCGCCGCGCGCTCCAGGAGCTGCCGGAGCTGGGCGAGGAACCCCGCCATCGCGGCGCGGTCGAAGAGGTCGGCGTTGTAGACCAGCTCCAGTGCGATCCCTCCGCTCCGCACCTCTTCGCCGTAGATCGTGAGGTCGAAGCGCGACGGCACCTCGCGCAGCGGCAGGGGCTCGATGGCCAGGCCGGGCACGTCGAACGCAGGATGCGGGAACTCCTGCACGTTGAGCAGCACCTGGAAGAGCGGCGAGCGGGAGAGGTCGCGCTTGGGCTGGGCCTCCTCGATGAGCCGCTCGACGGGCACGTCCTGGCCGGCGTAGGCGGCGAGCGCGGTCTCGCGCGCCCGGTCGAGCAGGGCGCGGAACGTCGGGTCGCCCGCGAGGTCGAGGCGCAGGGAAAGCATGTTGAGGAAGACGCCGATCATCCTCTCCAGCTCCCGGCGGTCGCGGCCGGCGATCGGCGCGCCGACGACCAAGTCCTCCTGGCCGCTCCAGCGGGAGAGGAGGAGGGCGTAGCCCGCGAGCAGCACCATGAACGGGGTGGCCCCCTGGTCCGCGCCGAGGGCGCGCACGGCGCCGGCCGCCTCCGGCGGCAAGAACAGCTTCTCGGTGAACCCGCGGGAGGTCTGGACGGAGGGCCGCGGCCGGTCGGTGGGGAGGTCGAGGACGGGGAGCGGCGGCGCCAACCGCATCTTCCAGCCGGCGAGCTGGCGGGCCATCTCCGCCTCCCCCAGCCGCGCCCGCTGCCAAGCCGCGAAGTCGACGTACTGGACGGGCAGCTCGGGCAGCGGCGAGGGGAGGCCGGCGGCGAAGGCGCGGTAGATCTCGGTCAGCTCCGCGAGGAGGACGGAGGTCGACCAGCCGTCGCCCACGATGTGGTGGAGGACCAGCACGACGTCGTGCCGCTCCGGCTGCGCGCCTAGGCGATGGAGCGCGGCCGTGAGGAGCGGGGGGCGGGAGAGGTCGAAGCGGCGTTCGCCGGCCCGGACGGCGAGCCGCTCGGCTTCGGCCTCCAGCCGCTCCTCCGGCAGGACGGAGAGATCCACCAGCGGCAGCGCCACCTCGACGGCGGGCAGGATGCGCTGGGCGGGACGCCCCTGGACGTCGACGAAGGCGGTGCGCAGCGCCTCGTGCCGGCGGACGACCTCGGCGAGGGCGCGCGCGAAGCTGGGCACGTCGAGGCGCCCGGTGAGGCGGACTCCCTCGGTGAGGTTGAGAGTCGGCGTCCCGGGATCGAGGCGGTCGAGGAGCCAGAGCCGCTCCTGGGCAAACGAGAGCGGCAGGTCGCCGTCGCGGCGGACGCGCGGGATGACGTCTTCGGTGCCGCCCACCCGCTCCTCGCCGACCGCGGCGATCAGCGCCGCGAGGTCCGCCACCGACGAATTCTCGAAGAGCGCCTCCAGCCGCATCTCCGGGCCCAGCTCGCTCTTGACCCGGGAGAGGAGCTGGAGGCCGAGGAGCGAGTGGCCGCCGAGCTCGAAGAACTTGTCGAAGGCCCCCACCGGCGCCACGCCGAGGAGGTCCTCGTAGAGGTCGGCGAGCCGCCGCTCCAGCTCGCCGCGCGGCGGCTCGTAAGGGCGGCCGACGGCGGGACGGGGCCGCCGCGGTGCGGCCTCCTTGGGCTCCCGCGGTGGGGACTCGGCCCGCACCTCCACCAGAGGACCGATCCAATGCCGCTGGCGCTGGAATGGATAGATGGGCAGCGGCACCCGCAGCCGCCGCTCGCCGGCGTGGAGGGCGCGCCAATCCATCTCGGCCCCGCCCAACCAGCGGGCGCCCAGAGCTTCGAGGGTCTCGGGTCCACCCCCGTCCGCGGGCGGGCCGGCGACCGCTTCCCGCGGCGCGCTCGTTTCGCGATCGACGACCGCGGACCGCACCCGGCGGGGGTCGCGCGCGGCCAGCGCCTCTCGGGCCTCGGCCAGGCTCCGGCAGACCAGTGTCCGCCGGTGCGCCAGCTCCTGCCGGCCGACCTGGAGGGTGAAGGCGACGTCGGCGAGGTCCAGCTCGGGATGGCGGGCGAGGTGGTCCGCCAGACGGTCGGTCATCGCCTCCAGGGCGGGAGCGCTCGCCGCCGAGAGCACGAGGAGCTGCCAGGGCCGGGACGGGTCTCCCACGGGAACGGCCGGCGCCTCCTCCAGCACGACGTGGGCGTTCGTTCCCCCCATCCCGAAAGAGCTGACCCCGGCCCGCCGCGGCTCCGGGGCGGAGGGCCAGGGAAGGGGCTCGGCGTTGACGAAGAACGGGCTCTCCTCCAGCCCCAGTCGCGGGTTCGGCCGCTGGAAGTGAGGCGTCGGCGGGATCACGCCGCGCTCCAGCGCGAGCACGGTCTTGATCAGCGAGGTCACCCCGGCCGCGGCGTCGAGGTGCCCGACGTTCCCCTTGACCGAGCCCAGGGCGCAGAACCGCTTGCGCGAGGTCGAGGCCGCGAAGACCTGACGCAGGGCGGCCACCTCGATCGGGTCGCCCAAGGGAGTAGCCGTGCCGTGCCCTTCGATGAAGCCGATCGTCTCCGGATCGACGCCGGCCACCGCCTGCGCCATGGCCAGCACGCCGGCCTGCCCGGCGACGCCGGGGGCGGAGAAACCGACCCGCTCGTCGCCGTCGTTGTTGATCGCCGTGCCCAGGACGACCGCGTGGACGTGGTCACCGTCGGCCAGGGCGTCGGCCAAGCGCTTCAAGACCACGATCCCCGCCCCCTCGCCGTCCACCGCGCCGCTGGCGGCGGCGTCGAAGGGGCGGCAGTGGCCGTCGGAGGAGAGGATGCCGTCGGGCTGGTAGAGGTAGCCCGCCGGTCGCGGCAGCGCGATCCGGACGCCGCCGGCGAGGGCCAGGTCGCATTCGCCGTTGAGCAGGCTCTGGACCGCCAGGTGCACGGCGACGAGGGAGGTCGAGCAGGCGGTCTGCACCGTCAGGCTCGGACCGCGCAGCCCCAGCTTGTAGGAGAGGCGGTTGGCCAGGAAGTCGCTCTGGTTCGCCAACATGGTCTGGAACGGCCCCACCGCCGCCAGCTCCTCGCGGTGGGCGATCAGGTTGAGGAGCAGGTAGGCGTTGAGCCCGGCACCGGCGTAGACGCCGATCAGTCCGTCGAAGCGGTGCGGGTCGTAGCCGGCATGCTCGAGGGCCTCCCAGGCGCACTCCAGCAGCAGCCGGTGCTGCGGGTCGGTGACCGCCGCCTCGCGCGGGGTGTAGCCGAAGAGCTCGGCGTCGAAGAGTTCCGCTCCTTCGATCGCCGCGCGGGCCGGCACGTAGGCCGGATCGTCGAGCGCCGCCGGCTCGACCCCCGCCGCCGCGAGCTCCTCGCGGCGGAAAAAGGTGACCGACTCGATCCCCGCCGCCAGGTTCTCCCAGAAACGCTCGACGTCGGCGGCGCCGGGGAAGCGCCCCGCCATGCCGACGACGGCGATGCCGCTCGCTGCTTCAGGCATCGTCCAGGACCTCGTAGATGACGCCGGCGCTCGCTCCCCGCGTCAGGTTGACCACGCCGTCTCCCGCCCCGGCGCGCGCGGAGCGCGGCTCGAGGCTCAGGAACCCTCCCCCGTAGCGGCTGCCGAAAACGAACAGCCCCCAGACCACGTCGTGAGGGCCGCACCCCCGCTCGCCCTGCTGATGGATGAAGGGGAGCGACTCCACCCGCTCCTGCACGATCCAATCTCCTTCCGCCAGCGCCCGCTCCACCCGCCCCTTCCAGGCTTCCGCCGGCGTCGAGGCCCCGAGGTGGACCGCCGCGCCCCGTCCCTCGCGCGCCCGCTTGATCACCAGCTCCTGGCGCGCCGCCAGGGCCAGCTCGGGAAGCCAGACCTCGCGCCCTTGCCAGCGCGCTTCCGCGGCGGCCAGCCGCCGGGTCCAGGGGAGGTGGCGCGCCGCCAGCTCGCGCTCGACCGGCTCCAGCACTTGGCCGTTCTCGGCCAGCTCGGAGACGAGGGCCAGGTTGCGCTTGTCGGTGAGCAACGAGCGCACCGGCGCGTTGTAGAGCTTCAAGCTCCCCGCCTTGAAGCAGCGGAAGGCCTGGGCGGCCGTCCCTTCGTGGTGCACCTCAACCGCCGCATGGATCGGACGGTCGTTGCCCCACAGCCTCCCGTCGCGCTCGCGCAGGGCCGCGTAGGGGAGGAGGAGCACCGTCCCCCCGGCGCCCGGCGCCGCCTGCCGCAGGACCGCGGCGTAGCGGCCGGCGAGCCAGGGCTGGAGGGCGCGCGCCGGCGCCGCGTCCTCCGCGGGAAGCACGAGGGCGACGTTGACCTCGCCGTCGGCCGTGCCCAGCTCCAGCGCGTCGGCCACCACGTGCGCGAAGAGGAGCGCCACGGTGTCGCGGCAGGCCACGCGCACTCCCTCCTCGCGCAGGAAGCGCTGGAAGATCGGCACGCGCGAGTAGCCCTCCGCCCAGAGCGGCGCCTGCCACCCCCCGAGGTCGCTCACCAGGTTGAGCTCCAGGCAGCGGAGACCGGCGGCCGAGTCGAGGAAGTCGCCGCGGCCGATCGCTCCCTCGAGGCCGTTCGGCTCGGCGATCAGCGAGCGGGCGAGGTCGGCGCTCGGCAGGCCGTAGAAAGCGCGGAGGCGCTCGGGATCGTCGCCGAAGACGCGGCGCGGCAGGCTCTTGACCAGCCGCACGAGGCCGGTGCTCACGCGCTCCATCTCGGCGACGCGGGCCCGGTCCACCAGGGCGGGCCAGGGCTGGAGCGGATAGGGGCTCCCGGCAGTGTGGTCCGCCAGGGGCGCGAAGCTCGCCCGCTCGCGGCACTCCGGATGCGCGGCGGCGAAGCGGAGGAACGCGGCGCTCGCCGGTGAGAGCTTGGCGTGCGCCGCTTCCGACGCGGAATCCCAGAGTGGGGGCGGCGGGGCCGCACCCGCCTGGGTCGGCGCGGGTCCACCCGGCACCACCGGCATCCGCTTCCGCGCCTCCAGGAACCGCCCCTGACGGGTGGCGGCTCGGCTCCGCTCCGCCCGCACCCGCACCTCCTCGGGGACGGGGTGCGAGGCCGCCTCCGCCGCCGGCAGCGCGAGCCGCCGCGCCAGGGAGGCCACCGTCGGGTGCCGGAAGAGGTCCACGATGGGGATCTCCCGGTCGAGCCGCTGGCGCAACAGGACGTGGACCCGGGCCAGCGCCAGCGAGTGGCCGCCCAGGTCGAAGAAGTTGTCGTGGATCCCCACCCGCTCGACCCCCAGCGCCTCGCGCCAGAGGGCGGCGACCGCCCGCTCCATCTCGTCGCGCGGGGCGACGTGCTCGGCCGCGGCGCGCGGGCCGGGGGCCGGCAGCGCCTGGCGGTCCACCTTGCCGTGGGGAGTGAGCGGGAGCGCCTCCAGGAAGACCAGGTCGGAGGGGACCAGCGGCTCCGGCAGGGAGGCGGCGAGGAAGGCCCGTACGTCCGCGGCAGCCGGCACCGGCTGCCGCGGAACCAGGTAGCCGACGAGCCGCACGCGGCCGGGCTCGTCGTGCCGCGCCACCACCGCGGCCGCCTGGACGCTGGGATGACGCACCAGGATCGCCTCCACCTCCCCAGGCTCGACGCGGTACCCACGGACTTTGACCTGGGCGTCGATGCGACCCGCGAACTCGAACCGCCCGTCGGGCAGCAGGCGGGCGAGGTCCCCCGTGCGGTAGAGCCGCGCACCGGCCGCCGGCGGGAAGGGGTGCGGGACGAAGCGCTCGGCCGTCTGCTCGGGCCGGCCCAGATAGCCGCGGGAGAGGAAGCTCCCGCCGATCGCGATCTCCCCCGGCACGCCGAGCGGGACCGGCTCCCCCCAGCGGCCGAGCAGCCAGACCTCGGCGCCTTGGACGGGGCGACCGATCGGCGCCTCCGGCCGCGGGAGCTCTTGCGGAGCGGTCACGTCCGCCGCCGTGACGAGGATCGTCGCCTCGGTGGGGCCGTAGGTGTTGAGGAGGCGCGGGCCCTGCGGGAAACGGCGCTGCCAGTCGGCCAGCGCTTCGGGCAGAAGGCGCTCGCCGCCCAGGACGACCAGCCGCAACGCCGGCAGCGGGGCCGGCTCCTCCGCCCCCAAGCGCGCGGCAATCTCGTGCCAGAGCGCCGTCGGCAGGCTGAGGACGGTGATCTCCCGCGTGCGGCAGCCGTCGAGGAAGGCGGCGGGAGAGGCGAGCATCGCGTCGTCCCGCAACACCAGCTCGGCCCCGCCGGCGAGGCAAGGGACGATCTCGTCGAGGCTCAGGTCGAACCCCGGCGAGGCGCTCTGGAGGACGCGGTCCCCGGGGCCGACCGCATAGAGGTCGGCCGCCATCGCCGCATAGGCCGCGAGCGCCGCGTGCGGCACCACCACCCCCTTCGCCAGACCGGTGGAGCCCGACGTGTAGATGAGGTAGGCCGCGGCCTCCGGCAGAAGCGCCGCGGCCGCCGCGGCAGGCGCCGTCTCATCCGGCAGCTCGTCCAGGAAGAGGACCGGGGCCCCGGGCGGCGGCGCCGGCCCGTGGCGTGCGGCCAGCACGGCCCTTGCCGCCGAGTCGGCCACCATCCAGGCCAAGCGCTCGTCGGGGTGGGCGGGATCGAGGGGGACGTAGACGCCTCCGGCCTGCCAGATCCCGAGCAGCGCCACGATCAGCTCGGGCGAGCGGTCCAGGCAGACCGCAACCGGCACCTCGGGCCCGACGCCCAGGGCGCGGAGCCGCCGGGCGAGAACGCCGGCCCGCCGCTCCAGCTCGCCCTAGGAGAGGGTCCGGCCGCCGCCGGTGACGGCCGGCGCCTCGGGACGGGCCGCGGCCTGGGCCGCGATCAGGCGCGGGACGAGCGGCGGCGCGGCCGCGTCCGGCGGCACCGGCAGCTCGACCGTCACTTGCTGCCGCTCGGCCGCGGAGAGGACCGGTAGGTCCGAGAGGCGCCGCTCCGGATCGACCGGCACCGCCTCCACCAGACGCTCGAAGGCGGCGAGCAGGCGCGCCGCGGTCGCCGGGTCGAAGAGGTCGCGGTTGTATTCGAAGAGTCCCGTGACCTCGCCGCGCCGGTCCTCGAGATAGAGGCCGAGCTCGAACTTCGCCGTCCTGCTCTCGATCGGCAGCATGGCGAGGCGAAGGCCCGGGAGGCTCAGCGGCGGGCGCTCTGAGGCGTCGAGGGTAAGCACCACCTGATAGATCGGCGCGTGCGACAGGTCGCGCTCGGGCCGCAGCTCGCGTACCAGCCGCTCGAAGGGGACCTCCCGGTGGGTCCAGGCGGAGAGCACGGTCTCGCTGGCGCGGCCGACGAGGTCGGCGAAGGTGGGGTCGCCGCCGAGGTCGAGGCGGAGGGCGAGGTTGCCGGCGAAGAGCCCGATCAGCGGCTCCACCTCCGGCAGGTCGCGGCCGGCCACCGCCGTGCCCACGACCAGATCGACTTCGTGCGTCACGCGGGAGAGGAGAGCCGCCCAGGCGGCGAGGAAGACCATGAAGGGGGTCGCCGCCAGCCGCCGGGCGAGGTCGCGGACCGCGCCGGCCACCTCCGGGCGCAGAGTCAGACCGAGGCTCCCGCCGCGGAACGACTGAACCGGAGGGCGCGGGCGGTCGAGCGGCAGGGGGAGCACCGCCGGCGCTCCAGCCAGCCGTTCCCGCCACCAGGCGAGCGAGTCCGCGAGCGCCTCGCCGGCGGCCAGCTGCCGCTGCCAGGCGGCGAAGTCCGCGTACTGGATCGGCAGCGGCGGCAGCGCAGGCTCCACGCCGGAGAGGAGACCGCCGTACAGCGCCGCCAGCTCGCCTAGGAAGATCCCCAGCGACCAGCCGTCGAAGACGATGTGGTGGACGGTGACGAGCAGGACGTGCTCGCGCGCCTCCAGCCGCAGGACGGAGGCGCGGAGCGGCGGTCCCGTCTCCAGGTCGAAGGGGCGCACGGCCTCCGCCGCGGCCAGCCGCAGCGTCTCGGCCCGCCGCGCCGCCGGCGCGAGCCCCGAGAGGTCCGCCAGGGAGAGGCGCAGCCCGAGCCGCGCCGCAGCAGTCTGCACGGGCGTGCCCGCGGGGGCCGGGAAGGCGGCGCGCAGCACCTCGTGGCGGGCCGCGATCCCCTCGATCGCCCCGCGCAGCGCCTGCGGGTCCAGACGGCCGGTCAGGGAGACCGCCGCCGGCATGTTGTAGACCGGGCTTCCGGGGTCGAGGCGGTCGAGGAACCAGAGGCGCTCCTGGCCGAAGGAGAGGGGCGCGCCGTCAGCGCGCGGAACGAGGACAAAGGGGGGCCGCTCCGGCCCCGCCGCCCCAGCCCCCCAGGCTTTCTCGACGCGCGCGGCGAGACCGGCGAGGGTGCGCGCCGTGAAGAGCGCCCGCAGCGGCAGCTCCACGCCGAGGGCCGCACGCAGGCGCGAGACGACGCGGGCGGCGAGGAGCGACTGGCCGCCGAGGGCGAAGAAGTCGTCGTGGAGACCGGGGCGCTCGATCGCGAGGAGGTCCTCCCAGATGCCCGACAGGAGCTCCTCGACTGGCGTCCGCGTCGTCGTTGCCGAGGGCGCCGTGGCGGCGGGCGCCGCCGGCCGGACCCGAGCGGGGAGGGCCGCTTGGATGCACGGCACGGCGGGAACCGGCAGCTCGGACAGCCGCAGCGCGGGGTCGGCCGCGGTGGCGCCGAGGAGCGCGACGAGTCCCTTCAGGAGCCGGCCGGCCGTGTCTGGGTCCCAGCGGTCCGCCGCATACTCCAGCTCCAGCCCGACTCCCTCCTCCCGCTCCAGGGCGTACAGAGTCAGGTCGACCTTCGCCGTGCCGGTGGCGATGGGCCGCGGTTCGATGAGGAGGCCCCCCGCGCGTAGCGGCCCCGGCGGCCGGTGGAGCACGAACATCACCTCGAAGAGCGGGTTGGCGCCCGGACCGCGTTCGGGCCGCAGGCGCTCGACCAGCAGCTCGAAGGGGAGGTCGGCCCGCTCGTGGGCGGCGAGCGTCCCCTCGCGCACCCGCCCGATCAGCCCGCGGAAGGGCGGGTCCCCCGCGAGGTCGGCGCGCAGCACCAGCGTGTTGAGGAGCGGCCCGACGACCCCCTCCAGGTCCGGGTGATCGCGCTGGGCGAAGGGGGAGCCGACGGCGAAGTCCACCGCCCCCGAGAGCCGGGAGAGAAGAGCCTCGAAGCCGGCGAGCAGGACCATGAAGAGGGTCGCGCTGGCGCTCCTGGCGAGGCCGGTGAGGGCCGCCGCCGTCTCCGCCGGAAGAGGCGCGGAGACCGTGCCGCCGCGCGCGCTGGGGTCCGCCGGCCGCGGGCGGTCGGCGGGCAGCTCGAGCGGCTCCACCCCCGCCAACCGCTCCTGCCACCAGGCCAGCCGCGCCGCCAGCGCCTCGCCGCGTAGCCGCTCCCGCTGCCAGAGAGCGACGTCGGCGATCTGGAGCGGCGGCGCGGCGAGCGGGCACGGCCGCCGTGCGGCCGCGGCCGCGTAGGCGGCGCCCAGCTCCCCCGCCAGGATGGAGAGGGAGGCCTCGTCGGCGGCGATGTGGTGGAGGGTGAGGAGGAGGCGGTGCTCGCCGCCGTCGAAACGCACCAGCGAAGCCCGGACCGGGGGCGCCGCCGCGAGGTCGAACGGCCGCCGCGCCTCCTGGCGGGCGAGGCGCTCCGCCTCGGCCGCCCGGAGCGCGTCGGGAAGGGCCTCCAGGCTGACCACGGGCAGCTCGCGCGGACCTGCCGGCTCGACGACCTGGACGGGCACTTCGCCCGCCACCGGGAAGCGCGTCCGCAGCGCCTCGTGACGCCGTGCCAGGTCGCCGACGGCCGCCGCGAACGCCGCGACGTCCAGGGAGCCGGCCAGCCGCACCTCGCCGGCGAGGTGGTAGGCCGGCGAGTCGGGAGCCAAGTGGTGGACGAGCCACATCCGCTCCTGGGCGAAGGAGAGGGGGAGCGGCGCGCCGTCTCGCGGGCGCGGCAGGGGCGGCTCGGCGCGCCATGGCGGGGCCTCGGCCGCGAGGCGCGCGAGGGCGGCGACCGTGGGGGCGCGGAAGAGGGCCGGCAGCGGCAAGTCGACGCCCAGCCGCTCGCGCAGCCGCGCCTGCACCCGCACGGCCAGGAGCGAGTGGCCGCCGAGAGCGAAGACATCGTCGTGGACGCCGACCGCCTCGAGCCCCAACACCTCCGCCCAGAGGGCAGCGAGGGCCGCCTCCAACGGCGTCCGCGGCGGCTGACCGGGGCGCGCGGCGCTCCCCGGCGCCAGGCTCGCCAGCGCCTTGCGGTCCACCTTGCCGTGGGGGGTGAGCGGCAAGGCGTCGAGGAAGACGAAGGCCGAAGGCACCATGTGCTCCGGCAGCCGGCTCGCCAGGTAGGAGCGGAGGTCCAGGGAGTGAGCGGGCGCGACATAGGCCACTAACCGCCGCTCGGCCCCCTCCCCCACCGCCAGCACCGCCGCGTCCTCGACTTGCGGGTGGGCCGCCAGACTCGCCTCGACCTCGCCCGGCTCGATGCGGAAGCCGCGGATCTTGACCTGATGGTCGAAGCGGCCGAGGAAGACCAGCTCGCCCTCCGGTCCCCAGCGCGCCCGGTCGCCGGTGCGGTAGAGGCGGGCCCCGGGGCCGTCCTCCGGGAAGGGGCTGGGGATGAAGCGCTCGGCGGTCAGCTCGGGCCGACCGAGATAACCGCGCGCGAGGCCGGCGCCGCCCAGGACCAGCTCTCCCACGACACCCGCCGGCACCGGCCGCAGCCGGGCGTCGAGCACCCGCGCGGTGGTGCCGGCGATCGGCCGCCCGATCGGCGGCTCGCGGCCGTCGTCGCGCTCCTGCTCGGCGACCGTTGAGTAGGTCGTGTCTTCCGACGGGCCGTAGAGGTTGACCACCCGGCGCACCCCGGCGGCGAAGAGGGCGCGCACCAGCTCGCGCCGGAGCGGCTCGCCGGCGAGGTTCACCGTCTCGACCGACGACGGCAGGGCCCCCGCCCGCAGCAGCTCGCCGATCGCCGAGGGAACGGTGTTGACCAGGCGCACCGCGGCCGCGGCCGGCACCTCCGGCAGGTCCAGGGCGCTCCCCGCGAGGATCACCCGGCCCCCCCAGCAGAGCGGCACGAAGAGCTCGAAGACCGAGAGGTCGAAGCCCAGGGAGGTGGCGGCCAGGACGCCGTCCAGCTCGCGCTCCGAGAAGATCTCGCGCGCCCAGTGCGCCAGGGTCACGGCGCTCCGGTGCTCGATGGCCACCGCCTTGGGGCGGCCGGTGGAGCCCGAGGTGTAGATCAGGTAGGCGAGGTTCTCCGGCACCGGCCGCGATCCCGCCGCGGCGGCGAACGGCTCCCCCGCCGCCGGGTCCTCCGCCGGACGATCGAGCCGCAGCCGCGGCAGGTCGGTCACGGAGAGCCTCCCCTCCGCCGCCTCGTCCACGAGGAGCAGTGCCGCCCCCGAGTCCGCCAGGAGATAGGCCAGTCGCTCGACCGGGTAGGCGGGGTCGAGTGGCACGTAGGCGCCGCCCGCCTCCAGGATCGCCAGGAGGCCCACCACCATCTCCGGCGTGCGGCGGGCGCAGATCCCCACCCGTACCTCCGGCCCGACGCCCAGGCCGCGCAGCCGCCCGGCCAGGCGCTCGATCCGCTCGCGAAGCTCCCGGTACGTCAGCCGGTCGTCACCGTGCACCAGGGCCGTGGCCGCGGGCGTGCGCGCCGCCTGCTCCGCGATGAGCTCGTGCAGACAGACGTCGGCCGGCGGCGCCAGGGGCCCGGCGCTCCACGCCGCGAGCTGTAGGCGCTCGGCCGCGGAGAGGATCTCGATCTCGACCGCCGGCTTCTCGGGCGCGGCCACCGCCGCGCGCAGGAAGCTCCCTAGGTGCCCCAGGAGTCGCGCGCCGGTCGCAGGATCGAAGAGGTCGGCGTCGAGCTGCAGCGAGAGAGCGAGCCCGCCGTTCCCGGTCTCGGCCGCCATCAGCAGGAGGTCGAACTGGGCCCGGATCTCGGGCAGGGGGAGCGACTCGAGCGCCAGGCCGCAGAGGTCCGCCCGCGCTCCTCCCTCTCCCAGCGCGAAGGGCACGAGGGCGCGCTCCTCCGGGGTTCTCCCCGGCTGGAGGACGAGCATGGCGCGGAGGACCGAGCGGCCGGCGTCGCGGTCGAGGCGCAGCTCCCGGGCGAGCCAGGGGAACGGAGCGTCGCCGTGCGCGAACGCCGCGGCGGCGACCGCCCCCGCCCGCGCCGCGAGCTCGGCGAAGGAGGGCTCGCCCGCGAAGCCGAGGCGCAGCGCCACCGGGTTCACGAAGTAGCCCACCTCGTCGTCCAGCTCGGCCGCGCCGCGCCAGGCCGCGGGCGCGCCGATCAAAGCTTCGGTCTGACCGGTCCAGCGGTGGAGGACGGCCTGGAGCCCTGCCAGGAGCGCGGCGTAGAGGGTGACGCCGCGCGAGCGGGCGACGATGTGTAGGGCTTCCGCGCCGTCCTCGAGCCGCAGGGTGTGGAGGTGGCCGCGCCAGCTCCGGGCGGCGGGGCGGGAGCGGTCGGCAGGCAGGTCGAGGACGGGAAGGTCCCCCGCCAGACGCTCGTGCCAGAAGGCGCGGAGAAGCTCGCCCCGCCGGCCGGCGAGGGCCGCCTCCTGGCGCCGTACCCAGGCGGTGTAGCCGGGGCCGGGCGGTGCGAGCCGGGCGGGCGGGCCGTCGCGCTCCTGCGCGTAGAGCCGCGCGAGGTCGCGCAGCAGGACCGCCGCCGACGCGAAGTCCATGACCAGGTGGTGGACGGCCAGGAGGAGCGCGGTCCCGCCCCCGGGCAGGGTCCAGGCGCGGACGCGCAGGAGAGGCCCCCGCTCGAGGTCGAAGGGGCGGTACGCCTCCGCCGCCAGGAGCGCGGGAAGTGCTTCCTCCTCGGCCGTCCCGGTGGCGAAGTCCGGCTCCAGGTGGGCGTGGACCCGCCGTACGGGCTCGCCGTCGCGCGCCTCGAAGGTGGTCCGCAGCGCCGGATGGCGTTCGGCCAGGAGCCGGAGGGCGCGGCGCAGGGCAGCGGCGTCGAGCCCGCCCCGCACCCGGGCCGCGCCGGCCAGGTGGAGGGCGGCGGCCGCGGGGCTCAAGCGGTCCACGAACCAGAGCGCCCGCTGCCCCTCCGAGAGCGGGTGCTCGCCGGGCGCGTCCGGCTCCGGCGCGAGGGCAGGAAGGGCTGCCGCGGTCCGCGCTTCCGCGGCCAGCGCCCGGAGGCTGGCCCCTTCCAGCAAGAGCGCCAGTGGGACCTCCACCCCGGTTCGCGCCGCGACCGCGCTCCGCAGCTCGGCGGCGGCGAGAGAGTCTAGCCCCAGAGCGGTGAGGGGGAGGTCGGGGTCGACCACCTCGCGGCGCAGCACGCGGCAGGCCTCGGCAGCCAGCACCGCGGTGAGCGGTTCCGCCTCCGCGGCGGCCGCGGGCGGCGGGGGCTCCTGCCCGCCCGTCCGCGCCACCACCGCCAGGTCGCCCGCGAGGTACGCCGCCCGGCAGGCGGCGCGGCGGAGCTTGCCGCTGGAGGTCTTGAGGATCGTACCGGCGCGCAGGAGGACGACCTCCTCCACCGCCACCTCGTGCTCCTCCGCCACCGCCCGGCGCAACGTCTCGGCGACTTCCGGCGCGACGGCCGCGGCCGCGCGCTCGATCTCGTGCAGGACCACCAGCCGCTCCTCCCCCTCCCGCTCGATCGAGAACGCGGCGCCGCACCCGGGGCGGAGCGCCGGATGGGCACCTTCGGCGGTCCGCTCCAGGTCTTGCGGGTAGTGGTTGCGGCCGCGGAGGATGATCAGGTCCTTCGAGCGGCCGGTGACGAAGAGCTCGCCGTCGGCGACGAACCCGAGGTCGCCGGTGCGCAGGAAGGGGCCGGCGCCGGGATCGTCCGCGAGGCGGCCCCGGAAGGTGCGCTCGGTCTCCTCGGGCCGCCGCCAGTAGCCGGCCGCCACGCTCGGCCCCGCCACCCAGATCTCCCCCACTTGGCCGGACGCCCGGAGCGTACGGGCCTCGGGATCGACGACCGCCACCGTCTGCCCGAAGGCGGCGCGTCCGCAGCCCACGACCCGGCGGCTTCCGGGCGCGTCCGCCGACACTGGCACGGCCTGGTGTCGCTCGAGCTCCGCGGCCGCGAAAGAGCGGACCACCGGCGGCTCCCCGGGCGTGCCGCCGGAGACGAAGAGGGTCGCTTCGGCCAGGCCGAAACAGGGGTAGAAGGCCTGGCGCCGGAAACCGCAGGAGGCGAAGGCCGCCGCGAACCGCTCCATCGTCTCGGCCCGCACCGGCTCGGCGCCGTTGAAGGCGAGGGCCCAGGCGGAGAGGTCGAGCCCCGCCTTCTCCTCCTCGCCGACTTTCCGCACGCACAGGTCGTAGGCGAAGTTGGGTCCGCCGCTCGTCGTCGCCCGGTAGCGGGAGATCGCCTCCAGCCAGAGCGCCGGCCGTTGCAGGAAGGCCAGCGGCGACATCAACACCGCCCGTCCTCCCGAGTAGAGCGGCTGGAGCACGTTCCCGATCAACCCCATGTCGTGGTAGAGCGGAAGCCACCCCACGACTACCGAGGCCTCCGACTGCCGGAAGGCGCGGCGGATGGCCTCCTCGTTGTCGAGCAGGCTCCCGTGCGTGACCATCACGCCCTTGGGCTCGGAGGTCGAGCCCGAGGTGTACTGAAGGAAGGCTGGATCTTCCGCGGCCGGCGCACTCTCCCGCCATCTCGCCGCGAGGAGCGGGTCCAGCGTGTCGGTGGCGATCCACCGCGCGCCCGCGAGCTCCGGCACCTTTTCCACCAGCCCCGCCGCCCCCGCCGCGAGGCCGTCCGGTGCCAGGACCACCCGCGCGCGGGCGTCGGCGGCGATCGAGCGGAGCCGCGCCGACGGGCGGTGACGCCCCGGGGGATAGGCGGGGACCGCGACCGTCCCGGCGTAGAGGCATCCAAGGAACGCGGCGACGAAGTCGAGGCCGGGGGGGAAGAGGAGGAGGGCCCGCTCGCCGGCCGCGCCGGCCCCCTGGAGGGCGGCGGCGACGGCGCGCGCCCGCTCGTCCAGGCTACCCCAGGTGAGGGTCTCGACCTCCACGCCGGCCGGGTCGAGGAAGGCGAAGGCCGGCCCCCCCGGGCGCTCCGCGGCCCGTCTGCGCAGGACGTCGGTCAGCAAGCAACCGGGAGGGGCCAGCGTGGTCGCCATCAGCGCTTCTCGCCGTCGCGGGCTCTCGGCGGAAGGCGAGGGGACAGGTAAGATACTCTTATGTTCATCTCAGTCAAGTCTGCAAAGTGCGACCGCTCCCAGGTCTTCTGTGTCACCTACCTGCCAGGCGGTGACACTTGCGACTTGGGAGCTGGGCGAGGTGGGGTACGGGAGAACGCCGCATGGAAGTGAGGACGGTCGGCGTCATCGGCGCCGGGGTGATCGGGGTCGGAGTGGGGCAGAGCCTCGCGCAGACGGGACATGCCACCCTGCTCGTCGACATCGCCGACGAGGCGCTGGACCGGGCCCGCGACGCGATCCGCCAGAGCCTCCGCTTCCAGGGCATGCTGCAGAAGGGGGCGCAGCGCCAGGACGCCGGGGAGGTGCTCGGCCGGATCACCTTCACCACCGACCTCGAGGCGCTCGCCGGCGCCGACCTGGTGGTCGAGAACGTCCCCGAGAAGTGGGAGGTCAAGCGCGAGATTTATCCGCGGATCGACGCCATCTGCCCCGAGCGGACCATCTTCGCGGTCAACACCTCGTGCTTCTCGATCACCCGCGTCGCGGCGCTCACTCGGCGCCCCGACCGTGTCGTCGGCATGCACTTCATGAACCCGGTGCCCTTAAAACCGCTGGTCGAGGTCGTCCGCGGCCACCACACCAGCGACGAGACGCTCGCCGCTTCCCGGCAATTCCTGCGGCAGCTTGGCAAGGAGTGCATCGTCGTCAACGACCTGCCGGGGTTCGTCACCAACCGGGTGCTGATGCTCACCATCAACGAAGCCGTCTGTCTGGTGCAGGACGGAGTGGCGACGGCCGAGCAGATCGACCAGCTCTTCAAGGGCTGCTTCGGCCACAAGATGGGGCCGCTCGAGACCGCCGACCTGATCGGTCTCGACACCATCCTTTACTCGATCGAGGTCCTCTACGAGAGCTACAACGACGGCAAGTACCGCCCGTCCCCGCTGCTCAAGAAGATGGTCGACGCCGGACTCCACGGCCGCAAGAGCGGCAAGGGGTTCTACGACTACACCCTCGCTTAAGGAAGCGCGACAGGCGCCATGGACCAGACCCAGCTCGCGATCAAGGAGTTCCTCTCCCGCTTCTTCAAGAGCCACGACCTGCAGCCGGACGAGGACATCTTCGCCCTCGGCTTCGTCAACTCGCTCCTCGCCATCCAGCTCGTGGCCTTCGTCGAGAAGACCTTCGGCATCCGCATCCAGGACGAGGACCTGGACCTCGACAACTTCCGCTCGATCGACGCCATCTCCAACCTGATCGCCCGCAAGACCACGGCGGAGGCGACCCCGGCGTGAAGCTTGAGCTCAGCGCCGGGCAGCGGCAGGCACGCGCGGAGTTCCGCGCCTTCGTCGCCGCCGAGATCGCTCCTCACGCCGACCGCTGGGACCGTGAGGAGGCGATCCCGTTGGAGCTCGTGGGCCGGCTCCGCGAGCGGGGCTGGCTGGGCTCGAACGTGCCGCCGGAGCACGGCGGGCGCGGCCTCGACATGATTACCTACGGCCTGCTGACCGAGGAGATCGCCCGCGGCTGCTCGTCGGTCCGCTCGCTCCTGACCGTGCACGACATGGTGGCCCACGCGGTCGGGCGGTGGGGGAGCCGCGAGCAGCGGCAGCGCTACCTGCCGCGGATGGCGCGCGGCGAGCTGCTGGGCGCCCTCGCCCTCTCCGAGCCGAACGCCGGCAGCGACGCGATGGGGATCGAGACCACCGCACGGGCCGACGGCGACGTCTGGGTCCTCGACGGCCGGAAGAAGTGGACCACCTTCGGCCAGATCGCCGACCTCTTCCTGGTCTTCGCCAAGGTCGAGGGGCAGCCGGCGGCCTTGCTGGTGGAACGGGAATCGCCGGGTCTCACCGTCCGGCCGCTGCGCGGGATGGTGGGCACCCGCGCCTCGCTCCTCGCGGAGCTGTTCTTCGCCGACTGCCGCGTGCCCGCGGCGAACCTCGTCGGCCGCGTCGGCTTCGGCATCTCGCACGTCGCGGCGGCGGCCCTCGAGCAGGGGCGCTACAGCGTCTCCTGGGGCTCGGTCGGCATCGGCCAGGCCTGCCTCGACGCCTGCCGCAGCTACGCGGCCGAGCGGCGCCAGTTCGGCGTCGCGCTGGCGGACCACCAGCTCATCCGCGCCCTCCTCGCCGAGATGATCGTCAACGTCCGCGCCGCCCGGCTCCTCTGCTTGCGCGCCGGCTATCTGCGCGACACGCGCGACCCCGGGGCGCCGGCCGAGACCATGGCGGCGAAGTACTTCGCTTCCACCATGGCCACTCGGGCGGCCAACGACGCCGTGCAGATCCACGGCGCCAACGGCCTCTGCGAGGACTTCCCCGTCGCCCGCTACCTGCGCGACTCGAAGGTGATGGAGGTCATCGAAGGGAGCACCCAGATCCAGCAGATCACGCTCCCCCTCTTCGATTTCCAGGAGTTCTAGGTTCCGAGGAGCCCACGACATGCTCGAGCTCGAAACCACCCCTCACGCCGCCGCCGTCCGCGCGGCGAAGAAGAAAGAGAAGCAATCGATCAAGTGTGTCGTCTGGGACCTCGACGACACGATCTGGGACGGCACCCTCCTCGAGGACCCGGAGGTCCGGCTCCGCCCGCAGGTCGTCGACATCATCAAGACTCTCGACGCGCGCGGCATCCTCCACTCGATCGCCAGCCGCAACGACCACGACCTCGCCATCGCCAAGCTCGCAGAGCTCGGCCTCGCCGAGTACTTCCTCTATCCGCAGATCAACTGGAACTCCAAGGCGGCCTCGATCGCCCAGATCGCCGAGGACATCAACATCGGCCTCGACGCCGTCGCCTTCGTCGACGACCAGCCGTTCGAGCGCGAGGAGGTCGCCTTCTCGCACGCCCGGGTCCTCTGCCTCGACTCCGCCTGCCTCGACGGTCTCGTCGACCGGCCCGAGCTCAACCCACGCTTCGTGACCGACGACTCACGCATCCGCCGCCTGATGTACCAGGCCGACGTGGCGCGCAACCGCGAGGAGGTCGCCTACGTCGGCCCCAAGGAGGAGTTCCTGGCGACCCTCGGCATGGTCTTCACCATCGCCCCCTGCCAGGAGGAAGACCTCAAGCGCGCCGAGGAGCTGACGGTCCGCACCAACCAGCTCAACACCACGGGCTACACCTACTCCTATGAGGAGCTCGACGAGCTCCGGCGGTCGCCCCGCCACAAGCTCCTGATATCCAGCCTGGAGGACCGGCACGGCACCTACGGCAAGATCGGGCTCACCCTGATCGAGCTCGGCCCGGAGGTTTGGACGGTGAAGCTCCTCCTCATGTCCTGCCGCGTCATGTCCAAGGGGGTGGGGACGATCATGATCCTCCACGTCCTGCGGCTGGCCAGGGAGGCGGGGGCGAAGCTCCGCGCCGAGTTCGTGTCCAACGACCGCAACCGGCAGATGCTCATCACCTACCGCTTCGCCGGCTTCAAGGAGGTCGGCAAGATCGGCGAGGTCGCGATCATGGAGAACGACTCGCCGCCCGCCGAGCCGCCGCCGTACGTGCAAGTCCGCGTCTACGACTGAACGCGCGGGTGACGTCGCCCAACCCTCCGCTCCCCTCTCGCGGCTTCGCCGTCTTCGGCATCGTCCTGGCCGGGCAGGTCGTCTCGATGCTCGGCTCCGGCCTCACCGGCTTCGCGCTGGGGGTCTCGGTTTACCAGCGGACCGGCTCGGCCACCCAGTTCGCCCTCGTCACGCTCTGCGTGATGCTGCCGGTCATCGTCCTCTCGCCGCTCGCCGGAGCGCTGGTGGACCGCTGGGACCGGCGCCGGGCCATGCTCCTCGGCGACTCGGGCTCGGCCCTCTGCACGCTCGCGCTCGCGGCCCTTCTCTGGAGCGGGCGGCTGGACATCTGGCAGATCTACCTGCTCCTCGCGGTCAGCTCGAGCTTCGCGGCCCTCCAGTGGCCGGCGTTCACCGCCACCACGACCCTCCTCGTGCCGCGACACCAGCTGGGACGGGCGAGCGGCATCGCGCAGTTGGGGGTGGCGGTGTCGCAGATCGTGGCGCCGCTGCTCGGCGGCGCGCTCCTCGGGCCGATCGGCGTCCGCGGCGTGCTGGTGCTCGACGTCGCGAGCTTCCTCGTCGCTCTCCTGACCCTCTTGGCGGTGCGCTTCCCGCGGCCGGAGGCGACCGCCGAAGGGGTCGCGGCGCGCGGCTCGTTGCTGCGCGAGGCCTGGCACGGCTGGGTCTACATCCGGCAGCGCCCGGGCCTGCGCGCCATGCTCCTCCTCCTGGCGGCCACCAACTTCAGCCTGGCGATCCTCCAGGTGCTGGTGACGCCGCTCGTCCTCAGCTTCGCCTCGGTCGAAGTCCTGGGGGTGGTGCTGGCGGTGGCGGGGTGCGGCATGCTGGCGGGAAGCGTCGCGATGAGCGTCTGGGGAGGGCCGCCGCGGCGGATCGACGGCGTGCTCGGCGGCCTCCTCGTCCAGGGCTTGCTCCTCTTCCTCGGCGGCGTGCGGCCGAGCGCCGCGCTGGTCGCCGCGGCGGCTTTCGTCTTCCTCTTCGCCACGCCGATCGTCGAGGGGTGCAGCCAGGCGATCTGGCAGAGCAAGGTCGCGCCCGATCTCCAGGGCCGCGTCTTCGCGGTGCGGCGCATGGTCGCCTGGTCGACGCTCCCCTTGGGCTACCTGCTCGCCGGCCCGCTCGCCGACCACGTCTTCGAGCCGCTCCTCCGGCCCGGCGGTCCCCTCGCGCCCACGGTAGGCCGCGTCATCGGCGTCGGGCCGGGACGCGGCATCGGCCTCCTCTTCATCGTCCTCGGGCTGCTCGTCCTGGCCGTCCTGGCGGTCGCGAGCCGCAACCCCCGGCTGCGCCAGGTCGAAACCGAGCTGCCGGACGCGCAATGATCGGACCGGCAACTAAAGGTCGAGCACCAGCCTCAGCCCCGCATCGAGGCGAGAGAGGGTTTCGGTGGGGAGCACGCCCAGGCGCTCGCTGAAGTCCGAGCGCAGCACCTTCTGGATGTCGTAGACGTTGGCGACAGAGGGCTTCGGCAGGCCGGTCGCCCGCCGCTCAAGGCGCACATTGCCCGGGAGCCCATCGAGGTGGAGCCGGCTCGTCAGCGGCACGACGAGAAAGGTGCGCACCCGAGCCTCACGGACCCGGTCGGTTTGTACGACTACGGCCGGCCGCCGCTTGTCGACGTGCACCCACCACACCTCGCCGCGCCTCGGCAGCGGCTCACCATTCGTCGTCGCCGTAGTCCTCCCCCATCCGGCGTCGCTGATACTGCCGCCAGGCTTTGTCGTCCTCCGCTACGTCCCAGCCGTGACGATCGATGTATCGGCCTACCTGCTCGCGCACTCGCTCGGCTTCGAGGAGCTGGGCGAGGAGGCCGGACCGGCTGGTCTTGCGGCGCTTGGCCTCCTCGTCGGCGAAGGTAACGAGGTCGTCGGGAAGCGAGACGCCCAGCTTCATGCCTCTATGGTAGCACCCGGTGGAGATACTCGGGTATTCCAGGGTGGGTGCGTTTCACCGCGCACCGCTTCTTCCCATCAGGCTCTGGCGCAGCCGGCGCAGGGTGTCGTCGGGGCGCGGGCGGCGTAGTGCTTCGTCGAGCACGAAGATGGCCTCCTGCCCCCGGCCGGTGCCGCTCAGGGCCATCGCGTAGAGCGCCACGACCTGGCTGTCGTCGGGGCGGCCGCGGTAGGCCGTCTCGCAGTCGGCGAGAGCGGCACGCCCGTCCTTTTCGACCAGATGGGCCGCGCACCGCTGGCGGTGGACCAGCGGGTGCTCGGGCATGATGCGCAGCGCCTCGGTGGCGAGGGCGATGACCTCGCGCGTCCGGCCGAGGTGGCCGAGGGCCGCCAGGTATTCGACCAGGTACTTCGACGGCGTGTCGCGCAGGAAAAGACGCTGCAGGGCCGGCAGCGGCAGGAGGAACCCCGGCGGGTCGACGAACGGGACGCGGCGCGGGCCCGGCATCTGCAGCCGCAGGGTCGGCGGCGCCGACGCACCCTTGGTGAAGATCGCGGCGAGCGGGTCGAGGTAGGCCAACCGCCAGCGCGGGTCCTCCTGCACGGCCCGGCCCAGGGGGGAGCGCAGCGTCTTCGAGAAGGTCCCGAGGACGACTGTGCGGAAGCCGTAGCGCTCCTCCGCTTGCCGCCAGAGGGACGGCGAGTCGACCATCTGCGTGTAGCGCACCACGAGCGCCGGATCGAGGACCCGGCCGTCGATGAAGAGGCGATGGCGAGGATAGAGGCGGTAGCTCAGGTAGGCGCCGAGCTGGAAGTCGTTGAAGATCGGTCCCGGCAGCCCGCGGTCGAGGATGAAGCGGGCCGCCTGCGGGCAGGCGATTGCGGGCTTGACGGTAAAGAAGCTGCTCGCCTGGCCGGCGTCGAAGCCCGGCCGCGCCAGGCGCAATGCCGCGGCCGCGGCGAGCAGCGCGAGCGCGAGCAGCCCGGCCGCGGCGACTGCGGCCCGGCTCACCGGCGCCGGGCGCTCCGCCGGCTCGCGTCGGGCCTTGCGCCGCGCCGGCGCCGGCTGGCGCCACTTCTCGCCGAGGTTGCTGAGCAGCACCAGGGCGGCGGCGAGCCCGATCCCCGGCAGGTGGCGGACGGCGGTGGCGCCGAGCGCCGCCATGCCGGCGAAGAAGAGGAGGCGCGAAGCGGGCCACCGCCGCGCCAGGACGAAGCTGCCGAGCCCGGCCGCGACGGCCAGCAGATACAGCCAGGGCAGGCTGGGCGCGGCCTCGGCGGCGCGGAACGGGCTCTGCCACTCCAGGATGACGTTGCTGCCGCTCTCCCCGATCGGCTGCACCGCCTCCGACCCCGCCACGAAGGCGAAGGGCGCGAGCCGCTCGCGGAACAGCCGCGGATCGGCGATCGCGAGGAGGAAGAGCAGCGCCGGAAACCAGAGCGGCGGGAAACGCGAGCGGCCGGCAGGGGCCTCGGCCGGCTTGGCGCCGAAGCGCGTCTCGATCCAGCCGCCGGTGCTAAAGCAGAGCGCGATGAAGACGCCCAGCGGGTAGCCGCCGTGGAGATTGGCCCACAACACCTGGAGCGCGCCGAGCGCGGCGCCGCGCTTCCAGGTGAACGCCCCGTCCCGTTCGAGGAGGCGGTAGAAGACCGCCAGCAGCAGCCAGGTCGCCACCTCCGCCTTGCCGCAGAGACGCTGGCCGATCGTCACCAGGAAGAGGAGCAGCGCCAGGGCGTTGACCAGCCCCAGCCGATCGACGGGGCGCGTGGTGTAGACGAGGACGGCGAGCCCGAGCGCGTGGAGCGCGTGGAAGACCACCACCCCCTCGAGGCCCGCCAGCCGCGCGACTGCGGCGACGAGCACCGTCCAGAGCCAGGAGTGGTAGACCCAGCCGATGCCCTTCTCGGCGGTGTAGAGGAACGGGTCCTCGTCCGGTACGCGCCCGTGCTCGAGGAGGTATTCGCCGGAGGTGAGATACCAGAAGAAGTCTTCGTTCCAGAGGTAGGAGAGGGTGAGCGCGGCGACGACGGCGAGCAGCGGAGCGAGGAGGAGGAGCTGCTTGCCGGTGAAGCCGCCGATCGTTCGGGGCGGCGCGGCCGGCGCGGGCGGCGGCACCGGCGTGGCGGGTTTCGGCCGCGGCATCGCTACTCGCGCCCGGCGGGCGCGCAGGCGGCGTCCACCCGCGCCAGATCGCGCAAGCCGGGCGTGAGGCCGAGACGCGTCGTGGTCGGCAGGCCGCGCGTGCAGGCGCCGGCGGCCTCGGTCAGGACGAGGAGCGCCTGGCGCAGGGAGGCCGCGACCGCCGGATCGGGCGCGGCGGGCAGCGGGCGCAGGCTGAAGGCGTCGAGCTCCAGCCGCAGCGCGAAGCAGACGTTGCGCGACCAGGGGCCCCAGGACATCGCCAGGCTGCGATCGGTCTCGTCGAGTGCGGCGCGCAGCGGGCGGACCGCGGCGCGGTAGCGCGCGCACCAGCCGGGCATCGCGCGCTCGATCCGCGCCACCCGCTCGCGCTCGCGGGCGACGGCCGCCGGGTCGGGGCGGCGGGGGCGGATCTCGATGACCACGGGCTTGTCGTCCGCCTTGGGCGCGGGCTTGGCGGCGGCGGCCGGCGCGGCGAGGAGCGGCAGGAGCGCCGCCGCAACGAGGAACGGAGCGAGCGGGACGAGCGGGCGCGACGACAGGTGCATCTTCAGTCCTCCGATCTCCATCCTGGCGCCGGTCCCCGGCCTGGGGCAAGATGCCGGCGCCTCACGCCCTCTATGACGGATTTCGCCCCTCTCCTGCTTGCACTCCGGCGCGGGCCGCGCGGCGCGGCCCCCGGCGTGGTCAACCCCTACCGCGACGAGCTGCCCGGTCTCGACCTGCCGGGCGCCGCGCGCGCCCGGCGGCGCAACCTCGCCGCTTACCTCGAACAAGTCGGCCGTCCGCGGCTCGTCCTCGTCGGCGAGGCACTCGGCTACCGCGGCGGGCGGTTCTCGGGCATCGCCTTCACCAGCGAGCGGCAGCTCGCCGGCGGCCCGGCGCACCGCCTCCCCTGGGCCGCCAATGGCCGCTTCGCCGCCACCAGCGCCAACCCCGCGCTCTGGCTGGAGCCCTCCGGCACCGTGGTCTGGGGTGCGCTCGGCGGCGCCGCGGACGGCGTCCTTCTCTGGAACGCCTTCCCCTGGCACCCGGCGGGTGCCAGGGGCCCGCTCTCCAACCGCGCGCCGGAGCGCCGCCTCCTGCTCGCGAACCTCCACGTCCTGGAACGGCTGCTCGCGGCCGTCCCCGGCGCGGCGGTCCTCGCCGTCGGCCGCACGGCCGCCGTCGCCCTCGAGGAGATCGGCGCGCCCGCCCCCGCCCTCCGCCACCCCGCCCACGGCGGCGCATCGCTCTTCCGCGCGCAGCTCGCCAAGCATCTGCCAGGCACCGACGCCCGCCGGGCGTGCTAAGCTGCCGCAACTGAACGCTTTTCAGGAGGTGGCCGCATGCGCCGACGCCTGACCCTCGCCGCCCTTGCCCTCTCCGCCCTGGCGCTCCTCGCCGCGCCGGCCGGCGCCGAGAGCTTCCAGGTGACCCTCACCGACGGCTCCGGCTTCGAGACCCGCTATCAGCCGCAGGAGGCGAGCTGGGACCCGAGCCTGGTCCTCTTCCTCACCGAGTTCGGCAACTGGATCGGTCTCGCCAAGGACTCGATCGCTTCGGTCGTCTCCGACCTCGACGACACCGGCTTCGGCACCCGCATCGACTCGACCACCATCTCCCTGGGCTTCGCCCCGAACGACATGGCCATCCCCGAGGACGAGCAGGTGGTGGCCGGGCAGGCGGCCCCCGGCAGCCCGGCGGCGGCCTCGGCCGCGGCGGCCAACGCGCAGAACGCCATCCTCGAGGCCTACCTGCGGCAGCGCGCCGCCGAGCAGAGCTACTCGATCCAGCAGTTCGTCGAGCCCAACCAGACGCAGGGGATCCCCTCGCGCTTCGTCGGCGCCCCGACCGGCGGCGACACGCCGTTCCCGCCGCGCTGATAAGCTGACGGCTCCGGCCCCCGCCGTGGGGGCCTCTTTGACAAACCCGACGGCGCGGCGAAGGGAAGGCCGGTGTGAGACCGGCGCGGCCCCCGCCACTGTGACCGGGGACGAAACCGGACAGACCACTGCACGGGCGTGATCCATCAGGGTTGCCCGTGTGGGAAGGACCGGGAGTAGGACGATCCGGGAGCCAGGAGACCTGCCCGCCGTCCCGACGCCGCCCGCGGGGTGCGGGCCCGGGGTCCGGGCTCGCTCAGGCTCGAAGCCGCCGCGCGCCTCCCCTCCCGCCCCACCTCCACGGTGGGGCGTCGCGTTTCAGCCAAGGAGATCGCGATGCGCTGCTGGCTGCTCGCGGCCGCCGTCCTCGGGGGGGGGATGGCGATCCAGGCGGAAGAGCCTCCTTCCGCGCCGTCCACCCCCGCCCCCCCCACCCAGTCGTTCGTCGAGACCGTCGTCGTCACCGCCACCCTCGAGCCCGCGCCGGAGGACGAGCTCCCCGCCGCGGTGACCGTCATCAAGCGCGCCGAGATCGAGGCGCGCCAAGCGGTGGACCTCCCCGACGTCCTCGCCACCGTCCCGGGCCTGGCCCTCGTGCAGGCCGGCCCGCCCGGGCAGCAGACCTCGGTCTTCCTGCGCGGCGCCGACTCCGAGCAGACGCTGCTGCTCTGGAACGGCATCCCGCTCAACGACCCCTTCTTCGGCGGCGCCAACTGGCAGTTCGTGCCGCTCGACGGCGCGGCGCGCGTCGAGGTGGCGCGCGGGCCGTTCTCCGCGCTCTACGGGAGCCAGGCGGTGGGCGGCGTCGTGCAGGTGGTGAGCGGCGCCGAGCCGGGCGTCGCGCTCCGCCTCGAAGGCGGTGAGGACGGCTACCGGCGCGCCGGCGTCGCGGCGGCCCACGCGACGGAGCGGCTGCGGCTCGACGTCGCGGGGTCGCTGCGCCACGGCGGCGGCCCGCTCGCCAACGACGACTTCGACGCCGAGGACGTCCTGGCGCGTGCCGGCTGGACCGTGCGGCCGGGAGTGAGCGTCGGCGTGCTGGCGCGGCAGGGCGACGCCGAGACCGGCATCCCGCTCTCCGGCGGCCTGCCGTCCCTGCGGCGGTCGATCGAATGGCGCGAGCGGGAGCTGGCGCTGCCGCTGTCGATCGAGCGGCCGGGTTGGGGATTGGAGGCCCACCTCTCGCAAGCGACGTTCGACTCCGCCTTCCGCGACCCCGACGACCCCTTCGGCTTCACAGCCTCCGACACCGGGGGCGAAGCGCTGCGCGGCCGGGCGGTGGCGACCTGGCGGCAGGAGGGCGGGCGCGACGGCTGGCTCGCCCTCGGCGCTGAGGCGGAGCGGCTGGAGGTGGACAACCGCTCGGTCTTCGGCACCAACCTCGACGGCGCACGGCAGGAGACCTGGGCGGTCTTCGCGCAGGCCAGCCGGGCGCTCGGGCCGCTGCGGCTCGACCTGGGCGCGCGCCGCGACGAGAACGACGTCTACGGCGGCGCCACCAGCCTGCGCGCCGGCGCGCTCTGGGAGTTGGGGAGCGGCGTGCGTTTGAAGGCGGGCTACGGCGAGTCGTTCCGCGCCCCCTCGCTCGGCGAGCTCTTCTTCCCCGGCAGCGGCAACCCCGACCTGCGGCCGGAGATCGGCGAGAGCGCCGAGCTCGGCGTCGAGCTGCGGCGCGGGCCGTTCCGCGCCGCGCTGACCGGCTTCGAGACCCGGCAGCGCGACCTGATCGACTTCGACTTCGTCGCCTTCCGCAACGTCAACCTCGGACGGGCGCGGAGCCGCGGCGTCGAGGCAGAGGCGGGCTGGGCGCGCGGGGCTGGGGCGATCCGTGCGCATGCGACGTGGCTGGACGCGGAAGATCGGGTCACGGGAGAGCCGCTGCTGCGCCGGCCGGAGGAGAGCGCCGGGCTCGTCGCGACGTTCACCCCGGGCCCCTGGACCCTGAGCGCCGAAGGGCTCTACGTCGGCGAGCGGCCGGACGTCGACCCCGCGACCTTCGCGCGCACGACGAACCCGAGCTACACGCGTGTTGACGCCGGCGCGCGCTATCGGTTGCGATCCTGGCTCGCGCCCTACGCGCGCATCGAGAACGCCGCCGACCGCGAGTACGCCGAAGCGCTCGGCTACCCCTCCCTCGGGCGGACACTCATCGGAGGGATCGCATTCGAGTTCTAGTCACCCCCCGAAATGTCATCCCGAGCGCAGCGAGGGATCTGGGGGCAGGGAAGGTGCGGCCGGCGCCCCCGCCCAGATTCTTCGCTGCGCTCAGAATGACAGCGGTTGTCTGCATCGCGCTGGTCGGGCTCGTCGCCTGCCGCGGCGAGGAGCCGGCGGCGGCGCGGGCGCCGGAGCGGATCGTGGCACTCACCCCGAGCGTCGTCGAGACCCTCTTCGCGCTCGGGCTCGGCGCCCGCGTCATGGGGGTCGGGAGCTACACGACCTGGCCCCCGGCCGCGACGCGGCTCCCCAGGCTCGGCGGTTTCTTCGACCCGAATCTCGAGCGGATCGTGGCGCTCGAGCCCGACTTGGCAATCCTCACCGCGAGCGAGCGCGACCTCGCCGCCAAGCTCCAGCCGCTCGGCATCGCGACGCTCGAGGTCAAGGCCGAGACGCTCGCCGAGGTCGAGGCCTCCTTCCGCGTCATCGCCGCGCGCTGCGGTGTGCCGGCGGCGGGCGAGGCGCTGGCGGCGCGCTTCCGGGCGGCGCTCGCGCCGCGGCCGGTCGAGGGCTCTCCCGTCGTGCTCCTTTCGGTAGGCCGCCCGCGCGGCCAGCTCGCGCAGGTGACGGTGGCCGGACCGGAGACGTTCTACGGCGAGCTGCTCGCCCGCCTCGGCGCGCGCAACGCCTTTCCCGATGCGCCGACGCGCTACCCGCAGGTCGGCCCCGAGGAGATCCTCGCGCGCAACCCCGACGTCGTGCTGGAGCTGCGCGCCCAGCCGGCGTCGCCGGAGCTCGCCGCGGCGCTGCGCGGGGAGTGGGCGGAGCTTGCGCGACTGGCCGGGCGGCCGGGACCGCGTGTCGAGGTCGTCTCCGGCAGCCACACCATGCTCCCGGGGCCGCGCCTGCCGCTCCTCTACCGGCAGATGCACGAGGCGGTCGCGCGGTGAGCGCGCCCTTCCTTTCTGCCCGCGGGCTCGCCTGGGAGCTCGGCAGCGGCGTCCATCTCGGCCCGCTGGACCTGGAGGTCGAGCGCGGCGAGTGCTTCGTCCTCGTCGGACCGAACGGCGCCGGCAAGACCACCTTCCTCCGCACCCTCACCGGCCTCCTCCGCCCGACCGCCGGCCAAGTGCTCTGGGAGGGGCGGCCGCTCGCCGACCTCTCCCGCCGCGAGCTGGCGCGCCGGCTGGCGTACGTGCCGCAGGTGCGGCCGGCGCGGGTGCCGCTGACCGTTGAGGAGGTGGTCGTCCTCGGCCGCTACCCGTACCTCGCGCCGCTGCAGTGGGAGCCGGCTGCCGGTGATCGCGCCGCGGTCGAGCGGGCCCTGGAGCTGGTCGGGATCGGGGAGCTGCGCGGCCGGCGCGTGGACGAGCTCTCGGGCGGCGAGCGGCAGGCGGTGTGGATCGCCGCCGCGCTGGCGCAGGAGGCGCCGGTCCTGGTGCTCGACGAGCCGACGACCCACCTCGACCCGCGCCACCAGCGCGAGGTGGCGACCCTCCTCCTCCGCCTGACCCGCGACGCCGGCCGCACGGTGGTGGCCGCCACGCACGACTTGAACCTCGCCTCGCTCCTCGCCGACCGTCTCGTCGCCCTCGCCGGCGGCCGCGCCCTCGCCGCCGGCCCACCGGCGGAGGTGCTCCGCCCGGAGGTGCTGGCCGCGCTCTTCGCCGCGCCGTTCGAGGTGGTGCGCGGCGGCCCGCGGCCGGTGACGCTGCTGGAGCTCGGGCAGTGAAGCGCTTACCGCGCCTGTCCCTCGCCCTCCTCGCCCTGCTCTGGCTCGCGGCGCTCGTGGGCGCGCCGCTCCTCGGCAGCCAGCCGGTGGCGCTCGGCGATCTCCTGAGCGGCGAGGGCACCGGCGCCGCCATCGTTTGGCAGCTCCGCCTGCCGCGCGTGCTCCTCGCCCTGCTCGCCGGCGGTGGGCTGGCGCTCGCCGGCCTCGCCCTCCAGACCCTCTTCCGCAACCCGCTGGCCGAGCCCTACACGCTCGGCATCGCCAGCGGCGCGGCGCTCGGTGCGGTCGCCGCCCTGCGCTTCGAGGAGACGCTCGGCCTCTCCTGGCTGCCGCTCGTCGAGCTGGCGAGCTTCGCCGGCGCGCTCGCCGCCACGGCGCTGGTCGTCGCGCTCGCCGCCGAGGGCGGCCGGGTCGAGACTCCGACGCTGCTCCTCGCCGGCGTCGCGGTGTCGCTCTCCTGCGGCGCGCTGATCCTCTTCCTCCAGTACCTGGCCGACTCGACGCAGACCTTCCGCATGGTGCGCTGGATGATGGGGGGGCTCGCGGTCGTCGGCTACCGCGAGGTGCTGTGGACGGCGCCCTGGGTGCTCGGCGGGGCGGCGGTGCTGCTGGCGCTGCGCTGGGACCTGAACCTCCTGCTGACCGGCGAGGAGCTGGCGGCGAGCCGCGGCGTCGACGTGCCGCGCGTGCGGCTGGCGATCCTGCTCACCACCTCGCTAATGCTCGGCGCGCTGGTGGCGGTGGCGGGCCCGATCGGCTTCGTCGGCCTCATGGTGCCGCACATCCTCCGCCGGCCGGTCGGGCACGACCACTTGCTGCTCCTCCCCGCCTGCCTCCTCGGCGGCGGCGCCTTCCTGGCCCTCTGCGACCTCGGCGCCCGCACCCTCTTGGCGCCGGCCGAGCTGCCGGTGGGCGTCTTCACCGCCCTCTTGGGCGGCCCCTTCTTCCTCTGGCTCCTCCTCGCCCGCCGCCGCGAGCGGCCGCTCCTCTGAACCGGGTCAGGGACGAGGCGGCGGCGATCTTCTCGCGTAGCCGTTTCTTCTTCGCTTACTGGGTGACCAGGCCTAGCCGCTCCGTCGCTCCCTGTCCTGCCTCTTCCGTGAGAAAACGCGTCTAGCGGTAGCGACACGTCCTCCAAAACCGAAAAACCTATCGCAATGCGCAGGCAGGCTAAAATCCTGGCCGATGTGTGTGAATCAAGAGCCAGTTGGCCCCCTTCAGCCGCCGCAGATCGCGGTGAAGAGCAGGTTGCTGCTCACATCCGGGTACGACCTCGCCAGTAGGCGAGTCCAATATACCTACCAAATGCTGTCGGCTCCTGGGGAGGGCGAGCTAGAGCTCGGCCCCGACCACTCACTGGTGCGCGCTTTCAAGGCCGGCCTCGTCAGCGGTAGGCCACCCGATGAGTGGCGCACGATAGCGATATTCGACGATCTCAAAGCTGCACCCATCGTCCTAGGGACGATAGTCAGGACGCTCGGCGCCCGCCTGCTGTACTTTCCCGGCGCCGACCTCCGTTTGGGCGGCGTTGTAGGAACCGAATCAGGTAGCGCGGCGGCGGCGGCGGTGAAAGGCGCGCTATTGGATCATGTGGCCATCGATCGTCCCCGCCCAAACCGACGGAGAAGGGGGCACCTCACGCTCCTTGAGCGCCAGGGAAGCCAGCGACACGGATGGAGTTACCTGACCGATCCTGAAGATGGTTGGCACTATTGGTTCACGCTACTGAGCCCCAATCTCGATGCGTTTCCGAGGCTTCCCGCGAAGCTCACTATGAGATTCTCATCTGGTCGGCTCGATCTAAGAGAGAGGATGCACGCGTTTGTGAGCCGCAGTGGTTTTTCTTGCATGGGATTCCCCATCGCCGATACCACGGCTAGCACGTTCGTCCAATGCGATTTCTGGCTAGGCGATGACCCTACTTCGACTGTGACCGAGCTACGCCCACTTCCATTTATTGAACGGGCCGAACTCATTAGCGAAGCGCCGATGCCCCAGCAAACTCAGTTCAGCCTGCTGCACTCACAGTTCTCGTCGGGCGAGCACATTGCTGTTGGAGTGGTGGTGCTCGCAGGGTACGTGGCACGTCCAATATTGCTTCGAGGCAAAACTGAGCCGCGTCCTTTAGGGGCACAATCGGAGTAATCCCCCCGGAGGCAGACGTAGGACTTCCCTGATTAGCCAGAATCGCCCCGAGCATTGCTTCGCTCGAAGGGTGAATCGTAATTGGAAACGTTAATGGGCGGGCTGGAAGCGAAGCGCCGCGGCGAGGTCGTGGTTCAACTTCTGATTGTACGCCTGCTTCCGCCGCAGCCAGGTCTCGTAGATCCCCTCCAGCGGCTGAAGTCCGTCCGCGTCTCGTCGAACTCGTCGTAGCGAGACAGCTCGCCGGCGGTCAGGGCGCGGTGGAAGTCCTCGCTCAGGACGCCGTACTTCTCTTCGTAGAGCGTCAGCCGGCGCTCGAGCAGCTTCATCTCGACGACCAGCTCGTGAACCGTCAACTTCGTCTCGGTCGCCATCGTTCCGCCATTCTACGGCCGCTCGCTACAATCCCGCCCGTGCTGCTCTACCGCCTCGGACCCGAGGGCCTCTATGCCGTCCAGGAGGAGCCGGGGGGCGCGCTGCGCACGCTCTACTCCGATCCCTTCGAGACGCTGCCGGGCGGGTGGGAGATGGGGCGGCCGGTGCCGGCTGACGCGGTCTGGCCGTTGACGCCGGTGCTGCCCGGGAAGATCGTCGGCATCGGGCGCAACTACGCCGAGCACGCGCGCGAGATGGGGAACGAGCCGCCGGCCGAGCCGCTCATTTTTCTGAAGTCGCCGTCGGCGGTCGTCGGTCCGAACGCGACGATCCTCCTGCCGCCGGAGAGCGCGCAGGTCGAGCACGAGGGGGAGATCGCCGTCGTCTTGCGCCAGCGGCTGCGGCGCGGCGACCGCGAGGACGCCGCGAGCGCGGTCCTCGGCGTCACCTGCGCCAACGACGTCACCGCCCGCGACATCCAGCGCCGCGACGCCACCTTCGTCCGCGCCAAGTCGCTCGACACCTTCTGCCCGCTCGGGCCGGCGGTCCTCGTGCGGCCGGACTTCGACGATCTGGAGGTGGTGACGCGGGTCAACGGCGCCGAGCGCCAGCGCGGCCACACGCGGCAGATGAGCTGGGGGATCCTCGACCTGCTGGTCTACGTCTCGCGCTATGTCACGCTCGAGGCCGGCGACGTCGTCCTGACCGGCACGCCGGCCGGCGTCGGCCCGCTCACCGACGGCGACGAAGTGGAAGTGGAGATCCCGGGGGTCGGGGTGCTGAAGAACTCGGTCGAAGCGCGGCTGGCGAGCTAGGCCCGCTGCCGGGCCAGCTCGACGATCTCGCCTGCGGCGGCTTCTTCAACCTAGTGGCCTCGACCCGCCTCGCCCGGCCGGGGCGCACCTCATTCACCGCGTCTATGAGGTCGATCCGCTGCTCTGCCAGCAGTGCGGCGCAAGGCTGCGCGTGCTCGCCTTCGTGCTCGAGCCCGCCGCCATCCGCAAGATCCTCGCGCATCTCGCCGCCAAGCAGGCAGGTTCGGGCCGCGCGCCACCACCGGGCCTCGCCGCCTCAGGCGCTCCCGCTCACTGACCCGGCAGGCCGCCCACCAGCGCGCGCCTGGTTGGGCGACCTCTAGCCTTTCCCGCTGTATCCCCGGCCTGCTCGCACCGATCCGCGATCGCCCTGCTGCACTACCCCGATAGCTGCCCGTCCCCCCTCATGTCTTGCGACCGCTCGCCCCATTCGCAGCCGCTTCGCCCCCTTTTTCACCCGGCTCTCGACAACCGCTCGGGCTCGCCAGCCTCGTACCGCCGAAGCGCACCGCCGGAAGCAATCTCCTATCCCTGAGAGAGAGAGCGAGATGGCCCCATGACCGTATGGAAGGCTGCTGCCGTTTAGAACAGATCGTTCGCGGTCGTGTTCGTGGTCGTGGTCGTGGGAGGTCCGACCGGCGTGCGTGGAGTGTCCGGCGTAGACGGAGGCGTCGTCACCGGCTTTGCCTGATTGAAGATAGGCAGCAACGACCATGGCGACGTCGGCGTCTGGAGTACGCCATGTGCGACGAGGTCGTCGACGACCATTGTGGTGGGGACAAGCTTGCCGAACGCTTCCAAGATTCCGGGCGGCAGCGCAGCAGGCGACTCCAGCAGCCGGGCACCGGCGAGAACCGTATCGATCGTGTTCGACAAGAGCCTCGAGATGATCTGAATCACGATGAATGGGATCGTCACGACGAGGAGCGCGAGGCCCAAAATCTTCACGCCAGGCAGCACGGTCATTAGTGCGGCTCCTATCACCAAAAGTGCGATAAGAGCCGAGCCCGCTTGAAAGTTGAACGTGAGCATTGACGGCACGCCGGCGAGCCGGAGCGACGTAATCGACGCGACGCTGTTGAGATCGAATGAGATCGGAAGCGAGAAGTTCACGCGGATATCGAGCGCCGGTCCGGCCCAACCGATGCTCTCGTCGAGATTGAACACGAGCGAGATCGCTTTCGGTATCGGCGGTAGTCCAGGTCCGGCGCGAGGGCCTGCGATGATCAGATCCAGCGTGCCTTTCAGGGCGAAAGGACCAAGGTTCAGGGTGACGCTGCTCCACCTGAGCGAAAAAGTCGTCCCCACATTTGACCTGGTGGGCGCCGGCGGGAGGAGCGTCAGGTTCGGCATCCTTTCGAGCAGGCAGCCGAGAAGGCGTTGAACAAAGCCGTTGCTGAGTTCCACTCTCGTATCGATCAGGCCGGTCGGCGTGAAGGGCAAAAACCGATCCGACGGGTGGATCGCAGTTCGATGGAAGCCTACCTGCAGGACGATCGATCCACCCGACACAATGAGCCGCGCCTTCGCATCGGTCGGTAGCGCCAGGACTTCGCACGATGTTGGCGGTCCCGGCGGGGGAGGCGGCGCTCCCGGAGGCGGCGCCGGGATCCCCGCTCCCGGCGGCGGAAACATCAAGCGGCCCGTCCTTGCTCTCAATCCGGTGAACGCGTCGGTGAGCACCGACTGGACAATGGCGGGTATCCTGCCCGCAATGTCGGTGGCGATCGCCTGCAGGTCGAGTGTTGGCTGCACGATCGGGGTCAGCCCGCGAAGCAGCTGAGTCGCCACGTTTCGCACTGCTGCCGTCAGCGCGTCGCGGAGCGTTGTTGCCAGCGTGCCCGCGATCGCCGGCGGCTGGACGGAGATAACACGGAAGCCGAAATCGAGGCCGAAGCCTGTGCTTGCGTTGATTGGCGCATCGCCCGCGTCCGGGAACAGGCCGTTGACATCGATCAAAAGAAAGATCGCGGCAGTCAGCGGTGTTCCCCGCGTGAGATCGAGCGCGACTGGTGTCACCGCCGGAAGGGGGAGGGCGAGATTGCCGACTGCCGCTGGCAGATTGAAGGTCGCGACGATCGGATCGAGGCTCAACACGGCGTCGGCGGCCGCGTCCAAGTCGAGCGGGCTCGTCACTGCCGGTAGAGTCAGGCTAACGCCGGTGGCGGTTACCGATTGCGCGGGTGTCCTGACCTGCCCCCCACGCAGCGGCTGCCCCACGGTGCCGGCTTGGCGCGGGAAGTTGATGTTTGCGTTGCCGAGGTTCAGATTCACCGTTCCGGCCGCAACGCTCGCGACGAGCAGCGCTTCACCAGAGATTTCGAAGTCGACGCGCAATTCTATCTGCGAGGGCGTGCCACCCGGTAGGACAGGCACGATGTTTCGGATGGTGAGCAGTCCGTTTGTGAGGCCTGGGAACGCGACCGGCATCGGCGCTCGGAGCGCCTGCAATGCGGGGCCGAGGAGCCGGATGACTCCATCGAGGAATGACTGACCGCCGATGCTAATGACAGCGTCCATGGCGAGAAGCGAACGGCGGATTCTTTATCGAAGGTTGTGGGGTGTCAACGCTTTTCATGGGCAGGAGGACCGTGGTGCTCTTCATGACTGGCAGGAACGCCCCGACTATTCTAGCGCGTCCAGTGCTAGCATCCCTTAGGATTATCCTGGACGCGCGGACGACGACTCGCCGAGAGAGCCGCAGGGAGGAACGGCTTCCGCTTCAACTTCACCGACGGCTTCGAGACGCTCGACCGGAGAGTCGAGTGCGCCAAGTCCCACGGCCTCGTCGACCTGGCGCTCGCCCTTGGACCGGCGAAGCGCATGGCCGGCATGGGCAGAACGAGGTGGAGGAGTTCGAGCGGACCCGGTGGCTCTGCAAGGTGCCCGGGGTCGAACCTCCCGGCGGACCTGGAGGGACGGGTCGTCGCTCGCCGGGACGAGAGAGGTGCCCAGGTCGGAGTGCCGGGCGATGAAGGCGAGGCCCGGGAGCCGCTTCCGGCAACCGACTTGGCGCTTGCCGCTGGTGCGTAATCCCGTCGAGGCCTGGCGTCAGAGCTAGCCGGCCCGCTGCCGCGCCAGCTCGACGATCTCGCCGATGAGCTGCGTGTAGGACCGGCCGGACTCGCGCGCCGCCATCGCGAACTCCGCGCCCGAGGCGATCCAGGGGTTGGGGTTCGCCTCGATGACGTAGATCTCGCCGGCGTCGGTCAGCCGCAGGTCCACCCGCGCGTAGTCGCGCAGCTTGAGCGCCTGGTAGACGCCGAGCGCCGTCTTCTGGATCTTCGCCGTCGTCTCCTCGTCGAGGTCCTTGGCCGGCGCCGACTTGGTCTTGCGGTAGACGGCGCTGCCGGTCTCCCACTTGACCTCGCTGCCGGCGATGCGTGGCACCCCGTCGGGGAGCTTCGAGAGGTCCAGCTCGACGAGCGGCAGCGCCTCGGGCCGGCCGTTGCCGAGCACCGCGGCATAGATCTCGCGCCCCTCGACGTACTCCTCGACCAGCGCCGGGCAGTCGAAGGTGGACTGGATGTAGTCGAGCCGCTCCATCAGCTCCTTGACCGAGCCGACGACGGCGCCGGCGTCGATGCCGATCGAGCCGTCCTCGGAGGCCGGCTTGACGATCAGCGGGAAGTCGATGTCGTGCGAGTGGTCGAGCGCGCCGCGGTAGGCCACCGCGAAGTCGGGCGTCTTGATGCCGTGGAAGGCGAGCACCTTCTTGGCCAGCCCCTTGTCCTGCGCCAGGTGGAGGGCGCGCGGGCCGGCGCCGGTGTAGGGCCGGCCGAGGAGGTCCAGGAAGGCGGCGATCTGCATGTCTTTGGTGTCGTCGCCGCCGAACGCTTCGCTCAGGTTGAAGACCAGGTCGGTCTTGGCGCGGCCGAGACCGGCGAGGCTCGAGGCGCTTCCCTCGAGCGCGTAGTAGGACGGTTCGTGCCCCAGCGTCAGCAGCGCCGCGTGCACTTCCTCGCGGTCGAGCAGCGGCCGGCGCGGCTTGCGCCGCCCCTTCTTGCGGCGGCCGTTCGTCGGCGGCGCCTCCGCCGGCTCGAGCGTCGGCTCGACGCGGCCGTCGTCGGGGACGACGTCGTGAAGGATCGTGATGGCAGCCATTTCTTGCGGCCGATTGTACTTCCGAACGACGCGTTCGCGGCGTTTTTTTTCTAGTGGTGCGCGATGCCGCGCGTGAGGTACGCGGTGGCGAGCGTCGCGACGTACGCGGTCAAGCGGATCGCCGCTTCGTTCTCGCGGCCGGGCGCGACGGCGAGACCGAGCGCCGCGGCGCGCCGCTGGATGTGCTCGACGAGCGCTTTGACCAGCGGCCGGCGCATCCCCGTCCAGTCGGCGACCGAGTCGATCATCGCGCGCCGGTGCGCGGCGACGAACTCCGCCGCGGGCCGCGCCTCGGGAGGCGGAGCGCCGCGCCCGCCGCGCAGGATCTTCACCAGGTCGGCGTCGAGCGGCAGCGCCTTGACGGTCTCGAGCTCCCCTTCCTGCGCGCGGTAGAAGTCGGCGAGCGTGGCGTCCATCTCTTCGACCGTGATGTCGGTGCGCGGCGAGGAGCGCACCGGCTCGCGGTCCCCGACCTCGGACGCGATGCGGTCGACGTACTCCAGCTTCCTCAGCGCGCCCCACCCCTCGTAGCGCTCGCGCCAGTCGCAGTCGGGCGTGACCCAGAGGGCGAAGGTTTCGGCGAAGTCCTCGTCGGGGTGCTTCTGCGCGTACCAGCCGGAGATGTGGCGTACGAAGTCGCGCGAGAAGGGGATGGGCTTGTAGTCCTCGCGGTAAGGGCGGCGGAACGGCCCGAACACCGAGCGCCACTCCGCGGTCTTGTACAGCGCGTAGGCGTAGTTGAAGGCGTGCCCCGCCTCGTGGCGGAGGTACATCATGATCTCGCGCTCGTCCTCGAGGTCGTTCATCGCCCGCTCGAGCTCGGCCACGCGCGGGTCGGCGAGGTAGAAGGGGATGCCGATGATCGGCTCGCCCGAAGGGCACCCCCACTCGTCGGTCAGGTAGCAGGGGGGACGGAAATGGCGCAGCCCCTTCGCTTCCAGCTCGCGGTACAGCTCCTCGACGTAGCGCTCGAGCGGCGACCCCTCGAGCTTCAGCCCCAGCTCGCGGATCGGCCGCTCGAGCAGGGCCTGGGCCTCGGGGGGAGTGCGTTCGAAGCTCGGCATGAGATCAGTCGCCCGCGGCGTCGTCGCGCAGGAGCCGCCAGGGGAAGAGGAGGAGCGCGGCGAGGAGCGCCAGGTGCACCGCGCCGCCGCCGGCGAACCCGGCGAAGAGCGCCGTCATCCACCCCGAAGCCAGCCCGATCGCCACCGCGGCGCGCAACGTCGGTGAGCGCACGGCGGAAAGCTAGCACGGGCCCCGGGACGTCCCCGCCGGCAGAGAAATGCACCATTCCGGCGCTGCCATGCACCATCGAGCCGGCCAAAACGGCGCCGCGGCCGCTGCAGACGTCTCAGCGGCGCCTGGAGATGTTCCACCGGTCGGAAAAATGCACCATCGAACGGCAGAAATACACCCCGCGGGACCTGAGGATAAATCTTCAAGAGGAAGGGTGCACCATCCGGGACCAAAATGGTGCATTTCTCCGCCTCAGGCGCCCTCCCGAGCGGCCGCGGCGACCTCCCGAGGCGCTACGGCAACGTCCCGAGGGCCAGAATGGTGCATTCCTGGGCGAAAATGGTGCAAAAAATGGTCCGGCGGAGGCCGCCGCAGGCGCGGCGGTGCACCCCCGAGGCTCCAGGGGGTGCATTTGCGTCCCCGCGGCGTTCGCGGAGTATCCTCCCCGGCATGCTGCGGGCCGTCACCTTCGACGCCACCGGCACCCTCCTCCACAGCCCGCGCCGCGGGGAGATCTACGCCGAGATCCTGGAACGCCACGGCGTCGCCGTCACCCCCGCCGAAGCCGAGCGCCTCATCACCCTCGTCTGGCAGGAGCTCGCCTGCAGCGCCGACCCCGCCTTCGACCGCTTCGCCGCCCACCCCGAAGGCCCGCGCGGCTGGTGGGCCCGTTTCCTGGAGCGCCTCTGCGAGCACCTGGGCGCCCCACCCCCCTCCCGCTTCGCCGCCGCCGAGCTCTACCACCGCTTCGCCACCGCCGAAGCCTGGGAGGTCTACCCCGAAGTCCCCGCAGTCCTCGAGAACCTCCGCGCCCGCGACCTGAAACTCGCGGTCATCGCCAACTGGGACGACCGCCTGCCCCCACTCCTCGCCGCCCTGGACCTCGCTGATTCCTTCGAGGTTGTCGTCACGTCCTTTCAGGTAGGAGCCGAAAAGCCCGACCAGCGCATCTTCGCTTTCGCCCTCGACCGCCTGTCCGTCCCGTCCTTCAACACCCTCCACATCGGCGACCGTCAATTAGAGGACGTAGAAGGCGCCGAAGCCGCAGGCCTACACGCAGTCCACCTCAACCGCGCCGACCACAACCTCTCCTCCCTCCTCCTCTCGAAGGCCACGACAGGTAGGGCGCAATGGGGCGCTGCCAGAGGGAACCTCTGAGCAAGCGCTGGCAACGCCGGCCGCAGTCCTCCACCGATCCGGCGCGCAGCGAAGCGGAGGCGCGCGCCTCAGATCCCGAAGTCCACAATCTTGCGCGCGCCGTTTCCCGCCGGCAGCGCCCCATTGCGCCCGGTGTCTCGGGTTCTATAAACTCCGTGCCGCCCGCCGGGACGGGGTCCCCCCCACGATGCCGGAGCCGTCAGAGCAGCAGTCGAGCTGGGTCCGTTTCTCCGCCCTCGGCGTCGAGCTCGCGGCCGCGATCCTAGGCTTCACCCTGGTCGGCTACTGGGTCGACCGGCACTGGGGAACCCCGCCGTGGGGCCTGGTCGTGGGGGTCCTCCTCGGCGTCGTCGGCGGCCTGTACAATCTGATCCGCCAATCGCTCGCCGCCTCCCAAGAAGCGGCAAGCGAGGACACCCGGAACCAGGGCGAAGAGCAGTGAGCGGCGCGCCGCCGCGGCCCGCAGAGAGCTACCTGCGGTTCCTCGGCAGCGTCGCCCTCTGGACCGCCGCGGCGGCCCTTCTGGGAGCTGTGCCGACGCGCCGGTGGGGCGGGGAGGGGGCGCTGGCCGCGATGACCGCCGGTTGCGGCATCAGCGCGCTGGGCTCGGCGCTGGGAGGACTGAGGCTGGCGCGGCTGCCCGCCGCGCCCACGGAAGCGCCGGCCCGCGCCATCGCCGCCGCCACCGTGCGCCTCTTCACCACCCTGGCTCTGGGGCTCGTCGCGGCGCTCTCCGGACGCTTCGCGACCGCGCCCCTGCTCCTCTGGCTGGCCGTGAGCTACGTCCTGCTGTTGATACCCGACACCCGCTACGCCCTGGAGGCGTCGGGCGACGCGAACGCGAAGAGGTCCTGACCGTGGCAGCCGATCCGCTCGAGCACGTGGTCCGCCACCGGATGGTGAGCAAGCCCGCCGACCTGGGCTTCCTCACCCCCGACGGCCAGATCACCATCCTCGACAACCACATCTTGATGATCATCATCGCCGGCCTGCTGCTCGTCGTCCTCGTGCCCTTGGCCGTGCGCAAGCGCCGCGGCGCCGATCCGGTCGGGCGCCACGTGCCGGCCGGCGCCGGCAACGCCCTCGAAGCGATCTGCGCCTACCTGCGCAAGGAGGTCGCCGAGCCGGCGCTCGGCGAGCACACCGACCGCTTCATCAAGTTCCTCTGGACCATCTTCTTCTTCATCCTGACGATCAACCTGCTGGGCATGCTGCCGATCGCGGCGCTGGCGGGCCTGGGCGGCGCCCACATCGGCGGCACCGCCACCGGCAACATCTGGGTGACCGCGACGCTCGCCATCGTCACCATGGTGATGATGGTCGCCAACGGCTTCCGCCTCGGCGGCAAGCACTACGTCGCCCACTTCTGCCCGGGGCCGCTGTGGCTCGCGCCGCTGCTCGTGCCCGTCGAGATCATCGGCCTCTTCGCGCGCATCTTCGCCCTCGCCGTCCGCCTCTTCGCCAACATGATCGCCGGCCACATCCTGCTCGCCGTGCTGCTCAGCTTCATCTTGAGCGCCGGCAGCGCGATGGGCCCCGGCGGCGGCTTCGCGGTGGCGGTGCCGGTGGTCATCGGGAGCGTCGCGATCACCATGCTGGAGATCTTCGTCGCCTTCCTCCAGGCCTTCATCTTCACCTTCCTGACCGCGCTCTTCATCGGCACCTCCGTCGTCGTGCACGAGGAGCACGCCGAGGCGCATTGAAACGCATCCACCCTTCGTACGAAAGGACGCACGCGACCATGAACCAGAAGACCGTCTCGAAGCTCGCCCTGCTCGCCATCGGGCTGGGAATGGTGATGATGCTGCTGCCCGCCCTGCCCGCCGCCGCCCAGGAGGCCGAGGCCGGCCCGGCCGCGGCCGCCGACGACGAGCAGTCGTACTTCCTCACGACCCGCGGCGCCGGCAAGCTCGGCGGCGCGATCGGCGCCGGCCTGGCGATCATGGGCGGCGCCGCCGGCGTCGGCCGCATCGGCGCCGCCGCCGTCGAGTCGATGGCCCGCCAGCCCGAGGCCGCCGGCCGCATCAACACCGCGATGATCGTCACCGCGGCCATGGTCGAGGGCGCGGCGCTCTTCGCCATCGTCGTCGGCCTGCTCGCGGCGCTCGTCGCCTGACGATGCGCGCGCGACTGACCGCAGCGGCCGCCTTCCTGCTGGCGCGGGCGGCGGCCGCCGCCGAAGAGGCGGGGCACGCCGCCGGCGAGGGGTCGAGCAACCTCTTCGCCGGCGACGTCGGCAACGCCATCTGGACGCTGGCGATCTTCCTCATCGTCCTCTTCGTCCTCGGCAAGTACGCCTGGGGGCCGATCCTGGGGGCCATGCAGGCGCGCGAGAGCTTCATCCGCGAGGCGCTCGAGCGGGCGAAGCAGGACCGCGAGGCGGCCGAGGCGCGGCTGCGCGAGTACGAGGAGCGGCTGGCGACGGCGCGCGCCGAGGCCTCGGCGATCGTCGACGAGGGGCGGCGCGACGCCGAGGTGGTCAAGCGCCAGGTGATGGAGGAGGCGCGGCAGGAGGGGGACAAGATGATCGCGCGCGCCAAGCGCGAGATCCAGATCGCCACCGACACCGCCACCAAGGAGCTCTACACCCTCTCGGCGCGCCTCGCCACCGACATGGCCGGCCGCGTCCTCGGCCGCGAGCTGACGCCCGGCGACCACGAGCGGCTGATCGCCGAGTCGATCGAAGGTCTCGACGCGATGCCGAGGAACTAGCGCGTGGCGGGCTTCGACGAGCGGCAGCTCGCCCTGGCGGGGGTCTACGCCCGCTCGCTCCTGGCGCTGGCCGAGGAGCGCGGGGAGTCCGAGCGCGTGGCGGAGGAGCTGGCGGAGCTGGCGCGCCTCCTCGACCGCGACCCGGAGTTCGCCGAGTTCGCCGGCAGCCCCCTGGTCGACGACGAGCGGCGGCGGGACAGCCTCGAGAAGCTCTTCCGCGGCAAGGCGAGCGACCTTTTGGTCGACGCCCTCCAGGTGCTCAACCGGAAGGGGCGGCTGATGGTCTTGCGTACGCTCGCCGAGGCCTACCGCCGCGAGCTGCGCGCGGCGCGCGGCCTCGTGGACGTCAAGGTGCGGACGGCGGTGCCGATCCCGCCGCCGCTGCGGGCGCGGCTCGTCGAGGCCGTCCGCCGCTGGAGCGGCGGCACGCCCGAGCTCCAGGAGGTGGTCGATCCGAAGGTCCTCGGCGGGATCGTCGTCGAGCTGGAGGGACGGAAGCTGGACGCCAGCCTCGCCGCCCGCCTACGCGAGCTGGGCGCGGCGCTGGCGCGGCGGGCCTCGGAGGAGATCCTCAAGCGGCGCTCGGCGCCGGAGGCTCAAGCAGAGACCTAATGAGAAACGAGGACACGGCATGAGATTCAACGTCGACGAGATCGCGTCCGTCATCACCGAGGAGATCCGCCAGTACCGCGCCGAGGTGGACATGGCGGAGGTCGGGCGGGTGCTTGAGGTGGGCGACGGCATCGCGCGCATCTACGGCCTGACCGGCGCCATGGCGGGGGAGCGGATCGAGTTCCAGAACGGCGCCTTCGGCCAGGTCTTCAACCTGGAGGAGAGCTCGGTGGGCGCCGTCGTCCTCGGCGACTACCTCGGCATCCGCGAGGGCGACGAGGTGCGGCGCACCGGCGAGCTCCTCTCCGTGCCGGTCGGGCCCGAGCTGATCGGCCGCGTCGTCGACCCGCTGGGCCGGCCGCTCGACGGCAAGGGCGTCATCGAGACCCCGCACCGGCGACCGCTGGAGTTCAAGGCGCCGGGGATCGCCGAGCGCCAGCCGGTCAACGAGCCGCTGCAGACCGGCATCAAGGCCATCGACTCGATGATCCCGATCGGCCGCGGCCAGCGCGAGCTGATCATCGGCGACCGCAAGACCGGCAAGACCGCGATCGCCATCGACACCATCCTGAACCAGCGCGGCGGCGACGTCGTCTGCGTCTACGTCGCCATCGGCCAGAAGGAATCGACGGTCGTCAGCATCGTCGAGAAGCTGCGCGATCACGGCGCCCTCGACTACACGATCGTCATCTCGGCCTCGGCGGCCGACCCGTCGCCGCTGCAGTACATCGCCCCCTACGCCGGCGCGGCGATGGCCGAGTACTTCATGTACCAGGAGGGGCGGGCGACGCTCTGCGTCTACGACGACCTGTCGAAGCAGGCGCAGTCCTACCGGCAGCTCTCGCTCCTGCTCCGCCGGCCGCCGGGGCGCGAGGCCTACCCCGGCGACGTCTTCTACCTCCACTCGCGTCTCCTCGAGCGCAGCGTCAAGCTGCGCGAGGAGTACGGCGTCGTGCCCAAGGACACACCGGACGGCTCGACCGACCGCGCCGCCGCGCACCCGCACCCCGAGGGCTTCGCCGCCGCCGCGGAGCACCGCCCCGACGACGCCAGGGGCCTCTACCACCGGCCGCACGGGCGGCAGAAGGCGGAGGCCTGGCTCGCCACGCTCTCCGACAAGGAGAGCTACCGCGTCCACCGCTTCCCCGACAGCGGCGGGTCGCTGACCGCGCTCCCGATCATCGAGACCCTCGAAGGCGAGGTCTCGGCCTACATCCCGACCAACGTCATCTCGATCACCGACGGCCAGATCTACCTCGAGCCCGACCTCTTCTTCGCCGGCGTGCGGCCGGCGGTCAACGTCGGCATCTCGGTGTCGCGCGTCGGCGGCAACGCGCAGCGCAAGGCAATGAAGAAGATCGCCGGGTCGCTGCGCCTCGACCTCGCCGCCTTCCGCGACCTCGAGGCCTTCGCCCAGCTCGGCACCGAGCTCGACCCGGCCACCCAGCGCCAGCTCGACCGCGGGCTGCGCATGGTCGAGCTGCTGAAGCAGCCGCAGTACCGGCCCTACCCGCTGGCCGAGCAGGTGGTCTCGATCTACGCCGGCACCCAGGGCTTCCTCGACGAGCTGCCGGCCAACCAGGTGGCGCGCTTCGAGCAGGCCCTGCTCAAGCACCTGCGCGACGAATTCCCGGAGGTGCTCGACGAGATCAACCGCACCGGCGAGCTGTCCGACACGCTGGCGGCGACGCTGCGCAAAGTGGTCGGCGATTTCAAGACCCACTGGAAGTAGACCGCGGGCTCCCAGCAGATGGCCAACCGGCGAGTCCTCATCAAGCGGCGCAAGGCGGCGCGCAACATCCGCAAGATCACGCGGACGATGCAGCTCATCGCCACCGCCCGCTTCCAGGCGGCCTTCAACCGCGCGACGGCGACCAAGCCCTACTCGCAGAAGCTGGCCGAGCTGGCGGCCGACCTGTCGCGCGCCGCGGGCGAAGAGGTGAGCCACCCGCTCCTTGCCACCCACGACGAGGTGCCGCGCTCGGCGCTCGTCGTCCTGACCAGCGACCGGGGCCTGGCCGGCGGCTACAACGCCGGCGTCCTGCGCGCCGCCCTCGCCCACCTCGACGAGCAGAAGGAGCGGGGGATCGAGACCGACGTCCACATGGTGGGCAAGAAGGGGATCGGCTACTTCCGCTTCCTGCGCCGGCCGATCGTCGAGCAGACGACCGGGGTGAGCGACAAGCCGCGCTTCGACCAGGTCGAGCCGATCGCCAACGCCCTCATGGCCCGCTTCCTGGCCGGCGAGATCGCCTCGGCGCACGTCGCGTCGATGCAGTTCCACTCGGCCGGCGTGCAGCGGCCCGGCGTGGTGCAGCTCCTGCCGCTCGCCGAGCAGACGCCCGAGCCGGCGGCCGGCACCGAGGGCGCCGGTCCCGGGCGCCAGATCGAGTACGAGTTCTCCCCCGGCCCCGCCGAGCTGCTCGACGAGCTGCTCCCGGCCACCGTGCGCGTCCGCCTCTTCCAGGCCTTCACCGACGCGGCGGTCTCCGAGCAGGTGGCGCGGATGGTGGCGATGAAGGCCGCCACCGACGCCGCCGGCGACATGATCAAGACCCTCACCCGGCAGTACAACCGGGCGCGCCAGACCCAGATCACCATGGAGCTGCTCGACATCGTGGGCGGCGCCAACGCCCTGTCCTGAAGCGAGAGAGAGGCGACACATGGCAACCACCGAAACGACGACGAACGGCAACTACGGCGAGATCACCCAGGTCATCGGCTCGACCCTCGACGCCCAGTTCGCCGAGGAGCAGCTCCCCTCGATCTATAGCGCGCTGCGCGTGGAGGTCGAGCGCACCGTGCTCGGCGAGACGGCGCTCGAGACGCTCTGGTGCGAGGTCGCGCAGCACCTCGGGGGCGGCAAGGTGCGCGCGGTGGCGCTGGGCTCGACCGACGGCCTGCAGCGCGGCTCCCAGATCCTCGACACCGGCGCTCCGGTCACCGTGCCGGTCGGCGAGGGCACGCTCGGCCGCGTCTTCAACCTGGTCGGCGAGCCGATCGACGGGCTCGGCCCGATCCCGGCGATGGAGCGCCGTCCGATCCACCGCGAGCCGCCGGAGTTCGACGAGCTGTCGTCGAAGACCGAGCTCTTCGAGACCGGGATCAAGGTCATCGACCTCCTCTGCCCGCTGGTGCGCGGCGGCAAGGCCGGCCTCTTCGGCGGCGCCGGCGTCGGCAAGACGGTCATCATCCAGGAGCTGATCGCCCGCCTCGCCCGCTTCCACTCCGGCTTCTCCTGCTTCGCCGGCGTCGGCGAGCGGACGCGCGAGGGCAACGACCTCTGGCTGGAGATGCAGGAGGCGAAGATCGGCGACACCGGCAAGCGCGTCCTCGACCAGACCGTCATGGTCTTCGGCCAGATGAACGAGCCGCCCGGCGCGCGCCTGCGGGTGGCGCTCTCGGCCCTCACCATGGCCGAGTACTTCCGCGACCAGACCGGCGTCGACACCCTGCTCTTCATCGACAACATCTTCCGCTTCTCGCAGGCGGGCTCGGAGGTCTCGGCGCTCCTCGGCCGCATGCCCTCGGCGGTCGGCTACCAGCCGACGCTGGGCACCGAGATGGGCGAGCTGCAGGAGCGGATCACCTCGACCAGCCGCGGCGCCGTCACCTCGATCCAGGCGATCTACGTCCCGGCCGACGACTACACCGACCCGGCGCCGGCGACCGCCTTCACCCACCTCGACTCGACCGTGAACCTCGAGCGCGGCATCGCCGAGAAGGGGATCTACCCGGCGGTCGATCCGCTGGCCTCGTCGAGCCGCATCGTCGCGCCCGAGTTCCTCGGCGAGCACCACTACACCGTGGCGCGGCGGGTGCAGCAGATCCTCCAGCGCTACAAGGACCTCCAGGACATCATCGCCATCCTCGGCGTCGACGAGCTGTCCGAGGAGGACAAGATCGTCGTGCGCCGGGCGCGGAAGATCGAGCGCTTCCTGTCGCAGCCCTTCTACGTCGCCGAGCAATTCACCGGCTTCCCCGGCAACTACACCTCGCGCGAGGACACCATCCGCTCCTTCGAGGAGCTGGCCGACGGCAAGTGGGACCACCTGCCCGACCAGGCCTTCATGTACGTCGGCAAGATCGAAGAGGCGGCGGCAAAGGCGGAGCAGCTCAAGTAGCCGAGAGCGCGATGGCCGACACCTTCCACGTCAGCGTCATCACCCCCGAGCGCGCGGTGCTCGAGACCGAAGCCACCTTCGTCGCCTTCCCCGCCTGGGACGGCGAAGTCGGCATCCTGAGAAACCGCGCGCCGCTGCTCTACAAGCTCGGCAAAGGGGAGCTGCGGGTGCAGTCGCCGCAGGGGAACCACAAGCTGCACGTGGAAGGCGGCTTCGCCCAGATGGTTGACAACCGGCTGACGATCCTCACCGAGCAGGCGCGGGAGGCGGAGTAGCGCAAACGATCGCGCGCCTGCCGCCCCTGTGCGAGGATGAGCGCATGGCGGCCGCCGTCGAAACGCGCGATGACCTTTTGCAGCGCCTGGAGAGCACGGCTCCTCAGGTGCGTGCACTCGGGGTGCGCAGACTGGCGCTTTTCGGGTCGTTCGCCCGCGGCGAAGGGCGCGCGGGGAGCGACGTGGATCTCCTCGTCGAGTTCGCGGCAGGGGAGAAGACCTTCGACCACTTCGTCGCCCTCGCCTCCCTCCTGGAAGAAGCCCTGCAGCGCCGCGTCGAGCTGGTGACGCCCGAAGCCCTCAGCCCTTACATCGGACCGCGGATCCTGGCGGAGGCGGAGGATGTCCTACCCGGGACGTGAGTACCTGCAGCACATCTTCGACGAGACGGAGTACTTGGTCGAGAAGTCTCGGGGTCTCAGTCGCGACGCGTTTCTTCAAGACCCGACATTAAGACGCGCGTTCGTTCGCAGCCTGGAGATTCTCGGCGAGGCGGCGAAGAGGGTCCCAGCCGAGCTGCGCGACCGATCGCCGGAAGTGGATCGGAAAGCCATGGCGGGAATGCGGGACCGCCTGATTCACGGCTACTTCGGCGTCGACTACGAGCTTGTCTGGGATGTCGTCGAGACGAAGATTCGGCCGTTGCGAGAGCAGGTCGGGCGTTTGCTGACGGAAGGCTAGACGGACGCGGCTCATCTCGAACGATCCCGCCATCTCGGACGTATCCTGGAGGTGATGCCTTCGTCCGAATACGACCCGCTGGTCGACTGGTCGCCGGCGCAGGATGGCGACGACTTGGAGGCGGTGCGCGACCGGTTTCGCGCGGCGAGCCGGCCGTACCTCTCCTCTCCCTGGCCTTGGATTGCCTGGGCGCTGGCTCTGCCGGCGGCGGCGCTGCTGACGCCGGCTGCCCTGCGCGCCAGCGGGCCGGCGGCGGTGCTGCTCGTCTGGTCGGCGGCGATCCTGGTCGCGGGGGCGGTGGAGGTGGCGGGGCACGTGCGGGCGCGGCGGCTGGGGCGCGGCGGCACGCCGCTCGCGGGGTGGGCACTGTCGGTCCAGGGGAACCTGTCGCTGGTGGCGCTGGCGCTGTCGGTCCTGCTCGTCTGGCAGGACCTCGCCTGGGTGCTGCCGGCCCTCTGGCTCCTCCTCCTCGGCCACTCCCTCTGGCTCCTGGGCGGCCTCGCCTTCGAGCCCTTCCGCGTCTGCGGCCTCTTGTACCAGGCGGCCGGCCTCGTCGCCCTCTGGCCGGGCGTGCCGCCGCTCCTCGTTCTCGCGGTGGCGACCTTCACCGGCAATCTCTGGATCGCGTGGGCGCTCTGGCGTGAAAGGATCGGCGGAAGATGAGGTCTCGCGGCCTTTCCGCCGGCATTCTCGCCGCCGCTCTCCTCCTCGCGGAGGAGCGCCTGTGCTCGCAGACGATCTCCTTCTCGCCCGTCAACCCGACAGTCGATCAGAGCATCGAGATCACCTTCCCGGCGCTCGCGGCATGCGCGGTGATCCCCATCGTGCAGTTCCGGCCGCCGGCCGCCGGGAACGGTCGGATCGAGCTGGCGTTCTCCTACTCCCAATGCGGCCTGGAGCCTTTTCTGCGGCACATCACCACCCAGATCGGGCCGCTGCCGCTCGGCACCTATCGGGTCACCGCCTACTACGCACTCGGCGCCTCGGTGTCGGTCCCCCTCGTCGTCAGCCGCACCGGCACCGTGGGCGGCCTCGCGATCCAACCGGCGCGCCCTCTCGCCGGTGAGCCGGTCGCGGCGGTGATCGACTCCTTCTGCCCGCTCGCCTTCAAGCCCCCGCGGCTGGTCGCGGAGGGCGGCCGCACCGTCGTCGAGATCGAGCACGACGCCGACGCACCGCCGCCGCCGGTCGCCTGTACCTCCGAGCCCTCCTTCCGGCACAGGGTGTCGCTGCCGCCCCTGCAAGTGGGACCTCACCAGGTCCGTGTCCTCACCCGAGCGGGCTCGGCGCCGGCCGCCGAGGCCGAGCTCGTCTTCGGCGTCAGCTCGCCGCACGGCTTGAGCCTGCTGGGGGACCGCTTCACCGTCTCGGCGCAGTGGAGCGCTCCGGGCTTCCCGTCGGCCGCGGCCCGCGGCGTGCAGCTGACGGAGGACTCCGGCTACTTCTACTTCCTCGGGCCGAGCAACGTGGAGCTCGTCGTCAAGCTGCTCGACGGGTGTGCGGTCAACCGCCGCTACTGGGCGTTCCTCGCCGGGCTGACGAACGTGAAGCTGACGGTCTACGTGTACGACACCCTTCACGGCCAAACGGAGGTCTACACCAGCCCTGCCGGGGTGCCCTTCGCGCCGGTGCAGGACACCGCCGGCTTCGCGACCTGTCCGGGCCTGTTGGGAGGGCCGAGGTCGAGCCTTCTCGGCGAGGCTGAGTAAGGAGCGGCGGGCGCGGGTTAGCCGCCGGCGCGCTCCACCCGGTTGCGGCCGTTGCGCTTGGCGGCGTAGAGGGCGCGATCGGCGGCTTCGACGAGCTCGGCCGGGGGGGCGCCGGGCTCGGGGACCGCGGCGGCGACGCCGGCGCTCACCGTCACGACACCGGCGGTCGCCGAGGCGGCGTGCGGGATCGCCAGCGCCTCGATGCCGCGCCGTAGCGTCTCGGCGTAGGCGACGGCCTGCTCCTCGTCGCTCCCCGGCAGCACGACGACGAACTCCTCGCCGCCGTAGCGCGCCACGAAGTCGCCGGCGCGGTGGAGGCTGCCGGCCAGCGCGTGTGCCACCCGCACCAGGCAGTCGTCGCCGCGCTGGTGCCCTTGCGCGTCGTTGTAGCGCTTGAAGTGGTCGATGTCGACCATGGCGATGGCGAGCGGCAGCCCGGCGCGGGAGGCGCGCCGCCACTCGAGGTCGAGGACCTCCTCGAAGCGGCGCCGGTTGGCGATGCCGGTCAGGCCGTCGAGCGCCGAGAGGAGCTGCAGCCCGGCGTTGGCCTCCTGGAGCCGCCGGTTGGCGTCCTCGAGCTCGCGGTTCATCGCCGCGATGTGGATCGCCCCGGCGAGCTGGTCGGCGAAAGTGCGGAAGACCAGGCGGTCCTCGGGCGAGAAGCGGTCGGGCGAGGAGCTCTCGAGATCGAGGACGCCAAGCAGCCGGTCGCGCAGCCGGATCGGCACGACGTACTCAGCGGCGATGTGCGGGAAGTCGGGCACGTAGTCCGGGTCGTGGCGGACGTCGAGCACGAGCTGCTCCTCGCCGGTGCGCAGGCCGCGGCCGACGACCCCGGAGGCCAGCGGCCAGCGCTTGCCGCGCGCCACCGCGATCGGGCCGCTGGCGGCGATCGCCGCCAGCTCGTAATCCTCGCCGTCACGCCCGAGCAGGATGATCGCCGCGATCTCCACGCGGAAGCGCTCGTGGACGTAGCGCACGATGCCGTCGAGGAGCGGCTCGAGCTCGCCGGCCTCGAGCGCGGCCTTGGAGACCTCGCTGACCATCTCGAGCAGGCGCACGCGGCGCTTCGCCTCCTGGTAGAGGCGGGCGCTGGTCAGCGCGCTCGACAGCTGGTCGGCGACCGTCTCGAGCAGCGCGAGCTGGCCGTGGAAGGCCGCCGGGCGGGTGCTCTCGACGTTGAGGACGGCGACCACGGTGCCGCCCGCCTTGACCGGGACGCAGAGCTCGGAGACGACGCCGGGGGCGGTCTCAATGTAGTTGCTGGAGGAGCGCACGTCGTCGAGCAGAATCGACCGGCCGGTGGCCGCCACCTCGCCGACCACGCCGGTGCCGAGCGCGCGGCTGTAGCCGACGTGCACGTCGGTCGGCCCGCCGGAGACCAGCGCCTCGCAGACGAAGCGGTCGCGCTCGCGATCGAGCGTGACGCAGGCCACGAACTCCCAGTCGAACTTCTGCGCCAGCGCCTCGACGATGGCCTGGAGCAGCGGCCGGAGCCCGATGTCCAGCGTCGCGAGACGGGCGATCTCGTTGAGGACCTCGAGCTGCTTCGCCTGGCGCGCGCCCGCCGAGGCCGGCTCGCCGGGCGGCGGCGCGAAGGGGCGCGGAGTGGCGCGCGGCTCGCTCACCGGCGGCGCAGCGTGACCGAACGGCTCAGCACGTCGGCGAGGGAGCGGCGGCGCGCCGTGAGGAGCGGCAGCCCGAGCGTGGCGCAGGTCAAGAGGCCCCCCAGCCAGCGCAGGCCGGTCTGCTCGAAGGCGAGCGGCTGGCCGTCGGCGTTGACGGCCAGCAGGCCCGCCCAGGCCATCCCCAGAGTCTGCCCCCAGAAGGCCAGGGGCACGACCGAGTAGAGGAAGGAGAAGGTGAGGAGGAAGAGGGCGAAGGCCGGCCAGTGCGCCGGCGCCAAGCGCGCGCCCAGAAGGAGCGCCCCGGCCGCCGCCGCCACGCCGACCGCGGCGTGCACCAGGAGGTCGGCGAGGCCGGCGAAGAGACGGCTGCGGCGGTCGGCGGTGAGCGCCGCCGGTGCCGCGGCCGCGCTGGCTGCCACGCGCTCCTCGCCGCGCGCGCCGCGGGCCGGGGCCGGCACGGGCGGGCGCAGCTCCTCGGCGGCGGGCGTGAAAAGCGGCAGCGTCGGTGCCGGCGCCGGGTGCGGGCGCTCCTCGCGCGGCGCGCGTGGGGCCCGCTTGCCCTCCGCCGCCGCAGCCTCCTGGTCGAGCGGCAGGTCGAAGAGGGTCGGCTCGTCGTCTTCCGCCCAGCGGCGCGGCATCGTCTCGCCTCAGCCGCGGAAGGGGACGTACTTGACGTAGATGCGGTAGAGCAGGTCCGGCGCGCGCTCCCGGTAGGCCCGCGCGAGCTCGAGGTGGCGGCGCGCCTCGCCGTCCCCGGGCGCGAGCTGCAGCGCCTCCTTGAAGTGCTCCTCGGCCTTCGTCACGTCCTGCCCCTGCAGCGCTTGCACGCCGAGGTTGTAGTAGGAGTCGATCAGGAGCCGGTTGACGGACGGGTCGCCCGGGTTCGCCTCCCGCCGGCGCCAGAGCTGCGGCACCACGAACTGCCAGTCCTGCTGCCGGAAGAGCGCGAGCTCCGGCGCCAGCGGCTCGAGGCCGGCCCGCGCCTGGCCGAGGAGGCCGGCCTCGGGCGGCGCCAGCGGCTGGATCGCCGCCGCGCCCTCCAAGGCGGCGATCGCCGCCAGGTAGTCGCGCCCGGCGAGCGCGGCGCGCCCGGCTTCGAGGCGCTCCTCGCGGCGGGCGGCCAGCTCGGGGGCGAGGACCGGCGCGGCCGCCGCCGCCGGGGCCGCTTCCGCCTCCCACCGCCGGATCAGCTCCTGCGCCTCCTTGTAGCGGGGGTCCCCCGGCGGCAGGCGGCGGAGCTGCGCGATGGCGAACGGCGCCCGTCCCTCCCGGTGGAGCGCCGTGGCGCGCGCGATCGGGTCGGTCTCGGCGGCGGCCGGCTCCGCGGCCGAGTTGGGGAAGAAGCGGTCGCGGTTCTGGAAGAGGAACCAGGCGCCGGCGAGGACGAGCAGCGCCACCGCGCCGCCGACGAGCGCGAAGGTGCGCAGGCCGCGGGCCGGGCGCGCCGGCGCGGCCGCCGCCGGCAGGGTGCGGCGTTCGCCGGAGCGCGCCTCTCCCGGCTCGGGGGGGACCAGGATCTCTTCTTTCAGCTCGGCGGCGGCGGTCGCGCCGGCGGGCCCGTCCCGCAGCGGGCTCGCGACCGCCGACGACGACAGCGCGGCGGGGCGCGCCGCCGGCACCTTCCCCGCCTCGATCTGCTGCAGCAGCTCGCGCGCCGTCAGGTGCCCGGGCTGCATCTCGAGCACCCGCTCGAAGGCGGCGCGGGCGGCGGCGGTGTCGCCGGCGTCGAGGTGAGACAGGCCGTCGTGGAAGACCTCCTCGACCTGCCGCTCCCCTTCGGCCTTGAGCTTGCGCGCCTGCTCGATCCGCGACGCCGCCTCCTGGTGGTCGATGTCGATGAGGAAGATGCGCGACCAGGCGTCGATCGCGTTCTGGTAGTCGCCGCGGTCGTAGGCCGCCTGCCCCTCGGCGAGGAGGTCGGCGATGCGCCGGTCGCTCTCCGACTCGCCGGCGACGACAGCCCGCCGCTCGAACTCGCCGGTGTCGCCCGAGAACAGCGAGTCGGCGGCAAAGGGCACCGCCTGCGGCTTGGGAGGCGGCGGCGCGGCCGGGCGTTCGGCGAGGTCGGCGAGCCCGGGGTGCGTCGGGTCGAGCGAGCGCGCCTTGGCGAGCTGGCGCTCGGCTTCGTCGTCGTTGCCGTCCTCGCGGGCGGCGCGCGCACCGGCCAGGAACTTGGCGACGTACGGCTCGGCCTCGAGGCGCGACTGCGCCGTCTCGACCAGGGCGAAGAGCTCGGGGTCGTCCGCCACCGCCTCCCGCTCGCGCCCGCCCGTGGTCAGCAGATCGCCGAAGGCACGCCGCTCGAGCAGCGCCGTGAGCTCGCCGCGGAGGGCGACGGTATGGCCCGCGGCCGGTGGGGCCGCTTGTGAGCCAGCCGGTGAGGCCGCTGGCGCCGGGAGGGTGACGGTCTCCCTGGGGTTGAAGTCGAGCGGCGGCAGCTCGGGGAGCTCGCCGAGGTCGAGGCCGCCCCAGGGGTCCTCCGCCGGTCCGTCCGCCGCCGCGGCCGGGACGGGCGCCGCGTCGTCGAGCCCCAGCCGCAGGTCCTGGACGTGGACCGCGCCGCTCGCGTCCTGCAGCCGCTCCTGGAGGCGGCGCGCCGGCTCGAAGCGCGGGTCCATGCGCAGCATGAAGTCGCAGCCGAGCAGCGCCTCCTGCCGGTTGCCGTCCTCGGCCAGGTCGAGCGTCTGCTCGAACGTGCCCTGGATGCGGCGCTGGGTGTCGGCTGGGAGAGCGGGGTTCCCGCGGTACGCCATCGCCCTTGACTATACTTTGCCGCGCCTTGCCGTGGCTCGAGTGCGTGCCCAACGTGAGCGAGGGGCGGCGCCCCGAAACGGTCGCCGCGCTGGCCCGCGCGGCCGCCTCGCCGGCCGGCGTCGCTCTGCTCGACGTCTCCTCCGACCCCGACCACAACCGCACCGTCCTGACCCTGGCCGGCGAGCCCGGTCCGCTCCACGCGGCGCTCCTCGCGCTCTACGAGACGGCGCTCGCGGAGATCGACCTGACGCTGCAGCGCGGCGTCCACCCGCGGATCGGGGCGGTGGACGTCGTCCCCTTCGTGCCGCTGGCGGGCGCGGAGATGACCGACGCGGTGGCGGCGGCGGTGCGCCTGGGCGAAGCGGTGGCGGCGCGCTTCGACCTGCCGGTCTACCTCTACGAGGAAGCGGCGCGGCGCCCCGAGCGGCGGCGCCTCCCCGACCTCCGCCGCGGCGGCTTCGAAGGGCTGCCGGCGCGCCTCGCCGATCCCGCCTGGGCCCCCGACTTCGGACCGCCGCGGCCGCACCCGACGGCCGGCGGCACGATCGTCGGCGCGCGCCCTTTCCTGATCGCCTTCAACGTCGTCCTCGAGACCGACGACTCGGCCGTGGCGCGGCGGATCGCGGCGCGCGTCCGCGAAGGCGCCGAGGAGGGGCTCCCGGCGGTGCGGGCGATCGGCGTCTATCTCGAGAGCCGGCGGAAGGCGCAGGTGTCGATGAACCTCCTCGACTTCCGCCGCACCTCGCTGGCGGCGGCCCTGGCGCGCGTGCGGCAGGAGGCGGCGGCGCTCGGAACCGGGGTCGTCGGCAGCGAGATCGTCGGCCTGGTCCCGGAAGCCGCCGTCCACGGCGCCCTGCGCGAAACGCTCGCCCTGGAGCGCTTCGACGCCGACTACGTCCTCGAGCGGCGGCTGGAGAGGGCGCTGCGGCCTTAGCCGCCGTTCAGCGCCCCAGGCGGCTCCGCCAGTACCGGGGTCTCCGCTTGTGGTGCGCCACGGCGACCACCTCGATGCCGGACTGCGTTTCGCGGTAGACGATGCTGTAGGGAAACTGACGGAGCACGTAGCGACGGGTACCCGCCTCGAACCGGGGCCAGACCCTGGGCTCGCTCGCGATGAGGGCGATCGCCCGGTCGATCTCTCGGACGAATGCCTCTGCGGCTCTCAGGCTGCGCTCGAGGTCCAGTCGAGCGCATCCTCGATCTCCCGGCGCGCTTCCGGGACGTACTCAACCTGCGCGCTGCCGCTCACTCAGTCTCGCGTGGAGCCGCGCGCGGACTTCCTCCCAGGGGATGGTCTCGACCTCTCCCGCGTCCAACGCAGCCACGCGCGCGGCGACCTCTTGCCTCCAAGCCGCCTCGACCTCTGCTTCCGAGTCGGGCTCGATGCTCTCGAGCAACGCGCCGGCGATGTCCGCCCGATCTTCCTCGGGGAGGGCGAGCGCTTCCTTCAGGACGGCTTCTGCCAAGCGTGCCATGGGGCGATTCTACTCGCCAGTCAGCCTAGGGAGCGTCGGCGAGCGTGTACTCGAAAGTGTAGGAGTGCTTGCCGGCCGCGATGTCGATCGTCATCCTGCCGGCGAGGCGTGTCAGCAGGCCGGTGCCGGAGTCGGGGACCACGGTGATGGTCAGCTGCGGCTCGCCGCGAGTCATGGTGCCGCTGTGCTGGAGGGCGAACGTGCCGCTGCGGCCGTGCAGGGTGCCGCTGACGCGCTCGATCGCGACGTAGCCGGCCGAATTCTTGACGCTCGTGCCGGCGGTCAGCATCTCGCCCTTGCTGGTGCCTTCGAGATCGCCGTGAAACCGCTTGTCGAGCGACATCCGGCCGAGCGTCGCGCCCTCGGCGCTGTCGTCCGTCGCCTGCGGCGTCAGCTTCACGTCGAATGTCCCGACGGCACGAGTCGTCATGACCGCTTCCTCCGCTTCGGCCGCGGCGCCAGCATGGTGCCGCGGCAGCGGTTGGCGCCGCAGCGGCAGGCGTAACGCCGTGTCCACTCCGCTTTCGCCCGCCCCGGGCGCTCCAGCTGGTAGTCGTAGGTCAGCTCTTCGCCCGGCGCGATCGCCCGCCGGGCGACGATGAAGACCCGGCCCTTCTCGACCACGGTCTCGCAGTTCGGGGCGCAGGAGTGGTTGAAGTAGCGCGCCTCGTTGCCGCCGACGCCGGCGTCGATGACCGTCTCCTCGTCCACCGTGAAGAGCAGGACGTGCGGGTGCTCCCTGGCGTCGTCGTCGTAGCGCTCCTCCGCCTCTTCGGAGGCGATCCGCTCGCCGACGTACTCGACGATGCGCGCTCCCTTACGGATCGGCCGGACGGCCCAGGCGCCGAACCCCTGGATGGGAGACGGCCGGATCTCGAAGGCGGGCGCGGCCAAATCGGCTCAGCCGGCGGCGACGCGGGCCGAGAGACCCTCGGCCAGCCGGTGGGGCAGCCCCTCGAAGGCGCCCGAGGACATGGTGACGAGGACGTCGCCGGGCTGGGCCTCGGCGAGGGCGCGCGACAGCACCTCCTCGGCGTCCCCGCAGAGGACGGCCGGCACGCCGTCGGCGGCGAGCGCCCGCGCCAGGGCGCCGAAGTCGAGGCGCTCCTCGGGGTCCAGGCGGCCGGCGTGGAAGGTGGGGGCGAAGAGCACCCGGTCGGCGCCGGCGAAGGCGGCGCGGTAGGCGTCGAAGAACATCCGCCGGCCGGCGGTCAGGCTGCGCGGCTCGAAGAGCGCCACGAGCCGGCGCCGAGGGTAGCCCTGGCGGAGCGCTTCGAGCGTCGCCGCCACCGCCGTCGGGTGGTGCGCGAAGTCGTCCACCACCGTCACCCCCTCGGCCGAGGCCAGCTCGTCGAGCCGCCGGCGGACGCCGTGGAAGCGCCCGAGGGCCGCCGCCACCTCCCGCGCCGGCAGGCCGTCGCGCCGCGCCGCCGCCCAGACGGCGAGAGCGTTGGCGACGTTGTGGGCGCCGGCCACCGGCAGGACGACCTCGACCGGCCCGGCCTCCGGGTCGTCGATGCGGAAGCGGCTCCCCTCCGGCGTCGCGGCCACCGGCCCGGCCGGGCGTACGTCGTTGTCCCCGCCCAGGCCGTAGAACACCACCGGGCACGGCGCCGCCGCGGCCAGCTCGCGCACCGCCGGGTCGTCGCCGCAGGCGACCAGCGCCCCGCTCGGCGGCAGCAGGCGCAGGAGATCCGCGAAGGCGGCGCGCAACGCCTCCGGGGTGGCGTAGAGGTCGGCGTGGTCGTACTCGACGCTGGTCAGGACGAGCGTCTCCGGCTGGTAGTGCAGGAACTTGGGGCCGCGGTCGAAGTAGGCGGCGTTGTACTCGTCCCCCTCGACCACGAAGCGGTCGCCGCTGCCGCCGGCGAAGCTCGCCGGCAGGTCCTTCGGCGCGCCGCCGATGAGATACCCCGGGTCGCGGCCGCAGGCGGTCCACACCCAGGCGGCGAGGGCGGTCGTGGTCGTCTTGCCGTGAGTGCCGGCCACGACCAGCGGCCGGCGGCCGGCGAGGAAGAAGCGCGCCAGCGCCTGCGGCATCGACAGCAGCGGCAGCCCCCGCCGCTCGGCCTCGACCGCCTCCGGGTTGTCGCGCCGGATGGCGTTGCCCACGACCACCAGGTCGGGCGGCGGCTCGAGGTGGGCCGGGTCGTAGCCGGCGTGCGGGCGGACGCCGCAGCGCTCGAGGAGAGTCGACATCGGCGGATAGAGCGGCCCGTCCACGCCGCGCACCCGATGGCCCTGCTCCTGGAGCAGGCAGGCGAGCGGCGCCATCCCCGTCCCGCCGACGGCGAGACAGTAGATGTCGAGCGGTTGGGGTTTCACGGCGCGTCTTCTGGAATGCGGGCGGCGAGTGTAGCATTGGGTCGAGGAGCTTCCCGCATGAGACGCAACGACAAAGCAGTCTTGACCTGGTGCGCCGCCGCCCTGCTGGCGCTGGCCACCGCCGCCTTCGCCGCCACCGGCCCGATCGCCGTGGCCGTCGAGCCGATCAAGGACGCGGGCGCCGTCGAGAAGGGCGCGAAAGTCGTCCACGACTTCGTGATCCGCAACGACGGCGACGAGCCCCTGCAGATCACCGAGGTGCAGGCCGCCTGCGGCTGCACCGCCACGAGCTACGACCGCACGATCGCGCCGGGCGCCACCGGTGTGGTGCGGGCGGAGCTCGACAGCACCACCTTCAGCGGCGGCATCGCCAAGAGCGTCACCGCCTACACCAACGACCCCGCGACGCCGAAGATCGAGCTGACGATCAAGGCCAATGTCGAGCCGCTCCTCGCCGTCCGCCCCGGCTACGCCCGCTTCGTCAAGCGGGAGACGCAGGGGCCGGCTAAGGTGGAGCAGATCGTCTGGTCGCCGCGCGGTGAGGCGTTCGAGATCACCAAGGTCGAGAGCCCCTACCCCTTCCTCAAGGTGACCTACCGCCCGGCCACCGACTCCGACCGTCAAGAGGTCAATGCGCCGAGCGGCGGCTACGTCGTCGATCTCGCGCTCGACTACGCCAGCGCGCCGGCCGGGGCGCTCGCCAACAACGTGACGATCCACACCAGCCACCCGAAGCAGAAGGTGGTGGAGATCCCGGTCTCCGGCTTCGTGCAGCCGGCGGTCGCGGTGACGCCGCCGGTGATGGACTTCGGCGACATCCGGATCGACGGCCCGGTGCGGGCGAGCGTCCACGTGCGCGGCAACATCCAGGGGCAGGAGTTCGCGCTCACCCGGGTCGAGGACGACCTCGCCGGCCTCGAGGCGAGCATCGAGCCGTCGGGTGCTGCGGGCTCGCGGGAGTTCGACGTCCGCCTGCAGCTCGGCCCCTCGATGCCCAAGGGCATCTTCAACGGCACCCTGAAGCTCTACACCAACCACCCGCTCAGCCCGGTGGTGGAGGTGCCGGTCAAGGGACGGGTCCTGTAGCCGGCTGGGAGCCCGTCGATCTTCTTCCCGGCGCCTGTGTGGCGGGCGCCGGCCTCCTCCTCGCCCTCGCGCTCCGCCGCTGGTACGACCGCGTGCCGGCGGCGGCGTGGGGAGCCTTCGCCGTCGTCCTCGCCACCCTCTTCGGGCCGGCGCTCGCCGGCGGCAAGCTCCTCCTGCCGCTCGACAACCTCCGCGGCCACGTCCCGTTCCAGCACCTCGAGCCCACCGACCCCCACGGCAACCCCCTCCAGGGGGACCTGATCACGCTCGTCACCCCGTCGCTCGCCGAGGTGCGGCGGGCGTACGGCGCGGGCCGCTGGCCGCTCTGGAACGCGCGGGTCGGCGCCGGCATGCCGCTCCTCGCCGACCCGCAGGCCCAGGCCCTGCAGCCGCTCGCCCTCCTCGCCACGCCGCTGCCGCTCCTGCGCGCCGCGGCGGCGACGGCGGCGCTGCGCGTGCTCTTGGCGCTGGTCTTCACCTTCCTGCTGCTGCGGCGGCAAGAGATCCGCGAGGGCGCGGCGCTCGCCGGCGCGTTCGCGTACGGGCTCGGCGGCTTCCTTCTCCTCTGGGTCGGATGGCCGCTGGCCAACGCCGCCGCCTGGCTGCCGGCCGCGCTCTACGGTCTCGTGCGCGTGGCGCGCGAGGGCCGGCGGCGCGACCTCCTGCTCCTCGGCATCGCGCTCTGGGCGCTCCTCCTCGCCGGCCACCCGGAGGCCATCGCCTACGCCCTCGCCCTCGTCGCGGCCTTCGCCGCGGGCCTGGCGCTCGAGCGGCCGCGCGGCCGCCGCCGCGCCTTCCTCGGCCGCGCCGGGCTCGTTCTTCTCCTGGCCGCCGCCGCCGCCGCGCCGGCGCTGCTGCCGGCCGCCGACTACCTGCCGCAGAGCCTGCGCGCGGCGCGTCTGGCCGAAGGCAGCCTGGCGCCGCCGGCCGCCGGGCCGGGCGCGCCGGAGCGGTGGGTGCCGCTCGTCGCCCCGAACGCCTTCGGCAACAGCCGCTTCGCCCACTACTGGGGCCTCTCCAACACCAACGAAGACGCCGCCGGCTTCGCCGGCACCGCGACCCTGCTCCTCGCGCTCCTGGCCCTCGCCGGCAAGCCGCGCCTACCGCAAGAGCGCGTCGTGCTCGGCGTCGGCCTCCTCGCCCTCTTCTGGGTCGTCCTCGGCGTCCCGCTCGAAACCCGGCGCCCGCTCCTCCTCGTCAACTTCGCCCTCGCCTACCTGGCCGCCTGCACACTGGAGCGCTGGACCCGCGACAAACGGCGGATCGCGCCCCCGCTCCTAACCGCCGCCGCGCTCGCCGCCGTCCTCGTCTGGGCGACCGTCACCTTCGTCCACCCCGAAAACCCCGAGACCCTAGCCGTCCTCCGCTGGGGCTGGCTCCACTGGCACCTGCGCTTCCTGACCCTCGCCGTCCTCATCCTCATCCTCGCCCGCGGCCGCCGCTGGGCCCCCCCGACCGCTGCCGCCCTCGTCGCCGCCGAGCTCCTCCTCCTCCACCTCCCCGCCCACCCCCCCATGCCCAAGCGCCTCGCCCTCCCCAAGACCGAAGCCATCCGCTTCCTCCAGCGCAACCTAGGCGACGACCGCATGGCCGCCCTCGGCCGCGACTTCCCCCCCAACCTCCCGTCCCTCTACGACCTCACCGACGCCCGCCTCTACAACCCCCTAGCGCCACGCGCCTACACCGCCCTAACCGCCCCGATCCGCGTCCGCTGGCAAGGCGAAGTCCCCGAGTGGGGCCACCCCGACCACCCCCTCTACGCCGCCCTAGGAGTTCGCTGGCTCCTAACCGCCCCCAACGCCCACCTCCCCGCCCCCTGGACCCGAGCCTTCCGCGACGACGCCGCCGCCGTCTGGCGCAACCAAACTCCGTTCCCTCCCCACGCCCACGACCTCCCCTACCGCCCCCCCGCCTTCTCACTCGGCCTAGCCCTAGCCGCCCTAAGCCTAGCCCTAGCCACAGCCCTCTTAGTTCCTCCGCCCAGGTAGCTCGGTCCCAAGAGGGGGCGGGAGGGGCTGCTCCGTCCGGGGAGCTCTCCGCAAGCGCCGGCAACTCCCACCGCAGTCCCCAACCGACCAAGCGCGCAGCGGAGCGCAGGCGCGCGCCACCCCGCCGCAGTCGTCCAAGCGCGCGCCGGTCCCCGGACGGAGCAGCCCCTCCCGCCCCCTCTCGCGTCAGCCCCCGCATACAATCAGCCCCAACATGGCCGAAACCCGCAAACTAACCGTCCGCTGCCCCGACTGCAGCTCCGACCTAACAATCGACGCCGCCACCGGCGAAGTCCTAGCCCACCGCCCCCCCAAGCGCCAGCCAGCAGGCGGCAAAGACTTCGACGCCCTAATGCGCGGCCTCGACGAAGACCGCGAGAAAGCGGAAGACGTCTTCGCCCGCGAAGTCGCCGCCTTCAAAGACCGCGACCGCCTGTTAGAAGAGAAATTCCGCGAAGCCATGAAGCGGGCGGAAGAAGAGCCGGACACCGGCCCCCCCGTCCGCCCGTTCGATTTGGATTAGCTAGACCTCGAGCTCCTTCCGCGCCGCCCGCACCAGCAGCGCGCACAGCACCAGGAACGCCGCCACCGCGATCAGATCCCCCCACCCGCCGAGCGACTCCCAGTTCGGCGCCCCCCCCTCCGCCCGCCCGAAGAGCCCATTGATCCAGCCGTGGATCCTGCTCAGCACCGTCGTCTCCGACTCCGCCCCGCCCACCCGCCACCCCTGGAGCCCGGCGATCAGCACCCCGGTCAGCGCGCCCCCCGCCACCAGCCCGGTGGCGTAGAGCATCCCCGAGGAGAGCTCCGACTCGCCCTCCTCCCCCTTGCGTCGCTCGACCAGGCCGCGCAGCATGCCGCCGATGTAGATCGGCAGCGTCGTGCCGAGCGGCAGGTAGAGCCCGACCGCGAACGACAGCGACTTCACCCCGCACAGCTCCACCACCACCGAGATCGCCATCCCCGCGAAGATCAGCCCCCACGGGAGGTCCCGCGCCAGGATGCCCTGGATGATCGTCGCCATGAGTGTCGCCTGCGGCGCCGGGAAACGGGCCGAGCCGATGGCGTGCCCCTCCACCAACGGGTTGGCGACGACGGCGTTGTCGATGATGCGCAGCGTGAAACCGATGGCGAAGACCGACGCCAGGACGCCGATGATCAAGCCGATCTGCTGGTAGATCGGGGTCGCCCCCACGAGATACCCGGTCTTCAGGTCCTGGCTGGTGTTGCCGGCGTTCGCCGCCGCGATGCAGACGATGCCGCCGACGCAGAGGGCCAGCGCCTGGTGGGCCTCGCCGGTCCAGCCGAGGGCGACGAAGATGAGGCAGGTGGCCATCAGCGTCGCGATCGTCATCCCCGAGATGGGGTTCGACGACGAACCGATGATGCCGACGATGCGCGACGAGACGGTGACGAAGAAAAAGCCGAAGACGACGACCAGCAGGCCCATCAGAACGCGGCCGAGGGCGCCGGTCCGCGGCAGCTGGGGCAGCAGGGCGACGACCACGATGAGGACCAGCGAGCCCAGGATCACGAACGTGATCGGGATGTCGCGCTCGGTGCGCACCGGGCGGGCGCCGGTCTTCAAGTCGCGCAGGCTGGAGAAGCTCTCGCGGAAAGCGCCGACGATCGTCGGCAGCGTCTTGATCAGCGTGATCAGGCCCGCCGCCGCCACCGCGCCGGCGCCGATGTAGCGCACGTAGAAGTGGCGGATGGCGCCGAAGTCGAGGGTCGAGATCGGAGCCTCGCCCGGCCGCAGCACCCCGGGGATCTGGTCGCCGAAGATCGTGATGAGCGGGATCAGCACCAGGTAGGAGAGGACGCCGCCGGCTACCAGCACGCCGGCGATCCGCGGGCCGATGATGTAGCCGACGCCGAGGTACTCCGGCGTGACCCCGCACTCGACCGTGGCGCGCGGGTAGGCCGAGTCGCGCGGTGCCGACCACACCGGGTTCTCCTTCCACAACCCGAGGATCGACATCAGGACCCGGTAGGCGAAGGCGATGCCGAGGCCCTGGAAGACCAGGCGCGCGAGATTGCCGCCGCGCTCGCCGGCGATCAGCACGTCCGCCGCCGCCGTCCCTTCCGGGTAGGGCAGCACGCCGTGCTCCTGGACGATCAGCGCCCGGCGCAGCGGCACCATGAAGAGCACGCCCAGCGTGCCGCCGACCAGGGAGAGCGTGAAGATGTTGGCCCAGGTGAAGTAGCGCACGCCGCCCGTGAGGAAGATGAGCGCCGGAATGGTGAAGGCGACGCCGGCCGCGATCGACTCCCCGGCCGAGCCGATCGTCTGCACGATGTTGTTCTCGAGGATCGTCGAGCCGAAGCGGCGGAACACCGCGATGGTCAGCACCGCGATGGGGATCGAGGCGGTGACCGTCAGCCCGGCGGTGAGCGCCAGGTAGACCGTGGCGGCGCCGAAGATGATGCCGAAGATGGCGCCGAGGATGATGGCGCGGAGCGTGAACTCGGGGGGCGACTGCGAGGCGGGGACGAAGGGCTCGAACTTCCGCGTCTGCGGCTCGGCGGCCATGGCTCCTCCCGAATTGAGAGCGCATCCTATCCGCGGCCGTTCTAGGCTACAATGCCCCCCGGCCTGTGGCTTGTTTCCACTCCCGCCGCCCGGGCCCCGAAGCGAAATCCCGCTGAACGCAGAAAGGAACATCAACGTGAGCCCATGGTGGTTGCGCCCCACGGCCGAGGGCGCCGCAGACGACGAGCGCGACGAAGTCCGTCGCGACGAACGACCCGAGGAGATCGAACCGGCCCAGCCGGCGCCGACGATCCCCGAGCCCCCCTCGCCCCCCTTCTACACCCCCCTTCCCGACTACGCCCCCCTTTCCGAAACTCCTGCCGAGCCCTACCGCGCCGCCGCGCTGCCGCGCCCCGTCGAGGAGCCCGAAGAGCGCGACGACCACGAGGAGCACGAGGACGACGACGACGAGGAGGACGGCGAGGAAGAGGAAGAGGAAGGCGAAGAGGAGGACGAAGCGGAAGGAGACGTGGGGGGGGAGGGAGAAGCGGCCCCCGTCCGCCGCCGCTCGCGCTCGCGGAGCGGCGGCCGCGGCCGGCGCAAGGGCGGCCGGCCCGCCGCGGCGGCCGCGCCGTCCGCCGCCGTCGCCGCCGTCGAGGAGGACGACGAGGAGGAGCACCACCGCCGCGAGGAGCCCGTCGCGTTCCTGCGCCGCGAGGAGGCCCCGCGCGAGCGCGAGATCATCTACGCCATGCCGGAGCGGGCGCGCTCGCAGGACGAGCGCAAGATCGCCCTCTTCTGCGACTTCGAGAACATCGCCCTCGGCGTCCGCGACTCCGACACCGGCAAGTTCGACATCCTCCTGGTCCTCGAGCGCCTGCTCGAGAAGGGCAAGATCATCGTCAAGAAGGCCTACGCCGACTGGGAGCGCTACAGCGACTACAAGCGCCCCTTCCACGAGGCCGCGATCGAGCTCATCGACATCCCGCAGAAGTTCTACTCGGGCAAGAACAGCGCCGACATCAAGATGGTGGTCGACGCCATGGACCTCTCCTACTCCAAGGAGCACCTCGACACCTTCGTCATCCTGTCGGGCGACAGCGACTTCTCGCCGCTGGTCTCGAAGCTCAAGGAGAACAACAAGTACGTCATCGGCATCGGGGTCAAGAACTCGTCGTCGAACCTGCTGGTCGACAACTGCGACGAGTTCATCTACTACGAGGACGTCTGGCGCGACGCCAAGCGCGGTCCCAAGCTAGACGGCCTCAACAAGAAGACCGCCGAGGCCTTCAGCCTGATGGTCGAGTCGATCCAGGCCCTGCTGCGCGAGAACAAGGACGTCCTCTGGGGCTCGATGATCAAGCAGACCATGCAGCGCAAGAAGCCCTCCTTCAACGAGGGCTACTACGGCTACTCGACCTTCTCCGAGCTCCTCGAGGACGCCGAGCGCAAGAACATCATCAAGCTCAAGAAGGACCAGCGCTCGGGGACGTACATCGTCACGGGGTTTGCGAAGCGTTAGCGCCTAAGCGTGGCATCCCGTATGCAGTCGGCTCACGAGGGGGGAAGGGGGAGGATGCCCATGAAGGTCTCGGTTTCCATCGTCCTGCTCGTGACGGCCCTGCTAGCTGGATGCGCGTCGGGCGGTCCGCCCGCCAACTCGGAGGAGTTCGCGGAGGCCGACGAGGCGGTGCGGAACGCCGAGGCGGCCGGCGCGGCGGAGGAGGCCCCCGAGCTCTTCGAAGAGGCGCAAGCCGCCCTGTCCGCCGCGCGCCGGGCCTCCGGCGAGGAGGCCCGGCAGAAGCTGCTCGAGGCGCGAGGCTATGCGGCCGCCGCCGAGGCGAGAGCCAAGGCCGAGCGCCTCAAGCGGGAGGCCGCCCGTCTGCGCCGGGAAGCGGACGATCTCGAACGAAGAGCCGAGGAGATCCGGGACCAGGCGGGCAGACCGCCGAGTCGCTGAGGTGACGAGATGAACACCGCCAGGTATTTCTTCCACGTCAGGACCATCGCCGCCGCGCTGGCGCTCGCCGCCTTCGCCTGCTCGGCCGGACCGCCGCCGGCGCAGATCGCGAGAGCCCGGGCCGCCCTGCAGGAGGCGCAGAGAGCGCGGGCCGAAGAGCTCGCGACGCGAGAGTACGACGCGGCGGCGCGGCACCTGAGCGTGGCCGAGAGCACCTGGGAGGAGCGGCGGGACGCGGCGACGGCGGCGCATTGGGCGCGGCGCGCGGAGGCCGCGGCGCGCGAGGCGCAGTATCAGGCCGAAGCCAAGGCCGCGGAGGAGGAGATCCGCCGCGAAACGGAGCGGCGCCAGCGCGCCGAGCTCGCCGTCCGCGACGCCGAGATCGCGCGCCTGCAGGACACCGCGCGCACCGAGGCCGAGCGGCGGGCCGACGAGGCGGAGGCGCAGGCGAGGGAGGAGCGGGAGCGGCGCGAGGCCGCCTCCGATCAGGCGCGCCTCGAAGCCGAGGCGCGGCGGGCCGCCGAGGAGCGGGCCCGCGACGCCGAGCAGCTGCGCCGGGAGACCGAGGCCCGCGCCGCCGAGGAGCGGCTGCGCCTCGAGGAGCAGCGCCGGGCCGAGGAGGGGCGCGCCGCGGAGATCGCCCGCCTGCGCGAGGAGCAGGAGCGGACCCGCGAGGAGCTGCGGGCCACCCTCTCCCGCCTCGCGGAGGTGCGCGAGGAGGCGCGCGGTCTGGTGCTGACTCTGCCGGGCAGCGTCTACTTCGACGTCAACAAGTCGGTCGTGCAGCCCGCCATGCGCTCGCGGCTGCTCGAGATCGCCCGCGCCCTGTCCACGGCCGGGGACGACTCCTCGATTCTGATCGAGGGCCACACCGATTCCGACGGCTCGAGCGGGTACAACCTCGAGCTCTCCCGCCTGCGGGCCGAGGCGGTGCGCTCGGTGCTCGTCGCCGGCGGCGTGCCGACCGACCGCATCGAGACCCAGGGCTACGGCGAGACCCGGCCGATCGCGCCGAACAGCTCCGCAGCGGGCAAGGCGCAGAACCGCCGCGTCGAGATCGTCCTGCAGGGCTCGGCGGCGGCGCCCAGCCGGTGAGATTTACGGCATCCCCGGCGGCCGGTACACGATCGAGGCGATCGCCGGCTCCACGGGGAGGACGGCTTCGTTCATCGAGAACTCGAGCGCGATGGTGCCGGTGTGGTCCTCGATGCCGATCGTGGACGAGTTGCCTCGCTCACGCCCGTCATCGGCCAGGTTCCTGTACTGCGTCATCACGCGGCCGTCCTCGTGGAGCACGATGTTGAAGTCGAGGCGCTGCGTGCCGCTGATGAAGCGGACGTTCCTGTATTCGACGACGAACGTCCGGTTGGGCGCCGTCCCCTTCACCTCCGTCCGAATCGACGCGGACGCGTCGACGACGACGTCGTCCCAGAGCGCGTAGATCGCTCCGTTCGGACGGTTGTCGTTCGGGAGCGCCGTGTTGGTGAAGACGCAGCTCGACGTGGTCGGGCCCGCGAACTCCATGTATCCGTTCGTGCAGACGTACGCGTCCGTGTACGTCTGGCCGTAGAAGGTGAACGCGAACGGCAGCTCGACGCCGCCCGCGACCGGCTCGAGGTCGTCGCCGCTGATCGGGAGGATCGTGTCGCCCTCCTCGAACGCGTGGTTCTCGAGGCGGCAGCGATAGCCGAACTCGTCGGAGATGTCGCCCAGCGTGAAGTCCAGCGTCGTGTCGGCCGTGACCGTCACCGACTGGGATTGCCCGCTGCACCCTCCCGCCCTGGCGGTCGCCGCGTACTCTCCCGCCGGCGTGTGGCCGAACGAGTAGTGCCCCGTGGCGTCGGTGGTCGCCGTCAGGATGAACGGCGCGCGCTCGAGCGTCACGGTGACGCCCGGCGCCGGGTTCCCGCTCGCGTCTCGGACGAGGCCGGATACCGCGAAGAGCGGAGGCGGAACGTAGCGGATCGTCGTGATCGCCGGCGCGACCGGAAGGATGGCGACGTTGCGCGAGTACATGAGCGCCACCGTCCCGGTGTGCATCTCGATGCCGAGCGTCGCCGAGTTGCCGCGCTCACGATCGACCGCGGCGATGTTCTTGTACTGCGTCAGGATCTGGCCGTCCTCGAGAAGGACGGTGTTGAAATCGAGACGCTGTGACGTGTTGCCGCTGATGTGGACGTTGCGGAACTCGATGACGAAGCGCCGATTCGGCTCGGAGCCCTTCAGCTCCGTCCGGATCGAGGCGAGGGAGTCGACCACGAGGTCGTCCCAGAACGGATAGATGGCGCCGTTCGGGCGGCCCGTGCCGGGGATCATTCCGTTCGCCGACGAGCAGTTCGTCGTCGCCGGCCCGGCGAACTCGACGAACCCGTTCGCGCAGACGTACACGCTGTTGTAGGTCTCCCCGTAGAACGTGAACGGGAAGGGGATCGCGACCGCGGCGACGCCCGACGTGCCGGTGATCGGCGCGACGGTGCTCGCCTCCTCGAAGGCCGCGCTCTCCTGACCGCAGCGATAGCCGAAGGCATCCGGCAGATCGCCGAGGGTGAAGTCGAGCGTCGTGTTCGCGGAGACCACGAGAGTCTCCGTGTCCCCCTTGCACCGTCCCGCGGCGGCGATGGCCGTATACGTTCCGGCCGGGACGCCCGGGAATGAGTAGAGGCCGCCGGCGTAGGTAGTCGCCGTCAGCGTGAATGCCGCCGTCTGCAGCGTGACGGTAGCCCCCGGTTCCGGCGTGCTATCCGTGTCGCTCACCTGCCCCGACACCGTGTAGAGCTGCGGCGGGGTGTACCGGATCGTGGTCACGGCCGGCTCCACCGCCAGGACGGCGGTGTTGAGCGAGTACATGAGCGCCACGGTTCCGGTGTGCATCTCGATGCCGATCGTGGCGGAGCTTCCCCGCTCACGAATGTCGGCGGCGATGTTCCGGTGCTGCGTCAGGACCTGGCCGTTCTCGAGGAGGACGGCGTTGAAGTCGAGCCGCTGCGACGTGTTGCCGCTGACGTGGACGTTGCGGAACTCGATGACGAAGCGCCGGCCCGGCGCCGCGCCCTTGAGCTCCGTCCGGATCGACGACGCCGCGTCGACGACCAGATCGTCCCAGAAGGGATAGATCGCGCCGTTCGGGCGGCCGGTCCCCGGGATCGTCCCGTTCGACGACGAGCAGTTCGTCGTCGACGGCCCGGCGAACTCCACGAACCCGTTCGCGCAGACGTACAGGCGATCGTAGGACTGCCCGTAGAAGACGAACGGGAACGGCAGGTCGACCGCACCGACACCGGACGTCCCGGTGATCGGCGCGATGAGGGCCGCCTCCTCGAATGCGGCCGCCTCGTTTCTGCACGAGTAGCCGAACGCATCCACCCGCGTCGGAAGGGTGAAATCGACTCGGGTCGGCCGCGAGACGCTGAACTCCAGCGTCTGAGGCAGCACGCACCCCGAGCCCGCCGGTGTCGCCGTGGCCGTGTAGGTCCCGACGGCAACCGCGGGGAACGAATAGAAGCCTTCGGCGTTCGTCAGGACGGCGCCGTATGCGCTGCCGACGATCCGGACCGTCGCGTTCGGGACCGGCTGCCCGGAGGAGTCGCGGACGAAGCCGGAGACCTTGTGCGAGGGCTGCGAGTCGAAGAAGAAGTACGACCGGTGCTGCACGCCGTCCGTTCGCGTCAGGACCGCCTCGCGGCAGGTTCCGGCCCATGCGGCATCGGTTTGCCAGTTGAACGTGTAGCGGCCCGTCTTCTTGTCTTGCGAAAGCCCCGACCCGCCCGGCGACAGCATTGCGACCGGGAACGGACGCGGCGTGATGAAGGTCGCGTTCGGGTCGACCGTGCGGAGCGTCGAGCACTCCACTTGCCGCGAATAGGGCGAGTTCTCCGCGAACACGTCCAGCCCCTGCGCTCCGGGATAGCTGAACGTGAGCGGAACGGTCGAGCCGACGTTGACGACGTTGATCGCCGGCGAGGCAGACACGTTGTCGACGAAGCTCGCGTGGCAGGCCGGATGCGTGTCGAACGCCTCGGTGTTGTCGCTGCGGCTCGTTCCACCCTGGACGGCGCTGTAGCCGAGACCGCGCCGGGCGAACGATGCCCACAGCGTGCAGACGTCGCCCGGGCCGAGCGCTTCCGCCGCGGCGATGATCGCGTTGCGCGCCGCGACGAAGCCCGGCCCGCATCCCTGCAGCTTGAGGCCGTCGATCACGTACTGGAGCGCGCGGTTGTTTCCGCCGCTGTTCCATGGCCCGTAGAGGTCGGGATTGAATCCGTGCTTGCCGATCAGGTCCCACGTCACGTCCCAGAGGACCGCCGCCCATCCGTGGCCGATGCCGTGCGGCGCCGCGAGCGTTCCGCCGTTCAGCCAGCCGCCGCTCTTGATCGAGTCGTACGTGAACGGCTGGATCTCCATGGTCCGCGAGTAGGGGCGCGGGCGGATTCCGGCGCCCTGCCTGTTGGGCTGGAACAGCGCATACGGTCCCATGCCGCGCTGCCCGTTGCCGCTGTCGATCGCCGGATTCAGCGTCATGATCATGGCGAAGTAGTCGCTCCACCCCTCGCCGCCCTGCTCGTCGCCCGAGAGACAGTTGACGGCGGGACCGCCGGTGAGGCGGATCGACACGCCGTGGCCGTACTCGTGGAGAACGATCCCGTTCTCGAAGTCGCCGTCGCGGATGCCGGGATGATCGGGATGCTTGCGCACCGTCCCCGTGACGGGACCGGCGGCTACGGCCGTCCGGATCGTGTTGCCGTCCGCCAGGTTGATGCTGGCGACCGGGATGGCGGGCCCCGGAGTCGAGAGGGAGCCCGTCAGCACCGGCCTCGAAGAGCTGGTGTGCGCGACGATCAGCGCCTTCGCGCCGGCCTCGGTCGCCCGCCGCGCCTTGTCGACGTTCTGGCAGCCGGTATTGTTGCCGGTGACGATCGCGATCCAGTCCGCGGGCGGAGCGCCGAGGTAGTCGGCGGCGGTGCAGCCGTTGCCCGCGTTGACGATCGCGCCGTCCGTGCCGGCGACGGTGGGCGCGGGAGAGAACCGCGCCCAAGACGCGTCGAACGTTCCGACGCCGTCGACGACCACCTGGTTCGGGAGGCCGAACTGGTCGCCCGGCCAGAGATACATCTGCATCCGCGGCGTGCCGGCCGACGTCGCGCTCTCGACGGGAGTCGAGAAGTTCGCGTTGTTCGTTCCCCCGCCGTCGGCCGCCTCGGCGCGGACGTAGTCGCCCCCGAGGCCGCCGCGCCCGTAGTTGTTCGCCTGGAAGTTGCCCGAGGCTTCGTCGAAGCCGTAGCGGTAGAGGACGTCGTGGAAGAGGTTGTTCCAGTAGAAGAGGTTCGTCACGACGGCTTCGCGGTAGTTCTGCGCGTGCTCCGCGAGGTCCGCCGCGAAGTCGAACGTGAGGTCCGCTCCCCCGTCGACGTCGAATCCGGCGTCGGGTCCGTTGCTGCTGTCCTGATCGAGATAGGCGTGGACGTTGTTCCCGCGCGTGAGCGTGAACTCCGCGCCGGCCGTCTCATCCGTGTCGTGCCAGCCGAACGGCGATGCGGTCGCGTCGGCGGGGTCCTCGACGAGCGTCTGCGGACCGTCGTTCGGGCTCTCCTTCGGCAGCGCGAACACGCGGTAGCTCGAGCCGTCGAACGCCGGCGTCGGCGACGAGAGGGCCACGGTCGCGTCGAGACCCCGAGCCGCGGCGGAATCAGCCGCGGCCGCGGCGCCGGCCTCGTCGGCCGGAAGGTCCCAGTTGTCCTCGACGACGTAGTCCTCCTGGTGGAGCACCTCGCCGGTCTCGGCATCGACGGTCATCCGCCAGAGGTGCTGTCCGCTCGTTTCATCGATGTCGACCTGCCACGCGAGGCGGACGTCGCCCGGGGCGACGGGCTGATAGACGAGCTTCGCGACGATCGGGGTCGACGCGATCCCGCCGCCGGTGAGGATGGTCTCCTGCTCGAGGCCGTCCTTTTCCTCGACGACGGCCAGCGGCGCGCTCGGCTCGAGGCCGACGTGCGCGGCAGCCGCTAACGCGGCATCGACGGCCCCGATCTCCGGGGACGTCCGATTGATGCTCTCTTGGATGTCCGGAAGGAAGCTCGTCCCGAAGCTCAGCACGGCGCCGTCGGGTCCGACGTTGAAATTGCTGTCGGCCCCGAAGACCTCGAGGCCGTGGACGCGCTGCCGCAGGTAGACGTGCGTGATGCCGGTGTGCCGGCCCTTCGTCTCGGACGTGACCACGACGTCGGCGACGTCTTCGGCCTCGAGGTCCGCTTCGTTCCCGTGCGCGCGGATGTAGTCCTTCGAGAGATCGGCCGGGCGGCCTGCCTTGGGTCCGGTCAACGGCCGCGCGGGCGATCCTCGACTGATCGTCGGCCGCTTGTACCCGCGCTTCTGCCCGGGTGGGTTGTTCTGGGCGAGGGAAGCCACGGCGATCGCCATGGCCAGAAGACACAGTACGGCCGGCCGGTGCGCACGAGAAGGCATCTGAGACTCCTCCTGTCTGAACGCTTGGTGTCGCTTCGCGCCTCCGGAGGGACAACGCCATCAAGAAGGCGGCGTTCTCAGGCTCCTCGTCTACTCCCGCGGCCCCCTCGTGGAGCTCAAGGCTCTCGTATGGTGCGGATGGTGACGGCGGACTTCCTGCCAGGTCATCGCAGAGCTCCTTCTGTGCTCGTTCGTCGAGCACCAGAGGTATTAGCCTAGCTCCGAGCTGCAAAGAACGAGGCCCCGAATTCCGTCTTCCTCCTCCGAGGAGGACGGACCACGTGAACCGAAGGCGTCTCTTGGAGAGGCTGCGTGGAGGACACCACGAGAATGTCGACTTTGGGGATTTCTGTCGGCTGGTTGAAGCGTTCGGGTTTCGCTTGCAGCGGGTGGAGGGCAGCCACCGCGCCTACGAGCATCCGCGAGTGCCGCGCTTTCTCAACCTGCAGCCCCGGAGCGGGGAGGCGAAGGGATACCAGGTGCGGCAGTTCCTGGACCTGATCGAGGAGTACAATTTGAGGATGGAGGACGAGCGGTGAAGGACTACCACATCAACGTCTTCTGGAGCGGCGAGGACGACTGCTACGTCGCGGACATCCCCGACCTCTTCGCGTGCTCCGCCTTCGGCGACACGCCGGAGGAGGCGGTCCGCGAAGTCCAGATCGCCAAACACAACTGGCTGGAGGCGGCCCGGGAAACGGGCAAGCCGATTCCCGAAGCGCGCTACCGGCCGGCCCCGCCCCCACCGCTCAGGAGCCAGCCCATCGGCTGATGAAGGACCACCACCTCAACGTCTTCTAGAGCGACGAGGACGCCTGCTACGTCGCCGACCTGCCCGACTTCGAGTACTGCTCCGCCTTCGGCGACACTCCGGAGGAGGCCTTGGCCGAAGTGCTCATCGCCAAGAGCGGGTAAATCGAAGCCGCGCGGGAACTCGGAATCCCGATCCCGGAGCCGCGATACCGGCGACTCCATCTCGGCCTGAGAAGGCGCCAGTCAGCTGACGATTCGCGCCGTCTCGGCCCAGCTCCCGGCGACAGCCTGCGAGGGATTAGCTAGGATCAGGCGGGGAGCCATGACAATGCGCCGCGAAGAGGTTTTGACCGCCCTCTCTCAGCACCGCCCCCTGCTCGCGGAGTTCGGCGTCAAGTCCCTCCGCCTCTTCGGCTCGGTCGCGCGCAATGAAGCCTCCACGGCAAGTGATGTCGACCTGCTTGTCGCGTTCGATCACAGTCCAAGCTATTCCGAGTTCATGCGGCTGAAGATCCTCTTCGAGGACCTCCTCGGAGCCAAGGTCGACCTCGTCACCGAGTACGGCCTCAGAGCGCGAGTCCGGCCGAGCGTCGAAAGGGACGCCATCCTGGTCGCGTGAACTAGCGATTTTTCTGGAAGACCTCGAGAGCGGCTCTAGGAAGAGCGTCCGCTATACCGCTGGTCTCCCTCGTCATCACTACTCTTCGCTTTCTTCCCCTGCAGTTCTGTCCTCGGCATTGGCATCCAAGTGATCATATGCCCTTAGCGCCCTTCGGATATCCGCACGCTGAGAACGCAGAAACCTTCTTAGGCGTTCCTTTTCGACCTTAAGCTGGAGACTGGAAAACGTGGAATAGGCGAAGACCGCAAGAACCAGCAAAAGCATCACGACCATTCTTTGGGAGAACAGCAGCACCTCCATCCACGCCGTGCTACCACTTACACGCGAACTTCCACCGACCGGCAAGTTGTTGAGACTAAGGTGCACTAATGCCTCCTTAGAGACCGCAACTCCTTCTGCATCGACGAACAGACCAGGGTCCAGGACATGAAGCCCTCGATACAGGGCATAGAACTCAAATATCGTGACGCCGAAAAGGACTACGAACATCAAGACGAACGAGTTAGCCGTAAGAATGTCGAGGCGGTTAGTGCGTATAACCTTTTCTAACTGCCGACAAAACACAAGCGCCTTCGAGAGACGCTCCCGGATACTGGCAAGTTGGGCCGATGAGAATGACAACTTTCCAACCACATCCTTCGATCGCTCAATACCCAACAAACGGAGATAGACATTAGCGCGCGCACCGCGATCAAAGAAGAAGAGTGGATGAAAGTTCCAGTGATAGAACCAAATAATGAGTCCTGCGTATGTCAAGGCCAAAATAACACCACCAGATATCACAAGAGCTGGGTGACGAGCTCGCAGGACAACCCCACATGCGACCAGGTTCAAACAGACAGTGAAAATGGGCAACCAAGTTGACCCGAGCCAGCCCTTCTGTCGATAGTCCTCCGCAAAATATGCCTCGAAGGCCACATTGAATGGTGTTCGTATCCCATAGAGCAGCAGCTTCCACAGGCCATAGAGTGGCAGGGCCAGTATTACAAATATCCAAACAACAAACCCAACAAGACCTAATCGCCTAATGGTGAGAACAGTCAGCACGAGCAGGAGTGAAACGAGCACGAACTCAAAGAGTGGAACGACAGTCGGCCCATCTCTCCACGGAATTAAAAACTCGCCGCCAATAAGTTGTACACCCAAAATGCCCTGCACGAACAGAAGGCCACCTGACGCGACCGCTAGCACAATACTCGCGAACCTCAATAGCTCATGATGCAGCCACCATTGCAGGCGGTCGATCTCCAATTTAAGATCGGAGTACTCAAGGTAGGTGAGAAGCTGCAGAAATTGCTCGTCACTCAGAGCATCTAGCTCACGATAAAAGCCGATCAAGTGAGCTTCAAACCCCATAGCGACATGGTCGAACGGCGCGGCTAGCGAGGCGAGCAACCAGCTATGCTCTTTGGCTTTGACGGCGTCATCCACACGCTTTCCGAGATGCGACGCGCCAGACATCGTTACGAACATGGCAGCTAGAACGTGGCGGTTGCCGGGTGACCTATAGACAGGAAGGTGCCGTTGGCCGTAACGCTTTTCTAGATAGTGGTAGAGAGTGTCGAAGCTGTCAGGAAGGACAGCCCGGAATTCGCGCTCAAAACTCTCCAGACGCTCGGTGGCCGTCTTTTTGCGCATGAACGTCCCTCGGCTACGGTCACATCGTTCGACCTGGCCGGTTGGAATTTAGTGGTACTGCTCTCGCCGTGCGAACTGCGGTTACTTCGGTTCGATTTCTAGCTGGTTGGGCCCCGACGCGGTGACCCTCGGCGCCTTCTTAAAGGTGACATTCGCTCGCGTCGGCGGCATGTTAACGGCCTTGCCTTCCAGGAGCTCAGCGATCGTTAGGATTTGGACGCGAGGGTGTCGAGTACCGAAGGGCGAGTCGTAGAACCCGGCGCTGGCGGCCTCTGACCTCATCGGGCCTGTCGGAGGTTCCATGGTGATCAGAACGCCGATCTGCGCCGTCTCGCGTTCCAGGACTCCGACTAGATCCCGCACGTCTTTGACACCTGTTCCCCCGCCCTTTACCGAAAAGATGATCGTCTTCGTGCGGCCGCTCGCGCCCTCGTCATGGAAAAACAGGCGGCCGTCGATTCCCTTGTCAGCGCCCTTCTTGCCTTCCGCCGGCCTCGCGCCGACGAGGCCGAGTGCCCACCATTGAAACTGGTACTTGTCCTGATCGGCGAGCGTCTGGGCATCCGGTAGGGAGACGGGCTCGCCGATCACCCGAAAGGGCACATCCCCGAAGGCATCGCGGAGCCGGTGGCGGATGAGATTAATCGCCAAGTGTGTTACATCAATGCCAATCCAGCGGCGACCGAGCTTCTGGGCAGCCGCGACAGTCGTGCCACAACCGCAAAACGGGTCCAATATTGTGTCACCAGGATTCGAGCTGGCAGAAATAATCCGCTCAAGGAGAGCTTCCGGTTTCTGAGTTGGGTAGCCGAGACGTTCGCGAGCAACAGGGTTGATCGCGTTTACGTCTGTCCAGATATCGTCGACCTGCCGGGTGCCAGAACTCTCGCTGAGATACTGCTTGTACGACCACTTTGCACCGGGCCGAACGGGAGCGATGAGGCGGTTGTCTGCTTTGAGTCGGGCAAAGGTGGCGTCCGAATAGGTCTTGAGCAGCGTTTTGCGATATGGTCCCCGCCCGTCGCCATCATCCCACCGGAAACGCGCCAAGTATTCGGGAGAGTAGGGTTCCGTCGGTTGATTCCAAGTCCATGTTGAGGAACGGGTATAGAACAAGATGACGTCGTGACTGCGCGGGAACTGCCGGGCGCGGGCCTTTGAAGACCCGGAGAAAGGTGTGCGCCTCCACACGATCTCGTTTCGGAAGCTAGCAGGGCCGAATACCCCGTCTAGAAGAATCTTCAGATAGTGGCTCGCCGTAGGGTCGCAATGAAGGTAGAGGCTACCCGTAGACTTAAGCACGCGCCGCAGCTCAATGAGGCGCGGTGCCATCATCGAAACATAGGCCATCATGTCGGAATCGCCGAGGAAGGTGCGGAACGAGCGCATTGCGTCAGCTACACGACCGCCCGCCTCAACTGCGTCTTGGTAGGCCTCCGCTGCTCCCTGGTCCCATCGCCAAGTGTCCTCGAATGCCCTGATCTGCGCAGCGGCACGCTCACCGCTGTGTTCGGCGAAGAGGACGTTGTAGCTCTGCTGGGAGTTGAAAGGGGGGTCCAAGTAGACGAGATCTACAGATTCGTCCTTCACGTGCCGGCGCAGAACGTCGAGGTTGTCGCCAAAGTAGAGCAGGTTGTCCACTGCCTCCTAGCCTAACAAAGACGGAAAACCAAGCCGGGTTTTTGCAGGGCCGTGAAAGCGAGGGCACCGAGTCCGGCCCTTCAGAGGGTGGAGTTGGTGGTGTGGTCCTGGTGCTCTCGTTCGACGCGCCGCGTTGCGATGAGGGCGGTGCGCCGCCGGCGGAGGTCAGATCTCCGCCGGCGGCCGTTGTTTTGGGTCAGGAGGTGGGCGGCGGGGTCGCCGGCGGCGGTGTGGTGGGCGCCGGCGGCGGCTCCTCCTTCTTCGGGGTGCGACGGCCGCCGCGGGGCTTGACGAGGAACTCGCGGAGGGTCTGGTTTTTGCCGCCGAAGAAGCCGCGGAGGGCGTCACGGATCTGGCCGCGCAGTTCGATGGCGCGGGCCTCCTGCTTGCGGCGGCTCTCGTTGGTCTCCCGCAGCCGGGCGTTGTAGACCTCCTGCTGGGCTTCCAGCGAGCGGCAGGCGAGGAGCCAGGCCTCGAGGTCGGCCTGGAGGGGGATCAGGTGCGGGGGAAGGTCGGGCAGCTTCGCCTTGAGGTTGACGTTGAGCGTGTCCATCTCGGCGAGCAGCTCGAGGAACGTCTCTCTGGGCATGGAACGGTCTCCTTTCGTTTGGATGTGAGGGAATTCGCTCCGGACAAGCGGGAAAACGCTCGGTACAAACGGGAATCGGGGTGGGGCAAGCGGGAATCGAGGCGGGGCGAACGTACTTTTACAATTCCCGCTTGCCCCGGCCGTTTTCCCGCTTGCCCCGGGCCGCGGGGCAAACGTACTTTTACGATTCCCGCTTGCCCCAGCCGGATTCCCGCTTGCCCCGGGTCGATTCCCGCTTGCCCCGGGCGAGTTCCCGTTTGAACTGGACTGCGGGACGCTTGCCCCGGCGCTTCTCACTGGCGTGACTCGCTCATGGGAGTGCCTCCTTTCTCAGGTTCGGTCGTTCCAGATGCCGGTCGCCGCCAGCATGGCGAGGATCCGGGTTTCGAAGTTGGGGAGCGACATGGGGCCGCGGGCGAGGAGGGCGGCGAGCTCGACGTCGGCGCGGGTGACGGCGCCGACCGCCGGGGTCGAGAGCCGTAGGGTGAGGCGCAGGCCGGAGATCTCGACGCGCAGCTCGCGGCGGAGGGAGTCGGCCGTGAAGAGGACGAGCATCGCGGCGAAGACGGCGGAGGGGGTGGTGCCGAGGGTGTAGCGGCCGACGAGCTCGCGGTTGCCGCCTTCGGCCTCCCACCCCGGCAGCGTGCTGAGGCGCCGCGCGAGCTGCCGCGGGCTGAGCGGCTCGTCCGCCCGCCGGCGCGCCCGCGCGGTCTTTTTCCGTGGGCTGGTCTTTGTCATCTCAGTCCTCCGTGGCGATGGGAGCGGTTTCGAGGGTGCGCACCAGGGCGAGGGCGGCCTGGGTGAGGCGGCCGAGGCGCACCGCCTCGTCCCGCTCGCTTTCTTGGACGTGCGCGGGCGGACGACCAAAGCCGAGGGCGGGCGTGTCGTGGCCGGCGCCGGCGAGGCACTCCTTGGCCCGCTGCAGCGCGTCGCCCGCCGCGTCCCACCGTTGCGTCAACCAGCGGGCGTAGGCGACGAGCCCCAAGGCCCAGCCCTCGAGCTCGGCGACGAGCCGCGGGCGCTCGCGCTCGCGATCGACCTGGCCGAGGACCTCGACGGCGAGGAGGGCCAGCTCCTCGCCGAGGCCGGCGGCTACGTCCGCCGCCGGCAGGCTCCACTCGAGGAAGAGGGCCGCGACGGCGACCGTGCGGAACCGCGCCTCGTCCCGGATGTGCCGCCGGCGCTCCGCGGGGGGGAGCGCCAAGAGCTCGGCGACGGCGAGGTCGGCGGCCTGCCGCTCCGCCGCGAGCCGCGCGACGGCCTCGGCGCGCGTCGCGGCGAGAGGCGTCCACATCTCGGAGAGCCCGCCGTTCATTCGCCGGCGCTCCCCGGCGCGGCGCGCCGGAGCTCGTTCTGCGCCGCCCAGACCATGGTCGCGACGGCGGTGAGGATCGGGCCGCGGTGCCGGGGCGGGAGCGCGTCGAGAGACCCGGCGACCTTGGCGACGTGCGGGTCGGAGATCTCGCCCGGCGCGGCGCCGGCGATGAGGTGGTCGAGGGTGACGGAGAGGCGCTTGCGGAGCTGGAGGAGGGTGAGGAGCTTCGGGACGTGGATGCCGCGCTCGTAGCGGCTGAGCTGGTCCTGCTCGAGGCCCAGCTCCTCGGCGAGCGCCTTCTGGGTGAGCCCGTGCTGCTGGCGGAGCTGCGCGACGCGGGCGCCGAAGAGCTGCCGGGCGAGCCGCTCGGCGTCGCCGCGCGGCATCCCTTCAGCGCGGTCGCTTGGTTTGTTCTTCCGCAAGATGAGTTCCAGTTTCCGAGACTCAGATTCAGAAGTCAAGCCTTGAGCGCAGTCGTCTTCGCATGCGATTTCCGCCGCCGCGGCGCCGCCCGAGGCGGGGTCTTCCGTCGAATCGAGGGGGTCAGGCCGCGGACCGGCTTACCGTGGTGTCGGGGGCGACACCTGCCGCCCGGCCGCCCGAGGGAGAGGGAAACGGCGATTTACGCATACGGTGGCAGACTCGAAATGACGCCATCGAGCGTCGTGACCCCTGAAAGGAGGAAGGGATGAACAGGAAGAGCGTTTCTCGTCCGGCGGCCGCCCTCGCGCTCGCGGCGGTCCTGGCCCTGGCAGTACCCCCGCCGGCGAGCGCGATCGGTCGGGGCGGTGGGCGGGCGGCGCGGCTGGTGGACGGGTGGATGGAGGCGGCTTGGGGTTGGGTTGGGGGGGTGCTCGGGGGGCTGACGGCGAGGTGGGGGGCGCAGGGGACGTCGATCGATCCCAACGGGCCACCGCCGACGAGTCAGTGCGACCAAGGAACCTCACTCGACCCGAACGGCTGCCCGCAGCGGCCGTAGCCTCTACGGGTGGACAAGCTCCGACGTAACCGGAGGCGGCAGCTTGCCGCCTCCGGGGGCCTTGCCGCGGCTGCTCTGTGTCAGAATCCGGCCACTTGCTGAACTGCGGGGGGCGTGAATGGCTCACGGGAACCGAACGGCAGGGCATCCCGAGCGGTCGGAGCTCGAAGGCTTCCTTCTCGGGAAGCTCGACCGCACCGGGCGGATGGCCGTCCTCGCTCACCTGGTCCACGGCTGCGACGCCTGCCAGCAGACGCTCGCTCCCCTGGCGAGCTTCATGTGGCGACCCGAGCGCTCGCAGCCTCCGCGCGAGCATTCCGAAGCGGAGTACGACGCCGCGATCGAGAAAGCGTTCGCGGCCTTGCCTGCCCCAGCAAAGCAGCGCCCCTCGAAGAAGCGGGCCCCCGAGGCGGCCGAACTCCTGAGCTCCGCGGGGCACGGAGAGATCGCGTGGGCGCTCTGCGAGTCGCTGTTGGATGAGAGCTGGGAGCAGCGCCACCACGATCCGGAGGCGATGGTTCTCCTCGCGGCCTTCGCGGCCATGGTGGCCGAATCCATCGAACCCTCTACACGGGGCGTAGCCGCCCTCGCTGACTTGCAGGCACGCGCCTTTGCCGACCTCGGAAATGCACGGCGCGTGGCGAACGATCCTGTCGCTGCGGACGTTGATCTGCTACGTGCCCGGAAACGTGCTGAGCGAGGCACGGGCGACACGATGCTCCTCGGTCGCTTGCTCGAACGCACGGGGGCTCTGCGAATTGATCAGCGTAGATTCGATGAGGCAGAAACTCTTCTCGAGTGGGCTCTGCAGGTCTATGAGACCGAAGGCGCGCGCCACCTGACCGGGAAGGTGCTGACGCAGAAGGCGCATCTCTGCCTTCTTACAGGCAAGCCAGAGGAAGCCGCTTCCCTGCTCATGAGAGCGCTCTCATTTCTGGATCCTGTACTTGAGCCCAGCGTGCTGCTCGTTGCCGTGCACAATCTGCTCGACTGCTATGTACAGTGCGGACGATTCCGCGAGGCTTGGCACCTTCTGTGGATAAGCCGCAAGCTCTACGCGGCGTACGGTGGCCCCGTCCACCAATTACGGCTGCTGTGGATCGAGGGGCGGGTCGCAGACGGTCTAGGTCACGCCGGGCGCTCAGAGCGCTACTTCCGCCAAGCTCAAAAAGGGTTCCTTGAGATGAACCTCCCTTACACCGCTGCTGTCGTCGCGACGGACCTCGGCATCCTGCTGCTCGAGAAAGGCCGCGCGGCCGAGGCCCGGGAGCTCATCGAAGAGACCCTCGAGACCTTCAACGTCCTCCACATCCGCCGCGAGGCCGTCGGCGCGATGATCCTCCTCAGCGACGCCGTGCAGCAGGAAACGCTCTCCGTCGCGGCCCTGCGGCAATTGGCGGCGGAGCTCCAGAAGATCGAGAGATAGGCGGGCGGGTCAGGAGCGCGCCTTCTTGCCGCGCGCCGCCTTCCCGGTCTTCCGCGCGCCGGCCGCCCCGAGCGCCTTCTTCACCGCCTCCTCCACCACCCGCATCAGCTCCTCGGTGTCCACGGCCGGCGCCGGCTGCGGCTCCGGCCGCGGGCGCGGCACGATCCGCAGCGCCTCCAGCCGCCGGGCGAAGTCCTCGGTCGCCGAGACGTCCCCGACCGGCAGGTCGCGGGGGTAGAGGATGTCGAAGAAGAGCGAGGGGTGGACGCCGAGGGAGACGAGGAACGCGGTGACGTGCCGCTGTTTGAGCTCCCGCCGCCCGCTGAGCACCGACGCCGTGTACCCCCGCGGCGCCCCCAGCCGCTTGTCCACGTCCTGCCGCGTCAGCCCGCAGGCCGAGATCACCAGCGACAACAGCTTCCGCGCCCGCTCCGAATCCTCGGCGAGCAGCGCCTCCAGCCTGTCGTCCGGCATGCCGTCATTGTAAGCCTGAGTCGCAAAATCCGCACCCGCTCCTCGGCGGCTGACTCTGCGTCACACTCCCCCTCCCGCCGCCTATAGAGGGTGCGGCCCTCTGCCGGGCCGCGAAAGGAGACGCGGATGTCCAGGAAGCTCGTGATCGGCCTCGCTCTGGCGGTCGGGCTCCTCACCTCGGCGGCGGCTTGGGCGGCGGAGGCCGCCTGCTGCTGCCCGGGGTGTTGCCCCTGCTGCTAGCGCCCGGCGACGCGCCGGCCGCGGAACCACCCTCGGCCGGCGCCCGCCTCACCCTGGCGCCGCACGAGCGGCAGCGGCTCCACGACCTGCTGGTGCGGCTCGCCGACGGCGACCGCGCCGCCTTCGATCCGCTCTTCGCGGCGCTCTGGCCGCTGGCCCGCCGCTTCGCCGCCCGCCTGCTCGCCGCGCCGGCCGACGCCGAGGACGCCGCGCAGCAGGCGCTGATCAAGCTCTTCGCGCGCGCCAGCGCGTTCGACCGGCGGCGCGACGCGCTCGCCTGGGTGCTCGGCATCGTGGCCTGGGAGTGCCGGACGGTGCGCCGGCGGGCCGGGCGCCGGCGCGAGGAGCCGCTCGGCGACGCGCCGGACGCACCCGCCGTCCCTTCCGCCGAGGCGGAGATCGTCGAGCGCGACCTGCTGGCGGCGGTGGGCGAGGTGCTCGGCACGCTGCGGCCGGCGGAGGCCGAGGCGATCCTCGCCGCTGCCGCGGGCCGGCGGCCGGCGGCCGGCGCCGCCGCCTTCCGCAAGCGGCTGGAGCGGGCGCGGCGCCGCCTGCGCGAGGCCTGGAGGGTCAAACATGGAACGAAGTGATCTCGCCACCCGCGCCCGCCGCGCCTACGAGCTGGGACGGCTGCGCGCGACCCTGCCGGTGGCCCTCTTCGCGGTGCCGCCGGCGGTCGTGGCGCTGCAGATCTGCGGCGGCGGCGCCCTGACGGTCGGCCTCGCCGTCCTCCTCGCGGCGGCGCTCGTCGCCGCGCACTGGCGGGGTGAGGAGGCGGCGAAGGGGGCCGGCGCGGGCCTCCTCGCCGGGGCGTTCGCCTTCCTGGTGCCGGTGGTGGCGAACGGCACCGGGCTCTGCCCGCTCTCGGCGTCGCCGCTCATGCTCGCGCTCTGCTGCGGCGGCGGGGTGGCGAGCGGCGGCGTGCTCGCCCTCTGCGCGCTGCGCCGCCCGACGCGCGCGCCGCTTTACCTCCTCGCCGGCGGTGTCGTGGCGGTCCTGACCGGCGGGCTCGGCTGTCTGATCGCCGGCTTCGCCGGCCTCGCCGGCGTCACGGCGGGGATCGCCTTCGGTCTGGCGCCCGCGATGCGCTTGGCGCGCACCTAGGGCGCGACATCACCGGAAGCGCGCTGCGATTCCCTGCCGGATCGCCCGCGCGGCGATGCCGCGCACGGCTTCCTCGACGACTCGCTCGACGCTCACTTCCCTGCGCTCCAGCTCTCGCTCGTCCGTCTCGAAGGTTCGCAACTCGCGCTCGGCCTCGCGCAGTCGCGTCTCGAGATCGCGCAGCCTGCGTTCGTCCTCCGCCGAGAGCTCCTCTTCGGAATCACCGAACTCGTCGACCTGCTCTTCGAGCCGTTCCGCGCGCGCCTCGAACGGCTCCATCTTCCGCTCCAGAGTGCGCTGCTCCCGATCGAGTGCATCGAGCGGCGCGAACGCCTTCGCGAGCTCGGCGAGCACGGCCGAATCGCGGATGACGAACTCGCGCCCGTCGAGGCGAACCCAGAGATACGGGCCCGTCTTGAGCTTTTTCTGCACATGCTCGAGGTCGGCGATACTGCCGCGGAGACGGAGTGCCTGCGCGTGCACGTCCGGCCGATAGATGTACGTGAACCGATCTTCGGCGCCAGCAGCCATCGCCACGAAGAGAACGAGAAGTGCCGTCATTCGTCGCATACCCGTTGGACGACGGCGGCGGCGCGCAGTTAGCTGAGCCGGCGCGCTACCCGGCCTCCTCCACCCACCCCGGCCGCCGCCAGGTGCGCTCGCGGCCGGGCACCGGATCGAGCCCCGCCGCCTCCAGCCGCTCGCCGAGGAGGGCGAGGAAGCGGTGCTGGCCGCGGACGATGGCGAGGTTCAGGAAGAGCTCGCGCGCGGTGCCGCCCTGCCGTCCCTTCCGCAGGAAGGGCGGCATCGAATCAACTTCGACGACGAAGCGCAGCGCCTCGGTGCCCGGGCGCGGCGCGCAGGCGAGGACGCGCGCGAACGGGACGCGACGCGGGCGGAAGGTGTGGAGCGGCTGGTAGAGGAGCGCGTCGTCGTCGAGCGCCACCGCGGGCTTGCCGGCCGTCCACCAGATCTTGGCCAGCGTGAGGAGGAAGAGCAGGCCGTAGGCGGTGAGGACGCCGAAGGCCCGCCCCCAGGCCTCGCGCTCGCCTTCCGAGAAGAGCCAGACGACCGCGCCGAGCGCCAGGACCGCGCCGACGCCCCAGACGATCGCCCGCAGGCTGGTGCGCCGCACCCACGGGCGGAAGGGGAAGGTCTCGCGCGCCATCGCGCCGCGCATCCTACGGCGCCGGATGCGCTAGCCTTTGCGCGCCGTGCCCGACGCCAGCCACGACCTGACGCGCCGCGAGGTGCTGAAGGGGTCGCTCGCCCTGCCGCTCGCGGCGCGCGCGGCGGGCAGCTCGGCGACTGCCGCGAACGGCCCCGCCTCGCGGGCCGCCGGCAAGCCGCACGTCGCGGTCGTCGGCGCCGGCGCCTTCGGCGGCTGGACCGCGCTCCACCTGCGCCGCCGCGGTGCCCGCGTCACGCTGCTCGACGGCTGGGGGCCGGGGAACGCCCGCGCCAGCTCCGGCGGCGAGACGCGGGTGATCCGCGGCCTCTACGGGCCCGACCGCGTCTACGTCGATTGGGTGGTGCGCTCGTTCGCGCTCTGGCGCGAGCACGAGCGCGCCGTTGGCCAGACGCTCTACCGCCCGACCGGCGCCCTCTGGCTCTTCCGCGGCGACGACGGCTACGCCCGCGTCTCGGCGCCGCTGGTGCGCGCGGCGGGGCTCGCGGTCGAGGAGCTGTCGCTCGCCGACGCGGCGCGGCGCTTTCCGCAGGTGCGCTTCGACGGCGTGCGCGAGGTCTGGTTCGAGCCGGAGGCGGGGTACCTCCTCGCGCGCCGCGCCTGCGCCGCGGTCGTCGAGCGCTTCGTCGCCGCCGGCGGCGAGTACCGCGAGCTGGCGGCGCGCCCCGGCGCCGTCGAGAGCGGGCGCCTGGCGCCGCTCGCGCTCTCCGACGGCTCGACGCTCGCCGCCGACGCCTACGTCTTCGCCTGCGGCCCCTGGCTCGGCCGGCTGCTGTCCGACGCGGTGGGGGCGCGCGTCCGGCCGTCGCGGCAGGAGGTCTTCTTCTTCGGCACGCCGGCGGGCGACGCGCGCTGGAGCGAGGAGCGGCTGCCGGTGTGGATCGACTTCGGCGACCGGGTCTTCTACGGCGTCCCGGGCAACGAGCGGCGCGGGCTCAAGGTCGCCGACGACACCCGCGGCGAGGCGTTCGACCCCGACGGCGGCGAGCGCACGCCCAGCGCCGAGGGCCTGGCGCGCGCCCGCGCCCTCCTCGCCGAGCGCTTCCCCGACCTCGCCGGCGCGCCACTCCTGGAGTCGCGCGTCTGCCAGTACGAGAACAGCCCCGACGGCCACTTCCTGCTCGGCCCGCACCCGCAGGCGGCCAACGCCTGGCTCGCCGGCGGCGGCTCCGGCCACGGCTACAAGCTGGGGCCGGCGGTAGGCGAGCACGTCGCCGCGCTGGTCCTGGGCGACGCCGATCCGATCCCGATGTTCCGCCCCGACCGCGCGATCCCCGAAGGCGCGCGCGAGGACCAGCTCTCGGCCGGCGAGGAGAAGAAACCGCGATGAGACGCCTGCTGCTGTGCCTGTGCTTCTGCCCGCTCCTTTTGCTCGCCGCGGCGGCGCCGGGCGCGCCGGCGGCCGAGCCCTCGGCGGCCTCGCGCGCGCTCGCGTCGGTCCTCGACGAGCACTGGCAGCACCGGCTGGAGACCGAGGCGCCGCTGCGCCTGCGGCGCGGGCTGCCGGTCCACGAGCTCCCCGACCTCTCCTTCGCGGCGGCGGAGCGCGAGGCGGCCTTCGCGCGCACGCTCCTCGGCCGCCTCGCCGCGATCGACCCGCGCGGGCTCGACCACGAGGAGGGGCTGTCGCTCGCCATCCTGCGCTGGGAGCTCGAGCGCGTCGCTGAGTCGCCGGCGCACTTCTGGCACTTCTTCCAGGTCACCCCTTACGTCTGGACCTTCACCGGCGTCAACGACGTCTTCGCCCGCCACGGCTTCGCGGCGGCGGACGACCTGGCGCGCTACCTCCGCCTCCTCGGCCAGTACCCGGGGCGGATCGACCAGCTCCGCGCCAACCTCGCGACCCAGCGCGGCAAGGGGATCCTGCTGCCCAAGGAGGAGCTGGACCTCGTCGTGCCGCTCTTCCGCTCGCTGGTGCGGCCGCCGGCGGAAGGGGCGTTCGCCGTCGCCGCCGAGCGGCTGGCGGGGCTCGACGCGGCGGGCGTGCCCGCCTTCCGGGCCGAGGTCGAGCGGCTGGTCGCCGCGGAGGTCAACCCGGCGCTCGAGCGCCTCCTCGCCGACCTCGGCCCCGACTACCGCGCCGCCGCGCCCGACCGCGTGGGGCTCGGCCAGTACCCCGGCGGCGACGCCGTCTACCGCTGGGTGGTGCGCTACCACACGACGCTCGACCTGACGCCCGAGGAGGTGCACAAGCGCGGCCTCGCCGAGGTGGAGCGGCTGAACGGGCGGATGGCCGAGGTGCGCCGCCGGCTGGGCTTCACGGGCACCAAGGCCGAGTTCCACGCCAAGCTCCGCAGCGACCCGCGCTTCTTCGCCAAGACGCCGGAGGAGGTCGGGGAGCGGCTGATGCGGCCGGTGCGGGTGGTCGAGCCGCTCGTGCCGCGCTTCTTCCTGCGCACGCCCAAGGCGCCTTACGGCGTCAGCCGGCTCGACCCGCGCCTCGAAGGCTCGCTCACCTTCGGCTACTACCAGATGCCGACGCCGGAGGAGCCGAAGGGCCTCTACCTCTACAACGGCTCGAAGCTCGACGAGCGGCCGCTGGTCAACGCCGCGGCGCTGATGCTCCACGAGCTGGTGCCCGGCCACCACTTCCAGATCGCGCTGCAGGCCGAGAACGCGGCGCTCCCCCCTTCCCGCCGCGAGGGGGGCTACACCGCCTACGTCGAGGGGTGGGGCGAGTACGCCTCGGAGCTGGGGCTCGAGATGGGGGTCTACGAGGACCCCTACGACCTCTACGGCCGGCTGGCGATGGACATGTTCCTCTCGACGCGCCTGGTCGTGGACACCGGCATGCACGCCCTCGGCTGGTCGCGCCAGCGGGCCGCCGACTTCATGCTCGAGAACGCGCTGGAGACCCCGGCGCAGGTGCACACCGAGACCCTGCGCTACGCCGTCGACCTACCCGGCCAGGCCCTCGCCTACAAGACCGGCTCGACGGCGCTCAAGGCGCTGCGCGCCAAGGCCGAGAAGGCGCTCGGCGAGCGCTTCGACGTGCGCCGCTTCCATGATGCGATCTTGGGCAGTGGCTCGATGCCGCTGGCGGTCCTGGAACAGCACATCGACTGGTGGCTAAGTACCCAATGACTTGAGCTGCTGGTTGGCCACCGCCAGCATTGCCAGGTCCGGCGCCGCGACGGACTGCAGCTCGGCCAGGAGCTGCTCGGTGCGGGCCACCTGCGGGCGGCGCGCCTCGCTCCAGGCCTCGAGCAACCGCTCGGGGGGGACGCCGTTGCTGGCGCCGTCGAGGACGCGCGCGGTCAAGACGCTCTGGTGGCCGTAGAGGTCGTCGACGATCGCCGAGACCGCCAGCTTGTTCCAGGCGTTGTCGGTCGGCAGCCCGAGCGCCGCCCGCCGCAGCCAGTCGAAGCCGAAGCGGTCCCCGACCGCGAAGTAGGTGCGCGCCACCCGCGCCACGCCGACCCCGGCGTCGCGCGCCAGGCGCACGATGTCGAGCACCGGCGCCAGGTGTCCGAGCGCCGCCACCCGCCGCGCCAGCTCCTCCGGCACGCCGGGCTGGGCGAAGTCGGCGGCGCGCTCGTGCAGGAGCTGGCGGTCGGAGGCGGAGAGGAAGCCTTCGAGGCCCTCCGCCAGCTCGCGCACGCTCGGGCCGTAGACGGCGATCAGGCCGCTGATGTCGATCTTGCCGCTGGTGGTGCGCAGGAACCAGGTGACGCCGCGCTCGACCGCCCGCCCGCACTCGGCGAGCATCGCCGCCTGCACCGCTGCCGGCGCGCGGTTGTCGAGCGCCTCGATGTCGCGCCAGAGGGCGCGCATCGAGAAGACCTCGCGCGCCACGACGTAGGCCGCCCCCACCTCCGGCGCCCCCATGCCGGTGCGCTCGCGCACCTCGTGGACGAAGGCGACGCCGACGCGGTTGACCATGCTGTTGGTGACCGCGGTGGCGACGATCTCGCGGCGCAGCCGGTGGCGCCCGATCTCCTCGGCGAAGCGGGTGCGCAGGGGCGTCGGGAAGTAGAGCGCCAGGTCCTCGCGCAGGAACGGGTCGTCGGGGAGCGTCGAGTGGAGGAGCTCGTCGTAGAGGGCGATCTTGGCGTAGGAGAGGAGCACCGCCAGCTCCGGCCGCGTCAGGCCGATCCCCTGGGAGAGGCGCGAGGCCAGCGTCTCGTCGTCGGGCAGGTACTCGAGGCGGCGGTCGAGCCGGCCGGCCTTTTCCAACGCGCGCATGAAGCGGCCGAGGCGGTCGAGCAGGCGCGCCCCGATCTGGTGGGTGACGGTGAGCGCCTGGGTCTGCAGGTAGTTGTCGCGCAGCACCAGGGCCGCCACCTCCCCGGTCATGGCGGCCAGCAGCTCGTTGCGCTCGGGGCGCGTCATGCCGCCGGCGCGCTCGACGTCGCCGAGCAGGATCTTGATGTTGACCTCGTGGTCGGAGCAGTCGACGCCGGCGGAGTTGTCGATCCAGTCGGTGTTGAGGCGGCCGCCGGCGTGGAGCGCGTACTCGATGCGGCCGAGCTGCGTCATCCCCAGGTTCGCGCCCTCGCCGACGACCTTGACGCGCAGGTCGGCGCCGTCCACCCGCAGCGCGTCGTTGGCGCGGTCGCCGACGTCGGCGTGGCTCTCGTGGCGCTCCTTGACGTAGGTGCCGATGCCGCCGAACCAGAGCAGCTCGACCGGGGCCTTGAGGATCGCCTGGATCAGCTCGGCCGGCGTCACCTCCTCGGCCTCGAGGCCGCCGAAGAGGTCGCGCATCTCGGGGGTGACGGCGATCGCCTTGGCGCTGCGCTCGAAGACGCCGCCGCCGGGCGCGATGAGCTTCGGGTCGTAGTCGGCCCACGACGAGCGCGGCAGCTCGAAGAGGCGCCGGCGCTCAGCGAAGCTCGCCGCCGGATCGGGGTCGGGGTCGACGAAGACGTGGCGGTGGTCGAAGGCGGCGAGAAGCTTGATGTGCGGCGAGCGCAGCATGCCGTTGCCGAAGACGTCGCCCGACATGTCGCCGACGCCGACGACGGTGAAGTCCTCTCTCTCGACGTCCTTTCCCAGCTCGCGGAAGTGGCGCTTGACCGACTCCCAGACGCCGCGCGAGGTGATCGCAATCTTCTTGTGGTCGTAGCCGGCCGAGCCGCCGGAGGCGAAGGCGTCGTCGAGCCAGAAGTCGTGCTCGGCGGAGACCGCGTTGGCGATGTCGGAGAAGCTCGCGGTCCCCTTGTCGGCGGCGACGACGAGGTAGGGGTCGTCGTCGTCGCGGCGCACGACGTCGGGCGGCGGCACGACCTCCTGGCCGCGCAGGTTGTCGGTCAGGTCGAGGAGGCCGCGCATCATCGTCTTGTAGCAGTCGACGACCTCGGCCATCAGCTTCTCGCGGCCGGCTTCCGGGGGCGGCTGCCGCTTGACGACGAAGCCGCCCTTCGAGCCCACCGGCACGATGACGGCGTTCTTGACCATCTGCGCCTTCATCAGGCCGAGGACCTCGGTGCGGAAGTCCTCGCGGCGGTCCGACCAGCGGATGCCGCCGCGCGCCACCTTGCCGCCGCGCAGGTGTGCCGCCTCGACGCGCGGGCTGTAGATGAAGATCTCGCGGAAGGGGCGGGGCAGCGGCAGCTCCTCGATCTGGCGCGAGTCGAGCTTGAACGAGAGATAGGGCTTCGGCCCGCCGCCCTCGGCGCGCTGGTAGTAGTTGGTGCGCAGCGTCGCCTCGACGACGTTCAGGAACCGGCGGAGGATGCGGTCCTCGTCGAGGTTGGCGACGGCGTCGAGGAGACGCTCGATCTCGGCGACGATGGCGCGGGCGCGCTTCTCCCGCTCGGCCTCCTGCCGAGCCGGGTCGAAGCGCACCTCGAAGAGCTCGACCAGCAGGCGCGCCACCTCCGCGTTCTTCGCCAGCGTCTGCTGCATGTAGAACTGGCTGAACGGGATGCGCGCCTGGCGCAGGAACTTGCAGTAGGCGCGCAGGACGTTGACCTCGCGCGCCACGAGCTTCGCCTTGATCACCAGCTTGTTGAAGCCGTCGCCCTCGATGGCGCCGCGCCAGACCTGGGCGAAGGCCTCGTGGAAGGCGTCGCGCACCTCCTCGAGCGGCACCGCGGCGCCGTCCTCGGAGACCAGCTCGAGGTCGCGGATCCAGAGCCCGCAGTCCTCGGCGCCTTCCGCGCGGATGGCGAAGGGCACCTCGTCGTTGACCCGCAGCCCCATCGCCTCGAGCATCGGCAGGAGGTCCGAGAGCGGCACCGAGGGGCCGCAGGTGTAGATCTTGAGCCGGAGCTCGTGCGGCGCCGCCCCCGCCGGCCGGTAGAGGTTCATGGTGAAGCCGTCGGCGAGCGCGCGCTCGAGGTAGGCGATGTCTTCGAGCGCCGCCGGCACGGCGAACCGCTCCTGGTAGCTCGGCGGGAAGGCCTTGCCCCAGCGCTGCGCCAGCGCCACCCCCTCCTCCTCGCCGCGCGCGCCGACCAGCTCGCGCACCAGGCGGTCCGTCCAGGAACGGCCGGTCTCGATCAGCCGCTCCTCGACGGCGTCGGCGTCCACCGCCTGGATCGCCCCCGGCGTCGTGTCGATGATGAAGTGCAGGCGGGCGAAGGCGTCCTCGGTGAGGTAGGTCTCGACGGCGCCGACCCGCCCCTGGTAGGCCTCCTCCAGGATGGCCTGGAACTTGGGGCGCAGCTCGCTGTCGAAGCGGTCGCGCGGCACCAGCACCTGCGCCGAGACGAAGCGCTCGAAGGGGTCGCGGCGGACGAAGAGGGCGATCCGCTGCCGCTGCTGGAGGTTCAAGTACCCCATGGCGATGCGGAAGAGGTCCTCGTCGCCGATCTGGAAGAGCTGGTCGCGCGGGTAGACCTCGAGGATGTGGCGCAGCGACTTGGCGTCGTGGCTGCCGGGCGCGAAGTCGGCGCGCGTCAGCACCTTCTCGACCTTCTGGCGCAGGAAGGGGATCGAGCGCGTGGTGCTCGAGTAGGCGGCGGCGGTGAAGAGGCCGACGAAGAGGCGCATGCCGGTGACCCGGCCGGCGGGGTCGAAGCACTTGACCGAGACGGCGTCCATGTGGACCGCGCGGTGGACCTTGGAAAGCCGGTTGGCCTTGGTGATCGACAGCAGCTCCGGCTGGCGCAGGAACTGGCGCACCTCGGGCGGCAGCGAGCCCAGGCTGCGCAGGCCGTGGAAGACGGTCGTCTGCTCGTCGCGCAGGACGCCGCAGCCGCTCTCGGGCAGGACGCGCGCGATCGCCGCCTCGCCCTCGCCTTCGAAGGCGTACTCGCGGTAGCCGAGGTAGGTGAAGTGATGGTCGTCGAGCCAGGCGAGGAAGGCGTGCCCCTCCTCGACCTCCTCGGCCGGCAGCGGCGGCGGCCGGCGCTCGAGCTCGCCGATCAGCGCCCGGCAGCGGTCGCGCATCGTCCGCCAGTCGGCGACCGCGGCGCGGACCTCGGCGAGCACGCCTTCGAGGGCGGCGCGGATCTCCTCCTGCCGCTCGGCCGGCTGGGCGGTGATGCGCACGTGCATCACCGACTCGGCGCTCGCCCCCTCGGGCGGCACCTCCGGGTCGTGGACGGCGAGGAGGCGCCCCTCGGCGTCGCGCTCGACGCGCATCACCGGATGGACGACGAGGTGGACCTCGGCCTCGGAGCGGGCCAGCTCGGCGGTGACCGAGTCGACCAGGAACGGCATGTCGTCGTTGACGATCTCGACGATCGTGTGCGGCGATTCCCAGCCGTGCTCTTCGAGGCGGGGGTGGTAGACGCGGACCTTGGCGGTCCCCGGCGGGCGCTCCTGGGCGAAGCGCCAGAGCGCGATGGCGGTGCCCCAGAGGTCCTCGGGCCGGTCGGCCAGGAGGTCCTCGGCCGGCACGTGGGCGTAGAGCTGGCGGACCGAGCGCTCGGCGACATCGCGCAGCTCCGCCGGCGCCGCCTCCCGCGCGCGCAGCGCCAGCCGCTCGATCAGTTCCGCCTTGAGCTGCTCCGACCGTGGGACCATGGACCCTCTCGCCGACCGCGGAAGGCTAGCATCGCACGGATCGCGCAAAGGCCTGCGCGGCTAGGGGGGATCCACGGTGCCGTCGGGGTAGACGCGCGGCCGCGCGAGGCCCGGCGCGGGGCCCACGCCGCGCAGGCGCGCCAGGCAGAGCACCCAGACGGTGCGATAGCCGGTCGGGGTCGGCGCGACGGCGAGGCCGACGCCCAAACCGGTGTAGCCTTTGGCGAGCACGCTCTTGCGATCGGTGAGACCGCGCAGCAGCGCGTCGTGGGTGGCGCCGGCCGAGAGGGTGTCGCGCACCACCGTCTCCGCCACTGCGTCGAGCCCGAGGTCCGGCCCGGTGTAGCCGGCGGCGAGCACCCGCCGGACCAGCCGCTCGCGCCGCGGCACGCGGGAGTCGCGGTCGGCGCCGGAGAGCAGGGCCTCGGCCTGGGACTGGGCGGCGCGGTCGAGCGCCGGATGCGTCCCCAGGCCGTGCAGCCCCTCTGCGGCGCGCGAGAGGTTGATCGCCTCGAACAACTCGCGGCGGGCGCCCTCGGGGTCCGCGAGCGCCTCCCCTTGCGACCGGGCCAGCACCACGGCGTAGAGGGTCAAGCCGTGGCGCTCGCCGAGGCCGACGCCGACGTCGCGCGTGTCGGGGTGGAAGAGGCTCTGCGCGTTGCGCGCCGCCTCGCGCCCCCAAGTGGCCGCCAGGACGGGCGGGGCGTCGCCGCTCGTGGCGAGCTTCTCGGCGACCAGGCGCGCGCGGTAGCCGGCCTCCGCGACCCAGGCCTCGATCACTTTCCCCTCCGGCGAGGTGAAGCCGAGGTAGCCCTTGGCGTCCATGTCGGCGATGTGCGCCTGGGCGGCGGCCGTGAGCTGCGGGACCAGCCGGAGCGCAACGAGCCCGAGCCGCTCGCGCTCCTGGTTCAGGTGCTCGACGAGGCTGGCGCGGGTGGCGTCGGGGTCGGCGGCGGGAGGAGGCTCCTGCCCCGCCGCCGGCGGCGCGAGGCAGAGCAGGAGCAGCCCGAACGTCCGGGGGTGCAGCAGGAGCAGAATCTTACCAACCGCTTGCTCATGCGGCGGCGCGCTCGTCCACGGGGCTCGCCCGCTCCGCCGGCTCGGGCTCGGCGGCCGCTGGCAGGCGCTGGGCGCTGGTGATGACCGCGACGCCGGTGACGATGACCGCCGCGGCGGCGAGGGTGCCGCCGGTCAGCGGCTCGCCGGCGAAGGCCCAGCCCAGGAGGACCGCCACCACCGGGTTGACGTAGGCGTACGTCGCGACCAGGGCCGGCGGCGCCTCGCGCAGCAGCCAGACGTAGGCCGAGAAGCCGATCAGCGCGCCGAAGAAGATCAGGTAGCCGAGCGCGAGGAGCGACTTGGTGGTGACCGCTGCGAGCGCGAAGCGGCCGGGCTCGCCGGCGGCGAGCGAGGCCAGGAGCAGCAAGCTGCCGCCGGCCAGCATCTCCATGCCGGTGGTCAGGATCGGCGAGTCCGGGAGCGGCAGCCGCTTCGAGGCCAGCGACCCCCAGGCCCAGGAGAGCGAGGCCGCGATCAGCACGGCGGCGCCCACCGGATCGACCGAGCCGCCGCCGGCCCCGGGCCGCACCAGCAGCGCGACGCCGACGAAGCCGAGCAGCAGTCCCAGCCCCACCCGCCAGCCGGGACGGCGGCCGCCGCGACGCAGCCAGTCGAAGAGCACCATCCAGAGCGGCACGGTCGTGACCAGGAGCGCGGTCAGCCCGGAGTCCACGCGCTGCTCGGCCCAGGTGACGCCGCCGTTGCCGCCGAGGAGGAGGCATGCCCCGACCAGCGTCGCCGCCAGCCAGTTGCGCCGCGTCGGCTGCGCCGCGCCGCGGGCGCGCGCCCAGGCGTAGAGGAGCGTGCCGGCGATGAGGAAGCGCACGCCGGCCATGAGGAAGGGCGGGATCGTGTCGATCGCGAAGCGGATCGCGAGATAGGTCGAGCCCCAGATGACGTAGACCGCGGCGAGCGCGGGCGCCAGCCGCAGCAGGCCGCCGGCGGCGGCGGAGCGGACGCCGGTATCAGGCACGGCGCGCCTCCGGCTCCTCTTCGCCCTCCTCGCCGTCGCTCGGCCAGACGCGCCCGCCGAGCGGGAGCTTCGCGCTCTCGCGGATCGTCTCGAGCGCCACGGTGGTGCGGGTGCGCAGCCGGCCGAGCCCGCCGAACTTCTCGCGCAGCAGGCGGCCGAGCTCGCGCGCGTCGGCGGCGCGCACCTTGACCAGGAAGCAGTCCTCGCCGGCGATGTGGTGGACCTCCTGCACCTCGGCGATCTCGGCCAGCCGCTCGCCGTAAGGATCGGTGCCGGTCGTGGCGTCCTCGGAGCGCACGAAGACGAAGGCGAGGAGCCCGAGCCCCAGGGCCTGCGGGTCGATCCGCGCCTCGTACCCCTGGATGACGCCCCGCGCCTCCAGCTTGCGGATGCGCTCGAAGACCGCCGAAGGGGCCATGCCGATCTCGCGAGCGATGCGAACGTTCGGCGTCCGGGCGTTCTCCTGAAGGATGTTCAGGATCTTGAGGTCGTATTCGTCGATCATTCGCCGTCTCCCCGAATGCACAGAGGCTACGACTGCAGACGGCGCCTGTCAAGCGGTTTCTTCGGTGATCTTCGAGAAACGGCGAACGAACCACCGGCAGTGGGCGCCGGGGCGCAGCGATCCGTCGGCTAGATGGCGATCCGGCTCTCCGCTTCGGCGGCGAGAGGGTCGTCGGCGAGCCCCCGGTGGTGCCGGAGGAGGGCGGCGTGGGCGATCATCGCGGCGTTGTCCCCCGAGTAGACGAGCGGCACGAGGCGCAGCTCGACGCCCAGCTCCGCCGCCCAGCGCACCAGCTCGCGGCGCAGCAGGCGGTTGGCGGCGGCGCCGCCGGAGACGGCGAGGAGCGGAATCGGCTCCCCGGCGTGCAGGCGCTCCAGGCGGTCGAGCGCCTGGCCGACCGCCGCGGCGCGGAAGCCGGCCAGGAGGTCGAGGACCGGCTGCGGCGCCTCCTCCCCCTCCTCCGGCGCCCACCGCACCCCCGCCCGCTCCAGCCGCTCGATCTCCTGCAGGGCCTGGCTCTTGAGCCCCGAGTAGGAGAAGTCGAGGCTCGCGCCGCAGTCGGGGACGGGGAAGGGGCTGGCGGCGGGGTCCCCGCGCTCGGCCAGCTCGTCGACGCGCGGCCCCTGCGGGAAGGGGAGGCCGAGGCGCTTGCCCACCTTGTCGAAGGCCTCGCCCATCGCGTCGTCGCGGGTCTCGGCGACGGTGGTGATTTCGCCGCCGTGGACGGCGAAGATCGTGCTGTGCCCCCCCGAGACGACGAGGCCGACGAAGCGCTCGGGGGGCGGCGCGGCCGGCCCGCCCTCGGGGTCCAGGAAGGGCGAGACGAGGTGCCCTTCGAGGTGGTGGACAGCGTGGAACGGGCGGCGGAGGCCGTAGGCGAGGGACTTGCCGATCGACAGGCCGACGAGGAGCGCGCCGACCAGCCCCGGGCCGCGCGTCGCGGCGATCAGGTCGAGGTCGCCGAAGCCGGCGCCGGCGCGCGCCAGCGCCTGGCGCGCGACCGGCGTCCAGTTGCGCAGGTGCTCGCGCGAGGCGATCTCGGGCACCACGCCGCCGTAGGCGCGGTGCGCGAGCTGGCTCGACACGACGGAGGCGAGCACCCGCCCCTCGCCGTCGAGGACGGCGCAGGCGGTGTCGTCGCAGGAGGTCTCGATGCCGAGGACGAGGGGCGGAGTGCGAGGCATGCGGCCGGCCGGCGCGCGGCGCGCCGTGCGGCCATCTTAGCGGCTGGGCGCGCGGCTAGCCGGAGGTTTCGCCCGCCGGCGCTTCGGCCGGCTCCGGCTCCGCCTGCGGGATCTCGATCGGCTCGTAGACCGGGATCTCGAAGCTGAGCGTCGAGTGGCAGTACTCCTTCCACTCGTCGGTCACGTCGTCGAAGAGGACGTTCTCGTCCTTGAAGATGCCGTCGGTGACGACGTAGTTCTCCTGCAAGTAGACGATGGAGTCGTCGTCGAGCGCGCGCGGCTTGTCGCCCTTCTTGCCGTCCACGTCGTCGACGCGCGCGTTCTCGCTCTTCTCCGACCAGCCCGGGTACGCCCGGAGCTGACCGAGCAGGTACGCCTTACAGTAGTTCCCCATCTCGGCCATGTGGCCCTCCCCCGCTGGTGGAGTGCGCGGCGCCGCGCGATACGGGACAGGCCGGTATGATCCGCCGCCGGAGGAGCGCATGGATCTCTACACCCTGGAGGACCTCGACCTCGCCGCGCTGCGCGGGCGGCGGGTGTTCGTGCGCGTCGACTTCAACGTCCCGCTGTCGGCGTCCGGCGAGGTGGGCGACACGACGCGCCTCGAGGAGGCGCTGCCGACGATCCGCGAGCTCGCCGGCGCCGGGGCGCGGCTCGTCCTGGCGTCGCACGCCGGCCGCCCGAAGGGCGCCCCCGACCCGCGCTGGAGCCTGCGCCCCGTCGCCGAGACGCTGGTCGAGCTGCTCAGCGGGCCGGTCCGCTTCGCGCCGGACTGCGTCGGCCCCGCCGCCCGCGCGGTCGTCGAGGCGATGGACCCCGGCGAGGTGACGCTGCTCGAAAACCTCCGCTTTCACCCCGGCGAGACCGCCAACGACCCGGCCTTCGCGGCGGCGCTCGCCGAGCACGCCGAGCTCTACGTTGACGACGCCTTCGGCAGCGCCCACCGCGCCCACGCGTCGGTGGTCGGCGTCGCCGAGCGGCTGGAGCGGAAGGCGGCGGGGCGGCTCATAGTGCGCGAGGTGGCGGCGCTCGGCCGCCTCCTCGGCGAGCCGGAGCGGCCCTTCGTCTTGCTCCTGGGCGGCGCCAAGATCGAAGGCAAGATCGACACCCTGGAGAACCTCCTGCCGCGCCTCGACCGCCTGCTCCTCGGCGGCGGCATGGCCAACACCTTCCTCGTGGCGCAGGGGCACGACCTCGCCGACTCGCTCTTCGAGCCCGACCGCGTGGAGCTGGCGCGCGACATCCTGAAGCGGGCGCACGACCGCGGCGTCGCGGTGCTCCTGCCGCTCGACCTCGTGGTCACCGACGACCTGGAGAGCCCGCGCCGGGTCGAGACGGTAGCCGCCAACGCCGTGCCGAAGGGCACCAAGGCGGTGGACGTCGGCCCCGCCACCCGCAAAGCCTTCGCCGCCAAGGTCGCCGACGCGCGCACTCTCTTCTGGAACGGCCCGCTGGGGGTCTTCGAGAAGCCCCCCTTCGACGCCGGCACGCTGGCCCTCGCCGAAGCGCTGGCCGCCTGCCCGGGCTTCACCGTCCTGGGCGGCGGCGAGACGGTGGCGGCGGCGCGCCAGGCGGGCGTGACCGACGAGGTCGGGCACGTCTCGACCGGCGGCGGCGCGGCGCTGGAGCTCCTGGCCGGCAAGACCCTGCCCGGGGTGGCGGTGCTGGAGCGCCGCCGGTGACCGGCGGCGGTTCCGGTCGGCGGCCGCTGGTCGCGGCCAACTGGAAGATGCACCTGCTCGGCGGCGAAGCGCGGGCCTGGTGCCAGCGGGTGCGCGAAGGGGCGATCGGCGCCCGCGCCGCGGCCGCTGTCTTCCCCTCCTTCCCGCTCCTCCCCGCGGTCGCCGAAGAGCTGGCCGGCAGCGGCGTCGAGGTCGGCGGGCAGGACCTCCACCCCGAGGACCGCGGCGCCTACACCGGCGACGTGTCGGGCCTCCAGCTCGCCGACGCCGGCTGCGCCTGGGCGCTCAGCGGCCACAGCGAGCGGCGGCACGGCCACGGCGAGGGGGACGAGCTGGTGGCGCGCAAGGTGGCCGCCGCGGTGCGCAACGGGCTCAAGCCGATGCTCTGCGTCGGCGAGACGCGCGACGAGCGGCGGGCGGGGGCGACCGAGGAGGTCCTGGCGCGGCAGCTGCGCGCCGCCCTGCCGCACCTGCCGGCCGCCTGGGCCCTCGCCTACGAGCCGGTCTGGGCGATCGGCACCGGCGAGACCGCCACCCCCGAGACCGCGCAGGCGGCGCACGCCTTCCTTCGCGGCCTCCTCGAGGACGACGCGCCGATCCTCTACGGCGGCTCGGTCACCCCCGAGAACGCCGCCGCGCTGGCCGCCCAGCCGGACGTGGACGGCTTCCTCGTCGGCGGGGCCAGCCTTGACCCGGGGAAATTCCTCGCTATCATTCGCTCTCTCGACTGAGCGCCCCCGCCGGGCGCGGCAAGACTCCCGGAGGCAATCCCCGTGATCTACGTGCTGTACTTCCTCCACGTGCTGGTCTGCGTCTTCCTCATCCTCGTGGTGCTGCTGCAGCAGGGGAAGGGCGCCGACCTCTCGGTCTTCGGCGGCGGCAGCACGCAGACCGCCTTCGGGGCGCGCGGCGCCGCGACCCTGCTGCACAAGCTGACGGTCGTTTCCTTCGTGGTCTTCATCCTGACGACCCTCGGCATCGGGGTGATGAAGAGCGGCCCCGGCGGCTCGTCGGTCATGAGCGACGTCATGGAAGAGCGGTCGGAGGAGCCGGTCACGCCGGACCCCGGGGCGGTCAAGCCGCAGCCGGCGCCGCCGGCCGAAGCCACGCCCGAGGCCCCGCCGCCGCAGACCGGCGACAGCCAGTAGCCGGGAAGACAGGTCTTAGGGCCGCTGTTAGAATCACCCGTGTGCCGAAGTGGCGGAATTGGTAGACGCGCACGTTTGAGGGGCGTGTGGGGCAACCCGTACCGGTTCGAGTCCGGTCTTCGGCACCAACTACGAATTAACCGCCGGCTCCGGCCGGCGTCCTCTCGGGTAGCGGCGCCCATGGCCGGGCGACGCAACCCGTACCGGTTCGAGTCCGGTCTTCGGCACCAAACCCTCCTTAACTAGCTGATCTCACGGCGCGCCCGGGGCCCTTGCGCAGGGGCGGCGCCTTTGGCACACTTCCCGGCAACATCTCTCGACGTTTCGAGTCGCCGGCCCGGAGGGCGAGGACCCTCCCGGGCGCCGCGCCGTTCGCGCGGCGCGTCCGGGCGCGGTCCGGCCGGCTCGAGAAAGGAGCCGTTGGCGATGTCGCAGCAGGGGACGGTGAAGTGGTTCAACAACGCCAAAGGGTACGGCTTCATCCAACCGGAGGAGGGCGGCGACGACGTCTTCGTCCACCACACCGCCATCGTCGCGGAAGGCTTCCGCACCCTGAATCAGGGCGAGCGCGTCGCCTACGAAGTGGTGGAAGGGCCGAAGGGGCTGCAAGCCAGGAATGTTTTGCGCGGGTGAGCCCGCGCCGCGGCTAGACTAGGCCGCATGACCGAGCCCGCCGAGCCCGCAGCCCCAGCAGCTCCCCCGGCGGCGCCCCCTGCCGCTAAACCGGCTGCCAAGCCGGCCGCGGCCGCCGCGCCGGCCCGACCTCTGCCCGCGCCGGAGGAGATCGCCGACTGGATCGCGGGGGAGGACCTCCCCGTCCTCGCCAACCTCTTCGACGGGCTCAACGTCGCCCGCTTCGACGTCCTCGTGATGCAGGTGCGGAAAGAGGAGCTGCTGCCGCAGCACTGGCAGGTGATCACGGCGCTCGAGGCGCCCGACGACCTCGTCTTCGACCGGCTGCCCGAGGTAGGCAACCTGCGGGTGCGCTACAAGGACCAGGAGCTGGCGCGGCGGCGGACCGAGAACCTGCGGGTCGCCTGGCGCGAGCTGCGCGGGCGCCGGCCGGCGCTGTGGACAGTGGCCGACCTCTTCGCCGGCATGCGCCGCATCGTCGAGCGCAACCGGCCGGTCGACTGGCACGACCTGCTCTCGGCCGTCCGCGACGTCTGGCGCGGCCTCGAGCTGCCGCATGGGCGCGAGCAGCTCGAGGTCCTTTGGGCCTGTCTGGTGCAGGTGCGGAAGAGCACCAAGAAGTAGCGGGACTACTGGGCGGCCGGCAGCAGCGTCGCCTTCTTGATGACGACCGCCTCGAGCGGCACGTCCTTGGCGCCGGCCTTGACACCGGTCTTCACCTTGGCGATCGCGTCGGCCACGTCCATCCCCTCGACGACCTTGCCGAACACGGTGTAGCCCCAGCCCTGCGTCGTCTTGGCGGTATGGTCGAGGAACTTGTTGTCGACCACGTTGATGAAGAACTGGCAGCTCGCGCTGTGCGGGTCGCTGGTGCGCGCCATGGCGAGGGTGCCGCGCTCGTTCTTGAGGCCGTTGTCGGCCTCGTTCTGGACCTTCGTGTTGCAAGGCTTGTTGGTCATGTCGGCGAGGGCGGCGCCGCCCTGCACCATGAAGCCGTCGATGACGCGGTGGAAGATGGTGCCGTCGTAGTGGCCGGACTTGACGTAGTCGAGGACGGTTTTGACCGTCTTGGGCGCCTTGTCGGGGAAGAGCTCGATCACGATCCGCCCCTTGCTGGTGTCGAGCGCCACGCGCGGGTTGGCGGCCATCGCCGGCACGGCGGCGAGCAGGGCGAACAGGCAGGCGAGCAGAGTCAACTTCATGAACGCTTCTCCTTGGTTTGGGTTACGGTGATCGACGTCGTGGAGCGCGGATGGTAGCACGGCCCCCGGCCGCGGCCGGCGCGGTGGGCGTGGTGCTGGCGGGGGGCGCTTCGCGCCGGCTGGGTGAGGACAAGGCGCTCCTCGCCGCGGGCGGCGAGAGTCTGGCTGCGCGGGCCGTGCGCAAGCTCCGCGAGCGCTACGACGAGGTGACGGTGGCCGACGGCGGGCGCGGCCTCGTGCCGGGCGTCCCGTCGCTCCCCGACGGCCCCGGGCGCGGCCCGATGGCCGGCCTGCTCGGTGCTGCGGCCGCCTACCCGGAGCGGGCGCTCATGGTCCTCGCCTGCGATCTCCCGGAGGTGCCGGAGGTCCTGCTGACCGCGCTGGTGATCGCAAGCGGGGGTGAGGCGGACTGGGTCGTGCCGCGCTGGGGCGGACGGCTCGAGCCGCTCTGCGCCATCTACCAGCCGGCCGCGCTCGCGGCGCTCACCCGCCGCGCCGCCGCGGGACGCTTCGCCCTGCACGAGCTGGCCGACGAGCCCGGTCTCCGGATCGCGTACCTCGACGACGAAGACATCGCCGGTTTCGGCGACCCCGCCCGGATCTTCCTCAACCTCAACACGCCGGACGACGTCGCGCGCTGGCGGCGCTGGACCTAGCTCTCCACCTCGTCGCCCACCCCGCCGGTCCCGCCGCAGGCGGCGCAGGGGCAGATCTCGCGCAGGAAATCGAAGCGGTAGATGCCGGTGGCGTGGCCGTCGGACCAGGCGATCGAGATGGCGTAGTGGCCGACCGGCTTGATCGACTGGGCGGTGACCGGCCCGGCCGGCGGATGGAAGCGGATCTTCATCCCCGAGTGCCCCTGGCAGCCGGCGCAGGGGCACCAGCCGCGCAGGTAGCGGTAGTCGTATTCGGCCGCGTGACCGTCGCTCCAGGTGAGGCGGAGCTTCCCCTCCTCGGGGAGGCGGCGGGCTTCGGTGAGGGTGGGGACGGCCATCGCGGCGTCATGGTAGAACACGCGCCATGCGCCGCACCCCGCCGCTCCTCGCTCTCCTCTGTCTCCTCACCGTGGCCGCCGCCGCGCCCGCGCTCGCCCAGACGCCGCAGCGCTTCGAGTTGACGCCGCTCGTCGGCTACCGCCTCTCCGGCGAGGTGGACTCGATCGACGACGACTTCCGCCGCTCCGACGTCGAGCTCGACGAGAGCGCGAGCGTCGGCTTCACCTTCGACATCCCGATCGGCTCCGGCTTCCAGCTCGAGCTGATGGCGCGCCACCAGGACACCGCCTTCGTCGCCGACTCGGGCGTGCTCGACCCGACCGAAGAGCTGGGCGACGTGACGATCACCCAGGCCCACGCCGGCATCCTCCTGCAGTGGGGGCCGGGGCAGGTCAACGGCTTCGTCGTGGCGAGCGGCGGGATCTCCTCGATCGACCCGGAGGGCCCGGGGCTCAACTCCGAGACGCGCCTGTCGGGGAGCCTGGGCGGCGGCGTCAAGGTCTTCTTCAATCGCCACGTCGGGCTGCGCCTCGAGGGGCGCGGCTACTGGACCGACTTCGCCGCCGACGACGACGGCAGCCGCCGCGACCGCTTCCGCACCTACGACGACGCGCTGGTGCAGGGCGAGGGGAGCGTCGGGCTGATCATCGCCTGGTAGGACGCCTACCGGCGTCAGGCGACCAGCGGGTGCACCTGGTTGCGCCCGCCGTGCTTGGCCCCGTAGAGCGAGCGGTCGGCGGCGGCGAGGAGGTCGCGGGCGGTGATCTTCGGCCCGAGGTCGTGGAGCGAGCCGAGGCCGATCGAGATCGTCACCCGCGCCAGCGACCCGTCCTCCATCGGCAGCGTCGCCCGCTGCACCAGCGAGCGTACCTTCTCGGCCACCGCGACGGCGCCGGTGACGTCGGTCTCGGGCAGCACCAGCAGGAACTCCTCGCCGCCGTAGCGCCCGATCGAGTCGGTGCTGCGCAGGCCCGCCGCCGCCGCCTGCGCCACGCGCTTGAGGAGAGCGTCGCCGGCCAAGTGGCCGTAGCGGTCGTTGATCCCCTTGAAGTGGTCGAGGTCGGCCATGGCGACGGTCAGGGGCCGCCGGTAGCGCAGGGCGCGGTCGAGCTCGCGCTCGAGCTGCTCGAGGATCGCCTCCCGCCGCAGCAGGCCGGTCAGGCTCTCGTAGGTCGCCGACTCGAAGAGCCGCGCGTTCTCGAAGACCGTCGCCACGTGGTGCGACAGCAGGTTCAGCAGCTCCAGCTCCTCGGCCCGCTGGCGCTCCCGCCCGTCCTTCTCGCCCACCACCAGCACGCCGGTCAGGTTCTCCTGGTGCAGCAGCGGCACGGCGAGCGCCGCGTCGAGGTGCGGCCAGAGGGCGAAGGCCGAGCCGCGGAGCTGCTCGACCGGCAGCGGCCGCTGCGCCCGGCGGAGCTGCTCGACGCCGGGATCGGCGACCGAGAGGAAGAGGGTGCGGTCCTGCTCCTCCTGGCTCCAGCTGCGCGAGGAGGCGAGCGCCGAGAGGACGCCCGAGCCGGGGTTGGCGATGAGGATTGTGGCGCTGCGCACGCCGAAGATGTCGCGCAGCCGCTCGACCAGGTGCTCGCCCATGCGCGGCAGCTTGCCGAGGGCGGGCAGCTCGCCGGCGAGCGCGATCAGCCGCTTGCGCAGCTCGTTGCGCTCGGGGAAGAGGCGGCGGTCGATTTCCCCCTGGAGGACGCCGCGCAGCGGCCAGAAGAGGAAGCCGGCCAAGAGCGTCGCCGCCGAGATCACCCAGATCGACGCCTCCCCTTCGAGGAAGCGCGAGACCAGCGCGCCCCCCGTCCCCAGCGCGCCGTAGAAGACCAGCACCAGCATGCCGGTGAGCGTCGTGTAGAGCAGGCCGCGCCGCACCACCAGCTCGATGTCGAAGAGGTGGTAGCGGTAGATCGCGGCGATGACGGCGATCGGGTAGAGGAGCAGGATCAGCGACTCGAGCCCCGCGAGCCAGGGCGGCACCGACAGGCCGGCGAGGTGGAAGCCGGTCGTCGCGAGGACGAAGAGAAGCCAGGGGATCACTCCGGCGAGCACCAGTCCCGCCTGCTGCCGCCCCCGCGGCTCCGGGTGGCGGAACGCGGGCACGGCGAGGAGCACCGTCACCGCCAGCGCCCAGACCGGCAGGCCGACGTCGAGGAGCACCCTCTCCATCGCCGTCGAGGTCCAGAGGAAGAAGTCGCGGCCGAAGCCCTGCTCGCCGACGAAGGTCGCGGCGGTGGCGACGCCCAGCCCGAGCCCGAGGACGTAGTAGAGCGGCACCACCCAGGGGCGGCGGCGGATCCACGCCTGGCGCTCGGGGATGAGCGAGGCCAAGTGGAGCTCGAGGCCCATCTGGAAGCCGGTCAAGAGGTGGAAGGCGGCGAGCGCCACGAGCCGCACCCAGCGGTCGCCCAGGGCCTGCACCGGCAGCGCCAGCTCGATCGCCACCGCCGCCGCGAAGAGCAGCAGGAGGCGGCCGCGGATGTCGCGCTCGCGCCGCTGCAGGAGCGCGACGAGGGCGAGCGCCAGGAAGCAGAGGGTCGTGAGGGCGCCGATCGCCAGGCGCAGCCACGGCACCGGCACGCCGGGGTGGACGGCCATCTCCCGCACCGACCCCTGCCGCTCGACCGTCAGCCGCACCGGCGTGCCGGCGCGGAAGTGCTTGGCCGCGAGGTCCCAGTCGGTGACCTTGCGCATGCGGACGCCGTCCGCGGCGAGGACGCGGTCGCCCGGCAGGAGGCCCGCACGCTCGCCGGGCAGCCCGGGGGTCAGCGACTCGACGCGGATCGCCCCGCCCCCCTCCTCGGGGACGGCGCCGATCCGCCGCCCGGCGCTTCGCACCGCCGCCGTCATCTGCACGTAGAGGAGCGCCGCCACCACGGCGCAAAGCGTCGCGGCGAGCAGCATCCGGGTCGTGCGTTGAGCGCGCAAGTGCTTTGCCTACGGTGGTTCCGAGGATTTTACTTTAGCGCGGCCCGCCGCGGCCGGCTGCAAAAGAGTTGGCGGATGGGCTACGCTGACTGACATGGACGTGCGCGGACGGCGGCGCCGGCGCCTCGCGGGGGTCGCGCTCGCGCTCCTCGCCCTCCTCCTCTTCGATCTCGCGCGGCCGCCGGCCAGCCAGGCGAGCGCGCGGGCGCTCCTCGGGGCGATCCACCTCTACCAGGCGACCCTCTCGCCGCGGATGCCGGCCCTGGGGGTCGGCTGCCGCTTCCGGCCGAGCTGCAGCCGCTACGCCGAAGGGGCGGTGCGCAAGCGCGGCGCCCTGGTCGGCGCCGCCCTGGCCGTCGGGCGGGTCCTGCGCTGCGGCCCCTGGACGCCGGCCGGCACCTTCGACCCTCCCTAGGGGCCCGCCATGGACGACACGATCGACTACCAGCAGCGGGTGCAAGAGGCCCTGCGCGGGCTCGTCGTGCGCCTCCTCGCCGAGGTGGCGGAGGAGGGCCTGCCCGGCGATCACTACTTCTACCTCTCCTTCCGCACCGGCCACCCCGGGGTGGCGATGCCGGCCTGGATGCGCCAGCTCCACCCCGAGGAGCTCAACATCGTCCTCCAGCACCAGTACTGGGACCTCGAGGTGGACGACGAGGCCTTCTCCGTCACCCTGAGCTTCGACGGCTCGCGGCAGCACCTCACCATCCCCTTCGCGGCGCTCACCGCCTTCCTCGACCCGGTGGCGAGCTTCGGCCTGCGCTTCGACGGGGCCGCGCCTGCGGGGACGGCGGGGGAGACAGGGGAAGGGGAGGGCGCTCCGCCGGAGCCCGCCGCGGCGCCGCCGGGGTCGGGGGAGGGGCCGGGCGGCCAGGTCGTCCGCTTCGATCCGACGCGTAAGCGTTGAGACCGAGGCGCTCCCGTCCTCCCCAGGTGACGAACGCGGGCTCCCGAGAGCCCCTCCGTTTCGCCTGAAACCCTTTCGCCAGAGGCGGTTGCGACCGTGGCACCCGCCTTGCTCCTTAGGGGCTGCGGAACCCACTTCACGAGAGGTACGCACCATGATTCCGACCCGACTGCGACTTCCGATTCTCTCCGCCGCCCTCTTGCTGGCGGCGGTGCCCCTGCTCCTCGCCGGCTGCGGCCGCGACGAGCCCGCGCAGCTCGCCACCGGCGCCCCCTACGGTACCCAGGACGCCGAGCTGTACAGCCAGTCCGCCCCTCTCGCGACCGAGCTCGACTACGACCTCGCCGAGTCCGTGCCCGAGATGCCGAACCAGGTGATCGTCGAAGAGGACCCGTCCGGCGCCGAGCGCGCCAGCCTGTCCGAGCGCGAGCGCGACCTCCAGGAGCGCGAGGCCGAGCTGGCCCGCCGCGAGCGCGAGGCCGACCTCGCCCGCCGCGAGGCCGAGGTGGCGGCGCGCGAGCGGAGCGCCCGGCGCGAGCCCGCGCCCGCACCCCGCGAGGAGCGGGTGGCCGACTACGACGAGCCGGCCGAGCGCCCGGTGCGCCGCGCTAGCTCGGTGACCGTGCCGGCCGGCACGACCCTCGACGTCGAGCTGCTCGAGACCGTCTCGAGCGAGACCAGCCAGGTGGGCGACAGCGTGCGCGCGCGGGTGTCGGGCAGCGTCCACGAGGACGGCGTCAACGCCATCCCCGCCGGCTCCGAGGTGATCGGCGTGGTCAGCGACGCCCAGGCCCTGCGCCGCGTCGGCGGCCGGGCGCGGCTGGCGATCGACTTCACCGAGCTCGTCCTGCCCTCCGGCCAGACCGTCCCGATCTCGGGCTCCTACAGCCAGATCGGCAAGAGCGAGACCGCCAAGGACGCCGCGACCATCGGCGCCGGCGCCGCCGCCGGCGGCATCCTCGGCAAGCAGGTTGGGAAAGACCGCCGCGGCACGGTGATCGGCGCCATCGTCGGCGCCGCCGCCGGCACCGCCATCGCCAACAAGACCAAGGGCCGCCAGGTCACCCTCCCGGCCGGCACCAGCCTGAGCGTCTCGCTGCAGGACTCGGTGACTGTCCGGCGCTAGCCGCGTACAAACCCTCCAACCGCGGCGCTGCTTCAGGGCGGCGCCGCGGACTCCACTGCGGTCACCCCCGAATTTTCTGGTTAAGCGAAACCAAACCTACGCCGCGAGCCCTGATTCGCTGGCGCGCCACGCCCCTTCGTCTAGCTCCCATCGGGGGTATTGCACTCCGTAGGGATTGCCGTTAATCTGAAGGCGATTGTCGACTGCTGGCAAGGGCCAGTACCGGTGGAAGCCGGATGTCGGCTCCGTCGCGTGACGCGACGATTATGGACAGCGAGCTGTAGGCTCTTGACGGACCCTGTCTTGGGTCTGGAGGTCACCAGCGATGGCGACAAAGTCCCAAGTTCCTCCGTCTGACCGCATTTCAGCCTCGTTCAAAGAGCTAGCCGCCTCCGCGGCACGCCTCAACTCAGTTTCCGACGAGCTTGCGAGCGCAATCCGCCCGATTGATGCCGCGCTCAAGAAGCTGAACCTCGGCGTCGCGGCATGGCACTCCTATGCCGGTTCGGAGGATTCCGGCGGCGAGTTCTCTAACCGCCGTATCGGCTATGCGAGAGTAGGGCGCAAGTGGGGTCTGGCTCTCTCCACAGTTTCGGGAAACCACAATTATGGAGTAGAGGATGAGGAAGAGTGGCTTTTCAACGACGCGCCGCGCTGGATGCGGATCGAAGCGGTTGACCACCTTCCGGACCTGCTCGAAATCCTTGTGAAGAAGGCGAGCAAAACCGCAGAGAACCTACAGAAGAAAGCTGAACGTGCGCGTGAACTCGCCGACTCTATTTCTGCCGCTACAGAGGTACGGAGGTAACCGGTATGGACGCCTTCACAGCGGCAGTGTGCTTGGTTGCGATCGCGCTCTTTTGCCTCGTTCTTCTGGTCGCTCTTTATCAAAAGGGTGATCTCAGGGCCGGAGCCAATGTCGGCCCGACCTCGTTTTTCGTGGAAGTACACGAGAAGAAACGCGGCTCCCGCGAATTGCCGAGCTGACGCGTCAACGCCAACGGCTGGCGTCGGCGGTCATGGGTTCTGGCGGCGTCGGGCCGATGCCCGCCAGAGCCTAGCGCCGGCCAACCGTGGTAGATATAGCAGCTCTCTACCTGAACCTCGCGTGCTTGCTGGGAACAGTCGCGTTCCCCTCCAACGGCCCCCGCCGGTCATGCGAAAACGGCTGCATTCGATCTACGTCGCTCGAGCTAACGCGCTCAAGCCCGAGATTCCTGACGCTACACAGAAAACACTCAGCCAATACGCCCCACACCGATCGCATTTGCCAAGCACGTATTCAAAGCCGCCTGCATGGTCGAGATCGCGCTCCGAAACCCACGATGACTTCGAGCAACAGGTCGCCTGGCTCATTCTTTCCGCTTCAGTGCAGACTAGTAGCCTCTCATAGCTGAGAGAAAAGCTCGGATAGCTGGAGACGCAGAAAGGCGACAATGATCGCAAACAGCAACAGCATAGCTACTATAGCCAGAATCCTTTGCACCATTCGATGTTTGAACACTAGCTGACTGAGGCTGTACAGGAGCAGGAAGGCGGGTATCATTAGCTCCTGCGCGCTTGCTCTTCCTTCTACCCAAGAATACATTCCCAGAAGGAGCGACAACGCGGAAAGCACGACGAAGACGCACCACGCGATGCGATAGCTCCGCGCTACTTTAATCTCGAGCTGGGCTGTTGGGGCTAGGTCTTGTGATCCAGCCAAGTTGTCCCTCCTCGTCTCATTAGTCGCTGGCAAAGAGCTACGCTGCCAGACACTCGACGACCGGAGCCTCCCTCCAGCACGAGACGTCGAGCAACGCGATCCTCTGTCCCTCGGCTTCGATGCCGAAGTCTTGGGAGAAGATATGACGGGCCTGGCTTCAAGCATCACCGTGTCGACTCTCCAGGCGCAGCACCCCTTCGGCGAACTCTTCCAGCGGCGGCAGCAGCTCGAGGGCCGGGATCACGCGATCGAGGTCGCGCGCCACGCAGTCCTCGAGCAGCACTCTACGGAGGCCGGGGAGCGGCTCGAGGTCGCGTACCAGGCGGTCGGGGAACTCGGGGTAGGCGGTGAGGCTACGGACGGCTTCGGTGTAGTTGTCGAAGCGCTGCCCGCGGCGGCCGGCGAGGTCGCCGGCGATGTCGATCAGGAGCTGACAGACGGCCAGCAGCGAGTAGAGCACGTCGTTGTGCAACGTGAGGTCACGGCGCAACGTCTCGGCGCTCGTGACGCGCGGTCGCAGCTCCTGCAGGTGGTCGAGGTGGCGGCGGAACTTGGCCAGACGGTCGGCGGTCACCCTTTCAGCGTCCTCGATCGCCACGGCGCCAGCATAGCGCTCCGCGCGGCGGCTGTAGGATCGCCAGCGACCCAGCCTGGAGGCTCCCCCGATGAGCGCCTCGCCCAGCAAGCGGCCCACGACCATCGACGAGTACCTCGCGCCGTTGAGCGACGACAAGCGGGCCGCGCTCGAGAGGCTGCGGAAGATCATCCGGGCCGCGGCGCCGAAGGCCGAGGAGTGCATCAGCTACCAGCTCCCGGCCTTCCGTCTCGACGGCAAGTGCTTCATCTGGCTGGGCGCCGCCGCGAACCACTGCGCCATCTACGGCGTGGGGGGAGCCGACGCCGACGAGCTCAAGGACTACGACACCAGCAAGGGAACCATCCGGTTTCAGCCGGACAAGCCCCTGCCGGCGACCCTCGTCTGCAAGCTGGTGAAGGCGCGGATCGCGAAGAACGCGGCCAAGCAGAAGCCGCGAGCGGGCGGCGCCGCGCGCCGCCGCTGAGGCCGAGGGGAAAACCCATGTCGAAGCGAGCGCCGAAGGCCGTTTCGAAGTCGAGATTCAAGGCGCAGGCGCTGGAATACTTGCGGGAGGTCGAGAAGTCCGGCAAGGAGCTGGTCATCACTGACCACGGGCGGCCGGTGCTGAAGGTCGTGCCGTACACCGAAGACCCAGCCGCTGCCCTGGAATCGTTACGCGGCAGCGTGTTGCGTTATGACGACCCGCTCGAGCCGGTTGGCGTCGAATGGGAAGCGTCGCGCTGATCCTACTGGCGCAAGCGACAACCTCCCCGACAACCAGAGCTTCATGGGTGCTCGGCGAGCGCCGAGTTAGTGGTACCGTTCCTAGTGCTCTCGTTCGACGCGCCGCGTTGCGATGAGGGCGGTGCGCCGCCGGCAGAGGTCAGATCTCCGCCGGCGGCCGTTGTTTTGGGTCAGGCCGTGGGCGCCGGCGGCGGTCCTTCCGGCTTGGGCGGCTCCTCCTTCTTGGCCGACCGCTTGCGGCCGCGCGGCAGGAAGCCGAACTCGCGCAGCGTCTGGCTCTTCGGGCCGAAGTGGCCGCGCAGGGCGCCGTTGAGCTGGCTCCGCAGGTCGATGCCGCGCTGCTGGGAGACGCGGCGCTTCTCGTTGGTCTCGCGCAGCCGCGCCTCGAAGATCTCCGTCTGCGCCTCGAGGCCGCGGGCCTCGGCGACCCAGGCCTCGAGGTCGGTCTGCATGACCGTCATGTGGGGCGCGTCGCCGAGGCGCCCCTTGAGGTTGGTGGAGAGCCCGTCGAGAGCGACGAGCAGCTCGGGGTAGGACTCGTGGGCCATGGGAATTCTCCTTTCCGTCAACGGTCAATGGACGCCGAGCCGGGACACGCTCCCGGTCGGCGGGGAACGCGGTGGAGGGGGTTTCGGAGAACGCAGGTCGACGGCCGGAAAGCTCTCCGGCGCCGGGGGAAAGCGGCGGCAGCGCGAAGCAACGTTCTGCGGGTGCGTCGGAGCGCTCTGCGCTGCGCCGGGAGCACGCCGGCGCACTGTGGGAGCCCGCCGGCGCTTCGGCGGAGCGTTCTGGCGGTCTGCAGGCGTTGGCAGCGGCCGTCGCGGACCCCGGTGCGCGTCGGCCGGAGGTCGCGCCCGCTCGGCGGGACGGCTCGCGCGGTCGCCGAGAGCCGGCGTCGCGTCGCCCGGAATTGCCCCACGGACCGCCGGAATGCTCCCGCGGCCGCCGGGAGCATTTCCTCGACGCCCGGGAGATTTCCCGGCCATCCAAAGAACGCTCCCGGCCTCGCTGGGAGAATTTTGGGGAGGGCCGGAAACGCTCTGGCCGAGCGCGGGAGCTTTTCGTCAGGCGCGGGGAGCGTTCCCGGGGTGGCGGGGAGCTCTCCGGAGCGCTCAGGGAGCTTTTCGCGTTGACATCGACCTATCACGCAGCTGATTACAGCCTGTCGGTGGAGTGTATGTCAAGCGACAGCGCGCACTTGGGCTGAAAAGCAAGCCTTTGCCGTAGATCTCAGCTAGCGGCGGGCTTCTAGCGCCCGAGGAGCCCGGCGAGGACTTCGACGCCGCGCTCGACGACGTCCGGTGGGGAGGCGGTGAAGCAGAGGCGGGCGTGGGTGGGGTAGGGGCCGAAGCTGGGGCCGGGGGCGAGGAAGAGGCCCCGGTCGGCGCAGTCCTCGAGGAAGCCGTCCAGGCCGCGGGCGTCGAGGCGGTCGGCGACGTCGAGGAAGAGGAAGGTGCTGCCGGCGGGCGGGTCGACGCCGAGGCGCGCGGCCACGCGTGCGCCGGTCGCGGCGTACTGGTCGCGCGCCGCCGCGGCCCAGGCGTCGCCGGGGCCGGCGAGGGCGCGCAGCGCGGCGAGCTGCGAGGCGGTCGGCGTCGAGTAGAAGCTGTGGGTGACGATCTTCCTCAGCTCGCCCATCACGGCGCGCGGGCCGACCACGTAGCCGCAGCGGTTGCCCGCCATGCCGTAGGCCTTGGAGAAGGAGTGCACGGCGAAGGTGCGCTCGGGCGCCAGCGGCCGGCAGTAGGTGTGCTCGCCCGCGAAGACGTAGTCCTCGTAGACGTCGTCGGAGATGATCCACAGCCCTTCGCTCGCGGCCCAGGCGACGAGCGCCTCGATCCAGGGGCGCGGGATGAGCAGCCCGGTCGGGTTGCTCGGCGTGTTCCAGTAGATGCCGACGGCGCGCGGCGACAGATGCCGGCGCACGACCTCGACTGCCGTCTCCGGCGAGTCGGCGGCGCCGAAGAAGGGGACCTCGACCGGGACCCCCTTGAAGGAGCGCACGATGCCCGAGATCAGCGGCCAGTGCGGCGCCAGCAGCAGCACCTCCTCGCCCGGCTCGAGGATGGCGCCCGCCACCGCCGCCAGGGCGCCCGTGGCGCCGGCGGCGATCAGCAGGTCGTCGCGCTCGGTCGCGGCGCCGGTGCGCGCCCGCTGGCGCTCGGCGACCGCGTCGAGGAGCTGCGGGATCCCCTGCGGCGCCGCGTAGCGGTGCATGCCGGGGTGGTCGGCGACCTTGAGGTCCTCCATCCGGCACCCTTCCGCCGGCTCCATCCAGGTGTCGCCGACGTGGAGCGGGAAGACCTCGCCGCGGTAGCGGGCGGCGCGGTCGGCCAGGGCTGAATACACGGCGCCGGGGATCTCGGCGACCGCGGCGGCGGTGTGCGGCGGGCGCGGCATGCTAGAAGGGGAGCGTGCCGGTCGCCAGCCGCCCGAGCCAGATCGCCGCGAGCGCCGCGAGGTTGGCGCCGAGGAGCGGAGGCAGCCACCCCGGCCAGCCGGGCAGCGGCCGGACGAGCGAGGCGCCCCACGCCAGCCAGACGAGCCCCAGCTGGGCGGCCACGACCGGCGACCAGGGGTGGAGTGCGAGCGCGCCGTGCCAGTCGCCGCGCGCCAGGTGGGCGAGGGCCCGGGTCATGCCGCAGCCCGGGCAGGGGAGGTTGAAGCTGCGGCGGAGGAAGCAGAGAGTCGGCAGGCCGCCGCCCACCGGCGTCCAGTGGGCGAGGAGGAGGGCGCTGAGCGCGCCGGCCAGCCCGGCCGCCCCCCAGGCGAATGCCTTCCCCGCCGTCACGGCCTGCTTCCGCTCAGTTCATCCCCTCGAGGATGCCGCCGACGATCGCCATGCCGCCCATGGCGAAGATCCAGAAGAGAGTGAACACCAGGAGCACGGTGCCGATGATCCCCAGGATCACGCCGGCGGTCGCGAACCCCTGGCCGGCGGCCGGCGACCGCCCCTCGCGGATCGAGCGCTGCTCCTGGTTGCCGAGATACCAGGCGACGGGCCCCAGGATCTGGCAGCAGACGAAGCTCAGGATGCCCAGGACGAGGGCGGTGACGGCTTGGCTGCTCGGCTTGTCGGGCGCTGCGGTCGTCGCCATCGCGTCCTCCTAGCTAGAACTTGTCGGCGAGCTGGCTGATGCCCGGGATGATGAAGCGCTCGCCGTTGATCCCCTTGATGATGCAGAGGACGTGGATCACCAGCGCCGCCAGCCCGACGATCGAGCTCGGCCCGGCCCAGAAGCAGCCGAGGCAGCCGCTCGGATCGGCGAAGCCGATGACGTTGGAGAGCAGCGACAGCACGATGCTGACGACGATCCAGAAGCCGAGCAGCACGAGGCCGTGCTTGGCGTGCCACTGCACCTCGCGGTCCTCCTTCTCGGAGATCAGCGGGATGAGCGCCAGGATCCCGAGGTAGGAGAGGACGATCATCAGGCTGCGGTTGGGGCTCACCGTGCCGCCTCCCGGCGGCGGCGGGGGCGGCGTGTACGGCGGCGGCGTCGGGGAGTACGGCGGGGGCGGGGTGGGCGGAACCGGCGGTTCGGTCATAGCGGCACTCTACCGAATCCGCACGCCGGGCGCTTCCTCCGCCGCGAGCCCGAGCGCGGCGAGCGCCGCACGCGGCATCAGTCGCGCGGGGGCGCGGCGAGGACGCGCTCGTAGATCGCGCGGTAGCGGGCGACGATGGCGTCCTGCGCGAACTGCTCGACGGCGCGCCGGCGGCCGGCGGCGCCGAAGGCGCGGCGCAGCGGCTCGTCGCGCAGCAGGCGCAGCACGGCCTCCGCCATGCACTCGATGTCGCCGACCGGGCAGAGGTAGCCGCACTCGCCGTTCACGACGACCTCGGGGACGCCGCCGACCGAAGTCGCGACGACCGGCACCTCGCAGGCCAGCGCCTCGAGGGCGGCCAAGCCGAACGACTCGCTCTCCGACGGCAGCAGGAAGACGTCGGCGCCGACCAGCACCTCCTCGATGACCGGCAGGCTCCCGACGAAGGCGATCGAGTCGCAGATGCAGTGCTGGCGGCACATCTGCTCGACCTTGGCGCGGTCGGGGCCGTCGCCGACCATGAGGAGGCGCGCCGGCACCTCCCGCCGCACGCGGCGGAAGACTTCGACGACGTCCTGCACCCGCTTGACGGGGCGGAAGTTGGAGACATGGACGAGGACGTGCTCGCCGGGCTTGGCCCAGCGGCGGGCGCCCGGGCTGTCGCGCACCTCCTCGTAGCGCTTGGGGTCGATGAAGTTGGGCACGACGTCGATGCCGTTCTTGATCCCGAGACGGTCGATCGTGACCCGCCGCAGGTCCTCGGAGACGGCGGTCACGGCGTCGCTCTGCTCGATGCCGAAGCGCGTCGTCTCGACGTAGTTGGGGTCGTTGCCGACGAGCGTGATGTCGGTGCCGTGGAGTGTGGTGACGACCGGCAGCGGCCGCGGCGCCACGATCTGCCGCGCCAGGACCGCGGAGACCGCGTTGGGGACGGCGTAGTGGACGTGGAGGAGGTCGAGCCGCTGGTGGCGCGTCACCTCGACCATCTTGGTGGCCAGCGCCAGCGAGTACGGCGGGTACTCGAAGAGGGGGTAGTGCGGCACCACGACCTCGTGGAAGAAGAGGCGCGGGCTGGTCAGGGCGAGGCGGGTCGGCAGCGCGTAGCTGATGACGTGGGCCTCGTCGCCACCCTCGGCGAGCGCCATTGCCAGCTCGGTCGCCACGACGCCCGAGCCGCCGTAGGTCGGATAGCAGCTGATGCCGATTCTCACCGCACGCCTCCGGGCAGGACCGAGAAGAGGTCGGAGACCGCGAGCGGGTAGCGCGCGCCGAACGGCTCGCCCAGCTCGGCGCCGATCAGCCCGCCGAAGTGCCGCGCCCGCCCTTCGATCATCTTCCAGAACTCGCGCGTCGAGACCTTGGTGATCGGGGCGCCGGCGCCGCCGCCGGCTTCCTCCTTCTCGTCCTCCTGGTAGAGCTGCGTGCGGTAGGCGCGGAGGGCGGCGAGCTTGGTCTCCCAGGTCGCGGTGACGTCGACGACGAAGCTCGGCGGGAAGTCGTCGTGCTGCATGAAGGAGTAAACCGCCGCCGGGCGGTGAGGTTTCGCGTCCCGCGGCGCGCGCGCCGCGAGGCCGGCGTAGAAGCAGGCGGCGGCGACCAGCGCGTGGGCGCGCGGGTGGTCGGGGTGGCGGTCGACGGGCGTCGGCCCGAGGACGATCTCCGGGCGCAGCCGGCGGAGGACGGCGATCAGCGCCTCCTCCTCGGCCGGGCCGGTGCGGAAGGCGCCGTCGCCGCAGTCGAGGAAGGCGAGCTCGGCGGCGCCGAGAGCCGCGGCCGCGGCTTCCGCCTCCTGCCGCCGCCCCTGCTCCGTTCCGCGGCTGCCGGCCTCGCCGCGCGTCAGGTGGACGATGCCGACGCGGCGCCCCTGCCGCGCCAGCAGCGCCAGCGTGCCGCCGCAGCCGAGCTCGACGTCGTCGGGGTGGGCGCCGATCGCCAGGACGTCGACGCGGCTCACGGCGCGCCCTCCGCCGGCACCACGACCTGCAGCGTCTCCGGGTCGAGCTCCATCTGCTCGCAGAGCGCCGCGGCGAAGGCGTCGCCGTACTTGCCCGGGAAGTGGGCGGAGGAAACGACGCGCTCCTGGAGCTTGCCGTCGGGGAGGACCGCCTCGCGGAGCTGCTCGACGCGGCGCTGGCGCACCTCGTTCCGCCGCGCGGCGGCGGCCACCGCGCGGGCGGCCAGGAGATCGAGGCTCTTCGTCGCCTGCTCGCGCGTCTTGGCGTAGGGGCGCTCGAGGTCCGGGTCGAGGGCGAGGAGCGGCCCGCGCAGCCCGTCGAGCACCTCGGCGATCCGCCGGCGCGCCTCGGCGGTGACGTCGCCGCCGGCGTCCTCGGCCAGCCGCCCCTCCAGCGCCTCCGGCGGGCCGAGGAGGTCGGCGAGCGTCAGCCCCTCTTCCTCCAGGCGCTCCACCTGGTGGGGCTCGAGGACCACCGCCTGCGGCCGCAGCGCGACGGCGGGGGGCTCGACCTCCAGCACCTCGTAGAGGCCGGCCGACTGCGCCAGATAGGAGAGCTCGGCCGGGCCGAGGACCTGGAGCGCGGTGCCGAGGACCGCGTCCTGCACGATCGGCCGCGCGCTGACGCCGGGGCTCACCGCGCCGGGGTTCTCCTGGATCGTGCGCCGCAGCTCGTCGATGGGCAGCGGGTCGGCGCCGGGGACGCCGCGGAGCCGGAAGCCGTCGCCGTGCCACTCGACCCGCCGCCGCCCCTCGCGGCCGATCAGGAAGAACGGCGCCTCGCCTGGGCGCGACGCGACCTGGAGCGGATGGCCGCGCTCGGCGATCGCCTCGTCGGCGCGCGCCAGGGCCGCCTCGACCTCGACGCGCCGATCGACCAGGCGGGTGAGCACCGGGCGCTGCGCCTCCTTGAGGCCGGGCAGCATGGCGTCGAGGAGGAGCGGACAGCGGGGGCCGAGGAGGTGGGCCAGGAGGCGGCAGAAGGCCTCGCCGAAGCGGGCTTCGGGGCGGTACCAGCGCCCGAGGGCGGCGAGCCAGGCGGCGTAGCGCTCGCCCGGTATCGCCTCGCCGAGGGCCGCGAGGACCGACGCGACCTCCGGCCCCAGCGTGCGCATGCCGACCGGCTGCAGCGGCTCGGGGTCGGGGCCGAGGTCGAAGACGCGCGTGCCCTGCGGCGTCGGGAAGGCGGCGCGCGACACCTCCTGCCAGTCGTGGTCCTCGCTCGCCACCCAGAAGACCGCCACCGCCGGCTCGCCCTGCGCCTCCAGCGCCGCCGCCCAGCGCGTCAGCGCCACCGCCTTGGTCAGGGTGAGGAGCGGCCCGCCGAAGAGCCCCGGCTGCTGGCCGCCGACGACGACGCGGGTGGCCGGGTCGGCGAGCCGGGCGGCTAGGCGGTCCGCCTCCGGGTGGCCGTAGGCGCGGTTGGCGAAGGCGAGGGTGTCGGCGAGGGCGCGGCGGGCCATGGCGGCCGCGGCGGTCGGCCGCGGCGGGAGCGGCGGCGGCGCCCCGGGGAGCGCCAGCTTGAGCGGGGCGAGGAGATCGAGGTCGCGCCCGGCCAGGAAGGCCCGCGGCAGCGGCGGCAGCAGCCCCGCCGCCTCCAGCTCGACGCGCAACGCCGCCGGCCGGCTGCTGGGCGAGGGCGACGGGGCGGCCACGGCGGCGGGATGATATACCCCGGTATCGCGCCCTCCGGGCGTATGCTCATAAGGCGAGGAGGGTGGCGTGGCGACGACGACAGCGCGCGGCACGGGCAGGGGAGCGGCGGCCGCCGCGGCCTTCGCGGCGGTCTTCCTGCACACCCTGACGGCGCTCTGGGTGTGGTACTCCTGGGGTTACTTCGGGCGCGCCAACGTGCTCGTCTGGACCGACTTCCCGGCCTCGCTTCTCTTCCTCGACCTCTCCGACCAGCGCTTCCTGACCGCGAGCCTGCTGCTGGGCGGCCTGCAGTGGGGGATCATCGGCATGCTGCTGGCGAAGCTGGTCGGAAGGTCGTCGCGCCGGAAATCCCTTTAAGTTCCTTCACGTTAGAATCCCTGCGATGCTGCATCTCGGGCCCGTGGCGGTCGATCCGCCCCTGTTCCTGGCGCCGATGGCCGGGGTCACCGACCGCGACTTCCGCCTGATCGTGCGGCGGATCGGCGGGGTCGGCGTCGTGGCGATGGAGTTCATCTCCTCGAAGGCGATCGTCCACGGCAACAAGAAGACGCGCGAGCTGATGTTCTTCAGCGACGAGGAGCGGCCGCTGGCGATCCAGATCTATGGCTCCGACGCGGCGACGATGGCCGAGGCGGCGCGCGTCGTCGAAGAGCTGGGCGCCGACGTCTGCGACATCAACATGGGCTGCCCGGCCAACAAGGTGCTCAAGGGGTGCGCCGGGGCGGCGCTGATGGGCGACCTCGGCCTGGCGCGTCGCATCGTGCGCGACGTGCGGCGGGCGATCACAATCCCGCTCACCGTCAAGTTCCGGCTCGGCCTCGACGACGGGCGGCGCAACTACCTCGAGCTCGGCCGGGTCTGCGAGGCCGAAGGCGCCGCCGCGGTGGCGATGCACGCGCGCACGGCGCGGCAGATGTTCGACGGCGAGGCCGACTGGACGCACCTGGCGCGCCTCAAGGCGACGCTCGCGATCCCGGTCATCGGCAACGGCGACGTGCGCGAGCCGGAGGACGCGCTGCGCATGCTCGCCGAGACCGGCTGCGACGGGGTGATGATCGGCCGCGGCGCGACGCGCAACCCCTGGCTCTTCCGCCAGATCGCGGCGCGGCTGTCGGGCGGGCGGATCACCGAGCCGACCCTGGCCGACCGGCGCGAGCTGATCCTCGCCCACTTCCGCATGGTGGCGGCGCGCGAGCCCTCGACCTACGCCCTCCACAAGCTGCGCAAGTTCACCGGCTGGTACACCCACGGCCTGCCGCACGGCCGCCAGCTCCGCCAGGCGATCAACCAGCTCCCCGACGTGCCGAGCTTCCTCGCCGCGGTCGAGCAGTTCTTCGACGGCCTGCCGCTCGAGCAGGCGGCCTGATCCCGCGGATGCCGGAGCCGCAGCGCGAGCACGCGGTCGGGCTGGCGCTCGGCCGCGAGCGGGCGCTCGCCGCCCTGGCGCGGACGGCGGAGGCCTGGGGGGCCGACTTCGAGCCGGCCGGCGACGGCGGGCGGCTGACGATGCCGGTCACCGCCGGGCTGCGGCGCGGCTGGGCGCGCGGCCGGGTGCGGGTCGAGAGGGAAGGGGAGGGCTCGCGGGTGGCGCTCGCGGTCGAGGAGAGCGAGTACCGGCTGCAGACGGCGGCGGTCGTGGTGCTGCTGCTGTCGCTGGCGGGCGCGGTCGTGGCGGTCCTCTGGCCCTTCTTCCCGCGCCTCCTCGCCTTGGCGCCGCTCGGGGTGGCGCTCGCCATCGGCGGGTGGCTCCTGGTCGTCTCGCGGCTCTCGACCAGCGGCCCCGAGGAGTTCCTGGCCCAGCTCGCCGCCGAGGCGGAGGGGAATCCGCCGGCCTAGCCGGGGGTTATACTCCGAGCGGTTCTTTCACAACTGGGGGGCGTACCGGTTTCGACGGGGAACAAGAGCGGTCCGGCGACCGCGTGCCGAGTTTCTGCTCGTTAAAACGGAATCTAGTAACTGCGAACGACAACTTCGCTCTCGCGGCCTAAGAACTAGGACGTGACGTCCCGCTTGAGGCTCGGTCCGTGGCCTCTCGCGGGGCGCAACTTCAGCGGACCAAGGAGGTCCCGGCTGCCTCGCGTGGACCTCCGAGATAAAGCGAGGCTGGCCGCCACGCCAGGCGCCTTCGCCCGCCAACGTGGCCGGCGAGATTCGAAAGCGAAGGCTACGCACGTATACGCCGCCGGGACGCGTTTCTCGGACGTGGGTTCGACTCCCACCGCCTCCACCATTCCTCGCTCCGCTCGTCACGGCGGCGACGGTCGTCGTCGGTGGCCGACGGCTCGCTACGCTCGCCGTTGGCGGAGCGACTCCCACCACTCCACCAATTCCTCTTTCCTGATAATGACGCTGAGACCTCAGGACGTACAGGCTGCGCAGGCCGTGCAAACTGCCGCGGCTCGAGCCCCCGAGGCGCAGGTCCGGCTTGTGGCCGGCCCCGGCTCAGGGAAGTCATCCGCAATCGAGGAGCGAGTTCGCTGGCTGCTCGAGCAAGGAGTCGAGGCCACGGCCATCGCGGTTGTCTCATTCACAAACGCGTCGGTCATCGATCTGCGGCTGCGATTGCACGCATACTGCCTCGAGCACCAGCAGCCCGGCATCGTCGACGTCTCAATCACGACACTCCATTCGCTCGCTCTACGGCTGCTACGCCAGGCCGGCCTCCTTGAGATGTATCCCACGCGGCCGCTTGTGCTCGATGACTGGGAACTCGAGAACATCTACGACGCCGAGTTCGGAGAGGCGGAGGGTATTAATAGTAAGCCGCGGCGCGAGAAGATCCGCCGATTTTACGAGGCGCTGTGGAGCACGGGCGTGCCAAACGCGCCAACATATGTCGCTCCCGATCCGCCGATTAGCGATGCGGAACGGCAGCACTTCGATGTCTTCCATCAGCCAACGGCACAGGTGTACAGCGCTGTGTTGCCTGGCGAAATCGTGCGGAACTGCGTCCAAGCGACGGTATCCGGACTGATGGATCCTGCGCAGCTTCTTCGGATTCAGCACCTCGTCGTTGACGAGTATCAGGACTTGAACCCGGCGGATCTGGAGTTTGTCGACCAATTGGCGGCGGCTGGAGTCACAATCTTTGTGGCCGGCGACGACGACCAAAGCATCTATTCGTTTCGACACGCATCGCCGATAGGCATTCAGCGATTCACCGAGAGATATCCCGCGGCGGCAGCTCACGCTCTGCAGCATTGCTTCCGATGCACGCCCACCGTCCTAGCTGCCGCAACAAGGCTCATCCTAAGCAACGCGAGCCCGAGTCGCATCCCAAAGACGCTGGTCTCCCTCTATAGGAACGCCGATCCGCCGAACGCCGGTGTCGTCCTTAGATGGCGCTTTCCTACGGCGGATCAAGAGGCGGCGGCTATCGCCCTCTCTTGCGGATCGCTAATACAAGCCGGGCTCTCGCCGAGGGAGATCCTCATCCTCTTGGTGACTCGCGACAACAGGGTCGCGCTCTGGCCACGAATCAAGGAAGCACTGGAACAGGCGGGTGTTCCGTTCGATCCTCCGAAAGAAGAAGGTTTCTCGGGGACGGACATCGGCCGCCTTGTGCTCGCCGTCACGCGTGTAGTGTGCTCACGTGACGAACACGGGAACACGGAGGATTTGGTCGCGCTCCGCACGATACTCGGCCTCAAGCGACGTGTCGGCATCGGTACGTGTAATCGCATCCGCGCTTTTGTGATCGAGACGCCTAACGTGAGCTTTCGCGACCTGTTCTACGCCGACCTGCCGAACGGGCTGCCGGCCCGCGCGATCGCTGCTCTCGATCATGCGCGTACCAACCTGTGCTACGATCGCGAATTGGCAGCCGAGCGACACACTCGCACAGCATCGTAACCAGATCCGAGAGATCATCCGGACCACGATCGACGACGATGCGGCTACTGCCTGGGATGCATTCGCCGAGCCCCTTATTCCAGAGATGACGCTCGCCGAACTCAGGGATTACGTGTGGGTTGATCACGCGCAGCAGCGGGCGGACGTTCTGGCCGCCGTGCGACGTCGGCTGGACCTACCTGACGAACCACAGGTCGACGCCACACTCGACCGGGTGCGCGTAATGACCATGCACGGCGCAAAAGGATTGGCCGCACGAGTAGTGTTCATTCCGGCGCTCGAACGAGGGCGGATCCCGAATCAATACCAGATGCCATATCCCGCGCAGATTCTTGAGGCAGCACGACTTCTGTACGTTTCGATCACGCGTGCACGGGCAGCATGCATCATGTCGTTCGCGTGGCGCCGATTGGTGTTTGGGCGATCGCTTTCAACAGTCCTTCGGTATTCGCCGGACAGACTGGCGGCGCATTCGTTGATGGCAACGACGGGCTTACGGCTGAGCAGCTCGCGCAGATCATGCCGTCGATTCACGACTTATAGGAGGTCGCGCTCTCTGCCCCGTAGCGGTCCGCCACGGCGGTCCCGGGACCGCCTCCGCAGTCTGTAGCCAGAAGAGGGCGTTATTCGAAGCCGCGCACAGGTGCTCCACCTTCACCCACGAGCTGCCTCCGGTACACTTCGCGCGTGGCTTCGGGTACCGCGCAGCGCCTGTCGGTTGACTCCTCCGCGCTAGCGGAGCTCTGCCGCCGTTGGGGTATCCGGGAGCTGGCCGTCTTCGGCTCGGCGCTCCGATCAGACTTCAGCCCGGCGAGCGACGTCGATCTCTTGGTCGACTTCGCGCCCGGCGTCGTCCTGGGGTTCCGTTACCTCGAGCTCGAGCGGGAGCTTTCGGCGCTCTTCGGCGGTCGCCGGGTCGATTTGGTACCGCGGAAGTATCTCCATCCCCCCTCCGTGACCGCGTTCTCGCCGAGGCCCACGTCCGATATGCAGCATGACGATCGGTCTATGCCGTTCAGATGATCGAGATAACCTCGAAGATCGCGGAGCGTGCCCACCTTGCTTCACTTCCAGCCCCGGGTGTCCGCGGTCTGTTCGATGACTTCGAGAGCCTCCCGTTCCGATCCGCGGCGGCTGACCAGGAGTGACTGACGGCGGGCCTCTTGCGTGGGATCGAGGACGGATCCCTCGCTGCTGAGGCCAGCGGTGAGGATCTCGCGCGCCACCTCGCTCATGGTCTTGCGCCGCCGCAGAGCCTCGCGAGCAAGCGCGCGCTTGAGGTCGTCATTGATGCGGATGGTCAGCACGGAGGAAGCCCTATCTGCTTGGCTCATTGCCCGCGGGCCACGGCGGCTGGAAGTGGATCGGAACGACGCGCCGGATAAGCTCGAAATCCCCTAGGTTTCGCGTCACGAGCGTAGCCCCCAGCTCGCGAGCGGTGGCGGCGATCAGGAGGTCGTTACCGAAGCTGCGCTGGGTGAGGCTGCTTTCGTAGCTGCCGAGCTCCCGCAGACGGCGATCGATGTCCGCCGCCAGGTTCCACGTAGCGAGTGTGGGCACATGGATCCGGCGCCGGGTCCGGAAGGGCTCGAGCAGGCCCCGTTCGAGCGCGTCGATCCGCCGGCGATCGCGAGCGCCGACGAGCAGCTCGTGCGCCACCACCGCGCTGAGGATCAGCTGCGGCAGGTTCTTCTGGTGGAAGGCTCGAAAGGCCTCGCCGAAGTCGGGATCGTTGAAGCCGGCGATGTAGACGTTCGAGTCGAGAAGGAACACGACCTACTTGGTGGACGGGGCGAAGTGGTCCGCGAAGCCGCCGCGCCCGAGGAGGTCGCGGAGCCCCGCCTCCGTCTCTTCGCGGAAGCGGGCGAGCTCGCGAACCTCGTCGAGCGCGCGGTGAATGGCCTCGGTCTCAGTCGCAGCCCCCAGGATCTCCTTGGCGCGATCGATCTTGCGCTGGTCGAGGATCAGGTTCTTGCGTCTCAGGCCGGTCTTGTCGGCCACTGCTCTCATCGCGAGCCCTCCTGTCGATCTGTATCATAGCTGAGAGAATCTGTATCGGACAAGCGCCGGCTCCGGCCTGAAGCAGACGATGCGCCGTGACCTGGCGCCGGAAAAGGAGACCGAACATGGAGCTCGATGAGCTGAAGACCCTCTGGAAGGAAACGGACCGGCGGCTGGAGGCGATGGAGCCCGCGCTGCGCCTCAACCTGCGCCTGACCGAGGCCGGCACGCTCGACCGGACGCGATCAAAGCTGAGGTTCGTGCGCCTCGTGCTGTGGTACGAGGTCGCCTTCGGCGTGCTGGCGGCCCTGCTCGTGGGCTCCTATCTGTTCGACCACCTCGGCACGGTCCGGTTCGCGCTCCCGGCGGCCGCCCTCCACCTGGTGGCGATCCTCGTCCTCGGCCTCGCTGCGCGGCAGCTCGTGGCGCTCGGCTAGATCGACTACGCCGGACCGGTTGTGGCGATCCAGCGACGGTTGGCGGAGCTCCGCGTCGTGCGCGCCCGCTCGAACCGCTGGCTATTGCTCTCGGCGCCGCTGCTCTGGGCCCTGCTGGTCGTCGTCGTTCCCCACGGCCTCATCGGGCTCGATGTCTACCGTGCCTTCGGGCTGCCCTGGGTCGCCAGCAACTTCGTCTTCGGGCTCGCGGTCCTCGGCGGCGCGGCCTGGGTGAGCCGGCGCCTCCCGGCCGCATCCCGGAGCTCCGCGTTCCTGCGCTGGCTCGGCGACGACCTGACCGGCCGCAGAGTGACCGTGGCGTCAGGGTTCCTGGACGACATCCCGGCCTTCGAGGCGGAGGGATGAGAGCGCCCGCGCGATGCTCTCTGTGTAGGGCGGCCGCAGCACCCCCACCTCTGTCACGATCGCGGCGATCAGCTCGGCGGGGGTGACGTCGAAGGCGTAGTTGACGGCCTCCGCCTCTGCCGGGGCAATTGCTTTCCCCAACAGCTGCGTCACTTCCTCCGCTGAGCGCTCTTCGATCGGGATCGCGGCGCCGTCCGGGGTCTGCGGGTCGATCGTCGAGAGGGGCACCGCGACGTAGAAGGGGACGCCGTGGCGCTGGGCCAGGACGGCCAGGGGGTAGGTACCGATCTTGTTTGCGGTGTCGCCGTTGGCGGCGATGCGGTCGGCGCCGACGACGATGCGGTCGACCTTGCCCTGCGCCATGAGGGTGCCGGCGGAGGCGTCGGTGACGAGGCGGTAGGGGATGCCGAGGCGCGCCAGCTCCCAGGCGGTCAGGCGCGCGCCCTGGAGGAGCGGGCGGGTCTCGTCCACCCAGACCAAGTCCACCTTCCCCTGCCGGAAGGATGACCGGATGACGCCGAGCGCCGTGCCGTAGCCGGCGGTGGCGAGCGCGCCGGTGTTGCAGTGGGTGAGGACGCGGTCGCCGGCGGCGAAGAGGGCGGCGCCGTGCTCGCCCATCCGGCGGTTGGTCGCCACGTCCTCGACGTGGAGGGCCTGCGCCCAGGCGAGGAGCGCCGCAAACGCCGCTTCCGACCCGCCGGCGGCGCTCTCGGCGAAGACCCGCCGCCCGCGCTCGAGGGCCCAGCGCAGGTTGACCGCGGTGGGGCGCGTCGCGGCGAGGAGCCGGGCCGTCGCCTCGAAGCGCTCCCCCAGCTCCGCCGCCGGCACGCCCCGCACGCCGAGCGCCAGCCCGAACGCCGCGGCCACGCCGATCGCCGGCGCGCCGCGCACCGCCAGCCGCCGGATCGCGTCGGCGACCTCCTCCGCCCGCGTGCAGCGGAGCCAGGCCTCCTCGGCCGGGAGCCGTGTCTGGTCGAGCAGGAGGAGCGCCCCGTCCTCCCAGCGCAGCGGCGAGAAGTCGTCTTCGGGCATGGCGCGCTATCCTATGGCGCAGCCATGAAAGGGAACCCGCGGCACCTCGGCTTCTCCACCCGCGCCATCCACGCCGGTCAAGAGCCCGACCCGACGACCGGCGCCGTCACCGTCCCGATCTACGCCACCTCGACCTACGTCCACGACGAGCTCGGAGTCCACAAGGGGTACGAGTACGCGCGGGTGCAGAACCGCACGCGCTCCGCCCTCGAGGAGAACGTCGCGGCGCTCGAAGGGGGGCACGCGGGGCACGCCTTCGCCTCCGGCATGGCGGCGATCTCGTGCCTGATGACCGTCCTGAAGGCCGGCGACCACGCGGTCGTCTCACGCAACACCTACGGCGGCACCTACCGCTACTTGACCCGCGTCCTCGAGCGCTACGACCTCCACTTCTCCTGGGTCGACACGAGCGACCTGGCGGCGGTCGAGCGGGCGTTCACGCCCGTCACGCGGATGCTCTACGTCGAGACGCCGACCAACCCGCTGATGGACGTCACCGATCTCGCCGCCGCCGCCGAGCTTGCCCACGCGCGCGGCGCGCGGATGGCGGTGGACAACACCTTCCTCTCCCCCTACCTGCAGCGGCCGCTCGAGCTCGGCGCCGACTTCGTCGTCCACTCGACGACCAAGTTCTTGAACGGCCACAGCGACTCGCTCGGCGGTGTCCTGGTCTCGACGACGCCCGAGGACGCCGAGTGGTTCGCGCTGGTGCAGAAGTCGGCCGGGGCGATCCTTTCGCCGTTCGAGGCGTTCCTCAACCTGCGCGGCATCAAGACGCTGGCGGTGCGCATGGACCGCCACGAGGCGAACGCGCGGGCGGTGGTGGACTTCCTGGTGCGGCACGCGGCGGTCGAGCGGGTGCTCTACCCGGGGCTGCCGGACCACCCCGGCCACGCGGTGCAGAAGCGGCAGGCGCGCGGCTTCGGCTCGATGGTGACGGTGGAGCTGGGCAGCTTCGCCGCGGCCAAGGAGATGCTCGACCGGTTGCGGGTCTGGAGCCTCGCCGAGAGCCTCGGCGGCGTCGAGAGCCTGGCGTCGCACCCGGCGACGATGACCCACGCCTCGATCCCGCCGGAGCGGCGGGCGGAACTGGGCCTGACGGACGGGATGGTGCGGCTGTCGGTGGGGATCGAGGACGTCGAGGACCTGCTCGCCGACCTCGACCAGGCGCTGGCCGCGCTGGTGGGCGCGCGGGTCGCGGCCGCGGCGCGCTAGCTCGCTCTAGAAGTCGGTGTCGTCGGGATCGCCGACGTAGGCCAGCTCGCTCTCCTCCTCGTCGGAGAAGTCGGCCTCCTTGTCGACGCTCGCCGCGATCCACTCGAGGAAGTTGCTCTCGCCGCGGGTGACCTGGAAGGCGAGGATCTCCGGCAGGTCGTAGCTGTGCAGCTCGCGGATCGTCTCGGCGACCCCCTCGAACTCGCTGTCCAGCGTCTTGATCACCAGCATCAGCTCGCCGTCCTGGCAGATCTTCCCCTCCCAGCGGTAGACGGAGCGGACGCCGGGGAGGATGTTGACGCAGGCGGCCTGGCGGCGGCCGACGATCTCGCGGGCGAGGAGGTTGGCCTGCTCCTCGGTGCCGACGGTGGTGACGACGACGATCCCGGCCACGGTCCAACGGTACTGCGGCGCCTCGGGGGAGTCAACGCCACTTTTTCGTCTCCGCGTCGTAGACCAGCACGCGCACCTTGCCGGTGCGGCCGAAGAGGCGCACGGCGACGAGGCGGCGGCCGTCGGTCAGGTAGAGCGAGCCGGGGGTCGAGGTGCCGAGCGGGCCGAAGGAGGCGAGGTCGGAGCGGTTGAAGCGCACCGGGTCGCCGGTGAGCTTGCTGCCGGGATCGCCGGGGTCGGGGGGCGGCGGCCCGGCGGGCAGGCCGAACCAGATGCGCGGCCCGAAGTGCATGAGCGGGCGCGGCGGCGCCAGCTCGGGATCGACGCCGGAGTTGATGTCCGCGTTGAGCACGCCGTCGCCGTCGCCGTCGCGGTAGAGGGCGTAGGTCACGGTGCCGTCGCCGCGCGGCCGGAACTTGACCGCGGCGTTGCCGTCCCAGCGCAGCGCCGCCATGCGCGCCGCGCGCAGCGTCCCGACCAGCTCCGCCGCGGCGGTCTGCAGGCGGAGCGCGGCGCTCGCTTCGAGGAGCGGCGGTGCGCTGATCAGGAGGAGCGTCAGCAGGACGGCCGAGCAGATCAGCAGCTCGACCAGGGTGTAGCCACGTTGGCCGCTGCGCATGGCGGATCTCCAGGAGGAGGAAGGGCGGGGCGGCGGCGAGCGCCGCCCCGCGAGGGGGTGGGCCTGCTCTAGCGGGAGCCCTGCTTGGCGGCCGCGCGCGGGACGCTCACCTTCTCGGCGAGCGTCGTCTGCCCGGAGGTCGTCACGTAGGGCTTGAGGAGGGCGAAGGTGCGCTCGCCGATGCCGCGCACGAGCATCAGGTCCTCGGTGGACTTGAAGGGGCCGTTCTTCTTGCGGAACTCGATGATCCGCCCGGCCACCGAGGGGCCGATCCGCGGCAGCAGCGCGAGCTGCGCCGCCTCGGCGGTGTTGACGTTGACCACGCCGCGCTTGGCCGGCTCGGCGGCGTGCGCCGGGACGGCGGCGAGGAGGATGGCGAAGAGGGTGAGGGCCGCGGCCCATCGCGAAGCGTTCTTCATGGGGTCGTCCTTTCGTTCGTAGGCGTCGGTTGCGTGTGCAACGGTTCGATTTCGTTGTGCTGCGTCTCTCCTGTCTGCTGGCGCTGCGTCGTCGCGTCCGTCCGGGGTCTCCCACCTCCTCTCCGGTCGTTGTGGCGGCGCGGCGAGATCAAGCCCGCTGCCAAGTGCGGCGGCAGGAGCCAAGTCACTGATTCGGAAGGCGCTTACGACGCTCATGGCCGCGGCAGCGCGGCGAAGCGGGCGACGAAGATCTGGACGAGGGACGCGCCGGACGGGCGGCCGGCGAGGCGACGAAGATTTGGACCGGAGCGCGGCGTCTTACCGCGGCTGGGGTAGATTTACGCGCCTATGGCGCACGAGCGTTCGTTCCCGCGAGAGTGGCTGGAGGCGCTGATCATCGCGGCGATCTTCCTCCGCTTCACCAACGTCTTCGTGGTGCAGACGTTCTACATCCCCTCGAGCTCGATGGAGGACACGCTGCTCATCGGCGACCACCTGTTCGTGAACCGCTACATCTACGGACCGGCGCGAACGGGGCTCGAGAAGAAGCTGCTGCCGGCGCGGTCGATCCGGCGCGGCGACATCGTCATCTTCCGCTCGCCGCAGGACCCGACGGTGGACGTGGTCAAGCGCTGCGTGGGGCTCCCCGGCGACGCGATCGACTACGTCGACAAGGAGCTCCACATCAACGGCAAGCGGGTGGAGGACGACGGCTACACCCAGCACCGCGACTACCGGCTCTATCAGGATCAGCCGTTCGCCGACCTGCAAGGGCGGGTGCGCGACCAGTTCGGCCCCTACCAGGTGCCGGCGGACCACTACTTCTGCACCGGCGACAACCGCGACCACTCGCTCGACTCGCGCTTCTGGGGGCCGCTGCCGGCGCACCTGGTCAAGGGGCGGGCGCAGCTCGTCTACTGGTCCTACGGCGGCGGCACCTCCGACGGCCGCTTCAGCAGCTTGAAGGAGGAGGCCGGGCGCCTCGGCAGGACCGCCGGCGGCTTCTTCACCAAGACGCGCTGGGACCGCACCTTCCACCTGGTGCGGTAGCCCGCGCCGCCGCACCCCGCCGCAGCGCATGGCCACGGAGAAGTCCTTCCTCGAGGAGTCCCTGGAGGTCCTGCTCATCGCGGTGATCTTCGCGCTCTTCGCCCGCACCTACGTCCTGCAGGCGTTCAAGATCCCCACCGGCTCGATGGAGGAGAACCTCCTCGTCGGCGACCACATCCTGGTCAACAAGTTCGTCTACGGCCGGACGGCGACGCCGTTCGAGCGGGCGCTGCTGCCGACGCGCCCCATCCGGCGGGGCGACGTGGTGGTCTTCAAGTACCCCGAGGACCCGGCGCGCGACTTCATCAAGCGCTGTGTGGGGCTGCCGGGCGACACGGTGGAGATCGTCGACAAGCAGTTCTACTTGAACGGCAAGGCGGTGGCCGATGCGAGCTACACCTACCATGCCGATCGCCGCACCTTCGCGCGCGGCTCGGTGGTCACGGGCTGGAGCGACCGCGACAGCTTCGGCCCCTACGTCGTGCCGCCGGCGCACTACTTCTGTCTGGGAGACAACCGCGACAACTCGCGCGACTCGCGGGTCTGGGGACCGGTGCCGGAGAGCCACGTCAAGGGGCGGGCCTTCATGATCTATTGGTCGACCGCCGAGGGGGGCGAGAGCGCCGATTGGCCGGGCCTGCGCGGCAAGCTGCGCCAGCTCGGGCGCGTCGTCCGCCGCTTCGTCGGCGCCACCCGCTGGGAGCGGACGTTCGAGATCGTGCGCTAGACTCGACGCCCCCACCGCCTGGAGGAGAGCGACGATGCGGCGCAGGTCCGAACGCGGCGACGGCAATGTCGGGTGCATCGTCTGGCTGCTGGTGCTGGTGCTGGTGGTGGCGATCGGCTGGAAGGCGATCCCGGTCAAGATCCGCACCTCGCAGCTCTACGACTACATGGTCGAGCTGTCGAAGTTCTCGCCCCAGGCGCCGCCGGACGACCTCGAGCTGCGCATCCTCGCGCGGGCCCGCGAGCTCGAGCTGCCGCTGACCAAGGAAGGCGTGCAGGTGCAGCGGATCGGCGACCGGATCAAGCTGGAGGCCCACTACGCGGTGCCGCTCGAGTACCCGGGCTACACCTACGAGTGGACGTTCAATCACGTGGTGGATCGGCCTATCTTCATCTTCTAGTACCGCGCGGCTTGCCTCTGGCCTCTTAGTCCGATGCGCAAGGACGGTTGGCTCACCGTTTTCGGGGCCGGCCTCCTGCCCGGCGTTCTCGCGGGCGCGCAGGTCGCGGGGCTGCTGTTCTTCCTCAACCCCGCCCTCCCCTTCCGCGGCGAGCCGTTCGCCCGCGCCGTCCTCCAGTACGGGCTCCTGCTGGGTCTCGCCGGGCTGGCGGCGCAGCTGCCGTGGACTTGGGGGCGGCCGGGCCGCGCGCGCCGGCTGCTCCCCTGGACGCTGACCGCCGCGCTCGCCGCCGCCGCGCTCCTCGACGCCGCGCACGCCTCCTACTACGCCTACTACCTGCCGGCGGGGGTGAACCGCCGCCTCTTGAAAGCCGCGCTCTGGCTCGCCGCCGCCGCCCTAGCCGGCTTCTATACCGCCCTTCTCCACACCGTCCGGGGACGGCGCTACGGCCGGCGTAGCCGCTGGTTCCTGGGGCTCCTCGCGGTGCTCTCGGTCTACGTGCTGATCGAGCGGCGGGAGTCCTTCCGGCCGCCCCCCGAATCGCCGCGGCGGGCGCCCGTCGTCGAGCGCGGTGAGCGGCCGCGCCTTTGGGTGATCGGCCTCGACGCGGCGACGCTCGACGCCATCCTGCCGCTCGCCGCTCAGGGGCGCGTGCCCTTCCTCGCGCGCCTCCTGGAGGAGGGGGCGTATGGGCGGCTCGCCTCCTTCACCCCGCGCCGGCCGGCGGCGCTGTGGACAACGCTCGCCACCGGCACGCACCCGGCGCGGCACGGCGTCCTCGGCGGCGTGCGCTACCGCGCGCGGTTCCTCGGGCCGGACCCCGAGCTGCGCCTCCTGCCGGTGGGGATCGGGTTCGAGCGCTGGGGGGTGCGGGCGGCGCGCGGCGAACCGCCCGGCGCGGGGCGGGAGGCGGCGACCCTCTGGGAGGTGCTGCCGCGGCTGGGGGCGGCGAGCGCGGTCGTAGGCTGGCCGGCGGCGAGCGCCGCGCCGGGGCTGCCGGCCTTCGTCGTTGGCGAGGGCGAGCTGCCGGGGCCCGCCGCGGGGCTCGCCGGCGACGCGCGGCGGTTGGCCGTGGCGGAGGCGCTCGTGGCGCGGCGGCCCGAGGTCGAGGCCTGCTTCGTCGTCCTGCCGGGGCTCGCCGAGGTCTCGCGCCGCGCCTTCGGCGGCTGGGCCGCGGCGACCGACGGCGCGCGCGGCGCGGCCGAGGCGCGGGCGGCGGTGCGGCTGGCGGGCTATTACGAAGGGCTCGACGCGTGGCTCGCGCGGCTCTGGGAGAGCGGGCGCGGACCGCGCCTGCTGGCCGTCGTCTCGGCGCACGGCGTCGAAGCGCCCAGCAGGGAGGCGCGCCTGTGGGCGGAGTTGACCGGGGGCGAAGGGGTGGGAGGGCGGCTCGACGGCGCGCCCGACGGGGTGCTGATGCTCTACGGCGACGGGGTGCGGCGGCGGTCGCTGCTGACGGAGGCGCGGCTGGTGGACCTGGCGCCGACGCTGCTCTACGCCCTCCGCCTGCCGGTGGCGCGCGACCTCGACGGGCGGGTCCTGACCGAGGCCTTCGACCCGGCCTTCCTGGCCGCCCAGCCGCTGACCTTCCTCCCCTCCTACGAAGGGTTGATCGAGCGGCCGCGGCCGCAGCGCTAGACCGCTTCCTGCCGCTCCCGCCCGACGGGCACGAGCTTCGGCACCGGCGCCGCTTCGCGCTGCATCGCGCAGCGCCCCTCGAAGAGCGCGCCGTCCTCGATGACCAGCGTCGGCGTCTCCAGCTCAGCGAAGAGCTTGCCGCCCGGCGCGATCTGCACCCGCCGCGACGCCTGCACGGTGCCGCGCACGATGCCGGTCACGTAGAGAGCGCCGACCTTGAGGTCGCCTTCCACCTCGCCGCTCTCGCCGACGACCAGGTCCCCGTCCGAGGCGACCTTGCCCTGGAAGAGGCCGTCCACCCGGAACGAGGTCTCGAAGCGCAGCTCCCCCTGCGTCGAGCTGCCGCTGTCGAGGAAGCCGTTCAGCGCGCTCCTCTTTGCCTCCTGTTTGAATTTCATCGCATGTCTCCCATGAGAGCTTCGTACAGGCGGATCAGCTCCTCCTCCGAGTGGAAGTGGATGCGGAGCGTCCCGCCCTTCCCGCGGCGGTGAATCTCGACTTTCGTTTGGAGGCGGCGGGTCAGCTTCTCCGCCGCGGCCGCGGCGTTGGCTTCGGGCGGCTTGGTGGCGCGCCGCGCGGCGGGCGCGGCATCGCCCTCCCCCGCGGCTTCGCCCGCCAGGCGCTCCAGCTCGCGCGCCGACAACCCCTCGCGCACCGCGCGCTCGGCCATCGCCACCTGCTTTTCGCGGTCGGGCAGGGCCAGGAGCGGCCGGGCCTGGCCGGCGGTGAGGCGGCCGTCGCGCAGCATCTGCTGCACCTCGTCCGGGAGCTTCAGGAGGCGCAGGGCGTTCGCCACCGCCGGGCGGCTCTTCGCCACCCGCGCCGCGATCTCCTCCTGCGACAGGCCGAACTGCTCCTGCAGGGCCCGGAAGGCCTCCGCCTCTTCGATCGGGTTCAAGTCGCTGCGCTGGAGGTTCTCGACCAGGGCGAGCTCGAGGAGGTCGCGCTCGCCGGCCACCTGGCGGACTACGACCGGCACCGTCTCGAGCCCGGCGCGGCGCGCCGCGCGCCACCGGCGCTCCCCCGCGATGATCGTGTAAGTTCCATCGGGAGAAGGAGTTACGACGAGAGGCTGAACGACTCCCTGGGCGCGGATGGAGCCCGCCAGCTCCTCCAGCGCCGCCTCGTCGAAGGCGCTGCGCGGCTGCAGGCGGTTGGGGCGGAGGCGGTCGACCGGCAGCTCGGTCACCGAGGCCGGCGCCTCCGACGGCGCGATCAGCGCGTCGAGCCCGCGGCCCAGGCGGCGCCCCCGGCCAGCGCTCGCGCTCACGCGGCCCTCCGCAGGAACTCGCGCGCCAGCGCCAGGTACGCCTCGGCGCCGCGCGACTTGATGTCGTACTGGATGATCGGCAGCCCGTGGCTCGGCGCCTCGGCGAGGCGCACGTTGCGCGGCACCACCGTCTCGAACACCTTGCCGGCGAAGTGGCGGCGGATCTCCTCCGCCACGTCACGCGAGAGGTTGGTGCGGTCGTCGTACATGGTCAGCAGGATGCCGGCGATCGTGAGCTGCGGGTTGAGCCCCGCCTGGATGCGGCGGACGGTGGCCAGGAGCTCGGTGATCCCCTCCAGCGCGTAGTACTCGCACTGGAGCGGCACCAGCACCCCGTCGGCGGCGGCGAGGGCGGCGACCGTGAGATGCCCGAGCGAGGGCGGGCAGTCGAGGAGGATGGTGTCGTAGCTCGAAGCGACCGGCACCAGCACCTCGCGCAGCCGCCCCTCCCAGCCGCTCTGCCCCACGAACTCGACCTCGACGCCGACGAGGTCGCGCTGCGCCGGGGCCAGGTCGAGGTGCGGGAAGCCGGAAGGGCGGATGGCGGCGGCGAGCGGCGCCTCGCCGGTGAGCACGTGGTAGAGGTGCGGCGGCGCCGCGTCCCCGCCCAGGCCGCGGGTGGCGTTGCCCTGCGGGTCGCAGTCGACGAGGAGCACCCGCCGCTCCAGCGCCCCGAGCGCGGCGCCGAGGTTGATCGCCGTGGTGGTCTTCCCCACCCCACCCTTCTGGTTGGCGATGGCGATCGTGAGGGTCATAACGTGCTAGGCGGCCGCGGCCGGCCGGAACTCCAGGATGCGGCGCCGGGCGCTCCCCGGGAGCCGCACCTCGCGGCCCGGCACGAGCCCCGGCGGCAGCGGCGGCTCCTCGGCGCCGGCCCAGAGCAGGACGCGCCCCTCCGGCCCGAAGCGCGCGGCGAGGGCGGCAAGCACCTCCGGCTCGAGCCGCAAGGCCCGAAGGGTGACGACGCCGATGCTCTCTGGAAGGCCCGCCGGCAGCGGGAGGCGGACTGTAGCATTGAGGCAGCGGCAGGGCAACGCGGCGCGGCGCGCCGCCGACTGGAGAAACGCCCACTTCCGCTCGCGCGCCTCGACGAGCGTGACGGCGAGGTCGGGACAGGCGGCGGCCAGGACGAGGCCCGGAAAGCCGGCGCCGGAGCCGACGTCGACGAGGGAGGTCGGGCCGGGCGGGAGGAGCGGCAGCGCGGCGAGCGACTCCCCAAAGTGGCGCTCCAGCACCTCCTGCGCCGTGCCCGGACCGATCAGGTTGAGCCGGCCGCTCCAGCGCCGCAGCTCCTCGTAATGTGTGTGCATTGCGGCGAGGGATTCCGGCCAAAGGGGCCCGGGAGCGAGCGCGGCCAAGGCTTCATCGAACCGACCGCGGGGGATCTCCGGGACCGTCTGGCGGGCTGTTTGTTTCACGTGAAAACTTATCTCCGGTCCGAAACTGGTACCATTCGGTCCGATAATGGGGGCCTTTGGTCCGAGAACCGTGCCAAACGGCCGCCGCCAGGAGATCCCCGAGCGTCGCTGGAGTGTGTTCGGTCCTGAAATGGGGAACTTTGGTCCGAAAAGATACCGCCGGAGGGCCTCAAAACGTCGGATGAGCAGCCGGAGACAGCACTACGGTCCGAAAAGATGTTCTGGCGGTCCGAAAAGATAATCCCGCGGTCCGAAAAGATAAACCTCCGGCGGCCGGCGGGTGAATTCACGGTCCGGAGATGGGGTTTTTGGTCCGAAAATCCTCCGGTTCGGTCCGAAAACTATACCGGCCGGATGGTGACGCGCTTGAAGTACCCGTCGCCATCGCTCTCGGTCTCGACGGCGGGGTCGTCGGCGAGCGTGATGTGGACGATCCGGCGGTCGGCCGGGTTCATCGGCTCGAGCGTCCGGGGCCGCCCCTTCCGCCGGACCTCCTCCGCCTCGCGCTGCGCCATGCTGCGCAGCCGCTCCTCGCGGATGTCGTGGAAGTTGTCGCAGTCGACACGGCAGGGGATCGGCTCGCCGGCGAGCCCTCGGACCAGGCGCGGCAGCAGGTGCTCGATGGCGCGCAGCAGCTCCCCCTCCTCGCCCGAGCAGAGCTCGGTGTCGTTTCCCGACAGCTCGATCTCGAGCCGCCCCTCCCCCTGCTGGATGTGGAACGACAGCTCGAGCGCGGCGACCTCCAGCAGGTGGCGCAGGCCGCGCTCGGCGGCGTCGGCCACCGGCCCCGTCGCCGGCGGGTAGCGCTCCGAGGTCCGCCGCGGCGCGTCGGGCAGCGCGATCAGCCCCTCGGCCTCGCGCTCGGCGGACTCCGGCTCGGCGCGGCTGCCCCGCGGCCAACCGCCGTGCGGCGCCGCCGGCG
>DATLOC010000027.1:0-115135 GCA_035536455.1 Thermoanaerobaculia bacterium | reverse complement strand
GCGCGGGGCGCCGGCGGGCGCCGCCGGCTCGGGCGGGCGGCTGGCCGCGCCCAGCAGCAGGGGAACGAGGATCGGGATGGCGAGGGGGAGGAGCTTCCGGCGTACGACGACACGGCTCACGGCAACATCAACTCCTTACTGCAGACGTCGATTCCCGAACGACTGCGGTCAGATCCCCAGCGCCCGCGAGTCGCCCGCGGCCAGGATGCGCACCAGCTCCTGGTAGAAGTAGTCGGTGGAGTTGAGGATCCTCGGGTCCACCCGCTCCTCGTAAAGCTGGCGTGAGCGGTCGATATCGTCCTTGAGCCGCTCATAGAGGTCGCGGTTGCGGCGCCCTTCCTCGACCTGCTCCTCGTTGTAGAGCTTGATCTCCGAGACCAGCAGCCGCGCCAGCCGCCGCGCCTCCTCGTGCGCGTCGACGCCGGACGTGGGGATCCGGGCGGTGGCGAACGCCCAGCCCGGGCCCTCGACGTCCTGCGGCGGCTGCACCTCGCCGCCGAAGGCCGCGATGCGGACGGTCTGGGCCGGGCCCGGCGGCGGCGGCGCGGCGGCCGGTCCGCCATAGGGCGAGGGGACCGGCTCGGTCACCGGGGCGCGCAACATCACCGTCTCCTGGCTCTGGGCCGCGGGCGCCTCGGCCTCCTGGGCGCCGAGCGGCTCCGGGGCCGCTTCCGCGGCCGACACGGCGGGCTCGACCGGCTCGGCCGCCGGCTCCCGGTAGCGCGGGAGCTGCCAGGCGGCGGTGGGGGCCGAGCGCCAGCTCTCGACGGTCGTCTCGGGCGTCTCGGGCGCCGGCTCCGGTGCGGGGGGTTCGGCGACCGCGGCCAGCCCCTCGTCCTCCAGCCGCCAGGAGCCGGCCCCGGCGTCCTCGAGCGGGGAGCCGGAGATGGCGGCGGTGTCGTCGAGCGACGGCGTCATGCCGGCCGTCTCGTCCTCCTCGAGCGACTCGCCCCAGACCGGGGCCGCCTCCGCGGCGGCGCTCGGCGGCGGCACGACCGCCCAGGGCGCCGTCTCGGCGGCCGCCTCGGGCGTCTCGCGCGCGGCCTCGGCCTGCCAGGCGCCGGTCTCGGCCGCCACCACCGCGGCTTCGGTCGAGGCGATGGCCGGCTCGTCTTCCCAACGCTCCTCGCCCCAGGGCGCCTCGTCCGCGGGCGCTGCCGCGCCCGGCTCCGGGGCGGTCTCGGGCACCGCCGGCTCCGCTTCGGCGGCGATCATCCCCTCGACCGCCGGCGGGGCTTCCGGCGCGGCCCCGGGCTCGCCGGCCGCGGCCGGGGGCTCCTCCGCCGCTTCCTCGACCGGCGCGGCCTCGGGCGGCGCCTCGACCACGGCGAGGTGCAGCGTCGCCGTCGAGCCACGCTCGCGGAAGGGGAGGGACTCGATCGCCTGGGCCGCCGCGTAGACCAGCGCCTGGAGCGGCTCCAGCAGCAGCTCGTCGCCGCCGGTGCGGTCGGCGTAGAGCGCCGCCGCGACGCGGTCGCGCAGGACGAGCGGCACCAGCACGCCGTCGCGCGGCAGCTCGCTCTCGAGCCGGCTGCACAGCTCGGCGCACTGCGGCGCGGTCAGCGGCACCGTGCCGTCGCCGCCGGCGAGCGTCGCCCAGGGACCGCCCTCGGGCAGCGGCAGGCCGAGGGCGCGCACCGCCGCCTCGTCGCCGAAGCCGCGGCCGCCCCAGCCGCGCAGCTCGCCGGCGCGGGTCAAGAGGAGAAGGGAGCGCGAGGCGTAGCGGCCTGCCGCCTCGAGCAGCGCCGCCAGGACGTCGGCCTGCGAGCGGGCGTGATCGAGCGCGGCGAGACCGTCGCGCAGCTCGGCGAAGGCGGCGCGGCGGGCGGTCTCGGCCTCCTGCGCGGCGATGGGCGCGAGCTCGGAGAGGCTGAGCAGCTCGTCCGGCAGGGTGGGCTCGCGCTCTTCGAGGTGGAGGAGCAGGTCCTCGTGCGAGCGGCGGAACCGCTCCGCCAGCTCGTCGCGCAGCTCGGTGAAGGCGCGCGCGACCGTGCTGCGGATCTCGCGGTCCAGCTCCTCGACTCTCTCGCTAAACGGCATCGTCCGGCTCCCGCGCCTGGGGTGGAGAAAGAGGAGATTATTCGGGAGGGGGGAGCGGTTGTCCAGTCTTCGACCGCCGTGCTACCTTTCGCCGCCGCGCGCGTTGTAGGAGGTCGCAGGATGCGCAGAGGTGTTTCGAGAGCGTTGCGCGCGGGCGCGCTGGCGGTCCTCCTCGCTGCGGGATGCGCGCGGGGACCCGAGGAGACCGAGGCGAGCGCGCTCGCCGCCGCCCGCGAGGCCGAGTGGCGCTGGATCACCGCCACCAAGCAGGATCTGGACGCCCAGCGCGCGCGGTTGGCCGAAAGCAAAGCCAAGGACCCGGGCGTCCTGGCGGCGCAGATCGACCTCGCCGCCCAGGAGCTCGACCGCCGCCTCGCCGATTTCATCAACTCCGACCCGCCCCGCCAGGGCGAGCCGCTCACGGCGCGCCAGCGCCAGGCGCTCCGCCTGCGCAGCGACGAGGACATCCGCGTCGCCCGCGAGTACATCGAGGAGGGGGGGGACTACCGGCGGGCGCTCGAGATCCTGCGCGGCGCCCTGCTGGTGGACCCGGGCAACCCGCGCCTCGCGGCCGAGGTGAAGCGGCTCGAGCGCAGCCGCTTCATGACCCGCGCCCGCTTCGACCAGGTCAAGGCCGGGATGAGCGGCGAGGAGGTGCGCGCCCTCTTGGGCGCCCCCAACCCGCACAACGTCCGCGAGTACGCCGGCAAGGGGGCCAGCCGCGGGGTGGTCGCCTGGTTCTACCCCAAGGACGCCGCCGGCTCGGCCGCCGCGGTCTGGTTCGCCAAGTCCGCCGACCCGCCGCCGGCCCCGGCGCTCAAGGTCTACCAGCTCGACTTCGAAGCTGTACCGGCGAAGCCTCAAGGACGGCCCGCCGCCCCCGCCCGGCCGGCCCCGACCCCCCGCCGCTCCCGCGCCGCCGCCACCAGCTAAGCCCCCGAGACCGGGAGATGTTCTCCAGTGCACCCCGGGATTTATCTTTTGCACCACGAGATAGATCTCCGGGCGCCGGAGATGTATCTCCACTCGCCGGAGATCTATCTCCAGGGCCTCGAGATCTATCTCCAACCGTCCGGGATCTATCCCGAGGACCCGGAGATGTATCTCCAAGCGCCGGAGATAGATCTCCCGGGCCTGGAGATAGATCTTCAGCCGTCCGGGATCTATCCCGAGGGCCCGGAGATAGATCTCCTGCACCCGGAGATAGATTCCCCCACGGCTTGACGCCCCCCCGCCCCGCGGGCGAGAATCCCCCCTTACTGCCCGGGCATGGCCCCCCGGTCGAGATGCCACCCCAAGGCCCCAGAGAAGAGAGGTGATCAGCGAATGCCGGTAGTGCACGTGCGCGAAGAGGAGAGCTTCGAGAACGCGCTGCGTCGCTTCAAGCGCAAGGTCGAGAAGTCCGGAATCCTGACCGAGTTGCGCAAGCGCCAGCACTTCGAGAAGCCCTCCGTCAAGCGCAAGCGGAAGACCGTACAGGCCCGCAAGAAGGCGTTGCGCAAGCTCGCGGAGGAGCGCCGCCAGGGTCTGGCCTGACCTAGGCCCCCCAGACGAGGCGCAACACGACGGGAGCGGGGTCACGCCCGCTCCCGTTCGCTTTTTCAGGCGATGTCCTCCGAGACCCCCGTCCTCTCCGCCGCCACCGCCCAGGCGCTCGAGCTGCCGGCGCTCCTCGCCGTCGTGGCGCGGCTGGCGGCGAGCGACCTCGGGCGCGAGCGCGTCCTGGCGCTCTCCCCCCACACTTCCGAGCCGGCCCTCGCCGCCCACCGCCGCCGCTTCGAGGAGGTCGAGCGCCTCCTCGCCGAGCGGGCGCTGGTCCCCGACTTCGAGGCGCCCCTCGGCGAGCTGCTCGAGCGGCTCGCCACCGGCCGGCCGCCGGTCGCCGGCGGCGACCTCGTCCGCCTCGCCGACCTGCTGCGCGCCGTCCGCGCCGCCGCCCAGCGGATCGCCGCCGCCGACCCCGCCTGCCCGGCGCTCGGGGCGCTCGTCCCCGAGGCGGCCGAGACGGACACCCTCCTCGGGCGCATCGAGAAGACCCTCGACCGGCGCGGCGAGGTGCGCGAGGACGCCAGCCCGCGCCTCGCGGCGCTGCGGCGGGAGATCCGCCGCTCCCGCGAGCAGCTCTACCGCGACCTCTCGGGCTACGTCGCCGAGCACAAGGAGACCCTCTCCGAGGAGACGATCCCGATGCGGGGCGGGCGCCTCATGCTGGTGCTCCAGGCAGGCGCCCGCGGCCGGGCCGGCGGCCTCGTGCACGGCCGCTCGGCGACCGGCAAGAGCCTCTACTTCGAGCCGCTCGAGGTGGTCGAGTCGAACAACTCGCTGCAGCAGGCGGTCGAGGACGAGGAGGAGGAGCGGCGGCGGATCGTCAACGAGCTGCTCGCCGCGGCGCGGGCGGCGCTGCCGGCGCTCGGCGCCGAGGCGGAGTTCCTCGGCGAGCTGGACCTCCTGCAGGCTGCCGTCCGCTTCGGCCAGCGCTGCGACGGCGCGCTCGCCGAGGTCGGCGGCCGGCACGACCTGCGCCTCCACGCCGCCCGCCACCCGCTCCTCGACCCGTGTCTCGCCGACCTGCGGCAGGAGGCGCTGGGGCAGGCCGGGCACGTCGGGCCGGTCGTGCCGCTCGACCTCGAGCTGGGCGGCGCGGCGAGCGTCCTCGTCGTCACCGGCCCCAACGCCGGCGGCAAGACCGTGGCGCTCAAGACCGCCGGCCTGCTGGCGCTCGCCGCGCAGGCGGGGCTGCCGATCTCCGCGGCGCGCGGCAGCCGGGTGCCGTTCTTCGCCCGCGTCGTGGCGACGGTCGGCGACGAGCAGGATCTCCTCGCTGACCGCTCGACCTTCAGCGGGCGGCTCCTGCGCCTGCGCGAGGCCTGGGAGGCGGCGGGGCCGGACAGCCTCGTCCTCCTCGACGAGCTGGGCTCGGGCACCGACCCGGAGGAAGGGGCGGCGCTGGCGGTGGCGCTCCTCGAAGGGCTGCTGGAGAAGGGTGCGCTGGGGGTGATCACGACCCACCTGACGCAGCTCGCCGCGGCGGCCCTGGAGTTTCCCGGTGCCACCTGCGCGGCGATGGAGTTCGACTCGGCGACCGGCCGCCCCACCTTCCGGTTGGTGCCCGGGCCGCCCGGGGGGAGCGAGGCGCTGGCCCTCGCCCGGCGCCTCGGCCTGCCGCGCGAGTGGCTGGACCGCGCCGAGGCGCGCCTCGGCACCGAGCACCGACAGCTCCGGCGCCTCTTGGCCGAGGTGGAGCACGTGCGGCAGGAGCTGGCGGCGGCGCGCGACCGCATGGAGACGGAGGCATCTGACGCCGAGAAGCTCCGCCGCCGGCTCGCCGCCGAGCGCGAGGCGCTGGAGATCGAGCGTCTGGCGCTGGCCAAGCGGCTGCGGGCGGAGCTGGACGCCTTCCGGCGCGAGACCGCCGGGAAGCTGCGCGAGGAGGTGGAGCGGCTGCGGCAGGAGGTCGAGGCGGGGCGGCGGCGCGGCCTCGAGACCGCGGCGGTGGAGCGGCTCTTCACCGCGGCGCCGGCGCTCCCCGAGCCGGAGCCGGAGGAGGGCGGGCCGCTGGCCGTCGGCGGCGCGGTGCGCCACCGGCGGCTCGGCTGGCAGGGAGTGCTGGAGAAGCTCGGCGCCGACCGCGCCGAGGTGCTGGTCAAAGGGAAGCGGCTGGCCTGCGCGCCGGAAGACCTGGTCGCGGTCGGCGCGGCGCCGGCGCCCGCGCCCGCCGAGCGCAAGCCGCGCGCCGCCAAGGAGCCGGCCGCCGAGCTCGACGGGGCGCCGACCGAGATCAACCTGATCGGCCAGCGCGTCGAGCCCGCCCTCGAGGAGCTCGACGCCTACCTCGACCGCGCGCTGCTCGCTTCCGGCAGAGAGGTGCGCGTCGTCCACGGCCACGGCTCGGGGCGCCTGCGCGACGCCGTCCGCCGCCACCTGCGCACCCACCCGGGCGTCTCCACGATCCGCCCCGGCGAAGCCAACGAGGGCGGCGACGGCGCCACCGTCGTCACCCTGCGCCCGTAACCGCATGCCATGATCCGCGGCGCTACTGCGTCTAACTGAGGCAGCGATGCCCGGCCTAGGCAACGTCCAGATCACCCCGCAGCTCGTCCAGGCCGTGCGCGACGCCGTGGACGTCGTCGCGCTCGCCTCCGAGCACACCCGGCTGCGCAAGTCCGGCCGCCGCTTCCAGGGGCTCTGCCCGCTGCACAAGGAGAAGACCCCCTCCTTCAGCGTCGACCCCGTGCAGGGCCTCTTCTACTGCTTCGGCTGCGGCCAGGGCGGCGACGCCATCAAGCTCCACATGCTGCTCTCCGGCGACGACTTCCCCGCCGCCATCGAGAGCCTCGCCGGCCGCTACGGCATCCCGCTCCCCGCCCGCGGCGAGCGCCGCCGCGGCGGCCGACCCGAGCGCGACCTCGAAGGGGCGCTGACGGCCGCCGCCGAGTTCTTCGCCGAGCAGCTCGAGCAGCACCCGCCGGCGCAGAAGTACCTCGAAAGCCGCAAGGTTTCGCGCGAGCTCGCAGCCCGCTTCGGCGTCGGCTACGCGCCCGACTCCTGGCACGCCCTCCAGCAGGCCCTGGAGCGCCGCGTCCCGGCCGCCGACCTGGAGGCCGCCGGCCTCATCGCCAAGAGCGAGCGCGGCGAGCTCTACGACCGCTTCCGCCACCGCCTGATGTTCCCGATCCACAACGCCTCGGGGCGGCTGGTCGGCTTCGGCGGCCGGGCGCTCGGCGACGACAAGGCGAAGTACCTGAACACCGCCGAGACCGAGAGCTTCCACAAGGGGACCCTCCTCTACGGCCTGCACCAGGCCAAGCGCGCCATCCGCGAGACCGGCCGTGCCTACCTCGTCGAGGGGTACTTCGACGTCCTGGGGACGGTGGCGGCAGGGGTCGAGGGCGCGGTCGCCGGCATGGGCACGGCGCTGACACCCGAGCAGGCGCGGCTCCTGGCGCGCTACGCCGAGGAGGTCGTCGTGGGCTACGACGGGGACCGCGCGGGGGAGGCCGCGCACCTGCGGGCCCTGCCGCTCCTCCTGGCCGAGGGGCTGGGCGCCCGCCGCGCCCGCTTCCCCGCCGGCCACGACCCGGACTCGCTGCGGCTCGCCGAGGGGGAGGCGGCGGTGCGCGCCGCCTTCGAGAAGGCCCCCGACGCCGTCGCCCTGGAGCTCGAGCGGCTAGTTCCGGCCGGGGCCGCCCGCGAGCCGCGCCTCCAGGCCAAGGCCGCCCGCGAGGTCACGGAGCTGCTGCGGCCGATCCCCGACGCCATCCTCCGCTTCGCTTACGCCCGGCTGGCCGCCGAGCGGCTGCGGGTGCCGCCCGAGATGCTCGCCCGCCGCCTGGAGGGGGCCGGCGACCGTCCGGCCGGCCAGCGGCCCGGCGCCGGCGCCGCGGCCCCCGCCGCCCCGGCCCAGCGCCTGGTGCGGACGCTGGAGGAGGAGGTCCTCGCCCGCCTGCTTTCCGCCGCCGGCGGCGAGCCGCTCCCGCCCCCTGCCGATCTGCCCCCTCCGGAGGTCTTTTTCGACGCCGATTGCAGGAATATTTACCGCGCTTTCCGCACTCTATACGGGGAGGGAGAGGGCTCCCCCCCGGAGGCGCGGGCGGTCCTGGCGGCACTTGGCTCGGAGGGACGAGCGATTGACCGGGTGGCGCAGGTTCTGTTAGAAGGGGAGTTTAACCCTGGCAAACCTGGCCTGGGAGAGTCCCTCGACAAGCTGGAGCGCCGCTGGCGCCGGCAACGACTGCGGGAACTGTCGTCCGAGATCGACGAGGCGCAGCGCCTCGGGGATGAGCCGCGCCTCGAGAGCCTCTTGCGCGAGAAGACCGGTCTGAGCCGTGTCCTGCACGCGGGCTCGACCAGGAGGACCATTTGACCATTTCCAGCCTGACGCAAGTCGAAGAGAAGTACTCCTCGGTCAAGCAGCTCATCGAGCTTGGCAAGGAGAAGGGCTACCTGCTCTACGACGAGATCTACGAGATGCTGCCGGAGGAGGTGGTCAGCCTCCCCGACGAGCTCGACGAGATTTACATCCGCTTCTCCGACCTCGGCATCGACGTCATCGACCGGCCGGAGCGCTACCAGAACCGCGACGACTTCGAGGCCGCGCCCCCCGAGTTCGACAAGAAGGAAGACGACAACACCGACTTCACGCTCACCGTCCACGAGAAGACCAACGACCCCGTGCGCATGTACCTGCGCGAGATGGGGACGGTGCCGCTGCTCGATCGCGAGGGGGAGGTGGAGATCGCCCAGCGCATCGAGCAGGGCGAGTGGATGATGTACGAGGCGCTGTGCGAGAACACGGTGGTGCTGCGCGAGCTGCTGCGCCTCAACGAGCTGGCGCAGAAGGACAAGCGGTTGATGCGCGAGCTCATCTCCTCGGACCCCGACGAGCCGCTCGACCCCAAGGCCGCCGACCGCATCAAGGGCAACCTCAAGATCTTCGACCAGATCGCGGCCAACAACCGCGAGATCGACGCCCTGCGCGTGCGCCAGAAGCGCTGCAAGGTGGGCGGCGACAAGTACCAGGAGTTCGAGCGCGAGGTGGACCGGGTGGTGGCGAAGATCGCCAAGGACATCCGCACCATCGACTTCTCGGTGCAGACGCGCAACCGCCTGGTCGACTTCCTCAAGGACATCGACCGCCAGTTCAGCCGCTTCGAGCAGGACATCAAGCGGGCGCAGACGGCGCTCAAGCGCGAGACCAACGACGAGCTCAAGGCGCTGCACCGCCGCCGGATCGAGAAGTACCGCGCCAAGCTGCGCGAGCTCGACGACCGCTACGGCACGACCCACGCCGAGATCGCCGCCACCATCGAGCGCATCCGCGAGGGCGAGGAGACGTGCGAGCAGGCCAAGGAGGAGCTGATCGTCGCCAACCTGCGGCTGGTCGTCTCGATCGCCAAGAAGTACACCAACCGCGGCCTGCAGTTCCTCGACCTCATCCAGGAGGGGAACATCGGGCTGATGAAGGCGGTCGAGAAGTTCGAGTACCGGCGCGGCTACAAGTTCTCGACCTACGCGACGTGGTGGATCCGGCAGGCGATCACCCGCGCCATCGCCGACCAGGCGCGGACGATCCGCATCCCGGTGCACATGATCGAGACGATCAACAAGCTCACCCGCACCTCGCGCTCGCTGGTGCAGGAGCTGGGGCGCGAGCCGACCGCCGAGGAGATCGGCGAGCGGATGGACCTGCCGGCCTCGAAGGTGCGGAAGATCATGAAGATCGCCCAGGAGCCGATCTCCCTCGAGACCCCGATAGGGGAGGAGGAGGACTCGCATCTCGGTGACTTCATCGAGGACAAGAACGTGACCTCGCCGATCGAGTCGGTGATCTCGGCGAACCTGAAGGACCAGACGCGCAAGGTGCTCAAGACCCTGACCCCGCGCGAGGAGCTGGTGCTGAAGATGCGCTTCGGCGTCGGCGACGGCTCCGAGCACACGCTCGAGGAGGTGGGGCGCTCCTTCAACGTCACCCGCGAGCGCATCCGCCAGATCGAGTCGAAGGCGCTGCGCAAGCTCCGTCACCCGAGCCGGGCGCAGAAGCTCAAGCCCTTCCTCGATCAGAGCGGGATCTAGGAGTCCGTTTGCGCTGGTCGCGCAACGGAAAGCACTCCTAGAATTGATTGGAGCCCGGCGCGAAAGCCTTCGCGCCTTACGCCCGCGCCGCCCTGCGGTACAATCCCCTGCCCCGCGCGCTACGGAGCGCGCGGGAGTCGGGCCACACTCCTGGGTAGCTCAGTGGTAGAGCGATCGGCTGTTAACCGATTGGTCGGGGGTTCAAATCCCTCCCCAGGAGCCATCTTCCCGCTCCTCGCCCTCCTCTTCGCTTCCGTCCTGCTGTTCGGCGCCGCGCCCGCGGCGCGCGCCAACGGTCCCGCGGCCGACCCCGCCGCCGAGGCCGACCTCGCCGCCGCCCGGGCGCTCTTCGAGCGCAACCTCGACGCCATCCGCCGCCGCGATCCCGACGCCTACCTCGCCTGCTACCTGCAGTCGGAGTCCCTAGCCCGCACCGGCCCGACCGGCTTCACCCTCGGCTACGAGGGGCTCGCCGGCACGACCGCGACCGGCGAGAACTGGCCGGACGCCTTCGACGCTCAGGACCTGCGCCTCGTGCGCGTCCAGCCCGGCGTCGTCTACGGCACCTACCGCTACCGCGTCCGCTACGGCGCCGCGGAGGCGATCGGGCTCTCGGAGCGCGTGTTCGTCGAGAAGCCGGAGGGCTGGAAGATCGCGGTGTCCACCGCCTTCGAGGCGCTCCCGGGCATCCCGCCGCCGCCGCGCGCCCTGGTCGGCGGCACCCTCCTCGACGGCACCGGCGGGCCGCCGGTCCCGGACGCCGTCGTCGTCCTGCGCGACGGCAAGGTCGAGTGCGCCGGCCCGCGCACCGCCTGCCCGGTTCCGGCGGGGGTTGAAGCGACCGACGTCGCCGGCCACTGGATCGTCCCCGGCCTGATCGACACCCACGTCCACCTCTCACAGACCGGCTGGGCCGACGGCCGCCCCGACGCGCTCGACGTCCGCGACCGCCACCCCTACGAGCGCGTGCAGGCGGGGCTGCGCGCCCACCCCGAGCGCCTGCTGCGCTCGCAGCTGTGCTCGGGGGTCACGGCGGTCTTCGACGTCGGCGGCTACCCCTGGACGCTTGGGCTGCGCGCGGAGATCGAGCCGCGCACCGACGTGCCGCGCCTCGCCGCGGCCGGCCCGCTGCTTTCGACCATCGACCACTGGCTCAACCTCCCCGGCGAGCGGCAGTTCGCCCCCATCCCCGACGCCGAGACGGCGCGCGCCGCCGTGCGCGACCTCGCCGCCCGCGGCGCCGACGCGGTCAAGGTCTGGTACATCGTCGACGACCCCGCGGACGTCGCCAAGTTCGAGCCGATCGTCGCCGCCGCCGGCGCCGAGGCGCGGGCGCGCGACCTGCCGCTCATCGTCCACGCCACCGGCCTCGCCGAAGCCAAGGCCGCGCTGCGGGCCGGCGCCAAGCTCCTGGTGCACAGCGTCTGGGAGCCGATCGACGACGAATTCGTCCAGCTCGCCAAGTCGAGCGGCGCGATCTACTCGCCCACCCTGACCGTCCGCGACGGCTACGTCCGCCTCTTCGCCGCCGCCGCCCGCGGCGAGGCGCCGGCCGTCGACGACCCCAACGGCTGCGTCGACCCGGCGACCCGCGCCAAGCTCGCCGAGACCGCAAGCTACCGCGCCGCGGTCCCCGAGGCGGCCCTGGAGTCCCGCGCGCGCCGCCTCGCCCAGGAAGAGCAAGTCGCCGCCGCCAACCTGAAGCGCCTAGCCGCCGCCGGCGTCCCCATCGCCCTCGGCACCGACGCCGGCAACCCCCTGACCCTCCACGGCCCCGCCATCCACGCCGAGCTAGCAGCCATGGAAGCCGCCGGCCTAACCCCCGCCCAAGTCCTAGTCGCCGCCACCAGCACCGCCGCGAAGGCCCTCGGCCGCGAAGACCTGGGCACCCTGACCGCCGGCAAAGCCGCCGACCTCCTAGTCCTCTCCGCCGACCCCACAGCCTCCACCACCGCCTACCGCCACCTCCGCTGGGTAGCAAGAGGGGGCGAGCTTCGTTCGCTGGCGGACCTCCAGGCTCTCGCCACGACACCCCCAGCGGAGCCCGCAAACTAGTTTTTCAGGTAGGGAACAACGGTCCCAGGGGCCGTTCGGGGGTGCTCCTCCGGGGAGCTCTGAGCGAGCGCCTGGTAAATCTCAGGCAGGACACGACCCACTTGGCGCGACGCGAAGCGCAGCCGCGCGCCTCAGATCAGGAAGTCCACCAACGCGCGCGGCGGTCCCCGGAGGAGCACCCCCGAACGGCCCCTCCCCCACCGAGGGAATGGCGCTAGTGTCTTAGTCCGTTGGACCCAGAGGCATGCGCGAAACCCTCCCAGGCGGGAACTACGTTCCAACGAAGTACTGGCACGCGCTAGACAACGGCCGTGTTCAGTGCGACCTCTGCCCGCGCTTCTGCAAGCTCCTGGAAGGCCAGCGCGGCCTCTGCTTCGTCCGCGCCCGCGAGCACGACCAGATCGTCCTCACCACCTACGGCCGCTCCTCCGGCTTCTGCGTCGACCCCATCGAAAAAAAGCCCCTCAACCACTTCCTCCCCGGCACCCCAGTCCTCTCCTTCGGCACCGCCGGCTGCAACCTGGCCTGCAAGTTCTGCCAGAACTGGGACATCAGCAAATCGCGCGAAGTCGACACCCTCGCCGACCAGGCCAGCCCCGAGAAGATCGCCGCCGCCGCCCGCCGCCTCGGCTGCCGCAGCGTCGCCTTCACCTACAACGACCCCGTCATCTTCCACGAGTACGCCATCGACGTCGCCGCCGCCTGCCGCGAGGCGGGGATCGCCTCCGTCGCGGTGACCGCCGGCGAGGTGTGCCCCGAGCCGCGCGCCGACTTCTACCGCTTCATGGATGCCGCCAACGTCGACCTCAAGGGCTTCACCGACCGCTTCTACCGCCAGGTCTGCGGCGGCGAGCTGGGGCCGGTCCTCGACACCCTCAAGTACCTCAAGCACGAGACCGCCGTCTGGTTCGAGATCACCACCCTGCTGATCCCAGGCGAGAATGACTCCGACGCCGAGCTCGACGCCCTGACCCGCTGGGTTGCCGCCGAGCTCGGCCCCGACGTGCCGCTCCACTTCACCGCCTTCCACCCCGACTGGAAGATGCTCGACAAGCCGCCGACGCCGCCCGCCACCCTGATGCGTGCCCGCCGCATCGGCCTGGCCAACGGCCTGCGCTACGTCTACACCGGCAACGTCCACGACGAAGCCGGGGCGAGCACCTACTGTCACGGCTGCGGCGCGGTCGTCATCGGCCGCGACTGGTTCACCCTGACCGATTGGCGCCTCGACGCGGCCGGCCGCTGCGCCGCCTGCGGCACCCCCTGCCCCGGCCGCTTCGAGCCCCGCCCCGGCACCTGGGGGGCACGCCGCCTGCCGGTGCGCCTCGCTCACGCCGCCGCCTAATCGCTTCCGGGCGTTCCTTCTAGTCCCCGCCGCGGAAGCGGAGCCACTCGCCGGGGACGGCCATCGTCACGGCCGGCCCGGACGGTCCGCAGACACGCGGCTGGGGCGGACGCCGGCCCGCGCGTGGCACGGCCGTCTCCACCCGCGCCAGGAAGCGGTTGGCGCGGGCGTCGGTCAACATCGGGACGAAACGCACCGGCCGGTCGAGCGGCTGGAAGAAGTCCTCGTAGTGGATCGCCAGGACGTGCCGCGGCCGGAGGGCGCGGAGCAGCCGCTCCGGGTACTCCTCGACGAGGTAGTACGAGGCCATCGTGAGCGCCGCGAGGTCGAAGCGCCGCTCGCGCGCCAGCGTCGCCTCCGGCACTCCCCACTCCCGCGGGCTCGCGGTGTCGTTGGCGTAGAGGCGGAAGCGGACCCGGCCGTCGGCGTCGAGCAGATCGAAGACGAACGCGTGGACCTCCCCCTCGCGGAAGTCGCGCCAGCGCATGTCGGTCCACGGCCGTTGCCAGTCGCGCTCCAGGCGTCCCTGGAAGAGGTGGAGACGCCCCAAGTGGGGCGCATGGCGCGAGCGGAACGCCCGGAAGCGGACCGGCATGGGCCGGCCGGCCGCGTCGCGGACCTGCTCCCACACTTTTACGGCCTTCAGCACGCTGGCACGGGAGCGCAGGTCGCGGTACGGAGCGAGCATGTGATCGCCGGTCGCGTTGACGTACAGGCGGGCCCCGGGCGCGTGCGTGCGCAGGATCGGCACGAGGTCGCCCATGTGGTCGTAGTGGGCATGGCCGGCGAAGATCGCGTCCGCCGCGGGCAGCCCGGAGAGGCCGCGGCCGATCTCGTCCTCTCGCCACCGCACCCGCCCGAACCCGACGCGGAAGAGCCCGGGATTGGAGAAGAAGGGCGCGGTGAGGAGCCCCGTCCCGCGCCAGGAGACGTACAGCCCGCCCGAGGCCAAGTAGCGCACCAGGACGACGTCGTCTCCGCCCGGCGGCACCGTGGGAGCCGGCGAGCACGGAGGCGAACGGAAGTCGAAGTCTCGAGGAAAGTTCGGCGCGTGGACCCGCTCGATGACGTGACCGTGGCAGTTCGCGAGCGCCGCGGCGGCGCCCGCCACCATCACCGCGCCGAGCAGCCACCGTCCGGCGCGCCGCGCCCGTGTTCGGGTTCCCGTGGTTTGCGATCCTTTAGGAAAGCCTATGCGAGTCCGCGCCGTTTCCAAACCTCGGGCGTCCGCCGCCGTAGTAGCCTGCGGACCTCGATCCGAAGGAGCCCGTGTGCCCAAAGCCCTCTCGTTGCTCGCCGCCCTGCTGCTTTCCCCCCTCGCCCTCGCCGCCCAAGAGGCGCCGCCCGCCGGCGAGAGCCGTCTGCTGCGCTACCCCGACGTCCATGGCGACACCATCGCCTTCGTCTACGCCGGCGACGTCTGGACCGTGCCGGCGGCCGGCGGCACGGCGCGGCGGGTGACCTCGCACCGCGGCGAAGAGCTCTTCCCCAAGTTCTCCCCCGACGGCCGGACCCTCGCCTTCACCGGCCAGTACGGCGGCACGCGCCAGGTCTTCACCATCCCGGTCGCTGGCGGCGTGCCGCGGCAGCTCACCTTCTACAACGACGTCGGCCGCATCCCGCCGCGCGGCGGCGTCGACAACCAGGTGCTCGGCTGGACGCCGGACGGCAAGCACGTCCTCTTCAACGCCCACCGCACGCCCTGGAACGACCGCATCTCGCGCCCCTACAAGGTGCCGGCGGACGGCGGCATGGAGGTGCCGCTGCCGATGCCCGAAGGCGGCACCGGCACCCTCTCGCCGGACGGCACGAAGTACGTCTTCACGCCGATCATGCGCGAGTTCCGCACCTGGAAGCGGCACCGCGGCGGCCGCGCGCAGGACGTCTGGATCTACGACCTGGCGCGCAACACCGCCGAGCAGATCACCGACTTCGCCGGCACCGACAACCAGCCGGTCTGGGTCGGCGACACGATCTACTTCACCTCGGACCGCACCGACCGCCTGCAGCTCTACGCCTGGCGCGAGGCCGACCGCACGCCGCGGCAGGTGACAAACCACGACCGCTACGACGTCCTCTGGCCGAGCGGCGGTCCGGACAGCCTGGTCTACGAGAACGGCGGCTGGATCTACCTCTTCGACCCGCGCACCGCGGCCAGCCGCAAGGTGCCGGTGCGGGTCGATGGCGATTTTCCCCAGACCGTCCCCTACTTCCGCAAGGTCGCCGAGGACGTCCAGTCGTGGGGGATCTCCCCGACCGGCAAGCGCGCCGTTTTCGGCGCCCGCGGCGAGGTCTTCACCGTGCCGGCCAAGGAGGGGGAGCCGCGCAACCTCACCGCCACTCCCGGCGTGCGCGAGATGGACCCCGCCTGGTCGCCCGACGGGCGCTGGATCGCCTACCTCTCCAACGCCACCGGCGAGTACGAGATCTACCTGCGCCACGCCGACGGCAGCGGCGAGCCGCGGCGGGTGACGCAGGACGGCGGCGTCTGGCGCTTCCAGCCCGCCTGGTCGCCGGACTCGAAGAAGCTCGCCTGGGGCGACACCCGGCAGCGGCTGCGCTACGTCGCAGTGGACGGCGGGCGGATCGTCGAGGCCGACGGGAGCAAGACCGCCGACGTCACCGACTACCGCTGGTCGCCCGACTCGCGCTGGCTCGCCTACACCAAGTTCGGGGTGACGCAGCTGCCCTCGGTCTGGGTCTACTCGCTCGACGGAGGCCGCGCGCGCCAACTCACCTCCGACGCGACCGCCGAGTTCGAGCCCACCTGGGACCCCACGGGGCGCTACCTCTACTTCCTGTCGAACCGCGACTACAACCTCACCTTCAGCAGCTACGAGTTCGACTACGTCTACACCGACCCGACGCGGATCTACGTCGCGGTGCTGCAGAAAGACGGCCCCGCCCTCTTCCTCCCCATGAGCGACGAGGAGGGAGCCGAGGAGAAGAAGGACGACGGCATGCGGGTGGCGGACGTCCAGCACCAGCCCGGGCACCCGCAGTCGCCGCCGGCAGAGGGCGAGGCGAAGCCCCGACCCCGAAGCGCCGAGGAGAAGGACCCCGGCGCCAAGCCGCCGGCGGTCAAGGTCGCGATCGACTTCGACGGCTTCGAGGCGCGGGTGCGCGCCATCCCCGGCGCTCCCGGCAGCTACCGTAACCTCGCCGCCAACGAGAAGGGGGTCTTCTACCTGACCGGCGACGGCCCGGCGGGGCAGCTCAAGATGTACGACCTCGAGGCCGAGAAGGAGGAGGGCGTGCTCGACGGCGTCAACGCCTACCAGCTCTCCGCCGACGGCAAGAAGCTCCTCGTCCAGCAGCGCGGCGACGAGTTCGCGATCGTCGGCGCCGCGCCCGGGCAGAAGGCCGCCGATAGCAAGCTGGCGCTCGATCGGATGACGCTCAAGGTCGAGCCGCGCGCCGAGTGGCGGCAGATGTTCGACGACTCCTGGCGCCTGGTGCGCGACTGGTTCTACGACCGCGAGCTGCACGGCGTCGACTGGCCCGAGATGCGGGCGCGCTACGGCGAGCTGGTCCCTCACGTCGCCTCGCGCGCCGACCTCGACTACGTCCTGGGCGAGCTGATCGCCGAGCTCAACGCCGGCCACGCCTACGTGCAGCCGCCGACCGAGCACGACGTCGAGCGGGTGCCTGGAGGCCTCCTCGGCGCCGACATCGAGGCCGATCCTTCCGGCGCCTTTCGCGTCGCCCGCATCTACCACGGCGAGAACTGGCACGACGACTTCCGCTCGCCGCTCACCGAGCCGGGCGTGGGGGTGAAGGAGGGCGATCTCATCCTGGCGGTGGACGGTGTGCCGACCCGCGGCGTCGACAACTTCTACCGGCTGCTCGAGGGGAAGGCCGACGCGGTGGTGACGCTGCGCGTCGCTTCCGCCGCGGACGGCAAGGGGGCCCACGACGAGCGGGTGCGGCCGGTCGGCTCCGAGCTCGGCCTCCGCTACCTCGCCTGGGTCGAGGAGCGGCGGCAGCGCGTCGCGGCCGCCTCGGATAGGCGGATCGGCTACCTCCACCTGCCGGACACCGCGGTGGCCGGCAACCGCGAGCTCTTCAAGCACTTCTACCCGCAGGCGCACAAGGACGCGCTGATCCTCGACGTGCGCTACAACGGCGGCGGCTTCATCCCCGATCGCATGGCGGCGCTCCTGGCGCGGCCGCTCCTCAACTACTGGGTCAACCGCTCCGGCGTGCCGACGACGACGCCGGGCTACATCCACGTCGGTCCCAAGGTGGCCTTGATCAACGGCCAGGCGGGCTCAGGCGGCGACGCCTTCCCCTACTACTTCCGCAAGCTCGGGCTCGGGCCGCTCATCGGCACCCGCACCTGGGGGGGCCTGATCGGCATTTCCGGCAATCCGCCGCTCCTCGACGGCGGCTCGATCACCGTCCCCGCCTTCCGCTTCATCGACAGCGAGGGTCGGTGGGCGGTCGAGAACGAGGGAGTGGCGCCCGACATCGAGGTGATCGACGCGCCGCACCTGGTGGCGCAGGGGCGCGACCCCAGCCTCGAGAAGGGGATCGAGGTGCTGCTCGCCGAGCTGGCGAAGGGCCCGCCGCAGCGGCTCACCGCGCCGCCGGCGCCCTGGAGGCAGCCCGAGGGGGAGGGGGACTCGCAATGAGCGGCCGGCCGGACGCCGGCGAGTACGCCCCGTTCTATGCCGGCTACGTGGCGCGGGTGCCGGAGGAAGGGGTCCTGGAGGTGCTCGCCGAGCAGCCGGCGGTGCTGCGGCGGATCGCCGCCGGCGTGCCGCCGGAGCGCGAGGACTTCCGCTACGCGCCGGACAAGTGGAGCCTGCGCCAGCTCTTCAGCCACCTGATCGACGCCGAGCGCGTCTTCGGCTACCGCGCCCTCTGCATCGCCCACGGCGACACGACGCCGCTCCCCGGCTTCGACGAGAAGGCCTACGTCGCCGCCGCCGATTTGGGGAGCACACCGCTCGCGGCGCTCGCCGAGGAACTGGCGTTGCTGCGCGAGGGGAACCTGGCGCTCTTCCGGCGGCTGCCGGAGGAGGCCTGGACCCGCACCGGCAAAGCCAACGGCCAGGACGTCTCGGTCCGGGCCCTGGCCTGGATCCTCGCCGGCCACCTCCGCCACCACCTGGCGGTCCTGGCCGAGCGCTACGGCGCGAGCTGAAGCGTGCGGCGCGCGCTGCGCAGCGGCCTCCTCGTCCTGGCTGGCCTCGCTGGCGCAGCTCCGGGGGAAGGTCGTGCTGCTCGACTTCTGGGGAATCTGGTGCACCCCCTGCATCGCGGCGCTGCCCGAGCTCGACGCCCTGAGTAAGGCACTGCCAGCGGCGGACTTCGCGCTCGTCGGGGTCCACACGAAGGCCAAGGCCGCCGAGCTCCCGGCCTTCCTCGAGAAGCGCCCGTCCCGCTACCCGGTCTGCGTCGACACCGGCGAGACCGCCCGCCGCTACGGTGTCGCCTACTTCCCGACCTACGTCCTGATCGACCGCGCCGGCATCATCCACTCGGTCGGCGACGACCCGCCCTCCCTCCGCACCCTCCGCGCCCTGCTGGCGCGGCACTGAGCTCCGGAAAATGAAAAAGGCCGGTCGCCTCACGGCGAACCGGCCTCGGAGAGCTGACGCTCTCGATCAGGCGCTCAGTCGAGCTTGACCACGTTCTCGGCCGCGGGGCCCTTCTGGCCCTCGACGACGTCGAACTCCACGCGGTCACCCTCGGCGAGGCTCTTGAAGCCCTCGGCCTTGATGGCCGAATGATGGACGAAGCAGTCCTTCTGGCCGTTCTCGGGGGTGATGAAGCCGAAACCCTTCGTGTCGTTGAACCACTTCACTCTACCGGTCGTACGCATAACTCACCTTGGTCCTTAATTGCGGGACCGAGCCGTGGCCCGGCCCCTTGTCGTTCGTGATCGAGCCCTCACGATGGGCCTTGCTGCAGCGGCGAACGGCACCCGCCGTCGCCGCTTGGTCCCGGGGCAACAAAAAAGGCCGGCGTCGGACGCCAGCCTCTCAGTTGTCGCCGGAACCTCGCACGTAAACCGCACGCACGATTTGGCAGAGGATACCTCAAAGCATGCAAAAAGGCAAATGGCCCGCTCACTTGAGCCGCAGGCCCTTCTCCTCGACCGACAGCACCCAGCCCACGAGCTTCCCGGGCTGAAGGCGGGCGTCCTCGTCCCAGAAGCGTCGGTCGCGTACGTGGCGGCTGGACGTGTCCTCTTCCGGGATCGCCTCGACCTCGGCATGGACTTTCCGGCAGCGCTCGATCCAGGTGGCGCAGTTCGGCAGGCGGAGGTCCACCCACCCGTCGTTGACCCAGGCCTTCAGCCGCTCGGGGGTCACCGGCACGTTCGCCGCGTCGCCCGGCACGATGACGCTCGGGCCGCGGATCAGCTCGCCGGAGTCGAGCAGGATCGGGACCCCCACCGAGACCACCCGGTTCGTCTCCTCGCGGTCCTCGCGCACCAGCCGGTCCAGCCGGTCGCGCACCTCCTCGGGCGAGGCCTCGCGCACCGCGCGCATCGAGCCGAAGGCGAGCCGCAGCAGGTGGGCCTCGAAGAGGAGCTTGGTCAGACGCGGCGGCCCCAGCGCCTCGAAGGCGACGCTGTGGACGCCGTGGGCGCGCTCGAGCTCGACCATCCGCTCGAGCGCCCAGTGCCGCAGGAGCCCCGCGCGGTAGGTCGGCCCGAGCACCGCGTTGTCGAGGGCGTTGATGATGTCGTGCCCGGTGTTGCCCCCCTCGATCTCCATGACCAGGTAGGTGGCGATCTCCTCTGGGGTCACGAACTCCATCTGATCGGCGGTGGTCAGGGTCGAGAACTCCTCGAGGCTGAAGAGGCCGTTCTCGCCGGTGTCGATGAAGACGCTCTCGAGCGCCTCCTCGCGCTCGGCGGCGGCCAGGGGGTCGCAGGTCGAGAAGCTCGCCGGCAGCGGCCGCGGCCGCGCGTCGACGAGGCGGATCGGCTTGCCGCCGCGGCGGATGGGACCGTAGGCGATCCGCTTCCAGGCGATCGCGGCGGCCGGCTTGATCTCCTTGGTGATCGGCGCGCCGGGCGTGCGCGCCATCAGGAAGAGGAGCATCGAGTGGGCGCCGGCCAAGGCGCTCTTGGCGAGGAGCATCCGGCTCGGCCGCTCCTCGGAGTGGGTATAGGGGATGTTGAGCCCCATGCCGCCGGTGCCGCTGGTGCCGACCTTGACGTAGACCTGGGTGTCGGCGTCCGTCATGCCGCGGTACAGCAGCTGGATGTGGCGGATGAGGCGCGGCATGTAGAGCGCTTCGAGGAGGCCCTCGACCCCTCCTTCCGAGACTCCCCCCTCCGCCAGCTCCCGCGACAGCGCTTCGGCCTTCTGGAAGATGTCGCGGTAGGCGATGCCGGTCGCGGTGTTGACACAGTCGACGACGATCTCGGGACGGGCCTCGGCGAGCAGGCGGTAGAGGCGGAAGTCAGGGAGGTCGGCGTCGGTCAGCGGCGTGAGCTGCGCGGCGATCGCCGCGCGGCGGTCGCTTGCGCCGGCCAGGCCGAAGATGTCGCCCGCCGAAACGGAGAGGAGGGTCTCCCCCGCCTCGCGCGCCAGCTCGCCGCGCGCCGCCTCCGACTCCTCCGGCCGCAGGCTGTGGATCTGGATCTCGCGCGGGCCGCGCGTCAGCAGCTCTCTGCACACCGCCGTGCCGACGAGGCCGTAGCCCCCGAGCACCAGCACCTTGCGGCCCGCGACGTTCACGGCCGGCGATTCTACCCGCCGGGGTATAGACTCCCCGGACCCCGCCGGAGGCCCCTGGATGAGACACCGCCGCGCCGCCGTCTCGCTCTGCCTGCTCGCTCTCGCCGCCCCCGCGCTCGCGCAGAACGGCGACGGCGGCGACCTCCTGGCCGCCATCGACCGTGCCGCCGCCGCGGCGACGCCGCAAGCGGTCGAGCACCGCCACCAGATCCACCAGAACCCGGAGCTGGGCTACCAGGAGACGGAGACCGCGAAGCTCGTGGCCGAGCACCTGCGCGGGCTCGGGCTGGAGGTCACGACCGGCGTCGCCCACACCGGGGTCGTCGGCATCCTGCGCGGCGGCCGGCCCGGGCCGGTCGTCGCGGTGCGCGCCGACATGGACGCCCTGCCGGTCGCCGAGCAGACCGATCTCCCGTTCCGTTCGACCAAGCGCGGCACCTGGGCGGGCGCCGAGGTGCCGATCGCCCACGCCTGCGGCCACGACGTGCACACGTCGGTGGGGCTGGGCGTCGCCTCGGCCCTCGCCGCGGTGCGCGACCGTCTCCCCGGCACCGTCAAGTTCCTCTTCCAGCCGGCCGAGGAGGGACCGCCGCCCGGCGAGATGACCGGCGCGCTGCGCATGCTGCGCGAGGGCGCGCTCGCCGACCCCAAGCCGGACGCCATCTTCGCCCTCCACTCCTTCCCGGACCTGGCCGACGGAGTCCCCGGCCAGCCGAGCGTCGGCCAGGTGGGCTGGACCTCCGGCCCGACCTACGCCGCGGTCGACCACTTCCTGATCACCGTCCGCGGCAAGCAGTCGCACGGCGCCTACCCGCACCTCGGGATCGACCCGATCGTCATGGCGGCGCAGGCGGTGACCGCCTTCCAGACCATCCGCTCCCGTACCCTGCCGGCGCTCGAGCCGAGTGTGGTGACGGTCGGCATCATCCGCGGCGGCGAGCGCTTCAACATCATCCCGGGCGAGGTCCACCTCGAAGGCACGGTGCGCACTTACAAGGAAGGGGTGCGCGCCGACGTCGAGCGGCGGATGCGCGAGATCCTCGACGGCGTCGCGCGCGCCTTCGGCGGCTCCTACGAGCTGGACTACCGGCAGAACGCGCCGGCGACGGTCAACGACCCGGAGCTCGCCGCCTGGGCGCGGCCGGTACTGGCGCGGGCGGTGGGCGAGGGCAACGTGATCGCCTCGCCGCCGACCATGGGGGGCGAGGACTTCGCCTACTTCGCCAACGAGGTGCCGGGCTTCTACTTCCGGCTCGGGACGCTGGCGGCGGGAACCGCCTCGGGCGGCCTCCATACGCCCGACTTCCGCGCCGACGACGCGGCCGTGCCGGTGGGGATCAAGGCGATGGCGCGGCTGGTGGCAGAGTACCTGACCCGGGCCCGCTGAGCCCGTTTGCTAGGATTCCCGCCCGCCATGCACGACGAGGGACCATCCATCAGCACGTTCGGCCTGGAGCGGCACGGCATCGACGGCGCGCGCCGGGCCTACTGGAACCTGCCGGTGGCGGCGCTCTACGAGCAGGCGGTCAAGCGCGGCGAGGCGCTGGTCGCTGAGCACGGGCCGATCGTCGCCTCGACTGGCTCGCACACCGGGCGCTCCCCGAACGACCGCTTCATCGTCCGCGACCCCGGCACCGCCGCTGACGTCTGGTGGGGCAGCGTCAACCGGCCGTTCGAGCCGGAGCGCTTCGACGCCCTCCTCGAGCGGGTGCGGGAGCACTGGCGCGACCGCGACCTCTTCGTCTTCGACGGCTGGACCGGCGCCGACCCGCGCCACCGGCTCGGCGTGCGGGTGGTAACCGAGAAGGCCTGGCACAGCCTCTTCGCGCGCAACATGTTCGTGCGGGAAGCGGACCCGGCGGTCCTGGCCGCCTTCGAGCCCGGCTTTACCGTCCTCGACGCCGCCAGCTTCGAGGCCGACCCCGGCCGCGACGGCACCACCAGCCCGACCTTCATCCTGCTCAGCTTCGCGCGCCGCATCGTGCTCATCGGCGGCACCGCCTACGCCGGCGAGATCAAGAAGAGCATCTTCGGCGTCATGAACTACCTGCTGCCCAAGCGCGGCATCTTCCCCATGCACTGCAGCGCCAACTACGGCGCCGACACCGACGACGTCGCCCTCTTCTTCGGCCTCTCCGGCACCGGCAAGACGACCCTCTCCTCCGATCCCGAGCGCACCCTCGTCGGCGACGACGAGCACGCCTGGACCGACGACGGCATCTTCAACCTCGAGGGCGGCTGCTACGCCAAGATGATCCGCCTCTCGGAGACCGGCGAGCCGGAGATCTACGCCACCACCCGGCGCTTCGGCACCATCCTCGAGAACGTGGCGATCGACCCCGACACCCGCCGCCTCGACCTCGAAGACGACCGCCAGACCGAGAACACCCGCGGCAGCTACCCGCTCGACCAGCTCGAGCGGGTGGACCTGGACGGCCGCGCCGGCCATCCCAAAAACGTCGTCTTCCTGACCTGCGACGCCTTCGGCGTCCTGCCGCCGATCGCCCGGCTCAGCTTCGAGCAGGCGATGTACCACTTCCTCTCCGGCTACACCGCCAAGGTCGCCGGCACCGAGCGCGGCGTGACCGAGCCCAAGGTGACGTTCAGCGCCTGCTTCGGCGCCCCCTTCATGCCCCTCCACCCCGGCGTCTACGCCCAGATGCTCGGCGAGAAGCTCGAGCGCCACGACAGCCGCGTCTGGCTGGTCAACACCGGCTGGACCGGCGGCCCCCCCGGCGTCGGCAGCCGCATCAAGCTCGCCTTCACCCGCCGCATGGTGCACGCCGCGCTCGGCGGCGAGCTGGACGGCGCCGCGACCTACACCGACCCCATCTTCGGCTTGGCGGTCCCCGAGCACGTCGAGGGCGTCCCCGACAAGCTCCTCCGCCCGCGCGAGACCTGGGCCGACCCCGCCGACTACGACGAGAAGGCGGCGCACCTCGCCGACCTCTTCGCCGAGAACTTCGAGAAGTTCGAGGGCGGGGTGAGCGAAGGGGTGCGGGCCGCCGGTCCGCGCACCGTCAAGGCCTAACGCCTACAAGTCATGGACTAACGGCTGCGGCTTGGCGATCCAGTAGCCCTGGACGTAGTCGACGCCGATCTCCTTGAGGGCGTCGAGCGTGGCGCGGTTCTCCACCCACTCGGCGATCGTCTGCACGCCGATGACGTGGCCGATCTGGTTGATCGACTCCACCAGCGCCCGCTTGACCTGGTCATCGACCATGTTCTTGACGAACTCGCCGTCGATCTTCAGGAAGTCCACCGGCAGGTCGCGCAGGTAGGCGAACGACGACAGGCCGCTGCCGAAGTCGTCGAGCACGAAGCGGCAGCCCATCTCCTTGAGCACCTTGATGAAGCGGGTGGCGTCGTCGAGCTTGCTGACGGCGGCGGTCTCGGTGATCTCGAAGCAGATGCGGCGCGAGTCGACGCCGCTCTCGACGAGCTGGCCGACGACGTAGTCGAGAAAGGTCTCGTCCGAGAGCGACTGGCCGGAGAGGTTAATGGCGAAGAGCAGGCGTTTCGAGCCGTCGCCCCGCTGCGCCTCGGCCAACGCCCGCAGCGCCGTCCGCACCACCCAGCGGTCCACGGCCCCGATAAGGTGGTAGCGCTCGGCAGCCGAGATGAAGGCCGCCGGCGAGAGCACCCGCCCGCGGTCGTCGAGCATGCGGATCAGCACCTCGCACAGCGTCTCCCGCTGCTCGCCGGCAGCACCTTGATCGGAGCCCGGCGCGAAAGCTTTCGCGCCTAGGGGTTGGATCGGCTGGTAGTAGAGGCGGAAGAGGCGGTCCTCGAAGGCGCGGTGGATGCGATGGATCCACTGCATCTCGCCGTGGCGCTCGGCCACCAGGGTGTCGTCCAACTCGTATTCATGGACCCGGTTGCGCCCCCCCTCCTTGGCGACGTAGCAGGCGGCGTCGGCGGCGGAGAGGAGGCTCGCGAGGTCGCCGCTCGTGGCGTCGATCGGCACCAGGCCGATCGAGACGCCGATCTCGAACACCTGGTCCTTCCAGCGGAAGCGGAACTCGCGCACCGTGCCGCGCAGCTCCTCGGCGATCTGGCGCGCCTGGACGAGCGGGCAGTCCTCGAGCAGCACGCCGAACTCGTCGCCGCCGAGGCGCGCCAGCGAGTCGATCCGCCGCACCCGCGAGCGCAAGAGCGCCGTGACCTGCTTGAGCAGCTCGTCGCCGGCGAGATGTCCGCAGGTGTCGTTGACCACCTTGAACTCGTCGAGGTCCAGGTAGAGCATGGCGTGGAGGCGGCGCTCGCCGAGGGCGCTGCGCAAGGCGCGCTTCAAGCGCGCCTCGAACTCCCGCCGGTTGATCAGCCCGGTGAGGGCGTCGTGGCTCGCGAGATAGACCATCTCGCGCTCCATGCCGCGCAGCTGCGTGACGTCCTTGAAGACCAGGACCGCGCCGACCAGGCGCCCCTCGCGGTCGCGGATCGGGGCCGCCGAGTCGCGGACCGAGTACTCCATGCCGTCGGCGCGGACCAGGACGGCGTGCGGCGGCGACTCGATCAGCCGGTTCTCGGCCAGGCAGCGCTCGACCGGGCCGGCGAGCGGCCGGCGGGTCACCTCGTCGAAGAGGGTGAAGATCTCGCCGACCGGCCTGCCCACCGCTTCGATCGACGACCAGCCGGTGAGGCGCTCGGCCACCGGGTTGAGATAGTCGACGACCCCCTCGAGGTCGGCGCGGATGACGCCGTCGCCGATCGCGGCGAGGGTCTCCCCGGCGAGCTCGTTCTCGCGGTAGAGCTCCTCCTCGGCGGCGCGCCGCTCGGTCATGTCGAAGGCGACGCCGATCGTCCCGCTCACCCGGCCGAAGGCGTCGCGCAGCGGCTCGACGTGGCAGCGGAGGAGCCGCCCCTGCCAGCGGTGCTCGAACTCGGCGCTCTCGCCGGCCAGGGCGCGGCGGTGGGCCTTGACCGGGAGCGCCTCCCAGTCCGCGGCGCCGTAGAAGTCGACGACGCTGCCTCCCGGCAGCGGTCCCTCGTCGCGGGGCGCCGGCCCGGAGGTGAAGCGCAGGTCGTTGTCGGTCGTCCAGAGGAGCGCGGGGCCGGGCTCCGCCAGCCGGCGGAGGCGCCCGGCCGTGGCGGGATCGGGCGAGGTGCGAGCCAGGAAGGAGCGGGGCAGGTCGAGGACCCCGGCCGCCGCGTCGGGCTCTAACCGCTTTCGTTGAGGGACTTCGCCCGGCATCGCCGTGGGCGAGCCGCAAGAATCGAGCCCGCCCTCGGCCCGACTCTAATCGTTCGCTTCAGGAGTGGAAAGCGGCTCCGGGCGGGCGATGGCATACCCCTGGGCGTAGTCGATGCCCAGGGACCGCACGGCCTCGAGCGTCTCGGCGTCCTCGACCGACTCGGCGATGGTCTTGATGCCCATGACGTGGCCGATCTGGTGGATCGAGGCGACCAGCGCCCACTCCACCGACCCCGCGGTCATGCCGCGCACGAACTCGCCGTCGATCTTCAGAAAGTCGACGGCGAGGTTCTTGAGGTAGGCGAACGACGAGAGGCCGCTACCGAAGTCGTCGAGGATGAAACGGCACCCGAGCCCCTTGAGCGCCGCGATGGTGCGCCGGGCGCGCGCCAGGTTGGCGACGGCGGCGGTCTCGGTGACCTCGAAGCAGAGGCGCCCCGGCGGCACGCCGCTGGCGGCGATCTCCGCCAGCAGGTAGTCGAGGAAGCTCTCGTCGCCGAGTGACTGGCCGGAGAGGTTGATGGCGAAGCAGGTCGCCGGGTCGCCCGCCACCTGGTTGCCGGCCAGGGCGTCGAGGGCGGCGCGCACCACCCAGCGGTCGATGGTGCCGATCAGCCGGTAACGCTCGGCGGCCGGGATGAAGGCGGCGGGGCTCACCAGCTCGCCGTTCTCGCCGCGCAGGCGGAGCAGGATCTCGCACAGCTTCTCGGTCGCCGCCGGACCGAGCGGCACGATCGGCTGGCAGAAGAGCAGGAACCGCCCGTCGTCGAGGGCGTGCGGGATGCGCTGCACCCACTGCAGCTCGCCGGAGCGCTCGGCCACGGCGGTGTCGTCGGCTTGCCACTCGTGGATGCGGTCGCCGCGCTCCCGGGCCACGTAGCAGGCGGCGTCGGCCGCCGAGAGGACCTGGTCGAGGCCGCCGCTGGCGCCGGTGATCGGCACGAGTCCTAGCGAGAGGCCGACGCGGAAGACCCGCTCCTCCCAGGTGAAGCGGAACTGCGTGACGCGGGCGCGGATCGCCTCGGCGACGGCGCGCGCCTCCGCGGCGGAGGTCTCGGCGAGCAGCACCCCGAACTCGTCGCCGCCCAGGCGGGCGAGGGCGGCGCCGGCCGGGAGCTCGTCGGCCAGCTCGGCGGCCACCTGCTTGAGCAGCTCGTCGCCGGCGACGTGGCCGCAGCTGTCGTTGACCAGCTTGAAGTCGTCGAGGTCCAGGTAGAGGAGGGCGTGCTCGCCCCCGTCCTCCTGGGCCAGCTCGATCGCCCGGCCGAGCCGCCGCTCCAGCTCGCGGCGGTTGAGCAGCCCGGTCAGCGGATCGTGGCGGGCGAGGAAGCGCATCTGCCGCTCCATGCCGCGCAGCTCGGAGACGTCCTTGAAGACCACGACGCTGCCGGTGATCCGACCTTCGCGGTCGCGCACCGGGGCGACCGAGTCGCGCACCGCGAACTCGACGCCGTCGCGCCGCACCAGGACCAGCGGTCCCTGCAGCTCCACCACCCTCCCCTCGCGCAGGCAGCGCTCGACCGGGTCGGGCAGGGGCTTGCGCGCCACCTCGTCGAGCACCTGGAAGACGCGAGCGAGCGGCTGGCCGAGGGCCTCGGCGGCGCTCCAGCCGGTCAACCGCTCGGCCACCGGGTTCAAGTAGTCGACGCGCCCTTCGCGGTCGGTACGGATGACGCCGTCGCCGATCGAGGCCAGGGTCACCTGCGCCCGCTCGCGCTCCTCGTCGAGCGCCTCCTCGGCCTGCTTGCGCTCGGTGATGTCGTGCGCCACGCCGATGATGCGGGCCGGCGCGCCGGCGGCGTCAGGCAGCACGCGGCCGCGCTCGGAGACCCAGCGCACCGCGCCGTCCGGGCTCTGCAGGCGGAACTGGACCGTCAGGTCCTCCATCCCCGAGAAGCAGCGCGCGAGCGCCGCGGCGAGCTCGGCCTGGTCCTCCGGCAGGACCGCCTCCATAAAGGCGGCGCCTGTCGTCCACAGCGCTTCCGGCGCCAGCCCGAGCACCTCCGCGGCGTGCTGCGGGATGAGCAGGGCGTCGCTGCGCAGGTCCCACTCCCAGGTGAAGATGCCGGCGCCGCGCTGCGCCAGCTCCAGCCGCTCGTTGCTCTCGCGCAGGGCGAACTCGACGAGCTTCCGCTCGGTGATGTCGAAGGCGGTGCCGAGCGCCACCGTCTCGCCGCCGAGCGGCACCAGGCCGGAGGTGTAGTCCACCCAGCGGACCTCGCCCTGTTTGGTGAGGATCTTGAGCTCGTAGCGGCTGTCCACCGGCTCGCCGCGCAGGCGCGCCGACATGCGCTGCACCGTGACCTCGCGGTGGTCGGGGTGCGGCAGGAGCCACGCCGGCATGCCGAGCAGCTCCTCCTGGCTGTAGCCGGTCAGCACCTCGCAGGCGCGGTTGGCGTAGCGGATGCGGTCGGCGCCGTAGACGATGACCGCCGTGGCGGTGGTCTCGGCGAGGGCGCGGAACCAGTCCTCGTTCTGCGCCAGGTCCGTCTGGCGCCTGTGGCGCTCGCTGACCTCGAGCGCGACGCCGACGGTGCAGAGGCCGGTTTCGGTGGCGAACGGCGCGGCGTGGAGCTCCAGCCAGAGCACCCGGCCGTCGCGCGCCCGGAAGGGGGCCTCAAGCGGCGGCGGGTGCTCGCCGGCGGCGACGCAGTCCTCCCAATCCCCCACCCTCTCGACCGCCTCGGCCTGGGTGAAGTCGGCGAGCCGGCGCCCCACGAGCTCGGCGGGCGTCCAGCCGGTCACCCCCTCCCAGGCGGGGCTGGCGTAGAGCAGGCCGGTCTCGGAGGCCGCGAAGAGGGGGACTGGTGAGGCTTCGGCGACGGTGGCGAGCCATCGGGGATCGGGCAGGACGGACCCGGCGGTGCGCGGCAAGGGCTGGCTCAACGGCGGCGGCCAACTGTACGCCGATCGCCCCCGGGGGGCAACCTCCTCTTCCCTCTAAGGAAACGGTTCCGCCGGGCTACCGCCGCTCCCGCACGGCGGGGGCCAGGAGCGCCTGCTCGCCCGGAGTCTCAAGACCGGCCTGGGCCATCGCCGCGCCGAGTCCCCCCTTGAGGTGGTGGGCCAGGAAGCCGGCCGCGCGCATCCGCTCGGCCAGGTGGGTGCTCTTCCAGCCGACCTCGCAGTAGACGACGTAGGTGCGGTCCCGCGGCAGCGCCGGGAAGGCGGTCAGGGCGTGCGGGAACTCCAGCGACAGGGCCGCCGGGTGGTGCCAGGTCTGGAAGGACGTGAGCGGCCGAAGGTCGAGGAGGGTCGCCCCCTCGGGGATGCGCTCCAGCTCCAGGGTCGAGGATGCCAAGTCCGCCGCCGCCAGACCGCGAAGGTCGAAGCTCTTCCGCGCCTGGAGCGCCGCGGCCAGCAGCGCCGGGGCGAGCCGCGCCTCCTCGCGCTGCACCGCCCCGAGCGGGGCGCGGGTGGCCGGCTTCGGCGCCGCCAGGCCGCAGTACTCCTCGACCTCGGCCGCCGCCTCGTAGACGCCGACGTCGCGCGCCAGCGCCAAGATCTCCTCCTTGTTGCTGCCCAGGAGCGGCCGGAGGGCGGGGAGCGCCGCGGCCTGGGAGATCACCGCCAGGTTCTGCAGCGTCTGCGACGAGACCTGGCCGATGGCGTCTCCGGTGACGATGCCGGCGGCCCCGCCGCGGCGGGCGATCGCCTCGGCGCCGCGCAGCATCTGGCGCTTCAGGAGGAGCTGCCAGAGGCGCGGGTCGGTGTCGCGCTGCAGCGCCTCGACGAGCGGCCGGAAGTCGAGCTCGTGGAGGCGCGGCCGGTAGCCGTAGCTCCAGCGCTCGCCGAGGAGGCGCATGACGCGCAGGGCGCCGAGACGGTGCGGCTCGCCGCCCAGGTTGCAGAAGACGTAGTCGAGCTGGACACCGCGCTTGAGCATGAGCCAGGCGGCCACCGCCGAGTCGAAGCCGCCGGAGACCAGCGCCACCGCCCGCCCCTCGACCCCGATCGGCAGACCGCCGCGGCCGGCCACCCGCTCGCGGAAGAAGTGCACGACGCCGGGCTCGACCTCGACATGGGCGGTCACCGCCGGGTCCTTGAGCTGCACGCCGGCGCCGTGGGCGAGGAGCGCACGGCCGAGGGCGCGCTCGACGGCCAGCGAATCGAACGGGATGGCCGCGCGGTCGCCGCGGCGGTGGGCGCGCACGGCGAAGCGCCGGCCGGAGACCGCGTCGCGGAACAGCTCCTCGCCGGCGGCGACGACGTCGTCGAGGGTCGTCCAGGAGCGGCGCTCGATCTCCGACACCGACTGGATGCCGAAGACCCGGGGCAGGACCTCCGCCGGGTCCGGCCCTCCGGGCGCCGGCTCGACCTCGAGGACGAAGCGGCTCCAGCTCTTCTGCAGCCGGTAGGCGAAGCCGTGGGTGGTGAGCGCGTCCTCCAGGTTGTGGGCCAGGCGGCGCAGGAAGCGCAGCCGCGTCTTCCGCGCCTTGGTGTAGAAGTCGCCGGAGAGGCGGAGGAGAATCGCGCGGTCGGTCACGGGGGAGGGGGACGCCCCCGAAGGGCGGGGCGAGCCGGACCCGTCATGTTAGCTCAGGGGCGGACCACGAGCGCGATCCACCAGCGCTCCTCGCCGTCGAGCGGGCCGTCGAGGACGCGAGCGGCGCCGAGGCGCAGGTCGAGCGCGGGAAGGAGGGCGATGGGGGTTGGCGGCAGGCTTACCCACCATTCGAGGCCGGCGACGCGGAGCCAGTCGCCTTCGCCCCCGATGCGGTGGCGCTCGAAGAAGAGCGGGGCGGGGAAGAAGTCCAGCGACAGCTCGGCGCGCTGCGATTCCAGCTCCTCGCCGACGAGCGCGCCGACCGGGAGCGCCGGCGCCTCGATCCGTGCGGCAAGAAGAGTTTCAGGGAGGAGGCTCGATCCCGTGCCGCCGACCTGGAAGAGGTCCAGCGGGTGCGGGCCGCCGCTCACGCTGCCGCGTGTCCAGGCGAGGTCCACGGAGCCGCCGTCGTTGTCCGCGAGGCTCAGTCCCGCCGTGCCCCGCCAGCGCTCCCACGAGGCGCCCGCGGTGTCGCCGGACTCGATGCGTGCGGTGAGCCAAGGGGTGAGCGTCCAGTCGTGAATCCGCCGGCGCGCCTGCCACTCGGCGGCGAGCGAGAGGACCTCCTGGTCGAGCGCCTCGATCTCGCCGGCGTACCCGGCAAGTGTCAGACCGAGCCCGCTCGCCAGCCCCTGCCGCCGCCAGCCGGCGGCCAGCTCGAGCCCGCGCCGCTCGGCGTCGAGGAGCGCGCCGCCGGCCGCCGCGTCGTCCTGCCGTGAGGGCCGCTCCTCCACCTGGAACCCGTGCGCGGAGACCTCCACCGGCCAGCCGCGGAAGGCGGCCGCCAGGGCGCCGCCCCGCGGCCCGCCGTACCCGCTGTCGCCGCCGAGCGCCAGCACCTCCCACCGCCCCACCGGATCGCCCAGCCGCGCCCCCAGCTCCCACGAGTCGCCAGCGGACGACGACGCGCCGCCCGACGCGAACGCCGCCTCGGCCGGGCCGGCGCCGTAGGGTCGGCTCGCGCCCGGGTCGACTTCCGCGAACGCCGGCGTCTCCGCCGGCGGCGGGGGCGGCACCGCCGGCACCAGGTCCGCGGTCTCGACCGGCGCCGGCGGCCGCGCGGCGAGCGGCGCCGGCAGCTCCAGGCGGTGGAGGTCGAGCCCGTCCGGCTGCAGCGACAGATAGAAGAGCGCCTTGCCGTCGGGCGCCGGCTCCGGGGCCAGCGCCGCCCCGGCGGTGCGGGTGAGCCGCGCCGGCGGCCCGGGCGGATCGAGCGGGAAGGCCCAGAGGTCGATGAAGCCGCCCTGCCCCACCGTCGCGAAGAGCGTGCGGCCGTCGCGGCTCCAGGCGGGCGTCGAGACCGTGCCCCCCGGCGGCGGCTCGAGCCGCGTCTCGCCGCCGCCGGCGACGTCGCGCACCACCAGCTCCCAGCGCCCTTCGGCGTGCCGCGCGAAGGCCACCCGCCCGCCGTCGGGCGCGACGCGCGGCCGATCCACCGCGGCGAGCGCCGGCTCGGTGAGCGGCTCGACGGCGCCGCTCGCAAGGTCCACCTTGACGATCTGCGCGAGGCCTTGCCGGATGCGAGTCGCGGCCGCCCAGCGCCCGTCGGGCGCCGGGTCGGGGTCGCGCAGGTCAGCTCCGCGGGTGAGCCGGACGATTTCTCCCGTCTTCGGCTGCCAGCGGAAGAGGTCGGGGTGGAGGAAGCCCTCCGCGTCGGGCGCGAAGCGGACGAAGAGGACGCCGCCGTCGGGGAGGAAGCGCGGCATCGCCGGCTCGGGGTCGACCCCGAGGACGTGCCGCGGTTCGCGCTCCAGCGGTCGGCCGCGCACCGGCGCCACGTCCTCGGGGTCGCGGCGGAGGAGCTTCTCCACCTCCTCCCGCCATTTCTTCTCCGCTTCCTCGTCCGGGCCTGTGCCCCAGACCACCAGCTCGGCCGGCTCATCGCGCCGCCGCCGCACCAGGACCAGCTCGCCGCCGTCGGGCGACAGCGCCGGCGCGCCGGTCGCCTCCTCCAGCTCCTGCCAGAGGATTCCTTCGCGCCCCTCCGGCGCCGCCGCCGCCAGCCGCCGCTCCGCCTCGACCGCCCGGTAGGTCAGCTCGGCGGTGAAGCGGCCGTAGAGGTCGGCGGGGTCGTCGCCGAAGACGCCGCGGAAGGCCTCGTCGAAGCTCCGGCTGCGGCGCGCGGTGAGGCGCGCCCAGAGCTTGGGCAGGCTCCCCGGCTCGGCCCGCGCCTCCAGCCACTCGAGATACGCCGAGCCGGCGAGGTAAGCCATCGTCAGCCCAAGCCAGCGGTCGTCGCTCGAGAGCCCGGCGTAGCTCGGCAGGCGGCCGGCGAGCGCCCAGCGCCGCAGCACCGCCGCCCGCAGGTCGCCGTGCGGCCGGCCGGTGCCGGTCAGCCGCCCCTCGACCAGCGTCGCGTACCCCTCGATCGCCCAGCGCGGCGCCGCCAGCGAGATCGGTCCGACCGGCAGCAGCCAATCGAGATTGCGGCGCAGCGGGTTGCGCGAGGGGCGGAGGAGGTGGGCGAGGTGCGCCTCCTCGTGCACCAGCAGGACCTCGGACCAGTCCCGGTAGTGGCCGATGACCGACGTCGGCGGCGGCGGGCTGGTCCAGAGCACGAGGCGCGGGCGGCCGAGGAACGGCAGCGCCGCGCCGTTCGGCACCGCCAGCGGGTCGGAGACCAGCACCTCCACCCGCTGCGGCGGCGCGTAGCCGACCTCCGCCGCCACCCGCTCCCGGATCGCCTCGACGCGCGCCGCCGCCCGCCGCACCCAGGCCTCGGACTCCGCCGAGTAGTGGAACCGGAAGTGCGCGGTCTCGAGCGTCCGCCAGTCGGCCGACGGGCCCTGCGCCGCAGCCGGCGAGCTCGCGCCGTCGACGGCGATCAGCGCGAAAACAAGCGCGAGCCCTACCCTACGCAACCGGCTTCTTCGGCGGCAGCTCGCGCGCCTGGGGCTCGTCCTGGAAGCCGTGGTGATTGTGACTGCCGTCGCAGAACGGCTTGTTCTGCGACTGGCCGCAGCGGCAGAGCGACAGCACGGTCCGCCCGGCCAGTCCGTAGGCGCTCCCCGCCGGGTCGAGGATCTCGAAGTCCCCCTCGATGCGCAGGGGGCCGTTGCGCAGCACGGTCACTTTGGTTTCGCTCATCGCTCCTCCTCGTCGTTGCCTGCATGCGCGCGCTCGGCGGCCGCCGCCATCCGCTCGAGGGTCCAGGCGAGGTCCTCTTCGGTGGTGCGCGGGTTGATGGTGCAGAGGCGGAGCACCGTCCGCCCCCCGAGACGGGTCGAGCTCGCAAAGGCGGTGCCGTCGGCGAGGAGACCGTCGCTGACGCCGCGGTTGGCGCGCTCCAGCGCCGCCTCCGGCAGGCCGGGCGGCGCCCAGCGGAAGCAGACCACACCGAGGCTCGCCGGCGCCACGACCCGCCAGCGCTCCGGCGCGGCGCGCAAGAGGGCCTCGGCGCGCTCCGCCAGCTCGATCCCGCGCTCGACCGCCCGCCGGAAAGCCGCGAGACCGAAGACCTGGAGCGACAGCCAGAGCTTGAGCGCGCGGAACCCCCGGGTCAGCTCGATCCCCAGGTCGCAGAAGTTGACCTCTTCGAGCCCGCGGTCGACGTCCTGCAGGTACTCGGGGAGGACGTGGAAGGTCTGGCGCAGGAGGTGCCCTTCGCGCAGCAGGACGCAGCCGCAGGCGAAGGGCTGGAAGAGCCATTTGTGCGGGTCGAGCGACAGCGAGTCGGCGCGCTCGAGGCCGGCGAGGGCGGCGCGCCCGCGCTCGGCGAGCACCGCCGCCGCGCCGTAGGCGCCGTCGACGTGCAGCCAGAGGCCCTCGGCGGCGCAGAGGTCGGCCAGCTCAGGCAGCGGATCGACCGCGCCGGTGTTGGTGGTGCCGGCGCTGGCCACGACGCAGAAGGGCGCGAAGCCGGCGGCGCGGTCGGCGGCGAGCGCCGCGCGCAGCGCCGCGACCGGCAGGCGCCAGTCTGCGTCGGCCGGGAGCTTGCGCACGTTCGCCGCCGGCAGACCGAGGACGCGCAGCGCGCGCTCGACCGAGGAGTGCGCCTGGTCGCAGAGGTAGGCCGTGCCGCGCTCCAAGGGCGCCGCCAACCGCTCCTCCCGCGCCACGACGAGCGCCGTCAGGTTGGCCACCGAGCCGCCGCTGACGAAGAGCCCGCCCGCCCCCTCCGGCAGGCCGCAGAGGCGCCGCAGCCAATCGACCACGACCAGCTCGACCTGCGCCGGCCCCGGCCCCTCCAGCCAGGTGCCGCAGAACGGGTTGAGGCCGGCGGCGAGGGCGTCGGCGACGACGCCGACGAAGTTGCTCGGGCTGGGGACGAAGGCGAAGAAGCGCGGGTGGCCGATGTGACCCTGGAAGGGCGCGACGTCGCGCTCGAAGCGCTCGAGGACGGCGAACGGATCGGCCGGCCCCTCCGGCGGCGGCTCGTCGAGCCGTGCCGCCAGCGGCGCGCGCGGCGTGTGCCGGGTGACCGGCAGCTCGCGCTCGCCGGCCCAGCGCGCGACGAGCAGGTCGATCGCCCGGTAGCCGAGCGCCCGCATCGTCTCGGCCGGCAGCTCCAGCCGCCCAGCTTCCTCGCTCTCCGCCATCACGCCTCCTCGCCCGCGCGTTATCCTCGAATCATGCCTCAGGACCCACCCCGCAAGCGCTCTCGCTGGCTCCCTTGGGTCTCGACGCTCGCCAAGATCGCCGTCGTCGTCCTGGCGGTGTGGCTCGCGGTGCGGCTCCTTGCCGGCGTGCGCTGGGCGGAGGTCGCAGGCCGCCTCGAGAGCGCAAGCTGGCCGATCCTGGCGCTCGCCACGCTCTGCCTCCTCGCCCGATTCGCGATCTGGGACGTGCGCTGGTATCTGGCGATGCGGCGGGTCGAGCGCGCGCCGAGCCTCGCGACCGGCTTCTTCTCCCTCCTCGCCTCGGCGGCGGTCAACATGGTGACGCCGACGATCCGCCTGGCCGGCGGCCTGCTGCGCGCCCGCTACACCGCGCGCGGCGGCGCTGGCAGCTTCGGCCGCGCCTACGGCGTCGTCCTCTTCGACCAGCTCGCGCACAACGCGGTGATGACGGCGCTCTCCTGGGCGTCTCTCATCGTCATGGCCTTCGCGCTGGGCCGCTGGCCGCTCGCCTGGGCGGCGCTCGCCGCCTTCGTCGCCGCCGGCGTCGCGCTCGTCGTCTGGAGCCGGCGGAGCGGCGAGGGGAGCGGCGGCCGCCTCGCGGCGGTCCTGGCGCGGCGCGCCGCGGCGGCGACCGGCCGCATGGGGAAGCTCCTCTCCCACAGCCACGAGGCGGTGGAGGTCTTCGCGCGCCTCCTCGCCGACCGCCGCCTGCGCTGGCAGGTGGTGGGGCTCGGCGGCTGCTTCTTCGTCCTCAACGCCTTCGCGCAGTGGCTGGTCTTCCGCGGCTTCGGCGCCGCGGTGCCGATGGCGGTCGTGGTCGGCGCGGTCTCCCTCGGCCTCGCCGCCGGCATGCTCACCGGCGTCCCCGGCGGCATCGGCGCCACCGAGGCCGCGATGGTCGCCTCCTTCGCCGCCCTCGGCGTCGACCGCGTCGACGCCGCCGCCGGCACCCTCCTCTACCGCGGCCTCCACTACGCCGTCGTCCTCGCCGTCGGCCTCCCCGCCCTCGCTACCCTCGAGCTGCGGACTTCGATGCGCAAGGTGCGATAACCTCGGCTTCCTCCGAGCCGCTCGATGTCGTCGCTCCCGCTCCTCTTCGGCCCTTCGGCCGCCGCCGCGCCTGCCGATCGCTTGCGCGGGCTGCTCCACGCCGTCTTCGGCCTGGCCGACTTCCGGCCTGGGCAGGAGGCGGTGTGCCGCGCGGCCGCGGAAGGTCGCGACGTCCTCCTCGTCATGCCGACCGGGGCCGGCAAGTCGCTCTGCTACCAGCTCCCGGGGCTGGCGCGCGGCGGCACTACGCTCGTCGTCTCGCCGCTCATCGCGCTCATGGAGGACCAGGTGGCGCGCCTCGACGCCCTCGGCCTGCGCGCCGCGCGGGTGCACTCCGGGCGCGGCCGTGCCGAGGTCCACGGCGCCTGCCGCGCCTACCTCGACGGCCGCCTCGACTTCCTCTTCCTCGCCCCCGAGCGGCTGGCGGCGCCCGGCTTCCCCGAGCTCCTGGCGCGCGGCCGCCCGGCGCTGGTGGCGATCGACGAAGCGCACTGCATCTCGCACTGGGGGCACGACTTCCGCCCCGACTACCGGCTCCTGGGCGAGCGCCTGCCCGGCCTCCGCCCGGCGCCGGTCGTGGCCCTGACCGCGACCGCCACGCCCGCGGTCCAGGACGACGTCTGCCGCCAGCTCGGCCTGGCCGACCCGGCGCGCTTCCTGCTCGGCCTGCGCCGCACCAACCTGGCGATCGAGGTGGTGGAGCTGCCGCCGTCGGCGCGGCGCGCCGCCGTCCTCGGCCTCCTCGCCGACCCGGCGCACCGCCCGGCGCTGGTCTACACCCCGACGCGCAAGGAGGCGGCGGCGCTGGCCGCCGACCTCGCCGCCGCCGGGCTCGCCGCCGCGCCGTACCACGCCGGGCTCGCCGCCGCCGAGCGCGCCCGCGCCCGCACCGCCTTCCTCGCCGGCGCGCTCGACGTCGTCGTCGCCACGATCGCCTTCGGCATGGGAATCGACAAGGCCGACGTGCGCACCGTCGTGCACACGGCGCTGCCGGCGTCGATCGAGGGCTGGTACCAGGAGATCGGCCGCGCCGGCCGCGACGGCCTGCCGGCCCGCGCCGTCCTCCTCCACTCCTTCGCCGACCGGCGGCTCCAGGAGGCGCTCCTCGAGCGCGACGCGCCCGACCCCGAACGGCGCGCCCATCGCCGCGCCATGCTCGGCGCGATCGGACGCTGCGCCGAGGGGCAGGAGTGCCGCATGCTCGCTTTCCTGCGCCACTTCGGCGACGAGCAGGACGCCGGCGGCCCCTGCGGCCTCTGCGACGCCTGCGCCCCCGCGCGTTGCGCCGTCCGCCGCTTCCGCCCGCCGACGGCGCGCGAGGCCGGCGGCCTCCACCGCCTCCTCGACGCCCTGCACGAGACGGACGGCCAGACCCCCGGCCAGCTCGGCCGCGCCCTCGCCGGCGACGGCCTCGACCGCGCGCGCTGCGACCGGCTCCTGGGCGGCCTCCACCGCGCCGGCCTCGTGCGCCTCGCCGCCGATTCCTTCGCCCGCGACGGCGAGGAGGTCCACTTCCAGCGCGCGCACCTCACCGAGGAGGCCTGGCGCGGCGGTTGGGAGGATCTGGCCGCGCGGGTGCTGCTGCCCGAGGAGCGCCGGAGGACCTCGTGAGCGAGCCCGCCCCGCCGCGGCGGCCGCCGGACCTCCGCTCCCTCGCCGCCGACCTCGAGGAGGTCTCGCGCGCCACCGAGCGGCTCTGCACCGGCCTCACCGACGCCCAGCTCACCTGGCGCCCCGACCTCGAGGGCTGGTCGATCGCCCACTGCTTCGAGCACCTGCGGATCGCCGACGCCCTCTACGCCTGGCGTGTGCGGCCGGTGATCGAGCGGGCGCGGGCGCGCGGCACACGCCGCGGCGCCGAGGAGCCGATCGCCAAGTCCTGGATCGGCCGGCGGATGATCTCCGCCATGCGGCCGGGGAGCGCCTATCGCGCCCGCGCCCCCAAGGTCTTCCGCCCCGAGGACAAGCCGCCGCCCAAGTCCTGGCGCCACTTCCTGGCCGGCCAGGCGACGACCGCCGGCCTCCTGCGCGACGCCGAGGGGCTGCCGCTCAACCGCCTCCACGTCGGCTCGCCGATCACCCGCCTCCTCCGCTTGCGACTGGGCGAGTCGCTCGTCCTCCTCGTCGTCCACCAGCAGCGCCACCTGCTCCAGGCCCAGCGGGTGCGCGAGGACCCGCACTTCCCGGACTGGTAAGTAGTGATGTCATCCCGAGCGTGAGCGAGGGATCTGGGGGCAGGGTGGCGCGCCGTCGGTTCCCCCGCCCAGATCCCTCGGCTGCGCTCGGGATGACAGGCTGAAGGGTTAGCTCTTGGCAGGCTGCGCGTAAACGGTGCTGTACCGCCCGAGGAGGACCATCCCGGCCGGGTAGCCGCGCGGCTTGCTGACCTCGGCGCGCGTCGTGACGTGGACCGCGGTGCGGCCGCCGGCGGCGAGCTTGGAGTACCCGGCGGCGAGCGCCGCGGCGTAGCGGGCGGTCTCGCGCGGCATCCGCTCGAGCCCTTCGGGGTTGCGCACCACGACGTGGGAGCCCGAGTCGGCGGCGACGTGGAGCCAGAAGTCTCGCGGCGCGGCGAGCTCGAGAGTGAGGATGTCGTTGTCGGCGGCGGTGCGCCCGACGAGCACCGTCATCCCGTCCGGCGAGACGAAGCGGCGTGCCACCGACCGCCCGCGCCAGACGCCGGCGTCCGGGTCGCTCGGCGGCGGCGGCTTACGGTCGGTCCGTCCCACTTGATCGGAGCCCGGCGCGAAGGCTTTCGCGCCTAGGCATAGCGCACCCAGCGCCAGAGCTCCGCCAGCGTCGGCCGCTTGCCGTACATCAGGATCCCCACGCGGTAGACCCGAGCGCAGACCCAGACCAGGCCGCAGGTCGTGACGATGGCGAGCGTGTAGGCCACAGCGAGCTGCCACATGGGCGGCGTCTTGACCGCGATGCGCAGCATCATCACCAGCGGCATGAAGAAGGGGATCATCGAGGTCACCACCGCCAGCCGCCCGTCGGGGTCGTTGATGACCTGCATGAAGAAGAACATCGGCGCCACCAGGAAGACGATGGCGAAGCTCGCCAGGTGCTGCGCCTCCTGCATGTTGTTGGTGGCGGCGCCGACCATGGCGTAGAGGGTGGCGAAGAGGAAGAAGCCGATCAGGAAGAGCGCCAGGAAGTGCAGCACGAGGCCCGGCGTGAACGACGGCACGTTGAGCCCTGCGGGCAGTATGCTGCGCAAGGCGAAGACCCCCGGCGCGGTGAGGAGCACCGCGGTGGCGATCCAGATCGCCACCTGCGTCAGCCCGACGCAGCAGATGCCGACGAGCTTCCCGAGCATCAGCTCAAGCGGCCGCACCGCCGAGGTCATCACCTCGACGATGCGCGAGGTCTTCTCCTCGAGCACCCCCTGCATCACCTGCGTGCCGTAGAGGATGAGCACCGCGTAGAGGATCGTGAAGAGGAAGATCGCCAGGACGACGCCGCCGAAGCCACCTTCGGCGCTGCTGCCGCCCTCCGACACCTTGACCGTGCGGAGGTCGACGCCGCGCGTCAGCTCGGCGATCTTCTCGGTGTCGAAGCCGGCGCGGCGCAGCCGCCAGGCCGCGACCACCTCGGAGACGACACCCTGCAGCACCTCCTGGGTGAGCCAGGACGAGACGCTCTCGGAGTGGTACTCGAAGCGGCCGCGGCCGAGGTCCTCCTCGTCGAGCCAGATCCAGGCGTCGATCTCGCCGGCGAGCGCCATGCGGTCGAGCCGGGCGCGCTGCGCCGCGGCGTCGGGCCCCGGCGGCAGCACGCGGAGGTCGAAGTCGACGACCCGCGCCCCCTCGCGCTCGGCGCTCGCCAGCCGCTCGCGCAGCGGCCCCGCCAGCTCGCCGGTCGTGTCCACCAGCGCCAGCCGGTGCGCCGTGTGGCCGCGGGTCATCAGCAGCGCCGGCACCGCCATCATCGCCGCCATGAAGAGCGGCAGGCCGAAGGTGGCGACCCAGAACCCCCAGCCCTTGATGCGGACCAGGTACTCGCGCTTGCCGACGACGTAGGCGTCAGACGGCCGCACCGCTCACCGCCTTGATGAAGATCTCTTCGAGGTCCGGCTCCTCGCTGCGGAACTCCTCGACGTCGAGAAAGCCGACCAGCTCGCGCAGCACCCGGCCGCCATCGACATCGGGTGCGAGGAGGAGCTTGACCATGCTGTCCTCGGTGACCGCACGCTCGATCCCCGGCACCTCGGCGAGCCGGTCGAGGTCGAGCTGCTGGGGGTTGGCGACGCGCAGGCGGTAGGCGTTGCCGCCCAGCCGCCGGCGGATCGCGCGCAGCTCGCCGGCCAGCACCACCTCGCCGGCCGAGATCAGGCAGATGTGGTCGCAGAGCTTCTCGGCCAGGAGCATGCCGTGGGTCGAGAGGACCACCGTCTTGCCGCGCCGCCGGTAGTCGAGCAGGAGGTCGCGGAAGAGCGACTGGTTGATCGGGTCGAGCCCGGTGAACGGCTCGTCGAGGACCAGCAGGTCGGGCTCGTGGAGCACCGTGCCGACGAGCTGCACCTTCTGCTGCATCCCCTTGGACAGCTCCTCGATCTTCCTCTTCCCCCACGCCGCGAGGTCCACCCGCTCCAGCCAGTCGACAATCCGCGGCAGCGACTCCCGGCGCTTCAACCCGCGCAGCTCGCCCAGATAGACGAGCTGGTCGATGACCGTCATCTTCCGGTAGAGCCCGCGCTCCTCCGGCAGGTAGCCGATCCGCCGCAGGTCCTCCCGCGTCCGCCGGTGCCCGAAGACCAGCACCTCGCCCGAGTCCGGGGCGATGATGTCCATGATCATGCGGATGGTCGTCGTCTTCCCCGCCCCGTTCGGCCCCAGGAGCCCGAAGATGGTCCCCGCCGGCACCTCAAACGTAACTCCGCGCACAGCGGCGACGTCGCCATACGTCTTGCGCACGTCGCGCAGCTCTAGGGTGGGGGAGGTCACGGCCTCGGGGATGCTACTCCAGCGGTGCGGAGCTTCCTCTCAGATACCGGTCGAGGAAGGCGACGGTTGCCTCCCAGGCCACCGCGGCCTTCTCGCGATCGCGGAAGTTGAAGACGTGGCCGGCGTCGGGGACTTCGAGGAGCTCGGCGGGGCGGCCGAGCTCGCGGAGGCGGGCGGCTAGGCGGCGGGACTCTTCGACGCTCGCGGAGCGGTCGCGGGTGCCGTGCACCAGCAGGACGGGAGCGCGGATGCGGTCGGCGTGGCGGAGCGGCGAGGCGTGGGCAAGGAGGGTGCGGAACTCCTCTTCGGTCGCGGCGCCCGATTGGCGGACGAAGTGGCGGCGGATCAGGCGGAACACCCACCGCTCGCGCCGCCGGCGCGCCGGGTCGTCGAGCCAGCGCTCGAAGTCGGTCACCGGGTAGTAGGCGACGACCGCCGCCGCCGCGCCCGTCTCGGCGGCGATGACCAGGCTGTAGACGCCGCCTTGCGAGAAGCCGAGGAGGCCGATGCGTGCGGGGTCGACGCGGCGGTCGGCGCGCACGCGGTCGAAGACGGCGCGCGGGTCGCCGGGGTCGCGCCAGGTGAAGAGCGTGTCGCGGTAGGTGCTGCCGACCGCCCGCCGGTAGTCCGCCGCCACCGCCACGTAGCCGCGCGCCGCGAGGTCGCGCACCACGCCGCGCATCTCCCGCGCCAGGTGCCCCGCCTCCGGATGGACGATCACTGCCGGGTACCGCCCCTCGCCGATCGGCCGCGCCCACTCCAGCCGGATCAGCAGCTTCCCGCGTACCATCGCCTCGCCGTGCGCCACCACCCCCACCGGCGGCCGGCGGGGGTGGACGAGATAGTGGTCGACGCAAGCGCTCAGCGACGCGAGCGCGAGGAGCAAGAGCCCGAGTCGGGAACCGCCGAACGAGCGCCGGTGGACTATTTGCTCCCTTTCATCACCCGGAGTGGGGCCGAAGCACAGAGAGCCGATGGCAGCGGATTCGGCCGAAACCTCCCTGTCTCCATCCCCCTGGTCATGTAATCTGTGAGCCGGAGATGCTCTTCAGGCCCGACCCCGGCGACCATCAGATCGAATTCCCATCCGACGTCCACCCGCTTGCCCAGGGTCGCGAACCCGCGCCACGCCTGCTTCTCCTCGTCCCATAGGGCCTCGCCCTGAGGCCACCAGAGGGGCTCGAAGTCCCACCGCCGCAAAAAGATCCAGAGGTAAGTGCCGGGAGACCGTGAGGCGGTCCCTTTCACGGAGATCCTGCCAGCCACCTCCTGTCCGGCTCGGGGATCCGTGATCTTGACACGGCAGCCCGGTTCGCCGGTGCGGTTGCTTGCCGGCGCGACCGCAACCACGAGGGTAAGGAGACAGGTGACGGGGATCGAAGCTCTCCAGATCATGGGAAACGCTCCTGCTGGTGAGGTTTGTCGGCAAGCGCGAGCAAGGGCTCCAGGAGCTGCTCGTAGAGCCGGACGCCCGCGTCTGCCCGACTGTCGGGTTCCAGTTGTTGCGCCCGCGCGACCAGGGCTTGATTCAGGGTTGCCAGAGTCGCGGGTGGCAGCTCCTCGAAGACCTGTCGATAGATGCGGAAGCTCTTCTCGACGTTCTCGGCGCTGCCGGTGGCCGCAAGGTTCCGCGCCTCCCGGATCGTCTGCAACACCTCCGGGCTGAGCGAAGGGCTCACTGGGCGCGGCGGCGCCGATGCGCCACAAGCAGGGAGCTGGAAGTCACGAAATCCGCCGCCGACGCGGAGATCCGGCTGCTGCTGGCCTTTCGTCCGGGCCGCGACCTCCGCCGTCACCGAGGTGCTAAGGGCCAACCAGCTCACGGCGCGCCCTTTGGCACGCAAGACTCCGCATTCCAGACCATCAACGATGCTCTTCGTAAAGTACCCGTTCCCATCAAGGTTCGCGACCCCTTCAGGGTACGCGAAGCCGCCAGGGCTTGCGGCCGAAAAGACCGTGTACCCTCTCGCAGCCATCGTGTTGAGCAGCTCGTTGCGCATGGCTGATCGGCGATCCGGCTTTTCGCCAGCCCTGGAGCCACGGTGGGAGGGCTTCTTCAGTTCCTCACGGCACGCGTCGATGAGGAGGAGACGCTGGCCGCCCAGCTCCGACTGCATGGCTAGCAGCAGCTTCTCGGTCGTGATGCCGGTCCGAAAGTCCAGGATCGAATCTCCAGCCATCAGCAGGTGCTCCGGGCCTTCGGCGAAGCCGTGCGTCGCGATGAAGACCACGAGAACACCGCCCTCCCTCACCGACTCGGCCTGCTGTTTCACGAGGGAATAGATGTAAGCCTGCGTCGCCTCCAGTCTCGTGGCGCCGGCCGAGGTCAGCGCGGCGAGGCGCGCTTGCGCTGCGGGGCCCGGTTCCCCGGCAAGCAGTAAAAGCACTCGTTTGGGTTCGAGAAGCCGGCGCTCGATGGAGAGCGAGTAGGCGAGGTCGACCGCGTCATTCGTGGCAAAGCGGACGTCCGCCAGCGAGAAGTCGTAGGAGAATTGTTCGACGCCGATGAAGATACCGGCCGAGAGCTCCGGCGAGGGAGTGAACGCGAGGTCTCCGGCGATCGCGGGGCAATGGATCGAAAGCAGCGCGCAGGCGATCCCCGCGCAGAGACCGAGTCGTCGCATGGCTCTCACGTTCGGCGGGCTCCTCGAGTGTACCGCCTCGAGATCTTGGCAAGCGGCAGCACGAGCGCGACGCCCAGGAGGCTGAACTGCACGTAGTCGCTCCAGCTCAGGTAGCTCACGAAGTGTACGGCCGGCGGCACGATGCGAATGCTGTAATCGCCGGCGAGCCGCGCCTCGTCGACCTTCAGCTCCAGCCGGTAAGAGCCGGGTGCCGCAGCGCCCCGCAGCGAGCCCGCGAGCACGCCTTGGCCGAGAGGAGCGAGGTCGAGCGCCGCCGCGGTCCGCCGGCCCTCCCGGGACAAGGCCGGCGCGAAGAGCCGATCGAGCGGCCCTCTCACGACCGCCTCGAGATCGGCCGGCCGCGCGGCGTCGTCGAGGCATTCGAGCCGGGTCGCGACGCGCCGGCGAAACAGGTTGCCGAACGACACCAACTGGCGCGGCCTGGGCACCGTCACCCGGCAATCGATGCGGCTTGCGCGATGGACCGCGAAACCCGACCAGTGGTCCCGGAAGACCTCGACCCTGCGGTCCTCGAGATCCCGGGTGACGATCTCCGCTTCGGTCCAATAGCGGCCCGAGAGATCGCAAACGGCTTCCTGCCGCGACCTAAACACCCCGGGCGCTCGGCGCCTCATCGGCAAGGCAGAACGTCGTCCGTCCGGTCTCACTAGCGAAAGGCTGAGCGATAGGGGATAGCCGGGGATCTCTCGCAGGGGAGAGCCTCCCCGGTCGATCAAGCGATAGGCGAGGGAGATTCGTCCATGCTGTCGGATTCGCCGCTCGCTCCCCGGCTCGAGCAGCATCCCGCGCGGGAAGAACTGCTGCGAGAGAACCTTGACCCGCGCCCCCGGATGCGGCTTGCGGAACAGCCAGCGGCCCATGGCGGGTCGGCGGACGGCCACCGTGCGGAGGAATCGCCCCAGACGGACCTCCTCGACACCGCTCGCGCCGGCGAGGAGCGGCCGGTGGGGAGCGTCGGGAGTGAAGATCTCCACCTCCCCCCCCGAGGATCCAGCGACGATGTCGAAGACCACGAGCTCGAGATAGGGCGGCAGCACGACGGTCTCGATCGCCCCTCCCTCCGGCGCGGAACGGCTCTCCTCGAAGCGCGTCCCGAAGACTTGCGACACCGCCTCGTGCAGCGTGGTCAGGATTGCCATGCGGTCACCGGCAAGCTCGTGGACCCGCCCCTGGGCGATCTCTCGCCAGATGCGCCGGTAACGCTCCCGCGCCTGTCCTGGAGAAGGTGTCATGAAGACATGGAGCGCGATCTGCGTGGAGGAACAGAGGGAAGGCAGGAAACGCCGAAGCTCCTGGATGCTCACACCGGGATCGCCTCGGGGCCCGTATGGCACGCCGTCGGTGATCAGGAGAATCACGCGCCTGCGCTGCGGGTCGGCCGACGAAGGGCCGAGCACGTCCGCCGCCGCCCGGAAGGCGGAGAGGAAGTCCGTGTTGCCGAGGCTGGCCGGCGAGCGGATCGTCCTGATGGCTGGCGCTTCGGACAAGGGGAGATCGATCCGGGCCTTCGAGCCGAAGCTCACCACGGCGATGCGGTGGCTCACCTGATTGACATCGGAGCTCCAGCCGACCATGCCGACGGTGAAGGAGAGCAGGAGGTCGCGCACGTCCTGCCTGGCCATGCTCTTCGATCGATCGACAAGCAGCACGAGGTCCAGGCCTTCCCGAGTCACGGCGCCTGCTTCCGACCCGAGCAGGAAAACGAAGGCGGCGGCCTTGGCGCACCGTGTCAATCGACCGCTCACGCGCCCATCAGGTCGTTCCATGCTGTGGACTACCGTCCGGAGACCCGGGTCCGCCGCGGCGTCTCCGGCTGTTGTAGAAGTGCGCGATCTCTGAGTACTCGCCGTTCCGGAACAGCCGGTCCACCTCTTCAGGGCGGCAGTCCAGGCGCTGGACGACTTTCTCCGCCAGCTCGATGAGCCGATTCCAATCCCGCTCCAGCTCGTGCTTGGTGTTGTCGAACTGCCGGATGTCCAGAACTATCCGCCGGCCGTCGTCGATCCCCAACTCCCGCGCCACTTGCAGCAGCGAGTGCAAGAACACCTCGTCCATCTCCAGCGTCAGCGGCGAGTAAGGCTCGTCGAAGCTCTCGGCCGCGCCGCGAAAGACGTGCAGTGGGTAACGGTCCTGGACGCCCCGGTTCCGCTCCTGGTCTCCGAGCAGGTTGGTGTACTGGGCGAAGAGCTCGTCCATGCCGTAGAGCGCGTTGGGAGGGATGCCGAAAGCGAAGCTGACGACTCCGAGCCGCAGCGGGTCGCGCGAGGAGAGAGGGGTCATCTGCCCTACCGTGCGACCGAAGGGTCGCGGCAGCACGAGCTCGCGGGGAGCGAGGAAGTATCCCTGGAGCTGCAGCCCGACCGCGGCGCGCGCGAACCGCACCAGCGGCTGCGCGCCCTCGTCGAGCGCCTTCGCCGCCGATCTCCTGAGCCGGTCGCGGGCTTCTTCGAGGTTCCAACCGCCGTCGATGATGGCGAGAGGCCCTGTCGTCTCCGCCGCGACGTGGGCGTGGAGGATGTCGACGACGGTCCGAGCGTCGGTGCGGCGGAAGGTGTCGATCGAAAGCCGGTGGCGTTCGCGGCTGAGGCCCCGCCCCCCTAGAGGGCCGAGGACGAGGTACTCCACTTGCACCCGGTCTTCCAGGCGCCGGCTCAGCTGCGCCAGGAGCTCGTCGTCGGCGACCGAGACGGTGGACAGGGCGCGCCACCGGCCGCGACGTCCCTCTCCCTGATGGACGGCGAGGCCATCGCGCGCCAGCGCGCGCTGGTTGTGGGCCAGCGCGAGAGCGTTCTCGGCGACGGTGAGCGTCGGCAGCAGCGCCTCCTCCCGCCAGCGCCTGAGCAGCCGAGCCGCCTCCAGCCAGGCCTGCGGCGCCAGCGCCGCGAGGAGCTGGGCCCGCCGCTGCGCGAGCAACTCGCCGCGCAGGTCCGTGAGCTGCCGAGCCAGCCTCTTCGTCTTCCGCTGCAGGGCGTCGCTGGCGGGGCCCTGCTTGTCGTCCAGGAGAGCCAGCTTCGCCAGCCTCAAACGCACGGCGCGCCAGCGGAAGCCCAGCGTGCGGCTCTCGCGCTGGTAGCTCCTCGCCAGCCACTGGTGGAGCTGGCGCGCTTCGCCCAGCTGCATCTCGAGATCGGCAAGCTGCGGCCGCCGGACGCCCCGTTGCGCGAGCTGCGTCAGGAGATCCGCGGTGTGCGTCAGGAACGCGTCCAGCCAGCGCAGGCCCCGTCCTTCGACCGGATCCCAGGCCAGGGACCAGAGGCGCTCGGCACTGCGTCCCCCGGCCGCGAGACCGGCGGCGAGCCCGGCGCTCCAGCGCGGCAGCGCGGCGGCGAGCAGGTCGGCGCCCGAAAGAGGTCCCCCCGTGCGCTCCGCTCCCGGCGCGGGTGCGGCCGGCTCCTCTCGCAGCTCGGCGAGCAGCGACGCCGCGACGTCGAGCAACTCCCCGGCGCCTTGGATCATCCCTTCGAGCGGCATGGAGGGGCTCGGGCCCTCGGCCATGCCGCGGCTGAGATCGCGCTCCGCCACGACCTGCAGCAACTGCTCGGCCCGCAGGCCGAGCTCCTTCAGCAGCCCCTCCTCCAGTACGTCGCCGTCGTCGTAGCCGAGCAGACGGTCGAACTCGTCGACGAGCGCGACACCGCCGCCGACCGCTCGGCGGTCCACCGTCTTGTCCAGCGCTTCGTGGACCCAGCGCCAGCGGAACCAGGATTTGATCTCCTCCGCCGGGAAATACACGCTGCGCACCGCCAGGCTGGCGAGGAAGGTCGTGCGGGAGGACTTCGCCAGCTGGTCGCGAGCGGCCTCTGAGAGGCGATGCTTGTTGTCCGGGTGCACGAAGTGCAGCCCGAAGCTCCGCACCCGCTCCTCGCGCTGGTTGGGCAGGGACTCCGCGACCTTGCGGCCCACCTCGCTGACGCCGAGGTGAAGCTGCGCCTCGGCCACCGTCCAGGTCACCTCCGCGAGGCTCCTGGGCGCCCCTTGCTCAGCCCGTCCGTCGATGAAAAAGACCCAGTCGAAGAGCCGGTCGTCGTCCGAGCTGTTGCCGATGCGCACGATCTCGTCGCGCAGCCGGTACGCGCTGACGAACTCGTTGCCTTGGGCGAAGTGGTGCAGCTCCTTCAGCAGGGCGTAAGTGGAGGCCTGCATGCGGTGCCGCTGGTCCTCGCGCAGGTTGATCGTCGGATCCTCGAAGAAGGCCGTGGGGCCTAGCAGGAAGAGAAAGATCCGTGGATTACTCCCGATCCTCGTGCGGCAGACGTGCCGGACCAGGGCGGCCGCGTCGAGGATCATCCCGGCGCCGGTCCCGCCGCAGGCGCTGGCGGTGAGGAAGACCTGCAGCGGCTGCGCGCTCGCGCCGTCCTTGGGCAGCCGTGCGTTCGCTCGCTCGACCAGGTCGGTGAAGTCGTCGCGGCAAGCCACGAGACTCGCCGCTCCGAAGATCCTGGTCACGCCGCAGCCGTCGCACGAGCTGACGACGGGGTTGACTCCGAGGTTCTCGGGGAACCGCCGCTCGGTGAACCCTTCGTAGATCGGCTGCGAGAAGACCCCCAAGTCGCTGTAGCAGTAGTGGCGGGCGCGCTCGTGGTCGCGGATCGTCGGCTCCTGGGAGTCGATGAAGAACGTCTCGACGAAGGCCCGCTCCGCGTCCGGGAGGGTTTCCAGCATGGTGAGCAAGGAGTCCCCGACGAGGATGCCGGTGCCGCCGAGATAGATCGAAAGCGTCGGCTGCGGGAAGGTCTTTTCGGTCAGGGTGATCATGGGAGTCACGGAAGAAGCCGCACGTAGGCGGCCTCGATCAGCGGCAAGCGGTAGGCGAGCTCCGTCACCCACCCCCAACCCAGGAAGAGCTTCACAAGCGCGAGGAGGAGCACGCCCACGACGAGCTTGCGCGCGAGCCGGCCAGCCGTGAATGGCGCCGGGCTGATCGAGACCTGGAGCTCGCCCGCCCCGGTGTCGGGATCGAAGCCGTTGTAGTCGAACTCCCAGAGCCTCCCTTGCGGGACTCCCGGATCTTCGATGCTCAAGACATCGCCCGGGGCGAGGCGCCGCGGCGCAGTGAGCTGCCGGTCCTTGAGGAGGAGACGCCCTTCCGAGAGGTCGTCGAGGTGTTGGCTGTTGCCCTCCGGCCACACCCGCGCCAGGGAGCGGTCGTCCAGCTCCGATCCCGAGTTCGGCAGCAAGAGAGCGGCGGCGCCCGTCGTCCCGGCCTCGCCGATCTGGATCGCCCCCATCCCGAGGGCACGTAGCGACCCGCTGCGGAATCGCCAGAAACGGCGCACCAGCAGGCCCCGGCGCACGAACAGGTAGAGGACCAGCAGCAGGCCGCCGCCGCAGAGCAGATAGACCGCCAAGTGCCGGCCGTGGCGAGACCAGGGCCCGAGCAGCGGCATGCCGCTCCGCCAACCGCCGATCGCCCAGAACGCGGGCTCGATCGTCGCCTCCATCCCCAGGTCCGACCGCAGCCGGACCTCGACCGGCTGCCGGCTCGCCGCCAGGCGCTCCCATTGCGTGTCGTCGGTCGGCGTCAGGAGGAGGTCGAGAGGGACCTCCTCGCCGGGCGGGAGATCGACCGGGCCGTAGCGGAGCTTGCCGGCGTCGACGGGCTCGGGCTCCCGGGCCTCGCCGGCGATCCGCAGCGCCAGATCGGCGATCTTCGCTCCCTGGCCCGGCGCGAGAATGGCCTCCGGCACCGTGACGGTGAACGTGCTCGGCGTGCTGAGGTCCGAAACCACCCGCCCCAAGCTCACCTGGCGCGGCTGCCAGGGGTCCCACCAGAGGGTGAACGCCTTGGGCGCGCCCTTCAGCTCGAACTTCGGCCGCCGCTCCTCGAGTTGGAAGGGGATCACCAGTTCGCCCGCCTCCTGCGAGAAGAGCCGGATCTCGCCGGGGTGCTTGCCGCTCTTGCCCTTGAGCGGCTTCGTCGGGTCCATCTTGACCCGCAGGCGCAGCTCGAGCCCTTCCGGAGGCACTGTGTAGCGCGCGGGAGCCCGGCGCAGGCTCGCCTCGCCGGGACCGATCAGCTCGGCCTCGCCGACCGGCGAGATCCAGGTCGCCGAGACCTTCACCGGCTGCCGCCTGGCGCCTTCCGGGAACTCGGCGAAGACCTTGAACACCTCTTCCACCTGCGGCCGATCCGGCCCCAGAGGGTGGACGAAGGCCAGCGCGGGCCGCGACGACTTGAGCACTGCGGGGACCAACCCGATGGCCGTGTAGTCCTTCGCCTGCTGCGCGCGTCCCAGCCTCTGAGACGTCTCGGCCTTGACCACGATCGTGTGCCGGCCCGCCACGTCGGGCACCCGGAAACGACCCTGCAGACCGCTGAAGGCGATGCTCGGCCCGCCGCCGGCGGGAGTGCTCACGGTCGCGCTCAGCCGCAGCGTCGAGGGGTCGACGGTGCCGCTGCCGCTCGTGGCCTCCACCTGCACCTCGACCTCGTCGCCGAACATGTACTGCTCGTCCGGCGGGTTGAGCCGCAGGGCAATCCGGAGCGTCGAGAGGGCCTCGACCATCAGCTTGAGGCCGAGATGGCCGGTCACGCCCGGCTTGCTCGTCGCCACGCGCAGCTTGTACTTCCCGGGCGTGCGGAAGAAGGTCGTCCACGCCGCCACCCGGTCTCCCGCGGCGGTGTCGACGACGTAGGGCCGCCCGGGGTCGCCGGCGTCCGGCCCTTCGAGGGTGAACTCGATCTCGCTCCGGCCGAACTCCTGCGGCCGGTCGAGGATCGTCGTCAGCCGTGCCCGATCGGCCCCCGGGGGGAGCTCGAATTCGTAGTCTGTCCGTGAGGTCTGTAGCGCTTCCTGGACGAGCGTGTAGACGTTGTCGCGCTCGGCGATGAGCTCCTTGGCGCGCTGCAGCAGCTCCTGGTGCCGCGGGCTCAGGAGCGTCCGGCCGCGGGTCGGCAGCGTGAGCTGGTCGAGGAACGCCGTGTCCGCCCGGCTCAAACCCAGGGCGAAGATCTGGATCCCGGCCTGCTGCGCGTGCGGCACCAGGGAGCCGACGATCGATTGACTCTGGCCGGCGTCCGGCTCGCCGTCGGTGATCAGGACGATCTTCTTGATGCTTGCCGCCGAGCCGCTGAATATGCTGATGGCCCTCTCCAGCCCGGCGTGCATGTTGGTGCCGCCCTGGGACGCGGGCAGCCCGTCGGCCTGGAGCCGCTGCCGGATGACGTCCGGGGGGTGGAGCCTGCCGTCGCTTTCGGCCCCGTCGCTGAAGAACACCAGCCCCGCCTCCACGTTCGAAGCCAGCTCGGCGGCATCGAGAATCAAGCTGGCCGCGACGCCGCGCAGGCGGAGCGGGTCCGAGGGGTTCGCCTGATTCTCCATGGAGCTCGAGTTGTCGATGACGAAGACGATGTGCTGCAGCGGCAGCTGCGGTGGCTGACCGCCGGTCGGCTGTGCCGCCGCCGCCGCCGAGAGCGATAACAGCACCGTTGCCGCGCACCAAGCACACGCTCGCCGCATGGCGTCGTCTCCTTGCCAACCTGCCGGCATCGCCGCCAGCAGTTGCTACTTCAAGAGAGACACCGGCCGGGGCGGTTTGTGGGACGTCTCAGCGAGCCGAGGTGGCGCGCAGCCACTGCCCGCGGGGGTCTCCGGTCAGGCTGAACGCCGCCCAGAAGAAGGGGGCCTCGTAACGGGGGTGGTGCCGCAGGCTGATCTGCGCCTGCTGGAGGGCCTCGGCGACAGGAACGCCCTCGAGCAGGCGGCGGTAGAACTCCTCCATGAGCAGCGCCGAGGCCGCGTCGTCGATGTCCCAGAGGGTGGAGATCACCGCCGGGGTTCCGGCATAGAGGAAGGCACGGGTCAGTCCCGTGATCTCGTCGCCACCGCTGGGCTCGCCTTCGGCGGTGCGGCAAGCGGAGAGGACGACGAGGTCGACCCCGTCCAGGTCGAGCCCCGCGAAGATCTCGTGCACTTCGAGGTTCCCGTCGTGGCCGTCCCCCGGCGCCAGGGCCAGCCGGCTGAACAGCGGGCTCTTCGCTTCGTAGAGCCCGTGCGCGGCGACGTGGAGCAGGTCGACGCCGCCGCCCAACTCGTAGAGACGGCTCTCGCGCGCCTCGCGGTCGAGCAGCGGCTCGGTGCCGAACAGCCGCGCCACGGCCGCGGCCTCTTCGCGCGCGGCCGGCAGCTGCCCGAGGCGCCGATCGCGCACCGCGGGCGCGCCCAGCACCAACGCTCGCCCCGCGATGGCGGTCTCGCGGCGGAGGAAGGGCAGCACGCTGGTGCTCGGGGCGTAAGCCAGCGTGTAGTCCTCGATCAGGTAACGGCCGCTCGCCTTCTCGCGTAGCGCCGCGAAGGGGACGTAGTGGAGCGGGCCGTGCGGGACGATGAGCAGCCGGCGGTGCCGGATGCAGGGAACGAGCGGCGCGAAGAGACCCTGGTAGAGGTCCTCCGCGCGCCGTTCGACTGAGCCTTTCTCATCGTCGCGTTTCGCGCCGCGGCTTGCACCGGCCGGCCCCCCCTTCCAGATCTCGGCGGCCCGGCGCAGCTCGGCGGCGCCCAGCGGCAGCGCGACGTAGCGGAAGGACTCCCGGTCGACGACCCACGCGTGCGTCGTCGAGCCCGTCACGAAATAGCTGATCAACGTCGTGTCCGGCGGCAGCTCGCGCTGCACCTGCTCGACCGTCGGCGGCGTCACCGTCCGGATCAAGGCGTAGCCAGGGTTCGTGACCTTCAGGCGGGGGAGAAGCTGCTCGTAACGGAGGCGGGCGTGGGAGAGGTCCTCGCGCAACGCCTCCTGCTGCAGTCCCTCGGCGCTGGCGAGGTCGCGCTCCCAGACCGTCATCGCCATGCGCAGCGCCTCGGCCTCGGAGACCAGCTCGGTGTCGGCGCCGTCGCGCGCCCTCAGGCGTTGGCTGCCCAGCAGCCGCAGGAGGGTCTGGGCGCGCGCTTCCTCGGCGCGCTCGAACGCCTCCCGCCCGCGGCCCTCCCGGGCCAGCAGCTCGACGAGGATCTCGAAGAACCACCGGCGCTCGCCGCCCAGGTACGCCGCGAGCAGCTCCTCCACCCGGAACTCCTCGCCCTGCTCGCGCAGGAGGTCGGCGGCCCGCGACAGGTGCTTAATCGCGAGGTCCGCCATGCCCTCTTTCCAGTAGGCCACCCCGACCGCCGCCGACATGCCGGCGGCGAAGTCGCGGTGCTCCAGCCGGCTGGCCTCCTCGAACGCGCGCGTCCAAAGCTCGCGGGCCGCCGCCCACTCCCCGCGCACTGCATGCAGCCGACCGCGCAGGAAGGTCGAGAACGCCGCCGCGTGCGGCATGACGGGGGCCGGGCCGGGCTCGGGAACCGGCTGCGCCGGCTGAGCGCCGCGCTGCATGCGGAGGGCCTCCAGAATCAGCGCCCGCGTTCCTGCGTCGACGACGCCAGGCACCTCCGCCTCGGCTAGGTCCCAGAACTCCGCGAAGCGCTTTTCGAGCTCGCCGCCGTCGTCCTCGCCCGAGCCGAGCCGGTCGTAGGCCTCGAGCATCTTCATCAGCGCCTCGGCCAGCCGGAAGTCGCTCTGTGCCGCCTGCCGGGCGGCCTCCTCGGAGAGCCCTTCGCCGCGAATCCCACCGAGCACGTAGGCCTCGGCCCGGAGGGTCCTGACGCCGGCCATGACGAAGGGCTCGTCCAGTCCGCGGCCGAGCGAGTCCGCCTTCTCAAGGTGCTCCACCGCTGCCTGGACGTCGCCCCGCAACACGGCCAGCAGCCCGAGATCGCTCAGGACCGAGACCTGTCGGTAACGGTCGCCGAGCTCGACGGCGATCGCGAGGGCCTGGCGAAGGAGCCTCTCGGCTTCGCCCATGCGGCCGCCGCGCAGGCAGAGCTCGGCCCGGTCTTGCAGCACGGCCGCTTCGCGCTTGCGGTCCTTCTTGTCTCGCACCCGCACAAGCGCCTTGTCGTTCCAGGCCAGAGCCGGTTCGAGCCGGCCGCTCAGCACCTCGATCTCGGCCAGCCGGCCGAGCACCCGCAGGACCTCCTGCTCGGCGCCGCCGGGATGCGGAGGGAGCGGGGAGGCCAGGGCTCGCTCGTACTCCCTCTTGGCCTCGTCGAACTTCCACTGGCGCCGGCGCAGGTCACCGCGGTGGACCGCGAGGGAACCGTCCAGGAGCCCGCCGAAGAGCTGGGACAGCTCGGCGGCCCGCGCCAGCTCGGTCTCCGCCTGCTCCAATCGATTCGCCTCGATCAGGGCGCCCGCGTAGCCATCGCGGATCGCCGCCTCGGCGAAGCGCACCAGGATCGGCAAGACGAAGGGGGCGACGCTCCCGAGCTGCGAGAGGTCGATGGCGGGCACGCCGAAGACCTTCCCCAGGCGTTCGAGGCCTTCCAACGACAGCCTTGCCGGCGCACGCTCGATCCGCGCGACCACGGCGAGAGCCTGCTCGTAGCGCGCGATCGCCTTCTCGGTGCGTCCGTTGCGTTTCTCCAGCTCGGCGAGCGTCACGTGCACGAGCCACGCGGTCATGAGCTCGCCGCTCTCCTCGAGCACCGGCAGGCTCTGCTCGAGGTTCGCGACGGCGGCGCCGTCCCGCCCGGCGGCCGTGTCGGCCAGCCCCTGCAGGAGCCGGCAGAACGCCTCGCCGCGCCGGTCCTGCCGGGCCTGGAAGAGGGGCAGCGCCTCGCCGAGGGCGGCCTCCGCCTCGGCCATCCGTTCGCCGGCGATGTGGGCCGCGGCCGCGTCGACCAGGGCCTCGGCGCGGTCGGGCTCGGCAGGGCGCGTCTCCTCGGCGCGCAGCGGGCCGCGGGCCAGCAGCGCGCCGGCCAGAAGGAGCGCGCCCATCACGCGCCCGCTTCTAGGCATCATCACGCCCGCCCCTCTTCCTCGCCGTCGCGGGCACCGACTCGAACACCCGCCGCTCGAGCGACCAGCTCGACGGCATCCTCACCGCGGCGGAGCGCATCGCTCCGCTGGTGGCGAACACCAGCTCCTCGAGCGGCGACAGCGTGCGCGGGTCGCGCGTCCGCACCCCCTCCCACTCGAGCACCCACGGGTTGGGAAGCTGCTCCTCGCTGCTGAGCAGGAAATAGGTGTCCACGCCGTACGGCTCGGTCACCTCGACGAGGCCCGGCGGCCCCAAGGCGATCGCCTGCGGCGCCGCGGACGGAGAACCGGGCCGAGAGACTGGGAAGCGGTTCTCCAGCGGCCCGGCCGCCGGGAAGAGGAGGACGCTCTTGCCGCGGCTGTCGATCATGAAGGCGTAGACGTAGCGCGGCGTGACCGCCGGCTGCGCCGCCCTCAGGCGCAACCCGAGGTTGAGCTTGTCGCCGCCGCGTAGCGTCCCGCCGCTCATCTCGCGACCGTCGCGGGACCCCAGCGCCAGCCGGTAGGCGAACTCCCCGGCGGCGGGGGACTCCAGGCGGTACCACCCCTGCACCCGGCGCAGCCGGAGCAGCGCCCAGGTGAGCGCGAGCGTCGCCTCGTCGGCGCGGCGCGGGTCGAGCTCGACCCAGTCGCTGCGCACCGGCAGCCCGCTCCGCCGGCGGTCAGCGGCCTCGACCTCGGGACGCACCCAGGCGTACTCCACCCGCCGGCCCGCCAGCCGGCCGACGAGCACGTAGTCGGCCAGCTCGGGCCGCTCCGCCTGCGCGATCCCCTCATGGTCTGTCCCCGGCCCGACCCGGATCGGCAGCCCCGCGGGTGCGGGGAGCTGCACGAAGAGCGCTGCGTGAGGGGTGGCGGCTCGCGCCAGGACCGCCGCGGCGTCGGCGGCCGGCCCCAACCGCTCCGGGAGGCCGCGCGGCCCGAGGAGCTCCCAGGCTCCCTCGCGCCAGCGGAGGAGGTGCGTCGGCGTCGCGGCGGTCGGATCGCTCACCCAGCCGACGCGGCGCCGCGGCGACTCGCCGGCGAGCTCCGCGGCCAGCCGGACGGCCGCCTCGAGAGCCGCGTCGCCGGCGCGCGGCATCCAGACGCGGAGAGGCGGCATCGGCGGCACCTCCCAGCTCACGACCTCCGCCAGCGCGCCGGGCGAGACGCGCGCCGGTGCCGCCCGCTGCCTCTGGGTTCGGACCTGCGCCTCGCAGCGCCCGGGCCCCTTCATCGCCGTGACGAGGAGTCGGACCTCCTCGTTGCCCGGCGTGCCGAGGCGCAGCTCGCTTCCCACCGAGAGGCCGTGCGCCCAGCCGCCCTGGAGGATCACCTTCCCGCTCCGCTCGACGCGCTCGACGGCGACGACGGCGCGGTCGCCCCGCGGCGCCCGCCGCGACTCCAGCAGCGGCGCCAGACGCGCCGCGGCGTTGCCGGTGAGGACCGGCTCCTGGAAGCGCAGCTCGCCCTGGAGGCGGGCACGCGTGCGGAGGAAGGTCTCCTCCGCGGGCTCGTCGGGGGCGGCGTCCCGCATCGCGCGCACGAAGGCCAGCGAGAAGGCGCCGTGCCGCATTCCCTTCTCGTCCCAGCTCTCCCAGGCGCGGTCGAAGTCCTGGGCCGCCGAGAGCACGAGCGCCCCGCGCTCCTCGGGCCGCGGGCCGTAGCCGAAGGGGTCGGCGGCGTCGCGCAGATCGGGGTCGATGCCGCGAGAGAGCGCGCCGCTCGGCAGACCGCGCGCCGCCGAGCCGCTGTAGCAGGCATCGAGCACCACGGTCAGGCGCGCCCCGCGGTCGAGGATGCGGTTGAACAGCCGCCGCAGCTCCTTGTCCCGGATGTCCGGCGCGCTGGCGCGGGAGTCGGCCGGCACCAGCGTCTCGTCCCGGCCGTCCGGCTCGTCGGAGCGTGAGTTGCGCACCTGCGACCCGTGACCCGAGAAGTAGAAGAGGACGACGTCGCCGGGGCCGGCCTGCCGCACGAGGTGGGTCTCGATCCCGCGCAGGATCGCCGCGCGGGTGGCGGCGCGGTCGGTCAGGGTCGCGACCTCCCGCGCCGTGAAGCCGTAGCGGGCGACGAGCATCTCGCGCAGCAGGCGCACGTCGTTGACGGCGCCGTCGAGATTGCGCCAGCCGCGGTCCACGGCGCCCTTGAGGAGGTTTCCGGGCGGCCCCTCGTAGTCGTCGATCCCGACCAGGAATGCGTGGCGCCGCGGGCTCACGACGGCCGCGGTCAGGGGTGGGTCGCCGCGCCCGCACACGAACAGACCCAAAGCGGCGACCAAGACGCACAGCTTCCGCCGGCTGTTGATCCTCATGCGGAAGAAAGACACGCCCGGAGGCGGAAGGGGTCAAAGTGCCGGGGAGGACGAACAGAGCTCCGGTTCCCGTGTTCTTATAAGCGCAAGAATGGCGACGCGAGAGCCCTTCCGGCGCACCTTCCTCGGCGAGGATTCCTGGCTCGAGATCTTCCAAAAGGCCGCCACCATGGCGGCGCTCGCCTTCGGCGTCTATGCGTACGTCTACAGCGTGAAGCCGGTGTTCGAGAAGGAGAGCGAGCTCCAGGCGCAGCAACAGCTCGTGGAACAGCTCAGGGCCGAAGTCGGCCAACGGAAAAACGAAGTCGACCAATTGAAAAACGAGCGCTCGGTGCTGCAGCAGGAGCTGGAGCGCACTCAGGCGTTCTCGGCGGCCAAGGACGAGGGGCTCGTCTTCTCGTACCTGGCGGGGATGCGATGGCACGTCGAAGAGGAGGCGCGGTCGCAAGAGCGGGCCGGCGCGGCGTTCGAGGTGCGCGCCTCCTCGCTGGCTTATGCGAACTGGGTGCTGGAACACCTCGAGTCCCCGGCGCCCGGTTCACCCGAGAGTTACCAGAAGGAGGCGGCCGAATTCTTCCAGCGGTTCGTCGCCCGGACCATTCGACCCAAGGAGACCGACGTGAGCAAGTTGGGACTCCTGCTCGATGCCTATGCGCGGGAGGGGCGGCGCGAGGCCGCCGCGCCTTGAGCGCTACTCCGGCGGCAGGCGCAGGGTGTAGTGCGCGAGCGGCGTCTCCGCCCCGCGCTCGTCGATCCCGTAAAGCTCGAGCCGGTACTCCTCGGACGAGAGAAAGTCGCGCGGCATCCAAAGCTCGAACGTGTCGTCGCTCAGGCGCCGGAGGCCCTTTCGGTCCCAAACCACCCGCGACTTGCCGCCGCTGGTGTCAATGATCTTGAGCCGATAGTCGGCGAAGTCCGGGTGGCCCAAGAGCGCGGGCTTGAGGAGGAAGTGATCGGCCGCGGCCGGCAACGAGATGGGGGGCTCCGCGGCGCCGCGCCCTCCGTCGGGTAGGAGCAGGCGCTGCTCGAAGTTGGCGCGCGGCTCCCGGAGCTCCTGCGCGAGCCGGCTCACTTCGCGCTGTGACTGGACGTATAGACCGCCGAGCAGAACGGCGAGGAGCGCGGCCGCCCGGGCGAGCCCGTTCCGCGCGTGCCAAGCCCGGCGCGGCCTGCTGGAGGGCCCGGCATCGGCGAGCTGCTCGCCGGGGCCGCCGAGGCGGGCCTGGAGAGCGGCCCAGTCCTGCTGGATCTCGCCTCGCGACAGGAAGTCGGGGGCGCCGGGCTCCGCCTGGTACGACTCCGGCACCGGCTCGGCAAGCGCGCGCGCCAGCTCCGGGTGGAGAGCCAAGTACTCCTGGACACGCAGCGCCTCCTCCGCCGGGAGCTGACCCTGCGTATAAGCCACGAGCACCGCGGTCGTCGGCGGGTCTCCGAACGCCTGCCGCGCCGAGGCGAGGTGCTCCTGGTAGGCGGCGGCCCAGTCGCTCTTCCTAATCACGATCGTCCTCCGCGAGCTCCTCGGGCAGCTCGAAGCCCTCCGTTTCCCCGCGGTATTTGTCACGCAGCGTATGGCGGACCGCATGGAGACGGGACTTGACCGTGTCCAGGGGGATTCTCATCACGTCCGCGATCCGCGTGTACTTGAGCCCGGCGAGTCGAAGCAAGAAGCAGTGGCGTTGGGGGGCCGGGAGCGCGGCGATCGCCTCCTGCAGCCAGCGCCGGCGCGCGCTCGTCTCCTCGCGCAGCGCGGCCTCGGCCTCGGGCGTCGCCGGTGCTTCACCGGCCGGGTTCTCGGCGCCGGCGGCGAGGTGCGGAAGCTCCTCGAGGGAAACGACGACGCCATGCCGCTTGACGGCTTTTTTGTCGCGAATCGCGTTGATGCCGACGCGGACTGCCGTCTTCTTGAGAAAGGCGAAGTCGCCGCGGCCTTCATAACCCTCCATGGCGCGATAGACACGCAAGAACGTCTCTTGTGCGAGGTCCCTCGCGTCCTCCCGCGGAAAACCGCTGTGCACGAAGTAGGCGAAAATAGAGCTGTAATAACGCTGGTAGAGATCCACGAACCAGTCGTCGCTCACCGGCGGACTCACGGCAACATTTTAGAGCACCGGACGAAGGTCTGGGGGGCTTATGTCAAAACTCTTGCCGAAGGTCCTCGCCACCGTGGCCTGCCTCGCCGCGCTCGCCGGGTGCCGACCGGAGCAAGCGCCTGACCGGTCGCGCTGTCTCGAGGAGGGGCTCGGGGAGCTCGTCGAGACGCGGTGGGTCGAGCCGCGCCTCTCCGGCGGGTTCGCCTGGGGGCGCTGCGAGGAGCGTCTTGGCGGCAAACGGCTCCTCGGCGAAGTGATCTGTCCGGCTTCCCACAATCCGCCAACGTCCGTGTCTAGGTCCTCGGAGGCGTGTGATGACGCCGGAACCCAACACCTCGATGCGCTACGGCGGCTGACACGGGAGGGAGACGTCGATGGAGCGATCACGACGTTGACGGCACTGGCCAGCGAACCGGCGCCCGACCCCCGGGTCTGGAGCGACCTCGCCGGCGCTCTCATGGTCCGGGCGCGGCGGCTGGACAGCCCGTCGGACCTGTTGCACGCGATCAAGGAGGCGCGCAAGGCCGTCGCGGTGCCCGATCCGTCTCCCGAGGCGCTGTTCAACCTGGCGCTCGCTCAGGAGTCGCTCCATCTGCCGCGGGGGGCCGCGAAGACCTGGGCGATCTACCTGCAGCAGCCCGACGACCCGCACTGGGCTGCCGAAGGGCGCGCTCACCGCGACCGCCTGGAGAGCGATAGGTTGCGCGCCGCCGCGACCGCCTGGCCGCTCAACAAGCGGCGCCTCCCCAACGTTGTTCGCCTTGGCGATCCTGACGCCGTCACCCAGCTCGTCGCGCCCTTCCCCGGCGCGGCGCAACGCTACGTCGAAGACGAAGTGCTGCCGGCGTGGGCGCGGGCGACGGAACGCGGCGAGGGACAGGCGCCTCAGCACTTGGCCGAGGCACGGGAGATCGCCGCCGGGATCGCCCGCGCAACCGGGGATCGCTACCTTCGCGACGTGGTCGAGGTCGCTCTCGAGGCCTCCGACAGTGCTGGCAATCCTTCAACACTGCAGGCGCTTGTCGAGGGCCATGCCGCGTTCGGGCAGGCCCGACAGCTCGAACGCCAGATCGCCGCGGCCGGAGTCGAAAAGCAGTATCGACAAGCCAGCGCGGCTTTGGCCACCGCAGGCAGCCCGCTGGCGGCGAGCGCAGACGTCGGCATCGCTGTCGCCCGCTATCGGGAGGCAGCTTGCCCACAGGTCCTGGCGCAGCTCCAGCGACTCGGGGAAACGGCCCGGCGGCGCGGTTATGAGTCGCTACTGGGGAGAGTTCTCTGGGTGCGCGGGCTCTGCCTTTCGGCCTTGGGGCGCTTTCCGGAAGCTCTCGAGGTCTATGAAGAGGCATTCGCCACGTATCGGCGAATGGGCGACTACGAGGGCGCGGCGAATGTCCGCGCGCGCCTGGCAGGGGTGGCCCGTGACCTGGGGGAGAAGGAGCTGGCGTGGAGGCACGCCTGGCAGGCGCTCCGCGACCTCCGCTTCGTCGTCGAGATCGAGCGGCAAGCCTACTCCTTGGGCGAAGCCGCGGCAGCTGCGCTCGTGCGGGAGGAGCCGCAGACCGCCCTCCTGTATCAGAGCGAGTCGATCGATCGCCTCTCGGAAGACTTAACGCCGCGGCAACGGGAAGACCCCCTGGTACCGGGGTTGCGACTACACCTCGGCATCGCTCTACGCGCGCGAGCGCCGATCCTCGCCGATCTCAATCGCCACCGACAGGCGACGGCGGACGTGCACCGGGCGATCCTGCTTTTCGCCGACGCGAGCAATGAAGGCGTGAGGAGGGCATTGCTGGCGCGAGCCAAGGAGGCGGAGGCGAGAACGCTGCTCAAGGGCAACCTGCAGGCGGCCATCCGTGTCTTGAAGGAAGGGCTCAGCCTGTATCCGCCGGGGCAGTTCGGGACTTATCGCGCCACCCTCCAATTTCTGCTGGCGCGCATCCACCAAAGAACGGGAGATGCCGACGGCGCGGAAGAGGCTTTCAAGGCCGGCCTGGAGGAGATCGGCGCCGAAGAACAGCGGGTCCTGGACCTCCGAAAGCCGGGAAGCAGCGAGCAGCTCTGGGGGCCCTACTTCTCTCGCTTCAGCGAGGCCTATCAGCAACTGGTCCGGTTGCTCATCGATCAGGGGCGTCACGCCGAAGCTTTCGCCTACGCCGAGCGAGCTCGCGCGTTGGAGCCGCTGGACCTCGTCTTGCGGCTGCGCTCGAAACCCAGAGAATTCGAGCGGTTGATCGCGCAGCGTGAGCCGCTCGAGCTCGCCAAGGTCCAAGCACAGCTGCCAGCCGGGACGTTCCTTCTCGACTACTACCTTCTCGATCGGGGTCGGGACGGAATGGACGACGAGGAGCTCGTCGTCTGGATCGTGTGGCGCGAAGGGTTCGAGCTGTTGCGCCGGCGGGTCGGGCGTCGGGAGATCCAGAGATGGGCCGAGGTTTTCCAGACCACGAAGGAGGGCGATAGCGAGCGCTTCATCGCCGGTCTCGAAGAGGCCTTTACCAAGCTGGTCGGCGCTCCGCTCCAGCGGCTCGCGGGCGAGGGCCGTCGAGCGGAGATCAAGCGCCTGGTCGTCATTCCCGACGGAGGGATCAACGGTCTGCCGCTTGCGGCGCTGCGCGATCCGGCGACGAACCGGCACCTGGTCCAGGATTACCCGATCGAAGTGGCGCCCAGCGCCACGCTCTACGTCTTCTCGCTGTTGCGCGACCGGCAGCTCCGCGGCGAGCCTGCCAGCGCGCTCCTGGTGGGTAACCCGACGTTCGACACGGAGCTGGAAAGCGCGCGGGGTCTCGGGCCGCTGAAGTGGGCCGACCGAGAAGTCGCCGGCATCGAGCCTCTCTACCGGCCGCTGGCCGAGGTGCTCGAGTCCGAGCGCGCGACCGTAGACGACTTCCTCCGCCGGGCGCGGGCCAAGAGAGTCATCCACTTCGCCGGCCACGCGGTCGCCAACCCCGACGTTCCCTCGCGGTCGGTCCTCCTGCTCGCGCGGTCGGCGACCCATTCGGGAGCGCTCACGGCCGAAGAGCTGCTGAGCGGGCTGGAGCTCGAGAAAACGCGGCTCGTCGTCCTCTCGGCCTGCAGCTCGGCCGGCGGCGGACCGATCGGGCCGTCCGGTCTCGCGCCGCTGGTGCGGCCGTTCCTCGCCGGCGGCGTGCCGGCCGTGGTCGGCACGCTCTGGAACGTCCGAGATGCCGTCGCCGCGGAATTGCTGGAGTCGTTCCATAACCACCTGGCCGCCGGCGAGGACGCCGCGGGCGCCTTGCGCGAAGCGCAACTGGAGGTCATCCGCAAGCAGAGCACCAAGGCCGAGCTGGTCCTCGTCTGGGCCCCGTTCCAGGTCGTCGGCCACGCCTCGTCGCCGTTTCCACCCAACTGACCATTCGAGGAGGGCTATCCCATGGACTTCATCGTGCGCATCTTCTTCGTCGGCTTGATCGCGTTCGTGCCGAGCCAGGACGGCCGGGAGATCACCGTTCTGCTGCTCGACGCCGCGGACGGCTACACCGTCTCGGACGGCTCGCGGATCGAGCCGCACAAGGCGCTGCTGCTGGCGCGGTCGGGGAGCTGCACCGGCGACTGCGGGACCGACCTCGAGACGGCGAGGTTCCTCTTCTCCGACCTCACCGACGACGCGGCGCGCGACGCGCTCGCGCAGGCGGTCGACGCCGGTTTCGCCTGGCGGCTCGACGGCTCCGAGCTGGCGCTCTTCGGCCCGGAGCGCAGCGCGCTGCCCGCGGCGCCGCTGGCGATTCGCGCCAACGGCCGCACGGCCGGTGAGTCCCTGCCGGCGAGCGCGGCGGAGCGCAAGGACTTCGGCTGGGTCGCCGAGCTGGGGAGGATCGATCCGTCGGCGGGCGTGGTCGACCCGGATGTCCTGCTCGCGTCGCCGCAGAAGGGGCTGATCGCGGCCCGCCTGCGGCTGCGCGCCGGGGAAATCTGGAGCTACCGCTTGGTCAGCTTGCAGGACGAGGTGCCGCCGCTGAGCTTCCGGTCCCTGCAGTCCGAGCAACAGAGCGACGACTACCGGCAGGCGCTCACCGATTGGGTCGTGGCCGAGATCCGGGTGCAGGGCGACGTCCTCGAGCTGAGCGAATCGCGCTGGAACGGGTACTCAGGACGCGCCGCGGCGCTGCGCCCCGCCGGCAACGTGCTCGAGCTGGCGCTGCTCAACGTCCCGCAGGGGCACGCCGCGCACGCAGTGGAGGCGCAGTCGAGTCCGTCCGCGCCGGGTGCCGGGAAACACTTCGAAATGTTCTATGAACTCGCCAAGATGCGGCCGCCCAACCATCTCCGCCCGGTGCCTTACATCGCCGGCAGCGAGCGCGTCGGCTGGACCGCCGTGCACCGCGACGAGCTCAGCTCGCGGCTGCTGGAGGCGATCCGCCTGGGCGACCCCCGCGGCTCCTACGAGCCGGTGATCTGCCCGGTGGCTCAGCTCAAGCCGTGAGTCACCACCTGTCGACATCCGAAGAGACGTCGGCCTCGTTTCGGCTCGGCAAGATTTCGCTAGCGCTTCAATCTAGGGAGAAAATCGACCATGGTGTATCCCGAGTATTGGCGTAAACTCAAGCTGACCGAAGATCAAACGTCGCACGGTGCTGAGCAGACGCGCCGAGTTGCGGCCGACAGGGCTTTGAGGGAAGTAAAGGAGATAGTAAAACAAGTCAATCAAGACCGCAAGGGTCTCATGACGGACCACCGGGCCGTGAAGAGACATTGGGAGGAAGAAGTAATCGAGGAGGAAGAGCCGCGTGTCGACCTGAACAAGGCAGCACGTGAGCGATATTGGTGGGTCGGAGCTGTTCTCATGTTCACCATCGAGGCCGCGTGGGCGTCATGGCTCACTACGACCTATCTCGAGCTCGCGACCGTGTCACCTGCATGGCGGCCGGCATTGCTGATTGGCATCGGCATAGTCGTCACTCTTGTTGTGACCTTGCTGTTCTCCAAAGCGATGGCTACTGGCGACGACGACCTGCGCCCAGTGCCGTCATTGCAGCATTTCGGCCGACGGGCAGCATTTTTCTCGATGTTCGGGATCGTTGCCGTGGCGGCATTTCTGTTGACGCGGCAATATGTAGTTGGTGGAATCGTCTTGCAGGTCAGCTTGGCGATCCTCACTCTGTGCCTCGCAGCCGGCGTGGCGGCTTCCATCCACTGTGCTTTAATTCTGCGCCGCCCCAACCGACTAGCACGGAAGTACGACGAGCTCGACAAGCTTCTCGGTAGGGCTGAGATCATAAAGGATAGCCTCGAGGATCTGACAGGAGATGCCACCCCGACACCAACTCCCCCCGAGCCAGTCCAGCAGCCAGGAGTGAGGCGCTTTTCCAGCGGAGCCCCGGATCCGGGTTCACGGGAGTGACATGGGACAGCATCTGCGGTGTCTTCTCGCTGACTACGCCGGAGGGCCAGAGTTGCGACTAATCAGCATCGTTATGGCGTCATGGTTAGCTGCGGTTCCGCTCACGGCAGAGACTGCCGGCGACCCGACGGTGCAAGTGGTCCGTGAGTATTGGGACGCTAGTGGATCAGTTGACGGTGAGGCGGCAGGCACGCTGAAGCGCGATTTGGCCAAGATCGAGCGCGTTTTTCAGGCGCTGGGAACAGTTGAGCGGTGGGAGCTTCACCCCTGGGCAACCCTTGGTGATCTGCTGGCTAGCAAATCCTCGAAAGTCTCGATTCCACTGCCTCAAAAGGTCGAATGCGAGAAAGTGCTCGGAGAGGAGTCGATACTGCGGTCAATCCAGAAGCAGGCACAGGAAGAATGTTCTAGGAAAACCGACGCTGCTATACGGGACTTCAAGAATAGCTTGAGGCAACCTATTACCGCAATAGCGCTGGCACGGCGCTCTCTGAGCCTTCATCAACAGGCACGGCAAACTTGCTTCTGGCGGCTGATGCAGCACCTACTCGGACAGAGTTCCGGAGCAGCAAACATCGTAGTAACGGATGGAGTGGATGAGAATTGCGGCAACGCGCCGAGTCGCCTGGAGCGCAAGGGAACTGACACTACGATCGTCGTGCTACTTCCGTCCAAGACAGACCAAAGTGGTCGAACGGACCCGATCGCGCGCACCGATGCGCTTCGCCAGAAACTCCCGGATGTGCTGGTAATATGGGCGTCGGAAGTAGACCCGTCGTGGGACTGGATGTTAAAAGAGCTGCGAGTCCGTCCCAGCAATAAGTAGGCTAACCTGGTCGTCTACCCAGCAGAGCTTCGCGCAGCACACACGACTTGCGAGCATGCGGATCCGGCCATCACGCTCTCCGCCAGCGCGAGCGCTAACCCCGCCGCCTGATTGGCCGCTACTTTTGCCCTTCACCAAACCTCTACCACCGTCCCCGGCGCCTTGAGCCCGAGGTGTTTCTCGAAGGGCTCGTATGCCGGGTCGTCGTGGAGGAGGTGGAGGTCGTGGGCCAGGCAGGCGGTGGCGATCAGGGTCTGGGGGAGCGGCGGCTGGGGGGAGCCGGCGGCGGTGAGGGCGCGGAGGTGGGCGGCGGCCTTGAGGGCCGCGTCGTGGCCGCCGGTCGGGATGACCGGGAACTTCAAGAGGGCCGCGCGGGCCTTCTCGCGGTCGGCGGCGTCGGGGAGGCCGCGGAGGACTTCGAGGAGGGTCAGGTCGGCGACGAGGAGGGCGGCGCGGCCGAGGGTGGCGTCGAGCCAGTCGGCGCGCGGCGAGCGGCGGCCGGTGAAGTAGGGGATCCAGACCGAGGAGGGTCCGCATCGCCGCTCCCGCCCGGCGCCGGCGCGGGCGCCGGTTGGATCACTTCCGGCGCCGCCGGGTCCACCCAGACCAGCCGGCCGCGCAGGTCGCGCACCTGGCGCTGGCCGTCGAGGCGGAGGAGGGCCCGCAGCCCTTCCTCGATCACCGCCTTCTTGGTCCGGTGGCCCGTGCAGCGCATGCAGCGGGCGATCAGGTCTTCGTCGACGTAGATGTTGGCGCGGCGCGTCGGCATGGGACGTCCCCTCCGGAGGAAAAATGCACCATGCGGGGCCAGGAATGCACCCCGCGGCGCCTGAGGATATATCCGCAGGCGGAAAGGTGCACCACTTTTCGGCTGCTATGCACCAAACGAGGGCTCAGCGGCCTGCCGCGACGCCTCCGGAGGACGCCGCGGGGCCTCGGAAGCCTGCCGCGGGATTAAAATGGTGCAAAGCCGGCGGAAAATGGTGCATAAATGGTGCTGCGGCGCCTTCACCAAGGCCCGCGGTGCACCCCGCAAGCTCCACGGGGTGCATTTCTCCCTCCGCGGCGCCTCCGGCGGGCGCCGCGGGGGCGTCCCGAGCCCCCGGTCCCTCGTTTCCGGCCGCCGGATGGTGCAAAGCGGCGCCGGAATGGTGCATTTCCGCTACTCCCCCTCGATCGCCAGCGGCGGCAGCTCCTGGAGCAGCCGCAAGTCGCTCTCCTGGAGCTTCTTGCGGAAGGCGGCCAAGTCCTCGGCCAGGAACTTGTTGACCTCCACCACCGCCGTCTTCAAGGTCGCCTCAGCCTCCGCCAGGTAGGCGGCCTGCGCCGCGGTCGGCGGGTCGTAGGTCGAGCTCAGGAGCCACTGCACGGTCGAAATCTGCGACAGGGCGTCGTCGGGCGGGGGGATGCCCTTGGTGTCTGCGCCCTGCCAGAGGCGCGCCTCCAGCTTCTCGAGCCCCTGCTTGAGCTTCCCGGCCTCCTTCGCCAGCTCCTTGTGGGCGTCGTGCTTGGCCTTGGCCTCGGCGCTCTCCCCCTCCTTCTCCTGCGGCTTGGTGCGCGCCAGCAAAGTGTCAATATCGGCCGCGCTCCGCCGCACCCGCTCGACCGCCTCCGTCGTGCGGTCCTGGAGGCGGCCGAGGCGGCGCTGCGCCTCCCAGTTGGCGCGGCGCGCCTCGGCGTCGAACGGCCGCCGCGGATCGGCGACGACCTCCACCTGCCCGCTCGCCTCGTGGTCGCCCTGCTTGACCTTGACCTGGTAGGTGCCCGGCGGCACCTCGGGCCCGCCCCCGCCCCACCAGGCCGGCGTGTCGGCCGGCAGCTTGGGAGCGTTGGCCGTCAGGTCCCAGACGGCGCGGTTCACCCCCAGCTTCGCCGGGCCCTTGAAGGTGCGCAGCAGCGTCCCCGCCGCGTCGCGCACCTCGATCGTCGCCTGCGGCCCCTCGCCCGGCGGCCCGTACGCCGCCCCCGCCTCGGCGCCCGCCGGCGGCTCCTTGACGACCGCCGCCGGCACCTCCTCGCCGGCCTCCGGCACCGGCGCCTCGCGCCGCCGCCGCGCCAGCTCCTTCTCCCGCTCCTCCTCCTTCTTCTGCCGCTCGCGCTCGGCGTCCGGGTGCGGCAGGCCGGGGACGTTGAGCGAGTAGGTCAGGACCGCGCCGTACGGCTCGTTCTCCCCCGTGAATTCGGCGTGCCCGGGGAAGCGCGACGAGCCGGTCTGCCGCACCATGTACTGCCTCGCCGGCGAGGCCGGGAAGAGGTGGAGCGGCTTCTTCATCGTCTCGGCCGAAAGCGTGCGCAGCGGCGCCAGGTCGTCGAGGACGAAGAGCGCGCGGCCGTGCGTCGCCACGATCAGGTCGTGGTCGCGCGGGTGGACGGCCAGGTCCATGACCGAGACGGTCGGCACGCCGTGCCGCCAGGGCAGCCAGCTCCTGCCGCCGTCGAGCGAGGTCCAGAGCCCGAACTCGGTGCCGAGGAAGAGGAGGTCGGGGTCGACCGCGTCCTGCGCCACCGCCAGGGCGTAGCCGCGCAGGTCCTTGGTCGCGAGGCTCGTCCAGGTGCGGCCGTAGTCGGTCGTCTTGTAGACGTAGGGCGTCCAATTGGAGCGCCGGTGGTCGTCGAAGACGACGAACGCCGTGCCGGCGTCGTGCGTCGACGGCACGACGTGCGGGATCCAGGTGTTTGCCGGCACGCCCTTGACGTTTTTCTCGACGCTCGTCCAGTTAGCGCCGCCGTCGCGGGTGAGGTGCAGGCGCCCGTCGTCGGTGCCGGCCCAGAGGAGGCCGCGCTCGAGCGGCGAGGTCGCCAGTGCGATGATGGTGGTGAAGTTCTCGGCGCCGGTGACGTCGAGCGTCAGGCCGCCGCTCCGCTTCTGCCGCTGCCACTCAGGCTTGTTGGTCGTCAGGTCGGGGCTGATCGTCGTCCAGGTCTCGCCGCGGTCGGTCGAGCGGTGCACGAACTGGCTGCCGTAGTAGATGGTGTCCGGCGCGAAGGGATCGACGGCGATCCCGGCGTTCCAGTTGAAGCGCAGCGGCACGCCCGGCGAGCCCGCCGGCCGGATGCTCTTCCGCTCGCCGGTCGCGAGGTCATAGCGGACGAGGTACCCCTCCTGGCTCATGACGTAGCCGCGCCGCGCGTCGCGCGGGTCGGGGACGGTGTCGAAGCCGTCGCCGGACCCGACCTCCTGCCAGTGGTGGTTCCTGATCCCGCCGTTCTCCCACACCGCGCTGGGGCCCTTCCAGGAGCCGTTGTCCTGGAGGCCGCCGTAGACGTTGTAGGGCACCTCCTGGTCGACGCGCACGTGGTAGAACTGGGCGAGCGGCAGGTTCCCGACGAAGCGCCACGAGAGGCCGCGGTCGTGCGTCACCGCGACGCCGCCGTCGTTGCCGTTGACCATGAAGCTGCCGTCCCGCGGGTGGATCCAGAGGGCGTGGTGGTCGGAGTGGACCTTCCCCCAGCCGAGGAGGGGCTCCCAGGTCTTGCCGCCGTCGTTGGAGACGTCGAGCGAGCTGGCCAGGCGGTAGACGCGGTTCGCGTTGTCGGGATCGACGCGGATGTCGGCGTAGTAGAAGGGGCGCGGCGTGACGTCCTTGCGGGTGTTGACCTTCTTCCACGAGCGGCCGCCGTCGTCGGAGCGCAGCAGCGCGCTCTCCTCGGCCTCGACCAGGGCGTAGACGACCCGCGGGTCGGAGCGCGAGACGGCGACGCCGATCCGCCCGAGGTCGCCGGCCGGCATGCCGTCCTGCTCCGTCGCCCGCCGCCAAGAGGTACCGCCGTCGTGGGTGACGTAGAGCCCCGAGCCCGGCCCGCCGGAGCGGAAGAACCAGGGCCAGCGCCGGTACTGCCACATCGCCGCGAAGAGCTTCTGCGGGTTGGACGGGTCGGCCGCGAGGTCCGCGGCGCCGGTGCGCTCGTCGACGTAGAGGACCTTGCGCCAGGTGGCGCCGCCGTCGGTCGTCTTGAAGACGCCGCGCTCGGCGTTCTCGCCCCAGGCGCGCCCGAGGGCGGCGACCCAGGCGGTGTCGGGGTCGGTCGGGTGCAACACGATGCGGTGGATGCGCTCGCTCTCGGCGAGGCCGCGGTGCCGCCAGGTGCGGCCGCCGTCCTCGGAGCGGTAGACGCCGTTGCCCACCGAGGCGCTGTTGCGCGGGTTGCCTTCGCCGGTCCCCACCCAGACGACCGCCGGGTTGGCCGGCGAGACCGCCACCGCGCCGATCGCCGCCACCGGCTGGTCGTCGAAGACCGGGGTGAAGGTGAGGCCGCCGTCGGTCGACTTCCAGACGCCGCCGGTCGACGCCCCCACCCAGAGCTGGTCGGGATCGCTCGGGACGCCCTCGACGGCGGCGACGCGGCCGCTCATCGCGGCGGGGCCGATCGAGCGCGCCTTCATGCCGGCCAGGAGCGCGGGATCGACGCCGGCCGCGGCGGCGGCCGGGAGGGGGAGGAGGAGGAGCGCGGCGAGGGCGTGGCAGACGGGACGGAACCGGGTCTCGATCATGGCGGCAGAGTGTAAACTCCCCCCCTTCCGTCGCGTACAACGGCAACCACCCTCGAAGAGGAGAATTCGATGCTGCGCAAAACTTCAGTGTGTCTGCTTGCCGCCTTCGCCGCGGCTGCGCTCGCCCAGGCCCAGACGGCCGACGAGCTGATCGAGAAGAACATCCAGGCCCACGGCGGTCTCGAGAAGATCAAGGGCATCCAGAGCATGCGCATGACCGGCAAGATCGTCGGCGGCGGCATGGACATGCCGATGCTGATGGAGTTCAAGCGCCCCACCAACATGCGCATGGAGTTCACCGTCCAGGGCATGACCGGCATCCAGGGCTACGACGGCACGACCGGCTGGGCGGTGATGCCCTTCATCGGCAAAACCGAGCCCGAGAAGATGTCGCCCGAGGACCTCAAGCAGATGGAGGAGCAGGCCGACATCGACGGCCCGCTCGTCGACTACAAGGAGAAGGGGCACCAGGTCGAGTATCTGGGGAAGGCCGACGTCGAGGGCACCCCGGCGCACAAGCTCAAGGTGACCAAGAAGAACGGCGACGTCGTCACCATCTATCTCGACGCCGAGGCCTTCCTCGAGCTCAAGGCCGAGGGCAAGAGCGTGCGCCGCGGCCAGGAGGTGGAGTTCGAGACCTTCTACGGCGACTACAAGGACGCCGGCGGCGGGTTCATCATGCCGTACTCGATCGAGATCAAGCCCAAGGGGATGCCGCAGGGGCAGCAGGTGGTGATCGAGAAGGTGGAGCTCAACCCCGAGATCGCCGCCGACCGCTTCGCCATGCCGCCGGCGAAGGAAGCGGCCAAGCCGAGCTGACCATGCGCCCGCGACCGCTCGCCCGCCTCGCCCTGACGGCCTGCCTCGCCGCCCTCGCGCCGGCGGCGGCGTCCGGTCAAACCGAGCTGGACTCCTCGACCTTCGGCGGCCTCGACGCCCGCGCCCTCGGCCCGGCGGTCATGAGCGGCCGCATCGCCGCCATCGACGCGGTGGCCGCCACGCCGCTGACGGTCTACGTCGGCGCCGCCTCCGGCGGCGTCTGGAAGTCGATCGACGGCGGCGTCTCCTTCAAGCCGGTCTTCGACGACCACGCGCAGTCGATCGGCGCCGTGCGCGTCGATCCGAGCGATCCCAAGACCGTCTGGGTGGGGACCGGCGAGTCCTGCACCCGCAACAGCGTCTCGGTCGGCGACGGCGTCTACAAAACGACCGACGGCGGCGAGAGCTGGCAGCGGCTGGGGCTCGAGCAGTCCGAGCGGATCGCCGACATCGAGGTCAACCCGAAGGACGGCAAGACGGTCTGGGTGTGCGCCACCGGCCATCTCTGGGACGACCACGAGGAGCGCGGCGTCTACAAGACGACCGACGGCGGCAAGAGCTGGAAGCGGGTGCTCCACGTCGATGCCAAGACCGGCTGCTCCGACCTCTCCCTCGACCCGCAGGACCCGCGCATCCTCTACGCCGGCATGTGGCAGTTTCGGCGCCAGCCCTGGTCGTTCGCCTCCGGCGGCAAGGGGAGCGGCCTCTACAAGTCGAGCGACGGCGGCGAGACCTGGAAGAAGCTCGAGACCGGCCTGCCCAAGGGGGAGAAGGGGCGGATCGCGGTGGCGGTGGCGCCGTCGCGGCCGAGCGTCGTCTACGCCACCGTCGAGGCCGAGAAGACCGCGCTCTACCGCTCGGACGACACCGGCCACACCTGGGAGGAGGTCAACTCCTCGTTCAACGTCCAGGTGCGGCCGTTCTACTTCTCCCACCTCGTCGTCGACCCGACCGACCACGACTACGTCTACAAGCCGGGGTTCACCTTGACGATCTCGACCGACGGCGGCAAGAGCTTCAACTCGCCCTTCGCCGGCGGCAACTTCGGCTTCAGCGTCCACGCCGACCACCACGCGCTCTGGATCAACCCGAAGAACCCGCACGAGATGCTCCTCGGCACCGACGGCGGGGTCTACGTCTCGCACGACCGCGCCCACCACTGGCGCTTCGTCGAGACGCTGCCGGTGTCGCAGTTCTACGAGGTCAGCTACGACCTCGACTTCCCCTACAACGTCTACGGCGGGCTGCAGGACAACGGCACCTGGACCGGGCCCTCGAGCTCCTCCGGCGGCGTCGCCAGCCGCGACTGGAAGGACCTCTACTTCGGCGACGGCTTCCACGCCTTGCGCGACGCGGCGGAGCCGGACTACGTCTACGTCGAGTTCCAGGGCGGCAACATCGGCCGGGTCCACCTGACGACCGGCGAGGCGCGCGACATCAAGCCGCAGCCGCGCAAGGGGGAGCCCGACTTCCGCTTCAACTGGAACACGCCGATCCACCTCTCGCCGACCGAGAAGGGGACGGTCTACCTCGGCTCGCAGTTCCTCTTCCGCTCGCGCGACCGCGGCGACAGCTGGGAGCGCGTCTCGCCGGACCTGACGACCAACGACCCGGCCAAGCAGAAGCAGCGCGAGTCCGGCGGCCTGACCCGCGACAACTCGACGGCCGAGAACCACACCACGATCTACTCGATCGCCGAGTCGCCCAAGGACCCGCAGACGATCTGGGCCGGCACCGACGACGGGCGCCTGCAAGTGACCCGCGACGGCGGCAAGAGCTGGACCGACGCGGCGCCCAACGTGCCGGGGGTGCCGAAGGGGACCTGGGTATCGCACGTCGAGGCCTCGGCGCACGACGCGGCGACCGCCTACGCCACCTTCGACGGCCACGCCCGCGGCGACATGAAGAGCTACCTCTTCAAGACGACCGACGGCGGCAAGAGCTGGCAGGGGCTGGCGACCGACGCGGTCACCGGGTACGCCCACGTGGTCGAGGAGGACCCGGTCAACCGCGACCTCCTCTTCCTCGGCACCGAGACCGGGCTCTTCATCTCGGTCGACGGCGGCGCCCGCTGGGTGCGCTTCACCGGCAACTTCCCCGACCAGGTGGCGGTGCGCGACCTGGTCGTCCACCCGCGGGACTCGGACCTGATCGTCGCCACCCACGGGCGCGGCATCTACATCCTCGACGACATCACGCCGCTCCGGCAGCTCACCCGCGAGGTGCTGGAGGCGGAGGTGGCGGTGCTGGCGGCGCGGCCGACGGCGGCGTCGATCCCGTCGGTGGGGCAGCGCTTCGGCGGCGACGACGAGTTCGTGGCCTTCAACCCGCCGGAGGAGGCGACGATCGTCTACTACCTCAAGAAGCGGCACCTCTTCGGCGACCTCAAGGTCGAGGTCTACGACGCCGACGGGAAGCTGGTGACGACGCTCCCCGGCGGCAAGCGGAAGGGGATCAACCGGGTCTCCTGGCCGATGCGCGCGAAGCCCCCCAAGATGCCGCCGGCGAACTCGCTGGTGCTCAACAACTACGCGATGCTGGGGCCGCGGGTGCCGCTCGGCGCCTACACGTTCAAGGTGGTCAAGGGGGACCAGACGTACCCGGGGACGGTGGAGCTGGTGGCGGACCCGCGCTCGCGGCACGCGGACGCGGACCGCAAGGAGCAGGAGAAGCTGGTCTGGCGGCTCTACGAGATGCTCGGGCGGCTGACGTACCTGGCGGACGCGGTGACGGACGCCAAGGAGCAGGCGGACAAGAAGAAGGCGACGAAGCTGGCGGCGGAGTGGGAGGAGCTGCGGAAGGGGCTGGTGGCGACGTCGGCGGGGGGGTGGTTGTCGGGGGAGGAGCAGTTGCGGGAGAAGTTGGGGTTGCTGTACGGGGCGGTGAACAGTTACGAGGGGAAGCCTACGCAGTCGCAGGTGGAGCTTGCGGAGGTGCTGGAGGGGAGGCTGGAGGGGGCGTTTGCGCGGGCGGAGGAGCTCAAGAAGCGGGGGGTTGTCGATTGGCTGACTCGGGAGGAGTGGGAGAAGAAGTCGGCGGGCTGAGATAAAGAAACTAAGACCCCCCGCCCCGCCCCTCTCTACTCGACGGTGCCGCGGCTGGGTAAAACCCGGTTAGCTGTCCGTCTACCGGTACGTCTGCATCCAATGGAGGTGAGACGTGCCGACTCTACGCTGGCGGTCTTCCAATCTGAACCCTTCCACGTGGGCCTTCCTCTTGGCGCCGCTCCTGGCCGGGCCCGCTGCGGCTGCGCTGCTGCCGCTCGCGGATCACCAGATGGTGCGCGAGGCGAAGCACATCGTGGTGGCGAGCGTGGTCTCCGCCGGGACACGCTGGAACGAGAACCACAACCTGATCCTCACCGACTACACCCTGGCCGTCGAGGACCAACTGCTCGGAGGCGCCGCGGCCCGGCTGCGGATCACGGTGGCCGGCGGAACCCTCGACGGCGAGACCCACGACACCTCGCTCAGCACCCACCTCGAGGTGGGCCACCGCTATCTGCTTTTCCTCCACGACCCCGACGAGCCGGGTTTCTCGCCGATGGTGGGAGGCTGGCAAGGGGTGTTCCGGGAGGTCCGGACCTCCGCCGGCCCGGGCCGCGTCGCGGCCGGCTCGCACGCCGAGGCCATGCGCGTCGACGGCCAAGAGGTCGAGTTCGCCGCCTTCGTGGAGGCGGTGCGCGCGTGGATTCCTCGAGTGCTCGCCGCCCCGGCTCCCGCCGAGCCGCGGGCCGCCGCCGGCCGTCGGCATCCGCCCGCCAAGCGCTACGATCCCGCGCTGGCGGCGACCGGCGGCGCCTCTCTGGCTCCCCTAAGCGCCGCATCGGACGCACCCGACGGTCCGCTGCTCGAGCGCGACGAAACCTGGTCCACCGCCGTCGAGCGCTCTACCGCTGCCGATCCCGACTCGACGGTCGACGCCTACCGGTATTCGCGCGCAGCCAAGCGGCCGATCGTCTTCAATCAGCTGCCCAACGGCTTCTCGTTCGCGCCGCACGATCAGTACATGATGTCGAGCTGGAACGTCTACGCCGCCAAACTGTTCCGGGTGATGGCGAAGCCCACCAACACGTGGGCCTGGCGCGACGGCCGGTTCGACATCGCCGGCTTTCCGCCCAACTCGCAGATGCAGAAGCAATTCGGGCGGTCGTGGAAGGCGAACGAGCTGGGCGTGACCTTCTTCCGCTGGACCTCGGGACCGATCATCGAGTCCGACGTGGCGCTCAATCCGGCGTTCTCCTGGACGACCGACGAGCGCACCGCCACCGGGTCCGGCAACTCGCAGTCCTTCCGACAGACCATCCTGCACGAGCTCGGTCACGCCTGGGGGCTCAGCCATCCCTTCGACTACCAGAACGTCTGGTGGGATTCGGTGATGAACTACCCTCCCCGCGCGTACCGCCTGGCGACGCTGTTCGCCGACGACGCGGAAGCAGTTCGCCGCGCCTATTCGGGCACCAAGATTTACGACGCCGCGATCAGCGCCTACCGCACCCGCGACGCCGCCGCCAGCAACCACGCCTCCTACGAGAGCGCCACGCCCACTCCCTCGACCGTGGCCGCGGGCTCGACCCTGGTCTTGAGCAGCGCGATCAAGCTCGAGAACACCGGCAACACCAGTATCCTCAACCCGTCGGTCGAGATCTATCTGGTCCCGCAGCGCTTCTCTTGGAACGGCTCTCACTACCTGCAGACAGCCCGCTTCACCACCACGCTGGACTCCTTCTCCACCGTCTTCCTGAGTCTCGGCACGATCCGTGTACCCACAACCGTGCCCGCCGGCACTTACTTCCTCGGTTACTTCTTCCGCGACACCAAGGACGCCAACGGCTCCAACAACTCGGCCTGGTCGGAGTGGAACAACGTGGTCCGAGTGACACGTTGACAGCGGTGCCGATCGAGGCGACCCGTAGGACGTGGCGCTTCGGCAGCCGCCCCAGGTCGAGCTCGACGCTGAACGGGTTTTTCTGCTCAGCTCGCTTGGCGGAGCTGCGCGGGTGTCGGGCGGCGGAAGTAGCCGACTAGCTCGGCCAGGAACTGGGGGCTGGCGGACTCGGTCTCCAGGAGGCGGCGGAGGACGACTAAGCCGACGATGGCGCCGCGGTCTAGGCCATCGGCGTGGAAGAGGGGGGAGAGCTTGAGGGCCAGGCCGCGGGCCTCCGCGATGCGGCCGTGGCGGGCGTAGAGGCGGGCGAGGTCTAGGGTGACGGTGGCGGCGTCCTGGCCGAGCTTGAGGCCGACGAGGCCGATCCAGGCTTCGAGGAGGAGGCGCTCGGCGTCTTCGGGGCGGTTTAGGGACTCGGCGATCTTGCCTTCCAGGCGCAGGAGGCGCAGGAGGCCCGCTTGGTCGCGCTGTTTGCGGTCGAGGAGGCGGGCCTTCTGGAGGTAGAGGAGGGCCTCGCCGGGGTGGCCGGCTTCTAGGAGGCCGGCGACTAGGCGGTGGTGCGACGCGGCGGCGAGGTGGGGCTCTAGGCGGTCGTCGAGGAGGCCGAGTCCTTCGCGCAGGAGGGCGTGGCGCGCCGCCTCGCCGAGGCTGGGGGCCGCGACGGCGCTCTTTTCGAGCAGGGTGCGGCCGAGGGCGTGGCGCTCGGCGAGGGCGCGGTAGAGCTGGGCGGCGCGGTCGTAGAGGGCGAGGGCGGCGGCGGGGCGGCCGCGGTCGGCGGCGAGGGCGGCGCGCAGGGCGTGGAGCTCGGCGCGCTCGAGGGGGTCGCCGCTGCCGTGCTCGATGAGCGGCTCGGCGCGGGCCAGCGCCTCCTCGGCGGCGGCGAGGGCGCCGGCGAGGCGGAGGGCGTTGCCGCGGTAGGCCCAGGCCCGCCCTTCGAGGCTGGCGGCGAGCGACGGCCCGGCGCAGTGCGGGTCGAGGCGCCGCGCCACGGCGCCGGCCACCTCGGCGAGCTCGGCGCTGGCCGGCGGGTCCTCCCGCCAGAGCGCGGCCGCCGACTCCAGGAGGTGCTCGCAGAGGCCGACGCTGCGGAAGCGCTCGGCGTTGGCGACGAGCGTCAGACGCCGCGCGTGCGGGTGGCGGAGGAGGTCGGCGGCGAGGCGCGGCGCCCGCTCCAGGTCGCGCGCCACCGCCGCCTCGCGCGCCGGGCCGTGCGCGAAGAGCTTGCGGAAAAGCTCGCCGTAGACGCCGGTGGGCGACGCCGCGCTCTGCGGTGCGCCGGCCGCGCCCCGCCGGCCGCCCCAGAGGCGCCGCGTCTCGCCGAGGCAGTCGGCGCAGCCGGCGAGGAGATGGCGGACCAGGCCCTTGCTCTCGGCCGCCGTCAGCTCGCCGCGCAGGAAGCGCTCGAGGTCCTCGCGCGGCGGATGCCGCTCACGCGTCACTTGTCGTCACCTGCGGCAACTCTAGCCAGTGATGCAGCGCTCTGTCAAGCAATAAATGGCGTTCTAGGGCGCGCCGGTGCGCCCCGTCAAATCGCTCACGCGGCGGGACTTGTGTTGCCGCCCCCGGCGCTGCGCACCGCATGCCGCAGGCCGCTCAAAGCACGCTGTCTGCGCGACTTCCGCCGCGCACAGTTCTTGCACCCTGGGCTCCCTGCGTCGCGGGAACGCACCGGGGTTGCCACTACGAAGCCCCGCGGCGCAAGGCAACCCCTCTTCAGTGGGGTGGACGTTGGACCTCGAGACCGGGATCGCACGGCTGCGCCGGGGCGATCACCTCTGCCAGATGTTCCGGCGCGCCGCCGAGCAGCGCGCGGCGCAGGTCGCCTTCTTCAAGGGGGGTCTGGCCGCCGGCGAGCGCTGCGTCCTGCTCGCCGCCGAGGCCGACTGCCGGCGCGTCGAGCAGGAGCTCGGGCTCGCCGGCGCCGCCGACGGCAGTTGGGTCCCCCTCCACAGCCACCCCGACCTCCAGGGCCGCGGCCGTTTCGACCCGGGCGCCCTCCTCGACCTCCTCCGGCAGTGCGAGCAGCAGGCCGTCGAGGACGGCCGTCCCGGCCTGCGGCTGGCGATCGACCTGGCCTGGGTGATCGGCGCCTCGTCGGGCGGCGCGCCGCTCGACGCCGGCGCGGCGGCGCCGCTCCTCGGCTACGAGGCGCGGCTCCACCGCTTCGTCGAGCGCAGCCTCGCCGTCGTCCTCTGCCAGTACGACCTCTCCCGCTTCCCGCCCGAGACCCAGACCGGCGCCCTCCGCACCCACCCGCTGGCGCTGATCGGCCGCCGCCTCTGCGCCAACTTCTACTACGAGCCGGCGGAGATGGTGCTCGGCGACGCCGCGCCCGAAGACCGCGCCGCCTGGATGCTGGAGCAGCTCGAGCGGGCGGGCGCCATCGAGCGCAAGCTCGAGGAGGTCAAGGAGCGGCTGGCCGAGCACCGGGCGGCCCTGGCGCGCGCCGAGCGGCGGCAGGAGGAGTTCCTGGCGATGCTGGCGCACGAGCTGCGCAACCCGCTGGGGACGATCAGCAACGCCCTCCAGGTGCTGCGGCTGAGCGGCTCGGAGGGCGACCCGACCCGGCGGCGGGCGCTCGAGACCGCCGAGCGGCAGGTGCGCCACCAGGCCGGCCTGGTGGACGACCTGCTCGAGGTGGAGCGGGTGACGCGCGGCGAGATCGAGCTGCACTGCGAGCCGCTCGAGCTGGTGGAGCTGGTGCGCGACGTGGTCGAGCGGGAGCGGCCGGCGCTGGAGGCGGCCGGGCTGACGGTCTCAGTGGATCTGCCGCGCGAGCCGCTGGGGGTGCAGGGCGACCCGGCGCGGCTCGGCCAAGCGCTCGAGAAGCTGCTGCGCAACGCCGCCAAGTTCACCGGCGCCGGCGGCCGCGTGACGGTGCGGGTGGCGCGCGACGACGGCGGGCGGCGCGCCGCGGTCGTGGTGCGCGACACCGGCGTCGGCATCGGGCCGGAGATCCTGCCGCACGTCTTCGAGCCGTTCACTCAGGCCGACCACAGCCTGGAGCGGACGAAGGGGGGGCTCGGGGTGGGGCTGGCGGTGGCGAAGGGGCTCGTCGAGCTGCAGGGCGGCGAGGTCGAGGCGCGGAGCGAAGGCCTGGGGCGGGGCGCGCAGTTCACGATGCTGCTGCCGGTCGCGGCGGCGGCGACCGCGACGGCGGCGACGGCGGCGGCGGAGCGGCCGGCGACGGGGGAGCGGCCGGCGACGGGGGAGCGGCACGCGCGGCGGGTGCTGGTGGTCGAGGACAACCCGGACGCGGCGGCGACGCTGCGCGACTTCCTGGTGCTCTCCGGCCACAAGGTGGCGCTCGCTTACGACGGCTCGGCGGGGGTCGAGGCGGCGCGGCGCTTCCATCCGGAGGTAGTGCTCTGCGACCTCGGGCTCCCCGGCATGGACGGCTTCGCGGTGGCGAAGGAGCTGCGGCGCGACCCGGCGACGCGCGGCGCGCGGCTGATCGCGGTCACCGGCTACGGCCGCGACGAGGACCGCCGCCGCTCGCGCGAGGCGGGCTTCGACCTGCACCTGACGAAGCCGGTGGACCCCGGGCACTTGGCGCGGCTGCTAGCCTAGCGGCGTGAGCGGGCCCGATCCGCACTTCCTCTCCACAAAAGAGATCCCCCCCGAAGAGCGGCTGATCTTCGCCCTCGACGTGCCCGAGGTGGCGGAGGCGCGGCGGCTGGTGGAGACGCTGCGCGAGGCGGTGTCGTTCTACAAGGTGGGGCTGGAGCTGTTCATGACCGGCGAGGCGTTCGCGCTGATCGACTGGCTGCACGGGCGCGGCGCCAAGGTGTTCGCGGATTTCAAGCTGTTCGACGTGCCGGAGACGGTCGCGGCGGCGGTGCGGCGGCTGGCGCGGCGGGGGATCGCGCTGACGACGGTGCATGGGAACGACGGGATGTTGGAGGCGGCTTGCCGGGAGCGGGGGGGCGAGCTGAAGGTGCTGGCGGTTACGGCGTTGACTAGTTTGGATCGGGGGGATTTGGAGGACTTGGGGTTCGCGGTGGATGTGGAGGAGTTGGTGTTGTCGCGGGCGCGGCGGGCGTTGGGGATCGGGTGTGATGGGGTGGTGGCTTCTGGGTTGGAGGCTCGGGCTTTGCGGGAGGAGCTCGGGGAGAAGTTGCTGGTGGTGGTGCCGGGGATTCGGCCGGTGGAGAACCGGGCTGTGGATGATCAGAAGCGGGTGGTTTCAGTGGAGGAGGCGTTTTTGTCGGGGGCTGACTACATCGTCGTGGGGCGGCCTATTCGGAAGGCTGCTGATCCTTATCAAGCAGCGAAGGACATTCAAGGGACCATTCAAGGGCTCTTCTTGTAGGCAAGGGGTTGCGTGGGGGGCCGGTTGGGGGCGCTGCCCCCGGGGACCGCCGCGCGCCAAGAGGACTGCGTCGGGGGGGCGCGCGGCTGCGCTTCGCTTCGCGCCTGATCGTTCGTGGACTGCAGCGGGCGTTGCCCGGCGCTCGCTCAGAGCTCCCCGGGGGCAGCGCCCCCAACCGGCCCTGGCACCGTCTTCTCTACCCGGGAAAAAACGGCTAGGTGGGGGTTGATCAGGTCGAGGGTGGTTAGGACGCCTCGGGTGGAGAGCATGTCCCGGGGGGAGGTCCAGCGGAAGCGGCGGGCTAGGCGGTAGCCGTGGGTGCCGTTGAGGAGCTGGTCGTAGAGGCGGCGCTCTTGGGGGGTGCGGAGGTCGGTTACGTTGACTACGACGTAGTCGGCGGAGTTTAGGGCTTGGGCGTTGGGGCGGAGGGCTTTACGCCAATCGACGCGGGGGATGCGGGGGACGTGTTTGGGGCGGCCGATGGCTATGGCTTGGCCGGGGTGGGCGGCTAGCCAGGCCTCTGCCTGATAGCGGGAGTCGTGGGTCATGCGGCGGTTGACGGAGACGGCGCGGAGGGCGCTCGCGGCGAAGGCGATGCTTAGAGCGGCGGCGAGGAGGTAGCGGGCTGAGCCACGTGAGGAGGAGAGCGTTCGCGTGGCTAGATGGCCGGCGCAGGGGGCCAGGACTAGGGCGACGGGGAGGGTGTAGCGGTCGCGGCTGAAGAGGATAGGGGCGAGGAAGGTGACGTAGTAGGAGAAGCCGAGGAGGAGGAGGGCAAGGAGGCGCTGGTTGCGGGGGTCGCGGGGGCGCGCCAGGGCGGCGACGGCGCCGGCTAGGGCGAGGGCGAAGAGGTGGCGGCCGAGGCAGAAGTCCAGGTGGCGGAGGTTTTGGGTCAGGTTGGCTAGGTGGCCGGCGGCGGTGGCGGGGTACTCCTGGGCTTCTTCGGCGGCGGCGCCGGCGCCGGTTAGGGTGTGGAGGTGGCGCTGGAAGCCGTGCCAGTTGGCGGGGAGGTTGAAGGCTAGGGCGAAGGCGACGAGGCCGGCGGCGACGGCCAGGAGGACGCGGCGGTCGAGGAGGGTGTGGAGGCCGCCGGGTTTGCCTTCGGCGCGGCGGTGGCGGGCTAGGGAGGGGAGGAGGGCGAGCGGGGCGAGGACGTAGAAGCCGTAGGCCTGGTCTTTGGAGCCGACGGCCAGGGCGGCGGTGACCGCGAGAAGGAGCCAGTCGCGCAGGCGGTGGCGGCGGAGGGCGCGGAGGTAGAGCCAGAGGGAGAGCGCCAGCCAGAAGAGCATCGGCATCTCGGGGTTGGCGGTCTTGGCGAAGTAGACGAAGGGCGGCGCGAGCGCGACGGCGACGGCGGCGAGGGCGGCGCCGCGCCGGTCGGTGACCTCGCGCGCGGCGCGGTAGACGGCCCAGACGGCGCCGAGCGCCATCAGGATCGAGAGCCAGCGGCTGGCGAGGATCAGGCGGTGGTTGAGGTCGGCGGGCGAGGTGTCTTCGCCGGCGAGCGCGCGGACCGGCGCGTGGAGGGCGGCGAGGACCATGTAGTGGACCGGCGGGTACTTGGTGTGCCAGCCGCCGGCGAAGCCGCGGCGCGCGGCCTGCTCGACGGCGCGCGGCATGATCTCGTCGCCCGCCCAGCCGACGCGGCTGGGGAGGCCCCAGGAGATGCCCCAGGCGAACAGGGGGAGGGCGAGGAGAAGGACGGAGACGATCGGGTGGGAAAAAATCCGGGGCCGCGGCCGCGGCGGCCCGCCTCGCATGTCATCCCGAGCGTGAGCGAGGGATCTGGGGGCAGGGGTGGCGCGAACACCTCCTGGACCCGCGCCTTCCATCGCACCGCCCCCCGCCCAGATCCCTCGCTTTCGCTCGGGATGACTTATGGGGTCCACTGCCAAGTCGCCCGGAAGGTGCCATCCGATAGCGCCGCTGTCACCTCGATCCCTGCCGCCAGCTCCTCGGGGCTGAAGCTGTCGGCGCTGGCGACGTGGCGGAGGTTCTGGCGGGGGGCGCGGCGGGGCGCCGCCGCCTCGTCGATCCGGTCGCGCACCGCGACTCCGGCGTCCGAGACCTCGACGCGCCGCTCGAAGAGGGGGCCGGTGGCGGCACGGGGACGGAAGATCAGGCGGCGCCGCAGCCAGGGCAGGAGGCGCGGGCCGAAGAGCCGGGCGAGGAGGCGGAGGATGGCGTGCTTGGCCGGCGTGGGCACGATGTAACCCGCACGCTGCATCCGGCCGCGCACCGTCACCGCGCTGTCATCCTTCTCCACCTGCCACTCGTCCGACCACCAGTTGCTCGTCCACAACTTCTCTCCCCCGCCCAGCCGCCACCCGTGCTCGGCCAGCGGCGGCACGCCGCGGCGGTGGACGCGCACCACACCCCCCTTGCGTGCTGCAACGTAGGCCGTCCAGCTCCCGTCCGGCGCGTGGTGCGCGAGATGGCCGCAGCCGGGGAACCAGACGGCGCCGCGCCGCGCCGGCGCCTCCGGCGGCGCCAACGTTTCGAGGTGCGGCAGCGCGCGCAGGCAGCTCGCGCCGACGTAGTGCGTGTGGTAGCGGTCGTCGGTGGCGGCGAGGAAGTGCGCCGGGTCGGCGGCGCCGGCGAAGAGCGTCTCGACGAGCCAGGCGGCGCGCGGCGAGCGGGCGGCGGCGCGGACCAGGCCGTAGGGGACGACGTAGTCGGTGTTGCGGCTGTTGAGGGTCGAGGGGAGGCGCCCGTCGGCGCCGACGAGCGCCGCCAGGAAGTCGACCGCCCGCTCCGCCGCCGCCGCGGCGCGCGGGTCGCCGGTCGCGTCCTCGTAGTCGGCCAGGGCGTCGAGCGTCACGGTCAGATAGCCGAAGTCGGGGCCGCCGTACTCGGGGAACCACCCTTCGGCGTGCTGGCTGGCGAAGAAACGCGCCGCGTGCGGCTCGGCGGCGCCGCGCGCGAGGCCGAAGCGCTCCTCCCCCGCCGCCAGCGCCAGCCCGGCGAGCGCCGCTGCCTGCTGGTTCGCGGCCTCGGTCTCGGCGCGGCGGGCGAGGGCCCGCGCCAGGCGCGCGAGCGGCGGCCAGTCGATCCGCTCGAGCAGGTGCGGCGCCGCGGCGCGCCAGTCGGCGGCGAGCCGCGCCGCGGTCCAGAGGCCGAAGGCGGCGGCGGGGAAGCTGCGCTCGAAGGGGTAGTACTCGTCGACGCCGCCGCGGCGGTCGACCATGCGCCCGAGCGCGTTGACCGCCGCCACGGCCCAGCCTTCGACCGTGGCGCCGTCCGCCGCGCCCTCCCCCGGCGCCGGCAGCCAGCCGCGCCGCACCGCCTCGACCGCCCACGCCCCCTGCTGCAGGATGGCCGACGGGAAGTCGCGCACCTTGTAGTGCCAGTGGTGGCGGTCGAAGCAGCCGAAGGTGGGCGAGTCCGGGTCGCGGTCCATTTGCGTCAGGACGCGCGGGAGCTGCCGCCGCGCGTAGTCGGCGAGCGCCGTGCGCGCGGTCACGCCGCCGCTCCCTCGCGCCCGGCCGAGAGCACCTCGCGCCAACGCTCCGGCTGCGGCGTCACGACGAACTCGACCTCCGCGAGCCCCTTCCGCTTGGTCGGCTTCGAGGCCCGCTTCCACCCCTTGCGCAGGGCGTTGAAGGCCGGCCCGACGAGCCCGAGCGGCAGCGCCTCGACGAGGCGCCGCGCCCAGCGCCGCCGGCCGACCGCGAAGGCGGCGCGGATCACCCCCTCGACGAGCCGCCGGTCGCGCGGCACCGCCGCCGGCCGGTAGCCGTACTCCGGCACCGGCAGCCCGCGCCGCCGCTGCGCGTCGAGCCGCACGAACGTGCCGCGCTTCTTGAAGTCGATCATGTGGCCGTGCATCGCCGCGGCGCGCTCGAAGGCCAGCGGCTCGAGGACGAGGAGCCCGCGCGCCGCCATCTCCTCGACCAGCTCGACCGCCCGCGCGCTCCGCGCCACCACCACCGACCAGCCGCCGCCGGCCGCCTCCAGCTCCGGCGACCAGGCGTCGCCGACCGAGAGGTCGGTCGCCTCGTTGGCGAAGTCGGGCGTGATCTGGCAGTTGCGCGACGCGTAGAAGGGGATGAGGTAGTTGTAATAGAACTTCTGCGCCGTCAGCACCCGCCCGTCGGCGGTCTCGACGCGCAGGTGCCCCGGCCACTCCCCCGCCCGCCACTCCAGCCGCGCGATCGGCACCTCGTCCGGGATCCCCTGCGCGCGCAGGAAGGCGCGCACCGCGCCGCGGTACATGTTGGTGCCGACGTAGGGCCCGAGGACGAAGTCCACCCGGCGCGCCGCCGGGTGCCCGGCGGCCTGCAGCAGCCGCAGCGCCGCCACCTGCTCGGGGAGCCCGACGAAAGCGAGCCGGCCGGGGAAGGCGGCCATCGCCGGGAGGAGGTCGAGCACCGGCGTCACCGCGTAGACGCTCTGCGCCGCCGCCAGCGCCTCCGCGCGGGTCGTGGCGATGACGGGCGCCGCCGCCTCCGGCCCGCGCCCCCCCTGCCGCAGCACCACCGCTCCCTGCACCGCGCCCGACTCCAGGAGGTGGATCAGCACGCGGCTGATCACCCCGCCGGAGGCGCCGCGCCGCCGCACCTCGGGCTCGGCGGCGTGACCGGTCCAGAGCTTCGAGTGCGGGCCGAGGAGCCGGGCGGGGCCATCCACGGGGTAGCCGAGAAAAGAGAACAGCTCGGGGTAGGGAACGCCGCGCCCCGGGCAGACCGCCCAGGCGAGGCGGAGCGCGTCGTCGTCCGCGGCGCCGAGCGCTCGGCGTCGTCGCGGCAGCGGCCCGCGGTCGGTCTCGGTGAATTCGAGGAGCTCGGGCGCCAACCCGACGCAGGCGCCGCAGTGCATGCAGTTGCCGGGGTCGATCACCTCGCGGCGGAAGCGCTCCCAGACCGGCGCCGCGCTCACTCCCCCGCCCCGCTCTTCTCCGTTCCCGCCTCCATCCGCCGCAGGCGGAGCTGCACGTCCTCGAGCAGGCGCCGGTTGGCGGCCATGAGGTCGGCGAGGAAGCCGAGCGTCCAGAGCTGGCAGCCGGCGAGGACCAGGATCGCCGCCAGGATCAGGCTCGGCGCGCGCACCCGGTCCGAGCCCTGGAGGTAGAAGACGAGCCAGCGCACGAGGAGCAGGACGCCCGGGAAGACGAGCGCCGCGCCGGCCCAGAAGAAGGAGCGCAGCGGCCGGTAGAGCAGGGTGATGCGGAAGATGGTGAAGATCGAGCGGCGGACGTAGTCGCCGAGCCCCTTGACCAGCCGCGACGGCCGCAGGTCGGGGTTGGTGCGCACAGGCACCCAGGTGATCGGGATGTTCTTCTGCCCGGCCTGGATGACCATCTCGAGCGTGTAGGTGTACTCGGAGAAGACGTTGATCTGCAGCGCCGCGGCGCGGCTGATGGCGCGGAAGCCGCTCGGGCTGTCGGGGATCTCGGTGCCGCTGGCCAGGCGCACCACCGCGCTCCCCAACTTCTGCAGCAGCTTCTTGGCCGGTGAGAAGTGTGCGATCTCGGCGATCGGACGCGCGCCGACGACGATCTCGGCCTTGCCCGCCAGGATCGGCTCGATCAGCTTCGGGATGTCGGCGGCGTCGTACTGGTTGTCGGCGTCGGTGTTGACGATGACGTCCGCCCCGGCGCGCACCGCGGCCTCGAGCCCCGCCATGAAGGCGCGCGCCAGGCCCTGGTTCGACGTCAGGCGGACGACGTGATCGACGCCGTGCGCGCGCGCCACCTCGGCGGTCGAGTCGGTCGAGCCGTCGTCGACGACCAGCCACTCGACGCGGTCGATCCCCGGCACTTGGCGCGGCAGCGCCGCGAGCGTCGCCGGGAGGCTCTCCGCCTCGTTGTAGCAGGGGATCTGGATGACCAGCTTCATCGGAAGTTCGTAGGGGTGGCGGGCGCTATGCTACGACGACCATGCAGCCCGCGACGCGACCCGAGCCCGCCCTGCCGCGCGTGGCCCGCGTGCGGGTGCGGCGCGAGGAGGGCGTGCCGGCGGCCGTCCGGCGCGCCATGGAGCTGGCCGACTGGCGGCGGCACGTCGCCGGCAAGCGCATCTTCCTGAAGATCAACACCCTCTCCTTCCCGCTGGTGCCGGGGACGAACACCTCGCCCTGGGTCATCGAAGGCGTGCTGCGGACCCTGCGCGAGGGGCTCCCCGGAGCGGTCATCCGCATGGGGGACTCGCAGATCGTCGGCGCCGACAACGTGCGCCGCGCGGCGCCGCGCTGGGGGTACGACCGGCTGGCGGCGAAGTACGGCGTCGAGTACGTGGACCTGTCGCGCGAGGAGCTGGTGGACGTGGAAGTCGACGGCCTGGCGGTGCGCAAGCTCGCCTTCCCGCGGGCGATCCTCGACGCCGACTCGCTGGTCTCGCTGCCGGTCATGAAGTGCCACCACCTCTCGACGATCACCGCCGCGCTCAAGAACCAGTGGGGGTGCCTGCCCACCTTCCGCCACAACTTCCACCCCGTCCTCCACCGCGTGATCGTGGACATCAACCGCGCGCTGGCGCCCTGCTTCGCGGTCGTCGACGGCACCGTCGTGCAGGAGGGAAAGGGGCCGCGCACCGGCACGATCCGCGTCGCCGACCTGGTGCTCGCCTCGCACGACCTGGTGGCCGCCGACGCCGCCGCCGCCCGCCACATGGGCTTCGAGCCGCGCGAGATCGGCTACCTCGCCAACGCCGAGCGCGAGGGTCTGGGCTCGATCGAGGGCGAGGTGGTGGGCGACGACGTCGCGCCCGAGAGCTTCGCCCGCCCGCGCGCCAACGCCGTCGGCTTCGTGCACAAGAAGCTCCGCGCCTCGCCGCTCAAGCCGCTCCTCTTCGACACGCCGCTGATCCAGGTGCTGGCGCGCCTGGCGCTGGTCTACAACACCCACCTCTGGTACCGCTTCTCCGGCAAGCCGGCGGCCGAGCGGCTGATCGCCACGAGCTGGTACGGCGCGCAGTTCCCCTACCGCGGGTGAGCGCGCGGGCGAAGCAGCTCCTCTCGCTGGCGGTCAGCCTCCTCCTCCTCGCCGCGCTCTACTGGAGCCTCGACCTGCGCGGCCTGGGCCGTGTCTTCGCGCGGGCCCACCCCGGCCTCCTCGCCGTCTCCGTCCTCGCCATCTTCCCGATCAAGCTCCTCCAGGCCTGGCGGCTGAAGCGGCTGGTGCCCGACCCGCGGCGGCTCGCCTACCGCGAGGCACTTCGCCTGATCTTCCTCGCCGACGTGATGAACCTCGTCCTGCCGTCGAAGACCGGCGACCTGGCGAAGAGCTGGTTCATGAAGGGAAAGGGCGAGCTCTCCGGCTCGCTCGCCTTCTCGCTCGTCGTCTTCGAGAAGGCGTGCGACGTCCTGGCGCTCCTCGCCTGGTGCGCCGTGGGGCTGCTCTGGATGCCCGGAAAGAGCCGGCCGCTGGAACTGCTCACGTGGGGAGTCATGGCCGCCGTCGCTGCCGGGCTCCTGGCGCTCGGCTCACGCGGCTTCGCCCACCTCCTCTTCTCCGCCGCCCGCGTGCTCCTCCCCAAGCGCTTCGAGGAGCGCGCGGCGCGTCTCGCCGCCGCCTGGCAGGAAGTGCAGGAGCACTTCCGCACACAACCCCGCCGCGCGGCGGAGATCGCCGCCCTCTCGCTGCTCCTCTGGTGGGTCCAGTTCCAGCAGGTGTGGCTCTTCATCCTGGCCGTGCGCGCCTGGACCCCGCCGCTCGTCAACCTGGCCCTCGCCCCCCTCGCCATCCTCGCCGGCCTGGTCCCCCTCACCTTCGCCGGTCTCGGCACCCGCGACGCCGCCCTCATCGCCCTCTACCGCCCCTGGCTCGCCACCCCCGCCGCCGCAGCCGTCGGGCTCCTCACCACGACCCGCTACATCGTCCCGGCGCTGGTCGGGCTGCCGTTCTTCCGCCGCTCCTTCGAACTTGCGGCCGGAGAGCCCACAGGAGAGAACCGGGAACCCTCCACGTGACGAGAGCCTTGCCCCCGCCCGCTGCGCCGGGCGCCGGTCAATTGTTCTCCTCGGAGTCCGCAAATGCGGGATGATAGACACCGTTCACGGAATAGTAGCTTCCGTCCTCCGCGACGAGAATCTCGATCTCTCCGGCGATCTCGCCGAACGCGTCGAAGGTGTTTCCGGGCCACGTCTCTTCGGCCACATCGCTCGTCACCAGTTGCGGCCTGCCTTCGAATCGCTCAACGATGCTCCTGTTCGGATGATCGTAATCACCACCGCACGAATAAATCACGATTTCTGGATCGAGCGCGTTCGCCAAGTCGACGGTCGAGGAGTGGCCCGAGCCGTGATGGTTTGCCTGGTAGACCTCCACGTCCGACTCCCGGGATATGCCCCGCCAATGACTCACCAGATGGGATTCCACGTTCGTGTACGTCGTGCTCCCTCCGTTGCTGAAGAACCTTTCGCTGAAGCTCTCGTAGGGCGGCTCTCCGGACGCGCCCGTCAGATCGCCGGCGATGAAATACTCGAACTCTCCGGCCGATACCTCCATGGCGACTGAGAAGTCGTTCTCTGACGCGGGAGAGCGCCGATAGATCGCCGGGTCTTGTTCGAGCACGGTTCGCATCGCGCCCCGGTCGGCGCCGTGGACATATCCCGAGACGGCTAGAATCTCGACCCGCGCCGGACTGCCGAGGTCGATCTCCGCGGCGCCGAATTCCGGCATGACTCTCTCATCGACCTTGCCTTCCGTCTTCCACCGGTCGATCCGCCGCAAGAGCTCGAGATGCGACCTCGAGCGACCGCCTGTCAGGGACTGGGCCAGATCTCCTCGATCGACGATCTTGTCGATGGTGAAGCCCGCCTCATCGATCAAGCCGAACACCCCGCCGGCCCTCTCGTCCTCGGTGGGGCACGAAGCGACACTACCCATGTGGTCGGTATGGTAATGGGTGATGACGAAATAGTTCAGGTGCTTGTGACCGAGGATCTCTTCCACGCTCGCGGCGACGGATTTGTAATTCGGTTGACAGCCTCTGATCGGTTCTCCCAGGTCCACGAGCATGGAGCGCCGTCCGGGAGGGGGACCGACGAAGAGCGTCGAGTTGGCCTGACCGATGCTGAAGACGTAGACCTTCAGTAGTGAGTCGTCCGGCTCGATCTCGGGAAACTCTTCGGCGGCCGCAACCTCCTCGCCCAGGGGAGCTTCGTCCGCGGAGGGGAAGGAAGACTCGATCGACGGCTCGGCCGTGAGCGCCGCCCTCCCGGACCGACCTCTCGAGCCTTCAGCCGGGAGCGGAGGCCGATCGAGAAGGTCCGGCTCGATCTCTTGCGGCTCCTCGGACTCCTCGGCCGCTTCCGCCACCGCCGTCGACGCGGTCGTGGAAACCACTGGCTCTCCCTGCTTTAGGTCGTCAGCTCGAGGTGCGCCCTGTGGCACAGGCGCCGCCGAACAACCGGCGAATCCCCAGACGAAGACCGCGAGAACGAAGCCGCGTCGAGCAGTCATGAGTCTCCTCCCCGCCGTTGCGCTGCCGGCGCCTATCGGTGGATTGGACGGCCGGAGCGGTCGATTTCCGCTCCGTCTTGGCTCAGAAGCTCAATCGCAGCCCGATCCGCGCTGACGTCGGCGGTGTTCGCAGGACCGGCTGCTTGTACCCCGGGTTGGCCGGGGTGGGGTCGTCGTTGTCGGCTTCCTGGAAGCCCCAGCGCTGGTCGAGCAGGATCGGACGCTGGGCGTCGAGGATGTTGAAGACGTCGAGGAGCAGGTTCACGGTCACCGGGCCCACCTTCCAGGGGTAGCCGAGGTTGAGGTCCGCTCCGTAGGTGCCGCGCTTGGTGAGGAAGAACTCGTAGCGGCCGTAGATGTCGGAGTAGCCGTAGCGCGTCACCGGCGTTCCCGTCCCGCCAGTAGGCCGACAACAGCTCGCTGCCGGCGGGGCCCCCCGCCCAGATCCTTCGCTAACGCTCAGATGACAAGCTCTCCTCCTACCGCGTTATTCTGCCTCGCCATGCCCCGCCCCGCCCTCTTCACCTTCGACATCTTCGGCACCGTCATCGACTGGCGCCGCGGGCTCGAGGAGGCGTTGCGCGCCGAGGGGGTCGCCGTGGGGCCGGGCGACTTCGACCGCATCGTCGATCGCCAGGCCGTCCTCGAGCGGGACTTTCGCCCCTACCGAGAGATCACCGCGCAGAGCCTGGTCGAGGAGGTCGGGCTCGCGCCCGAGGCGGCCGACCGGATCGGCGCCGCCGTCGGCACCTGGCCGCTCTACCCGGACTCGCGCGAGGGGCTGCGCCGCCTCCAGGCCGTCGCCCCCTGCGTCGCCATGACCAACAGCGACCGCGCGCACGGCGAGCAGGCGCAGGAGCAGCTCGGCTTCCGGCTCGCCAGCTGGATCACCGCCGAGGAGCTGCAGCTCTACAAGCCGGACGCGCGGTTCTGGCCCGCGGTGGCGGCGCGGCTCGGGGTCCCGCCGTCGCCGGCCTGGTGGCACGTCTCGGCCTACGCCGACTACGACCTCGACGTCGCCCGCTCGCTCGGGCTCACCACCGTCTACGTCGAGCGCCCGCACGCCCGCCCCGGCCCCGCCACCCACGCGGTCGCCGACCTCGGCGAGCTCGCCGACCTCGTCGAGCAGGCTGAACCGCCGAGCCGGCCCTAACTCCGCTTACAGCAGCCAGGCGTAGCCGAGCTTCAGGAACACCGTGCGGTCGGTCTGCGTGAGGACGATCGCGTCGATCCCCAGGTGGCTGTCGGAGTAGCCCACCAAGAGGACCGTCTGCGCGTCGAGGCGGTAGGAGAAGAGGAGCTGGGTCAGCAGGCCCTCGGTCTTTCGATCGACCGGCACGGTGTAGAGCGCCGGCGCCCGCTCCAGCCACTCGTACTGCAGGATGGCGCGCAGGTAGCTGCGGCGGTCGAAGTGGTAGAGGAGCCGGGTCTGCGCCAGGTCGACGGTGAAGAGCCGGCCGCCGGCGACGTCGAAGCTCTGGTGGTCCCAGCCGAGCTCCCCCTGGAAGCGCCGGCCCAGCCGCAGCTCGACCTCGGGCGCGACGAGGACGAACTCGCCCTGGCGGCTGTTGGTGAAATCGATCGCCTCGCCCCAGCGCACCTCGAGCTCCAGCTCCGTGTCGCGCGTCGGCTGGATCTCGGCGCCGACGCTGTAGCGGGTGTTGTGATAGGTCACCCCCTCGAAGTGCTCCTGGTTGGGAGCGATCGCCGCCTCGAGCGTGCTCTGCCGCGGGCCCTGGTAGACGAAGACCAGGTCGGAGCCCCACTCGTTCCAGGCGCCGTCGTACTCCCGCGTGCCGTCTACGCCCAGGAAGAGGTAGAGGTTCGAGAACCACCCTCCTTCGACGCCGCGGATGCGGCGCTCCGCCCCCGCCGAGCCGCTGCGCACGCCGACGCGCGGTACGAAGCCGCTGTCGGCGCGGAAGTCGGGGTGGAGCTCGTGGTAGCGGGCGCTCCAGGTCCAGTCGCGGTCGCCGTGAGCGTAGGCGAGGGCCAGGGCGTGGCCATCGAAGCTGCCGCGCGGCTGCCCCTGCTCGGCGGCGAAGGCGTCGGGATAGCGGGTGGTCGAGCCGGCGAGCTGGTAGCGCACCGAGTCGCTGTCGGTGAAGCGGTAGAGGCCATCCACGCCGGCCGCGTGGCTGCCGTAGTCGCTCCCCTCCCGGCCGGTCCAGAGGACGCCGACGGCCGAGGTCTCGCCCAAGTCGTGGCGGTAGCGTAAGACGCCGCTCGTCACTTCCTCGTCGAGCGTGGCAAGGCTCGAGAACAGGCTCCCCGGCAGGATCAGGTTGTTGATGCGGTCGCGGGCCAAGGAGAGCCCGAAGGCGTGGGCGCCCTCCTTGCCGGAGACCTTGAGCCCCGCCAGCGGGTCCGCCACGGTGCGGGTGAAGACCAGCGGCAGCTGCGTCTCGAAGAGGTCGGCGCCTTCGAGGAAGAAGGGGCGCTTCTCGGGGAAGAAGAGGGCGAAGCGCTCGTTGACGTCGAGCTGCGCGGCGTCGGCCTCCACTTGTGAGAAGTCGGGGTTGAGCGTGGCGTTGAGCGAGACGTTCGGGGTGACACCCCAGCGCACCGAGAGCCCCGGCTCCAGCTCCTCGTCGGCGGTCTCGAAGGGCCCGGCGGGGAAGTCCGCGCGCTCCTCGGAGACGCTGCCGGTGAGCGTCGGGTTGAGCTCCAGGTTGCGGCCGGTCTCCTGGCCGGTGAAGCCGGCGAGCTCCTGGAACTGGCAGACCAGGCAGTCGCGGTCCTGGTCGGTGACGATCGAGCGCAGCCGGTGCTGCAGCGAGCGCGGCCACTCGCGGAAGGCGAGGAAGCCCCAGGTCTGGGGCGCGCCGGCGCCGGGGAAGCGGAGCTGCCGGAAGGGGATCGCCGCCTCGACGGTGTAGCCGTCGTCGCCGATCCGGCCGGCCGACTCCCAGATGGCGTCCCACGAGAAGTCCTCGGTGCCCTCGACGTCCGAGTTGACGGCGTCGAGCTGCACGCCCAGCGGGTTCACCTGGAACTGGAAGGCGCGGCGGCCGTCGTGAAAGGGATCGATCATGAAGCCCACGCGGTCGTCCTCGAGGGCGGCGTCGCGCTCGGCGAAGCGGGCGCGGATCTCGCCCGGCCGCGGGTCGGCGGCGCGGAAGGCGACGAGCAGGCGCTCGGCGTCGTAGGTGACGAGGGCCGTCGTCTCGACCGGCGCCGGCGTGTTGTCGCCGGGGAACCACTCGTAGGGCAGCGGGATGGCGGCGGCCGCCGCCCACGCCGGCTCGTCGAGGACGCCGTCGATCCGCACCGGCGCGTCGGTGCGAGCGACCTCCCAGCGCGCCTGGGGGGCGGCGGGCGCGGGGGCCGGCGTGGTCTGCGCGCCCGCCGCGGGCGGGACGAGGCCGAGGAGGGCGGCGAGCGCCCACCGGCGAGGGCCGTGCGGCACCGCGCTCAGTCCCTGGCCCCGCGCTCGCGGAGGAGCCGCTCGACCGCCTCGTGACCACCGCGGTGGGCCATCCGCAACGGCGTGCGCAGCACGCCGTCGGGGTGTTCCTCGGAGCGGTTGGCGACGACGCGGGCGTTGGGGTCGGCGCCGGCGTCGAGGAGCAGGCGCACCATCTCCAGCTCGCCTTGCCACGCCGCCTGGATCAGCGCGTTCTCGTCGCCGTCGACGACGAGGTCCACCTCGGCGCCGGCCGCGAGCAGGAGGCGCGCGACCTCGACCTGCCCCTCGTGCGCCGCGGCGATCAGCGCGCTGCCGTCGCCGGGCGCTTGGGCGTTGGGATCGGCGCCGGCCGCGAGGAGAACCTGGACCACCTCCTCGTGCCCCTCCGCGGCGGCGACCAGGAGAGGCGTGCCGTCGCCGGGGACGAAGCCGTCGGGATCGGCGCCGCGGTCGAGGAAGAAGCGCACGGCGTCGGCCTCGCCTTCCGCCGCGGCTTCAAGCAGGGCCTCGCGCCGGCCGTCGAGGACGCCGTCCCGGATCGCGTCGAGCCAGCCGTCGTCGTCTTCGTCGTGGCGGTCGCGCTCGGCGGCCCGTTGCGGCGCGCCTTCCGCCCGCACCACGCGGGCCGGGGCCACGGCGAGGAGGACGAAAACCGCCGCCGTCACGGCGGCGGCCACGGCGGCGCGGCAGGGGGCGCAGCGGCTCATGCCGGAGTCCAGGATCGCCGTCACCCGGGTGGCGAGCCCGGCCGGGCGGGCGAAGGCGACGGCTGCCGTGGCCTTGCCGTAACGGGCCCGCAGCGTCTGGCCGGCCAGCGTCACCAGCCGCCCGGCGTAGGCGGTCGCCGCCGCGCCGGCGCCGAGCACCTGGTCGTCGCAGGCGCGCTCGGCTTCCAGCAGGAGCCGGCGCTCGAGCGCCCAGGCCAGCGGGTCGAACCAGTGGAGGGCGCAGGCGACCCGCGCCAGCAGCTGGACCGGCCAGTCCCGGCGCTTGACGTGCGCCAGCTCGTGGAGCAGCGCCTCGCGCAGCGACGGCGCCTCCCAGGCGCCCGCGCTCGCGGGCAGCAGCACGAGCGGCCGCCGCAGGCCGAAGGTCACGGGCACCGCGACCGCCGGCGAGACGGCGAGGCCGACCTCCTGCGCTATGTCGAGGTTTCGGCGGCAGTCGGCGAAGAGCTCCTGCCACGCCGCGGGCGCCGGCTGCGCACCGGCGCGCAAAGAGGCCAGCCGCCGCACCGCCACGGCCAGGCGGAGCAGGAGGAGCGCGGAGACGGCGAGCGAGAAGACGCCGGCCGCGAGCACGGCCCCGCGCCAGTCGACCGGCGCGCCGCGCCGGGCCTCCGCCTCCTTCGCGGCGGCCGGCCAGGTCCGCCCCGGTCCCGCCGGCACGGCGGTGTCGGACGCGATCGCGACCTGCGACGCGCGCGCAACCGCCAACGGCTCCGCCGCGGCCGGCAGCAGCGCCACCTCGCGTGCCGGCAGCAGCCAGGCGAGCGCCGGCAAGAGGACCAGCGCCGCCGCGGTGAGGGCGAGGAGCAGGTGGCGGCTGGCCGCCGACGCCCGGCGCAACGCGCCGAGCGCGAGGAGCGTGGCGAGCGCGAGCAGCGCGCCCTTGCCCGCCGCGTCCAGGGCGATGGCGGCGAAATCAACGGTGAGCGTCTGCGGCGTCATGACTCCTCCTTCCGTTTCGCGTCGACCTCGTGAATGACCGCCGTCAGCCGCGCCAGCTCCTCATCGGAGAGGTCCTCGGCGACGTCGAGGAGAGCGGTGAGGGCCTGGGAGGTCGAGCCGTCGAAAAACGTGCGCACCAGCCGCGACAGCGCCGAGCGGCGCTCCCGGGACTTCGAGACCGCCGGTGCGTAGAGGAAGCGTTGCCCCTCCTCGCGGTGGCGCACGAACCCCTTCTTCTCGAGGCGCGCCAGCATCACCCGCACCGCCGAGGAGCTCGGCGGCTCCGGCAGCCGCCGGCGCACCTCTTCGGCCGGGGCGTCGCCCAGCTCGAAGAGCAGGTCCATGATCTGGCGCTCCCGGCGGCTCAGCTCCTGCTGGATCGATCGCGGCATGCGGCGGGCCCCCCGTGCCAGGTGCTACATTTGTCGCACCACAGATGCTACAGATGTCGCATCTAGCCGTCAACCCCCCGGTTGGGGGTAGGATCCTCGCCGCACTCCACCCTTCAAAGAGAGGAGACCCGCTCATGGCCCATCGCGCTCTCGTGTCGATCGCGCTGGCACTCGTCCTCGCCGCGCCCGCCGCGGCCGACGAGCTCCCGCGCCGCCGCCAGCTCCCCGCGCAAGACATTCACTTCCTGAGCCCGCACGGCACCATCCAGCGTGGCGTCCGCTGCGCCACGCCGACCCCGACCCGCGCCGAGATCGCGGCCGTCGAGCACACGCTCGGCCAGTACCGGGCCATCTTCGGCGAGGCGCGTCCCGGCGGCGGCGGCACGAACATCCCGGTCGCCTTCCACGTCATCTACCGCACCGAGCGCGACGGCACGCAGACCGGCAACGTCCCCGAGGAGCAGCTCGACGCCCAGATCGACGTCATGAACGACGCCTTCGCCGCCGCCGGCTTCTCCTTCACCAAGGCGGTCGTCAACCGGGTGGCGAACAACTCCTGGTTCGGCTCCTGCTACGGCGCCGAGCGGAACATCAAGCGGGCGCTCGCGATCGATCCGGCGCACACCCTCAACTTCTACCTCTGCGCGCCGAAGGGCGGCATCCTCGGCTTCGCCTACCTGCCGCAGTCCTTCCCCGAGGACAGCTTCATGCACGGCGTCGTCGTCCTCTACTCGACCCTGCCGGGCGGCAGCGCCGCGCCCTACAACGAGGGCGACACCGGCACCCACGAGGTCGGGCACTACCTGGGGCTGCTCCACACCTTCGACGGCGGCTGCAACGAGCCGGGCGACCTGGTCGCCGACACGCCGGCCGAGGCGAGCCCGGCCTCCGGCTGCCCGACCGGCCGCGACACCTGCCCGTCCGCCGGCCTCGACCCGATCACCAACTTCATGGACTACACCGACGACCCCTGCATGTTCGAGTTCTCCGGCGGTCAGGACACCCGCATGCAGGACATCGTGGCGATCTACAAGCCGAGCCTGTGAGCTGAGCCGGCCGGATGCTTGCCCGCCTCCGGGGCTGCGGTCGTTCCGGTGAGGGGTCCCGCAGGCTCTCCTCAGCACCGGCAGTGGAGCCCCTGCTTATGTCATCCCGAGCGTGAGCGAGGGATCTGGGGGTGGGGGCGGCACGAGTTCGGCCGGTAGTCGAGCGCCAGCAGATGGCGCCTTACGACGGCCGCGTCGGGCCGCCCGGGGCTCATGTCATCGCCCGAAGCTGCCGCCGGCCAGGCGCCGGTCGAGCTCGCGGTCTACCTTGCGGAGCTGCTCGCGGTAGTCGCAATAGCGCGACAGGGCGCGGCCTTCCCGCGTCGTCGTCGCCGCCGCGCCAGCCGCTCGCGGAGCGCCTCGAGAATCGCCTGGTGAGCCCTGTCCATCTCGTCATCATTCATGATCCGGAAAAGCCGGTGTAACGAGGCGCGGCCGCGCGCCTCTCTGACGTGGCGTGCGCGAGCCCACCGAAATTGTCACCCCCAGTCCAAAAACTCAGCGGCTCACGTCTCCCAGAACGGATCGCGCAGGCCGATGCGGTCGAAGATCTCCTGGATCTCGGCGCCCATCGGCCGGCGCGCTTCGGGGGTGAGGCGGCTCGCGTACCAGGCTTGGGCCAGCTCCCAGAGCTGGTCGAGGGTGACGAGCGGCCGCCGCGGCAAGCCGCGCCTCCGGCACCAGCGCTCGACGTGCTCTTCCGACCGGAAGAGGAGCATCGTGCTTCAGGTGTAGGCGATGTCGTCCCACCACTGCTTGGCGGGGACGGCGAAGTGGGCGACGCACGGCTCCGGCTCCGGCGCGCCGCCGCGCACGCGCAGCCCGATCGGCTCGCCGCAGCAGGCGCAGCTCGCCTCGACGTCGGCGTCGCGGTGCAGCGCCGCCGCGATCCCGAGGGCGTCCCAGACGCAGTTGCCGAAGTAGGAGCGCTCGCCCGACCGCACCAGAAACGGCGTCGGCACCGCCGAGAACGGGTTCGCCATGACGATCTCCCCCGTCTCCGGCGCCAGCACCAGGAGCCGCCGCTCGTTCAGCCGCCGGAACGCCTCCAGCACGTCAGAGGCCCCGCACCCGAGCCGCCCCGCCACCTCCGCGGCGCGCGGGGGGCGGCCGGTCTCGGCGGTGGTGCGGTAGATGTCGAGCTGGACTTGGGGGTCGAGGGTGTCAGGGTCCATGGCGGCAGGCTCCACGGCTCAAGCCGTGCGATGGATCCGCAGTTGGGCAGGCGAGATGACGCTGAACGCTTCGTGGAGCTCCGCCGCTCGTTCGCGGCAGACTGCGGCTACGATCTCCGCCTTCGCTGCATTGGAGAGTCCCGCGAGCCGAATCAGGACCACTCCGGAGTGAACGAGCCTCCGCCGGAAGATCAGCTCACCGAAGTCTTTGTCTGCCGTGACGAGCAACGCGCCTCGGCCGTCGGCCTGCCGCAGGACCTCCTGATCCGCGATGCTGGGAGCCAGCTCGGCGATGTAGACCACATCATGGCCGTCGTGCCGTAGGCGCTCGACAATCGGACGGTCTACGCTCTCATCGGCGACTAGGTTCACGCCGATTCGACGCTGACGGGGTACACCGCCTCAGCCCGGACCGCTTCTGCGGCGAAGCGCAAAGCGGCCATCACCCCCTCACGCGTCAGACGCGGATGAGACTCGAGGAGCGCTTCGATCGTCTCGCCGCTGCTGAGCTTCTCCAGGATGAGATCGACGGTGATGCGCGTCCCCGTGACCACCGGCTTGCCCATCATCACGCTGGGGTCCGAGACGATCAGCGGTTCGCTCATCACCTGTCTCCGGAAGTGCGGTGCCTTTGAGCCCGTAGCCGAAGCAAGGACAGAAGCTCGCTCAACTCGACCAGCCCTTCCGCCTCCGTCCGCTCCTCCCACGTGAGCTCCTCTCCCTGGTCCTGCCGGCCGAGCAGCGCCTGAAGGCGATCGTCCACACCCCTCGGCAGCCGGAAGCGCGCCAAGTCCCCCGGCATCTCGATCTCGAGCAGAACCGGCTCAGACATCGAGGGATCCTCCAGGTCGGACTATCATCATGCGCATCCTACCGGATAGAGCAGGACGCGGCCGGCGCGACCTGAGCCGCTCCTTGGCCAAATCGTTCTAAGAACTCACCGATCCCGCACTCGGACTCGGGTGTTGCTAGGCTTCGCCACGAAGCCATGGTCGAGGTCCTACCGGTCGAGCGCGAGGCAGCCTTCTGGGCCGGCGTCGAGAACGCCGAGAGGTTCTTCCGGGGCGAGGCCGGCGTGCAAAGGGCTCTCGAACGGCTGGCGCGCTTGCTCGACGAGAAGGAAATCCCTTACGCCGTCATCGGCGCCATGGCGCTCAACGAGTGGGGCTATCGGCGCGTCACCATCGGCGTGGATGTCCTGCTGGCTCCCGAGGGGTGGCGTGCCCTCGAGGCCGAGGCCCTGGGCCGCGGCTACGTCGAGAAGTTCCCGGGTAGCCGCGGCCTGCGGGACACCGAGGCCGGCGTCAACGTCGACGTCGTCCTCGCCGGCGAGTATCCGGGGGACGGCAAGCCGAAACCGGTCGTGTTCCCCGACCCGGCGCAAGCCGCCGTCCGCGGCCGGCGCGTCGCGCTGTTGCCCCTACCGAAGCTCATCGAACTCAAGCTGGCGTCGGGCCTGAGCGCCCCGCATCGCTTGAAGGACCTCGCCGACGTGCTGGAGCTCATCCGGCAGCTCTCCCTCCCCCGCGAGACGGCCGAGTCCCTCGACCCCTCGGTGCGGGCGAAATACGAGGAGCTCTGGGAAGCCGCACAGACGCCGGAACGGGAGTGAGCTCTTCCTGAGGCGTCCGAGGAAAGTCTCCGGGTTTCGGAGGTGAATCTCGGACCGTCCAAGATAGACCTTCGGCTATGGGGGAGTAGTTTCCCGGTCTCGGAGATAGACCTCCGTGCATGGAAGATCTACCTCCCGCAGCCGGAGATAGAACTCGGAAAGCCCAAGACTTATCTCGACGCCCTCAAGATGACTCCCGAGCTGCCGGAGATAAGCCTCGAGATCTCGCCGGAAGGGGTCACGTCCTCGCAGAAACTGGCCGGCCTGCGCCAAATCGTTCTGAGAGAAGGCGTTACAGTCGTTACTCCTCCGAGCGGTCTTCCGGCCCGTCCACCGGAATGTCCTCCGGCTGGATCCACTCGACCCGCCCGTCCCGCCACACCGCGATGGGGTTCCCCGCCTGCTTGTGCCGCAGCAGCGCCTCGCGCACGGCGAGCTGCATAATCTCGCGAGGCGGTACGGATCGAAGGTCCTTTCGACAGTCACGAGCTCCTCGGAGTTTGTGTCCGAAGCGTGCCTCAACCGGATTTCCCCGGGAGCCTCGTCCACGAATGGAGCGGGCTCATCCTGGGAGCGGGCGAGAGCTTCGCCCCAGCCCAGCTTGTCCTGAAGCTCGTCGAGAATCAGGGCGGCGATCGCGTCCTGCTCGTCTGGCGGAAGCTCCTCGACGGCCTCGACCGCCTGCTCCAAGAGTCGCGTCATCTCAGCTCTTCAAATGCCGCCAGGCTATCGCACGCGATGGTTGGGCCAGTCCTTCGGGTATCCTCTTCCCAAGCGCAGGGACTAGGCGTAAGATGGGCGTAATGGTCTGGACCGCCCGGACGACCTGCGGGCAGGAAGGACGTATGAGCGATCGGTCGGCAATCGAATGGACTGATGCTACGTGGAACCCTGTTCGGGGCTGCACCAAGATCAGCCCTGGTTGCACACATTGCTACGCCGAAACGTTTGCGGAGCGATTCCGGGGCGTGCCAGGCCACCCATATGAACACGGCTTTGACCTTCGCCTCGTCCCCGACAAGCTCAGCGAACCCTTGCGCTGGGCCGACCGCCGGACCGTGTTCGTAAACTCGATGAGCGACCTTTTTCACGATTTGGTCCCAGAGAGCTTTATCCGCGCCGTAGTGGCGGTGATGGAGGCGACACCGTGGCATACGTACCAAGTTCTGACGAAGCGTGCCGAGCGGCTCCAGCGGCTCCTGGGCGGCCCACTTCAATCGGCTTCAACCCTGCCGAATGTCTGGTGGGGCGTGAGTGCTGAAAACAAGCGACATGGTCTACCCCGGATTTCTCACCTTCAGAGTGCTCCTGCGAGGGTTCGGTTCCTATCGGTCGAACCGCTCCTGGAAGACATCGGAACACTCCCACTAGACGGTATCCATTGGGTGATCGTCGGCGGCGAGAGCGGTCACGGAGCTCGGCAGATGGAAGAAGCCTGGGTGACGTCCGTCCTCGACCAATGCCGTGCGGCGAACGTACTGTTCTTCTTCAAGCAGTGGGGCGGCGTTCAGAAGAAGTGGAATGGCCGCACCCTCCGTGGACGAACCTATGACGATATGCCGGCCCGGTCGACAATGTCGGTCCCGGACGCCGACGAGCGCCGGAACCTCAAAGCCCGCTTCGATCTCATGTCCTTAAGCTTCGCACGGGGCCCGATCCCTCTACGAGCCCGGAAGGCGGTCGACGCGGAGGAAGGGGCCGCCGTGTCGTGACCGCAGGAGAGGGGCGTTACAAGGACCCGCCGGAGGACGGCTCTCCGGTGATCGCCGCGAGGATCGCTGCCGACGCTGCAGCGAGAGGGCGTTTCAAACTCCGCTGCATCAACGTCGAACCGGAGGGCTATGCCGAGCTCTGCGCGTCCACAGCTGCTTTCGACCCGACACTTGTGGAGAACCGCAAGGGCACTTTCGCTGAAAACCTCGACTCTGTTCTCGCGACCGTAGAGAATCATCCGGCGCTCTTCTTCCTCGATCCGTGCGGCCACAAGGGTATGGAATGGGATGTTGTCATGCGGATTGTGGAGCGCGCTCGAGTGGCGATCACCGAAGTGCTCCTAAACTTCTACATCACAAAGATCGATGTTCATGGCGGATACCTCCGCTCCACGGAGCGGCAGGCTGCAAAGTTCGTCGCGGGGCTCGACGCGCTCTTCGGCACCCAGGAATGGCGGCCGATCTGGGACACGCTGGTACAAGAGCAGCGTATCCTCAAGCTCACCGACCTGTATATGAACCGTCTGACGCAGGCGTTTGCTTCGGCCTCTCCTTCGGCCCATGGGATTACGGCCCGCTACGCGGTGAAAACCATTGGCGGCCATCTCAAGTACTTCATTCTCTACGGCACCCGTCATGCGCGTGGTGGCCGTGCGATGAGCGAGGCAGTGTTCCGTGTCACGATGGAATATGAGGACGCTCGGGCCGCCGCTGTCCAAGCCGCTTTGGAGTCGGCCCCCCAGCAGTTACTCTTTCAAGCAGAGGCCCGCCCGACAGCGGAGGAGGTTGACTCAGCCATCGCCCGCAGACTCGTCCCGGCCATTCTTGCCCTAGCTCCGACGCAGCGGCACTTCACCCTTGCTGACCTCGAAGAAGCCTTGCTGCCAGCGTGGTTCGGGCGCGCCGTAGAGAAGCATTTTCGCCGCGCGTGCGTTCAGCTCATTAAAGAGGGACGGGCGCAGATTGTCAGCCTCAAACCCGCAACGAAGACCAAGGGCCAGGCACGCATAGTTATCAAGCATGACACGGTAGTCGAGATCCTTTAGGCAGCTACGGTTCAGAGTATTCGGCTAGCCGATCGTCGGGAGAGCCCGAAGCGCGGGCGAATCCCGCAAGCGTCGGGGGAAATGCCGCCGTGGCCGGGGGAAAAGCCTCAGGCGTTCCGGGAAATGCCGCAGCCGCCACGGGAAATGCCTCGGCGGGTGCGGCGGCGTCTCCGGCGGCCCCTCAGCGGCGGACGGCGCGGCGAATGGGGTGGGTCGGCGGGCGAATGGAACAGGGTACGGCCGCGCACCGGGCGGCTCGGCCGGCGATTGGGCTGGGTACGCGGACGAATGGGACAGGTACGGCGGCGATTGGGCTGGGTACGCCGGCGATTGGGACAGGTACAGCCGCGAATGGGACAGGTACGCGTGCGAATGGGGTAGGTATAGCGGCGATTGGGACAGGTAAGCCGCGTACCTAGCCCATTCGCGCGCTTACCCGCTCCAAACGGCTGCGCGGCTGCTCCGTCGCCGGCTAAAGCGGCGTTCCGGCCGCCGACCCGGCCCATCCGGCGGCGCGGGCCGCCGGTTCGCCGGCCGAGGGGTTGTGAAAGAGCGGGAAGAAGCTGGTGCAGCCAGGAGGAGTCGAACCCCCAACCTACAGATCCGTAGTCTGTCGCTCTATCCAGTTGAGCTATGGCTGCACGGTCGGACGCGCGTGCGGAGGGCACATTCTAGCCCGCCAAGATGCGGCAACGCAAGGCGGGAGGGGCGCATTCCCGTGCCGCGGCGGGCGGCCGAATCTATACTCCGCGGCATGGCCTCCCTCCCTGTCCTGCAGCCGCGCCGCGGGTTCGGGGAGACCGCCCGGCGCGACCTCTGGTGGCTGCAGCCGGTCGCCGTCTTCCTCGGGCTCTCGACCTTCGTCGTCTACTCGACCTGGGCGGCGTTCCAGGGCGAGCACTACCACTTCGGGCCGTACCTCTCGCCCTTCTACTCGCCCGAGCTCTTCGGCTCTTCGCCGCACTCCTGGTTCGGGCCGCGCCCCGGCTGGTGGCCGGGGTGGCTGCCGTTCTCACCGGCGCTTTTGATCCTCTGGGCGCCGGGCGGCTTCCGGCTCACCTGCTACTACTACCGCGGCGCCTACTACAAGGCGTTCTGGGCCGATCCGCCGTCGTGCACCGTCGGCGAGCCGCGCCACCGCTACCGGGGGGAGAACTCCTTCCCGCTGATCGTCCAGAACGTCCACCGCTACTTCCTCTACCTCGCGCTCCTCTTCCTGCCGATCCTCGCCTGGGACGTCTGGAAGGCGCTCTGGTTCGAGGACCCCGCGACCGGCGCGGTCTCCTTCGGCGTCGGCGTCGGCACGCTGGTCCTGGCGCTCAACCTGGTTCTCCTCTCCGGCTACACCTTCGGCTGCCACACCCTCCGCCACCTGGCCGGCGGCGGGCTCGACCGCCTCGCCGCCTCGCGCGGCCGTTACTCCGCCTACCGCTGCGCCGGCTGCTTCAACCGCCGGCACATGCTCTGGGCATGGTCGAGCCTCGTCGTTGTCGGCTTCAGCGACCTCTACGTCCGCCTCTGCTCGATGGGGATCTGGAGCGACTGGAGACTCCTCTGAGCTCGAACGGTCGCTTCCGCAGCTTCGACTACGACGTGCTGGTGGTCGGAGCCGGCGGGGCCGGGCTGCGGGCGGCGATCGAGGCCTCGAAGGCCGGCGCCTCGGTCGGGCTGGTCTGCAAGTCCCTGCTCGGGAAGGCCCACACGGTGATGGCCGAAGGCGGCATCGCCGCCGCCCTCGCCAACGTCGACGAGCGCGACGACTGGCAGGTCCACTTCGCCGACACCATGCGCGGCGGCCAGTACCTCTCGCACCCCGTGATGGCCGAGCTGCACGCCAAGGAGGCGCCGGCCACGGTGCGCGAGCTGGAGGTCTGGGGGGCGCTCTTCGACCGCACCAAGGACGGACGGATCCTGCAGCGCAACTTCGGCGGCCACCGCTACCCGCGGCTGGCGCACGTCGGCGACCGCACCGGCCTCGAGATGATCCGCACCCTCCAGGACCACGGCATCCACTGCGGCATCGAGGTCCACATGGAGACGACGGTGACGGCGCTGCTGCTCGACGCCGGCCGCGTCGCCGGCGCCTTCGCCTACGAGCGCGAGAAGGGGCGGTTCCTCCTCTTCCGCGCCGCCGCCGTGGTGCTCGCCACCGGCGGCGTCGGCCGCGCCTACCGCATCACCTCGAACAGTTGGGAGTACACCGGCGACGGCCACGCCCTGGCCTACGAGGCGGGGGCGGAGCTGATCGACATGGAGTTCCTGCAGTTCCACCCGACGGGGATGGTGTGGCCGCCGTCGGTGCGCGGCATCCTGGTGACCGAAGGGGTGCGCGGCGAGGGCGGCGTGCTGCGCAACAGCGAGGGCCGCCGCTTCATGTTCGACGACATCCCCGCCGCCTACCGCGCGCAGACCGCCGACTCCGAGGAGGAGGGGTGGCGCTACACGCAGGGCGACAAGGAGGCGCGCCGGCCGCCGGAGCTCTTGACCCGCGACCACGTGGCGCGCTCGATCGTGCGCGAGATCCGCGAGGGGCGCGGCAGCCCGCACGGCGGCGTCTTCCTCGACATCTCCTGGATCAAGGAGCGGCTGCCCGACGCCGAGCAGCACATCAAGAAGAAGCTGCCGAGCATGTACCACCAGTTCAAGGAGCTGGCCGACATCGACATCACCGAGCAGGCGATGGAGGTGGGGCCGACGACGCACTACATGATGGGCGGTGTGCGGGTGCACCCCGAGACGCAGATGTCGACCGTGCCGGGACTCTTCGCCGCCGGCGAGTGCGCGGCCGGGCTCCACGGCGCCAACCGCCTGGGGGGCAACTCCCTCTCCGACCTCCTGGTCTTCGGCAAGCGCGCCGGCGCTTACGCCGCCGCCTTCGCCAAGGAGCAGGGCGCGCCGGCGCTCGACGAGGCGCAGGCCGAGCGCGCGGCGGCGCTGGCGCTGGCGCCCTTCGAGACCAACGGCCACGGCGGCGGCGAGCGCGAGGGGCCGTACGCGGTGCAGCACGACCTCCAGGCGATGATGCAGGAGCTGGTGGGGATCGTGCGCACGGGGGAGGAGATGGAGCGGGCGCTCGCCGGGCTCGCGGAGCTGCGCGGGCGGGCGGCGCGGGTGGCGGTCCCCGGCAACCGCGAGTACAACCCGGCCTGGCACACGGCCCTCGACCTGCACAACCTCTTCGTCGTCTCCGAGGCGGTGACGCGCGCGGCGCTGGCGCGGCCGGAGAGCCGCGGCGCGCACTTCCGCGAGGACCGGCCGGAGAAGGACGCGGAGTGGGGGAAGTTCAACCTGGTGCTCAAGAAGGGGGCGGACGGGCGGATGGAGCTGTCGCGCGCGCCCGTCCCCGAGATGACGGCGGAGCAGCGCGCCATCGTCGAGGCGGAGGCCAAGTAGATGGCGTCGGCGACCTTCCGCATCTGGCGCGGCGCCGCCGACGGCGGGCGGTTCGAGGACTACGCGACGGACGTCAGCGAGGGGATGGTCGTCCTCGACGCCGTCCACCAGATCCAGGCCGAGTCGGCGCACGACCTGGCGGTGCGCTGGAACTGCAAGGCCGGCAAATGCGGCTCCTGCTCGGCCGAGGTCAACGGCAAGCCGCGCCTGATGTGCATGACGCGGCTCTCCGAGCTGCCGCTCCAGGAGCCGGTGACGATCGAGCCGATGAAGGCCTTCCCGGTGGTGCGGGACCTGGTGACCGACGTCTCCTGGAACTACGAGGTCAAGAAGCGGATCAAGCCGTTCAAGCCGCGGCTGCCCGACGCCCCCGACGGCACCTGGCGGATGGACCAGGCTGACGTCGACCGGGTGCAGGAGTTCCGCAAGTGCATCGAGTGCTTCCTCTGCCAGGACGTCTGCCACGTGCTGCGCGACCACCGCCTGCACCAGGAGTTCATTGGCCCGCGCTACCTGGTCCACGTCGCGGCGCTCGAGATGCACCCGCTCGACGTCGCCGACCGCACGGCGGACTTGAAGCGCGCGCAGGGGATCGGCTACTGCAACATCACCAAGTGCTGCACCAAGGTCTGCCCCGAGAACATTGCGATCACCGACAACGCGATCATCCCGCTCAAGGAGCGGGTGGTGACCCGCTTCTACGACCCGCTCGGGCGCCTCGTGCGCGCGCTGCGCGGCGAGGAGGCCTGATGTTCGAGCTCAAGCGGCTGTCGAAGGCGGCGGTGCCGGCGGCGCTCGAGAAGGCGCAGCGCTACCGGCTGCTCAACGAGCCGCTGGAGGCCGAGAGCATCTGCCTCGACGTGCTCGAGGTGGAGCCGGAGAACCAGCGGGCGCTGACGACGCTGCTGCTCGCCCTCACCGACCAGTTCGAGGAGCGGCTGGCGGAGGCGGTGCCGCGCGCCCGCGAGGTGCTCGAGCGCCTGCGCGACCCCTACGGCCAGGCCTACTACGAAGGCCTGGTCGCCGAGCGCAAAGCAAAGGCCCAGCTGCGCCGCGGCGGCCTCGGCGCGCCACACGCCGTCTACGAAGGGCTGCACCGGGCGATGGCCTGCTTCGAGCGCGCCGCGGCCCTCCGCCCGACCGGCGACGACGAAGCGCTCCTGCGCTGGAACACCTGCGCGCGGCTCCTGATGAGCCACCGCGAGCTGGTGCCCGCGCCGCCGGACGCCGGGGAGCAGATGCTGGAGTGAGAACCGCGGGGCGGACGGGAGATGGAATCCCTGGCATGACCCTGGCATGACAGTAATTGCCTCGTAGCGCAAGTTCTCGAGGCCATCTTGGGAGGAGACACCATGGCGACCCCGACCCCGACCCCTCACCAGTCCCCGACCCCGACTCCGGCCCGGCCGGCGCCGCCGACCCCGACGCCGACCCCGGGCCGGCCGTCGCCGCCCCCGACCCCGACGCCGACTCCGGCCCGCAGGCCCGGCAAGCCGCCGACGCCGACCCCGACTCCGACGCCGGAAAGGAAGCCGACCAAGCCCCCGACTCCCACGCCGACGCGGTGAGGCACGGGCAGGCGGCTGTCCACGGCGCCGGCTCGGCGGGCGCCGCGCCGGAGCTGGGCGACGGCTGGCGCCGCTGGATCGCCGAGAACAAGCTCGCGGGTTTCGACGACGAGCCGCTCGTCGCGGCGATGGTCGAGGCGGGCCTCGACGGCGTCGCCGCGGCCGCCGAGGTCGCGGCCGTCGCCGCGCACCCCTGCTTCCAGGCCGGCGAGAAGCTGGCCCAGCGCCTGGCCAAGCTCGGCTCGGTGCTCGACGTCCACCGCGCGCTCGCCGCCCTCGCCCCCGGGGCCGGGTCGGTCGAGCGCCGCGGCGGCGTCTCCCGCGCCGAGCTCCTGGAGCGCTACTACGCGGCGAACCGGCCGGTCGTCCTGACCGATGCGATGGCCGACTGGCCGGCGCTCGCCCGCTGGGGCCCGGAGTACTTCAAGGCGACGTGCGGCGAGGCGCTGGTCGAGATCATGAGCGGCCGGTCGCGCGACCCGCGCTACGAGATCAACGCCTACGACCACAAGAGCGAGGTCCGTTTCGCCGACTACGTCGAGATGGTGACGGCCGGCGGCGAGAGCAACGACTACTACCTGGTGGCCAACAACGGCTTCTTCGACCGGCCGGAGATGCGGCCGCTCTACGACGACATCCGCTTCCCCGAGCACCTGGACCCGGCGCAGACAGACGGCCGGGTGCACTTCTGGTTCGGCCCGGCCGGCACGGTGACGCCGCTGCACCACGACCTGATGAACGTGCTGATGGCGCAGGTCTACGGCCGCAAGCGGGTGACGCTCATCTCCCCCGACCAGACGCACCGGCTGTACAACGAGATCGGGGTGTTCAGCGAGGTGGACCCCGAGGACCCCGACTTCGAGCAGCACCCGCTGTACCGCGACGTCGAGACGCTGCGCGTCGACCTCGCGCCCGGCGAGGCGCTCTTCCTGCCGGTCGGCTGGTGGCATCACGTGCGGGCGCTCGACGTCAGCGTCACCGTCACCTTCACCAACTTCGTCCACCGCAACGAGTTCGAGTGGCTGAACCCCGACGGACGGTGAGCCCCGGCGAGCCGTCTTACCAGACGGTCAACCGCCAAGGGTGGGACGAGCTGGCGCGCGCCGGCTGCGAGGCCTCGCAACCCTGGGGCGCGGCGCAGCTGCGCAACGCCAGCGCCTGGCTCGACGCCGCCGGCTGGATCCCCTGGCCCGAGATCAAGCGCGTCCTCTGCCTCGGCGCCGGCGGCGGGCAGCAGGTGCCGCTCTTCGCCGCGCTCGGCTGCCGGGTCACCTCGGTCGATCTGAGCGCCGAGCAGCTCCGCCTCGACGCCGAGGTCGCGCGCCGCCACGGCCTCGAGATCGAGTGCGTCGAGGCGGACATGCTCGACCTCGGCCTGCTCTACGGCAGCGACTTCGACCTCGTGTACCAGCCGGTGTCGGCCTGCTATGTGCCGGACGTGCGCCAGCTCTACCTGGAGGTCTCGCGCGTGCTGCGGCCCGGCGGCTGGTACCGCGTCGAGCACTGGAACCCGGTGCAGATCCAGCTCGCGGAGGGCGGCGCGTGGAGCGGCCGCGACTACCGGATCGTGCACCCGCAGCGCTCCGACCGGCCCGTCGTCTGGAGCGCGGCGCAGCCGGGGCCGGAGGGGACGCCGACCTGCTGGCACTACGTGCATCCGCTGCACGACCTGATCGGCGGCCTCGGCGACGCCGGCTTCGAGATCCTGCGCTGCGAGGAGTCGATCGCGGGCGACCCGGCGGCGGAGCCGGGGACGCAGCAGCACCTGGCCGCCTACCTGCCGCCCTTCTTCTCCCTCTTCGCCCGCTGGCAGCCGCGGGCCCCGAGCGTCGCTCCGCAGCCGCCCGCGCGGATGCAGCGCCCGGCGCGACGCGCGGCGGCCGCCAGCGCGCGGCGGCGCCAGGCGCCCGCGCCGCTCCCAACCCTGCGGCGGCCGCACACCTCGTACGTCATCTGCACGCTGCCGCGCTCGGGGAGCTGGCTCCTGTCGGAGTCCCTCGAGGCCACCGGCCTCGCCGGCAGCCCGCGCGAGTACTTCAACGAGGTGACCGAAGAGGAGAAGTTCCGGGAGTGGGGCGTCGCCTCGTACGCCGACTACCTGCCGCGGGTGCTCGACCTCGGCTCGACGCCTAACGGCGTCTTCGGCGTCAAGTGCCACTGGTACCAGTTCGCGCAGCTGCCCGCGAAGCTCGGGCAGGTGCCGGGCTGCGAGGGGCTGGAGGCGCCGGAGCTGCTGGCCGAGCTCTTCCCCGGCCTGGGCTACGTCTGGCTGACCCGGCGCGACAAGGCCCGCCAGGCGGTCTCGCTCTACCGCGCCCGCCGCACCGGCCAGTGGTGGCGGATCGCCGACTACGAGCCGTTCAGCCCGCCGGCGGAGAGCGCCGAGCCCGGCTCATCGGCGGCCCCAGCGATCGAGTTCGACTTCGCGGCGATCGAGCGCCTGGAGCGGGTCGCCGTCGAGCAGGAGGCGAAGTGGCGGGAGCACTTCGACCGCGCCGGGGTCGAGCCGCTGGTGGTCGCCTACGAGGACCTGGTCGATTCGTTCGTCCCCCAGGTCCGGCGCGTGCTGCGGTTCCTCGACGTCACGGTCCCCAAGGGCCTGCGCATCGAGACCCGCCTGCGGCGGCAGGCCGACGCCCTGTCGGAGGAGTGGGTCGAGCGCTACGTCGGGATGCGGCGGGCGCGGCGCGCCGTCAGTCCACTCGGAAGCGCACCCGCTCCTGCACCGTGAAGCCGCCGTCCGGCCAGTTGAAGTAGACGCGGACCTCGTAGTCGCCCGGGGCGAGCTTGCCGGCGTCGTAGGTCCCTTCCCGCTTGCCTGCCGTGTACGTCCAGGTGGCGCCGTACGAGTCGTCGGCGGCGCCGACGGGCTGGACCGAGATCCAGTCGCCTTCGTTGCCCGGCATCTCCCGCCAGCGCACGACGACGTTGCCCTCGGGCCCGCGCTCGACCGCCACGTAGCGCCCTTCGGCGCCCGCCGCCGACTTGCGCAGCAGCGCGCCGAGGCGGTCGCGCTGGGCGGTGTTGTCCCCTTCGCTGGCGACCGTGACGATGGCGACGGTCTCGCCGTCCCCGTGAATGCAGCCGACCGAGGCCGAGTGGGTGGCGGTGAACCCGAGCCAGCCGTTGCCGAAGTCGCGCGTGCCGCCGTACCCCTCGGTGGCGAGCGCCGAGGCGACGCGCGAGCGGCACTCGTCGAAGCTGACCTGGAGCGCGAAGACGCTGGTGGACATCCACGGCGGCGCCGCCGCGGCGGGGGCAACGAAAGCACAAGCGAGCGTGAGCAGGAGCAGCGCGAAGCGGGTCGCGCGAGAACGGATCGCCGGCATCGGAGGACCTCCCGTCGGTTGAGTGGCGCAGATCTTACGTCACGGCCGCCGGCCGGCTGCTCGCGCCTACTCGATCATCCCCTCGACAGGAGAGGAGGCGGTGGCGTAGAGGCGGCGGGGGATGCGGCCGGCGCCGGCGGCTAGGCGGCCGGCTTCGACGGCGAGCTTCATGGCGCGGGCCATGCGCACCGGGTCGGCGGCGCCGGCAACCGCGGTGTTCATCAGGACGCCGTCGGCGCCGAGCTCCATCGCCACGGTGGCGTCGCTCGCCGTGCCGACGCCGGCGTCGACGATGACCGGCACCGTCGCCTGCTCGACGATGATCTGGAGGTTGGCGCGGTTGCGCACCCCCATGCCCGAGCCGATCGGCGCGCCGAGCGGCATGACCGCCGCGGCCCCGAGCTCCGCCAGCCGCTTGCAAACCACCGGGTCGTCGTTGGTGTACGGGAGGACGACGAAGCCCTCGGCGACCAGGGTTTCGGTGGCGCGCAGCAGCTCGACGTTGTCGGGGAAGAGGGTCGCGCGGTCGCCGATCACTTCGAGCTTGACCCAGTTCCAGCCGCCGGCCTCGCGCGCCAGCCGCGCGGTGCGCACCGCCTCGTCGGCGGTGTAGCAGCCGGCGGTGTTGGGCAGGAGGAGGTAGCGCTCGGGGTCGATCCAGTCTAGGAGCGACCCCTGGCCGCGCTCGTCGAGGTTCACCCGCCGCAGCGCCACCGTCACCATCTCGGTGCCGGAGGCCTCGAGCGCCGCCGCCATCGTCGCGAAGTCCGGGTACTTGCCGGTGCCCAGGATCAGGCGCGAGCGGAAGGTGCGCCCGGCGAGGACCAGCGGCTCGGTCTCGGGCGCGGCGGCGGTGGTGTCGGGGGGTGCGGCGAGCATCGGCGGGCCTCCGTCGCCTACCCTACCGCGACGGCCTCGGTCTCCTCCACCCGCCCGACCTGGCGGTTGGCGTCGTCGACGAAGACCAGCGCCGGGTGGTGGGTGTGCGCCTCGCCTTCCTCGTACTCGGCGTAGGTGGCGAGGATGACGACGTCTCCTTTGCGCGCCTTGTGCGCGGCGGCGCCGTTGATCACCACCTGCCCCGCGCCGGGACGGCCGGGGATGGCGTAGGTGGCGAAGCGCTCGCCGTTGGTGACGTTGTAGATCTCCACCCGCTCCCAGGGCAGCAGGTCGGCCGCCGCCATGAGCAGCGGGTCGAGGGTGACCGAGCCCTGGTAGTGGAGGTCGGCGTCGGTCACCGTGGCGCGGTGGATCTTGGACTTGAGGAGGGTGCGCTTCATGCGGGCTCTCCAGAGAGGTTGAGGTGCAGGTTGTCGATCAGGCGCGTGCCGCCGAGACGGACGGCGAGCGGCAGCACGACGGGGCCGGCGAGGGTCTCGACCGGCCGGAAGCTTTCGGCCTCCACCACCTCGGCGTACTCGACGCGGGCCAGCGGCTCGGCGGCGAGCGCCTCGGAGAGGGCGCGGCGCACGGCGTCGCCGCAGCGCTCGCCGGCCGCGATCGCCCGCCGCGCGGCGTCGAGGGCGCGGTAGAGGACCGGGGCGGCGCGGCGCTCGTCGGCCGAGAGGTAGGCGTTGCGCGAGGACATGGCGAGCCCGTCGGGCTCGCGCACAGTGGGACCGGGCACGATCTCCAGCGGCACGTGGAGGTCGCGCACCAGGCGGCGCACGACGGCGAGCTGCTGCCCGTCCTTCTCGCCGAAGACGGCGACGTCCGGCCGCACCAGGTTGAAGAGCTGGGTCACGACCGTCGCGACGCCGCGGAAGTGCCCCGGGCGGTGCGCCCCTTCGAGCCCCTCGGCCGGGCCGGCGGGCTCGACGAAGGTGGCGTGCCCCGGCGGGTAGATCGTCTCGACCTCCGGCAGGAAGAGGAGGTCGCAGCCGGCGGAGGCCAGGAGCGCGGCGTCGCGCTCGGGCTGGCGCGGGTAGCGCGCGAAGTCCTCGCCGGGGCCAAACTGGGCCGGGTTGACGAAGACCGAGGCCACGACGCGCCCGGCGTGCCGGCGGGCGAGCCGGACGAGCGAGAGGTGCCCCTCGTGCAGCGCACCCATCGTCGGCACGAAGCCGACCTGGTGGCCGTCGCGGCGGAAGGCGTCGACGGCGGCGCGCAGCGCCGCCGTCTCGTGCACGGTCTCCACGTCTCGCCTCAGCCGTAGATCTTCCGCGCCGCGTCCTCGGCGGGACGGGACGCCCCGTAGCTCTCCTCGGCGGCCGGGAAGCGGCCGGCGCGGACGTCGGCGGCGAAGCTGGCGATCGCCTCGCGCGAGGCGAGCCCCAGCTCGGCGTAGCGGCGCACGAAGCGCGGCGCGATCCGCTCCTCCAGCCCAAGGAGGTCGTGGTAGACGAGCACCTGCCCGTCGCAGTGGGGGCCGGCGCCAATGCCGATCGTCGGGATGGCGAGCCGCTCCGAGACCTCGGCCGCCAGGTCGGTCGGCACGCACTCGAGGACCAGCGAGAAGGCGCCGGCGGCCTCCAGCTCGGCGGCGGCGGCGAGGATCGCCTCGGCCGCCCCGGCCTCGCGCCCCTGCACCTTGTAGCCGCCGAGGCGGTGGAGCGACTGCGGCGTCAGGCCCAGGTGGGCCATGACCGGCACCTCGGCCTCGACCAGCGCCGCCACCACCTCCGGCCGCCCGCCCTCGATCTTGACCGCCTGCGCGCCCCCCTCCTTGACGAAGCGGATGGCGTTGGCGACCGCCTGCGCGGGCCCCAGGTGGAAGGAGCCGAAGGGCATGTCGGCGACCAGCAACGCGCGCTCGACGCCGCGGCGCACGGCGCGCACGTGATGGAGCATCTCGTCCATGGTGACCGACAGGGTGTCGGGGTGGCCGAGCACCACCATGGCGAGCGAGTCGCCGACCAGCACGACGTCGGCGCCGCCGGCGTCGGCCGTCCGCGCCTGCGGGAAGTCGTAGGCGGTGACCATGACCAGGCGCTCGCCGCGCCGCGGGGCGGCGGCGACCCAGGGGACGGTGATCGTCTTGGGGCTCGCTTCGGGTGCCATCGGCTCCTCCTTCCGCTCTGGCGGACGGAAGGGCGGCGGTGCGCGCGCACGCGGAGCTGCCGGTGCGCGCGGAGCGCCTCTGCTCGCGGCCGGCCCGGGAGTCGGGGTGCCTGTCCGTCGGGATCAGGCCCCCGGGAGGGCGGCGCCGCGCGAGCGCTCGGAGCCGATGTCTTCCGTCTCGGTCCCGCACCAGGCGGGATCCAAGCGGCGGGGGGATGATACGCCTAACCGGCCCCGCGCGCCACGTAGTACTCGGTGCCCTTGATCGGCCGCTGGAGCTGGTGGACCAGCTCCTCGAAGTCCTCGGGGCGCTCGGGGAAGTTGAGCTGGCGGGTGTCGACGACGAGGAGCGGCGAGGCCTTGTAGTAGTGGTAGTAGTGGTTGTAGGCGTCGATCAGCTCGGCCATGTACTCGGTCGAGATGTGCTTCTCGACGGCGCGCTGGCGGCGGCGGATGCGCTCCATGCAGGTCGAGAGGTCGGCGACCAGGTAGACCACCAGGTCCGGCGGCGGCACCTGCGGCTCCAGGAGAGCGTAGAGCTTGTCGAAGAGCATCAGCTCGTCGTCGCCGAGGTTCAGGTAGGCGAAGATCCGATTCTTCTGGAAGGTGTAGTCGGCGACCAGCAGGCGGTCGAAGAGCTCGCGCTGGGCGAGGTCGCGCTGCTGCTTGTAGCGCGAGAGGAGGAAGTAGAGCTCGGTCTGGAAGGCGGCGCCGGGGCGGTCCTCGTAGAAGTCGCCCAGGAAGGGGTTGTTGACGTCCTCGAGGATCTTCACCCCCTCGAAGCGTTGGGCGAGCATCTCGACCAGCGTGGTCTTGCCCACGCCGATGGGGCCGTCGACCGCCAGGTGGTGGTAGCCGAGGGGCTCTTGGCTCAATGGGCGGGGACGGGGTTGTAGAGGGTGTCCCTCTCGATCGGCTCGAAGCCGGCGAGGCGCACGATCCGCTCGAGCTCGGCGCGCGAGAGCGACTGCTCGGTGTGCGCGCCGGCCATGTGGTAGATGTGCTCCTCGACCACCGTCCCGTCGAGGTCGTCGGCGCCGAAGCGCAGCGCCACCTGCGCCAGCTTCGGCGTGATCATCACCCAGTAGGCCTTGACGTGCGGCACGTTGTCGAGCACGAGGCGCGCGGCGGCGATCTGGCGCAGGTCCTCGAGCCCCGTGGTGTGGAAGCGCAGCCCCATGTAGTTGTTCTCGGGGTGGTAGGCGAGCGGGATGAAGGCGTTGAAGCCGCCGGTCTCGTCCTGCAGGCTGCGCAGGCGCAGCAGGTGGTCCACCTGGTGCTCCGGCCGCTCGACGTGGCCGTAGAGCATCGTGCAGTTGCTCTTGATCCCCATGCCGTGGGCGACGCGGTGGACCTCGATCCACTCGTCGGCGTCGAGCTTGCCGTCGCAGATGATCTGGCGCACCTCGGGGTGGAAGATCTCGGCGCCGCCGCCGGGGAGCGACCCCAGCCCCGCGTCGCGCAGCCGCGTCAGCACCTCCTCGATCGAGATCCGCTCGTGCTTGGCGAACCAGCCGATCTCGATGGCGGTGAAGGCCTTCAAATGCGCGTTGGGGAAGCGCTCGCGCAGGCCGCGCAGCATCTCGCAGTACCACTCCAGCGAGAGGTCTGGGTGGAGGCCGCCGACGATGTGGAACTCGGTGACCCGGTTGCCCCCCTGCTCGGCGGCGTGGCGGTAGACGTCCTCGTGGCTCATCTCCCAGGCGTGCCCCTCGCCGGGGAGCGCCGCGAAGCTGCAGAACTTGCAGTTGTAGGTGTAGACACAGACGTTCGTCGGGTTGATGTGGCGGTTGACGTTGAAGTAGGCGGCGTTGCCGTGGAGCTTCCGGCGCACCGCGTCGGCGAGCCGCCCGAGCGCCAAGACGTGGGTCGTGGTCAGCGCCAGCAGGGCGTCGGCCTCGTCGAGCCGCACCCCGTCCCGCACCTTCGCCGCCAGCTCCCGCAGCGGGGCCGGGAAGCGCTCGGGTTGGACGTCCGGACAGGGGGGCGGGAGGGGGGTCGGCATGCCGTCCAGCAGTATACCGCGCGCCTCCCGGGCGGCGCGGCGACGGTTGGTATGATCCATCGCACGTGACCCGCTGCGCCGTTTGCGGCACCGCGCTCGACAGCGGCAGTCTCTGCCCGCGCTGCAACGCGCTCCCTACCGAGCTGCCGCCGGCGTTCGCGCCGAGCGAGCGAGCGCCCGTGCCCAAGAGCGCTCCACCCCGGAGCGCGTCCGCGGCCGACTTCACGCCGGGGGAGCTCCTGGCCGAGCGCTACCGGATCGTCGCGCTCCTGGGGCGCGGCGGGATGGGCGAGGTCTACCGCGCCGACGACCTGCGGCTCGGGCAGACCGTCGCGCTCAAGTTCCTCCCCGCGGAGCTGGCGGAAGGCCGCGAGCGGCTGGAGCGCTTCTACTCCGAGGTGCGGCTGGCGCGCCAGGTCTCCCACCCCAACGTCTGCCGCGTCTACGACGTCGGCGAGGCCGGGGGGCGCTCCTTCCTGGCGATGGAGTACGTCGACGGCGAGGATCTCGCCTCGCTGCTGCGCCGGATCGGCCGGTTGCCCGAGGACAAGGCGCTGGAGGTCGCGCGGCAGCTCTGCGCCGGCCTCGCGGCGGTGCACGACCGCGGCCTCCTCCATCGCGACCTCAAGCCGGCCAACGTCATGCTCGACGGCCACGGCCGGGTGCGCCTGACCGACTTCGGGCTTGCCGCCGCGGCCGCCGAAGCGCAGGGAAGCGAGCTCGCGGGCACGCCGCAGTACATGGCCCCCGAGCAGTTCGCGGGGCGCGGCCTGAGCCCGCGGAGCGACGTCTACGCCCTGGGGCTCGTCCTGTACGAGCTCTTCACCGGCAAGCCG
>DATLOC010000026.1:0-82702 GCA_035536455.1 Thermoanaerobaculia bacterium | reverse complement strand
CCGCCGAGGCCGCCACCGCGCCGCGCACCGCACCGGGCGTGGGGGCCGCCGGCCTCGGCGAGGTGCGGCGCAGCGCCGGGCCCGCCGCCGCGCCCGGCATCGCCGAGTCCCGCCCCGACAAGGACAAGAAGGTCAAGAAGGGGAAGAAACCGCCGCTGCGCGCCGGCGTCGAGGAGGACTTGACCGGCTTCAAGGGCACCCTCAAGGACCTCGAAGAGGACGAGGACCCGAACGGCAGCGCCGCCAGCCTGCGCCGCGGCCGCCGCGCCCAGCGCCGCGCCGACGAGGACAAGGCGCGCGAGGAGGGGGGGAAGATCCTCACCTTCAAGAAGGCGCCGCCGCAGGGGCCGGTGATGATCTCCGAGGGGATGACCCTGCGCGAGTTCGCCGAGAAGCTGGGCGTCAAGTCGCGCGACCTGATCGCCGCCCTCTTCAAGCGCGGCATCATGGCCAACCTCAACCACACCCTCGAGCCGGCCATGGCGCAGGAGCTGGCGCAGGAGCTGGGGATCGAGACCATGGTCGTCTCCGCCGAGGAGGAGGTCCAGCTGCGCGAGGAGATGGCGCGGCCGGTCGAAGCCGGCGGCCGGGTGCCGCGCGGCCCGGTGGTCACGATCATGGGCCACGTCGACCACGGCAAGACCTCGCTGCTCGACGCCATCCGCTCCTCCAAGGTGACCGAGAGCGAGTTCGGCGGCATCACCCAACACATCGGCGCCTACCAGGTCGAGGTCAACGGCCGCAAGATCGTCTTCCTCGACACCCCCGGCCACGAGGCCTTCACCATGATGCGGGCGCGCGGGGCGCGGGTGACCGACCTCGTCGTCCTGGTCGTGGCGGCCGACGACGGCGTCATGCCGCAGACGCTGGAGGCGATCGACCACGCCCGCGCCGCCAAGGTGCCCCTGGTCGTGGCGATCAACAAGGTCGACAAGCCCAACGCCAACCCCGACCGGGTGCGCAAGGAGCTGGCCGACCGCGGCCTGATGCCCGAGGACTGGGGGGGCGACACGGTCATGGTCCACGTCTCGGCGGTCAAGCGCGAGGGGATCAACGAGCTGCTGGAGATGATCCTCCTCACCTCCGACCTCCTGGAGCTGCGGGCCAACCCCGACCTCGCCGCCCAGGGGACGGTCCTCGAGGCGCGCAAGGAGGTGGGGCGCGGCATCGTCGCCACCGTCCTGGTGCAGAACGGGAAGCTCTCGGTGGGCGACATCTTTGTCGCCGGCGCCACCTGGGGGCGGGTGCGCTCGATGAGTGACGACGTCGGGCGGCGGAGCAAGGAGGCCGGGCCGTCGACGCCGGTCGAGGTGACCGGCTTCGATACCCTGCCCGAGGCGGGCGACACCTTCCAGGTGTTCGCGGACGAGGCCGAGGCGCGCGACATCGCCGGCTACCGGCGCGAGCAGATGCGCGGCCGCGGCCTGGCGCCGGTGCTGCAGGCCGGCCTCTCGCTCGAGCAGCTCTTCAGCCGCATCCAGGAGGGCGAGGTCAAGGAGCTGCCGGTGGTGCTCAAGGCCGACGTCCAGGGCTCGGTCGAGGTGCTCCGCGACTCGCTGGCCAAGCTCTCGACCGACAAGGTCAAGGTGCTGGTCATCCACGCCGGCGTCGGCGCCATCTCGACGAACGACGTGCTCCTCGCCTCTGCCTCCAAGGCCGTCATCGTCGGCTTCAACGTCCGCCCGGAGCGCAGCGCCACGGAGCTGGCCGAGAAGGAGGTCGTGGACGTCCGCCTCCACACCGTCATCTACGAGCTGATGGACGAGCTGCGCAAGGCGATGACCGGGCTCCTCGATCCCACCTTCCGCGAGGTCACCGCCGGCCGCGCCGAGGTGCGCGAGCTGTTCAAGGTGCCGCGGGTCGGCATCGTGGCCGGCTCCCACGTCGTCGAAGGGACGATCCCGCGCACAGCGGCGGTGCGCCTGCTGCGCGACAACCGGGTCATTCACGAAGGCAAGATCGCCTCCCTCCGCCGCTTCAAGGAGGACGTCTCCGAGGTGCGGATGGGCTTCGACTGCGGCATCGGCCTCGAGAAGTTCCAGGACTTCAAGCCCGGGGACGTGATCGAGGCCTACGTCCGCGAAGAGGTGGCCCCGACGCTCTGATGGTCGTCGGCGTGGCCACCTTCGAGCTGCACATCCCGTCCTCGCGCAGCCTCAAGGACAAGCGGCGCGTGGTGAAGGCGCTCATCGAGCGGCTCCACCACCGCTACCGCCTGTCGATCGTCGAGAGCGACTACCACGACCTCCACCAGCGGGCCGAGATCGGCCTGGCGGCGGTGGCGGTCTCCGCGGGGGAGCTGGAGCGGCTGCTCGAGGAGGTGCGCGGGATCGTGGACCAGGAGGTGGAAGCGTACGTGACGCGCTGGGACCCGCAGATTCTGGAGGCGACCGGATGAGCCGGCGGACGCAGCGGGTGGCCGACGTCCTGCGCGGGGAGCTCTCGGATCTCCTCTTGCGGCAGGTGCACGACCCGCGGATCAAGCTGGTCTCGGTGACCGACGTGGACGTCTCGCCCGACCTCCGCCGCGCCCTGGTCAAGGTCTCGGTGCTGGGGGCGGACGAGGAGCGGACCGGCGCGGTCGAGGCGCTGCAGCACGCCCGCGGCTTCCTGCGCCGCGAGCTGGCCCACCGCCTGCGCATGCGCGTCACCCCCGAGCTCGTCTTCGAGCTCGACCGCGGCGCCGAGCACAGCCAGAAGATCGCCGAACTCTTGGAGAGCCTGCATGCCCGGGACGAAAGCTCCTGAAGACCTGCTCCGCCGCATCCGGCAGGGCAACCGTTTCCTGCTGACCAGCCACGTCAACCCCGACGGCGACGCCATCGGCTCCGAGCTCGGGCTGGCGCGGGTGCTGCGCGGCCTGGGAAAATTGGCGGTGGTCTGGAACCGCGACGTCTGCCCCACCGTCTACCACCCGCTCCCCGGCCGCGAGCGCATCCACTGCGGCGAGGAGCCGCCGGCCGGCTTCCCCGAGAAGTTCGACGCCGTCATCGTCCTCGAGTGCCCGAGCCTCGACCGCACCGGCCTCGAGGCGCACCTCGGGGCCCTGCCGCTGATCAACATCGACCACCACCTGGGCAACCAGCACTACGGCGCGGTCAACTGGGTGGACTCGGCGGCGCCGGCGGTGGGCGAGATGGTCTACCGGCTGGCGCAGGGGCTCAAGGCGGCGCTCGACCCGGAGACCGCGACCGCGCTCTACCTCACCCTAGTCACCGACACCGGCGGCTTCCGCTTCTCCAACGCCACCCCCGCCGCCTTCGAGGCGGCGGCGGCGCTGGTGCGCGAGGGCGCCCACCCCGAGCAGGTCTCGCAGTGGCTCTATGAGAGCCAGCCGCTGGCGGTGGTGCGCCTGCTCTGCCAGATGCTGACCTCGCTCGAGCTGCACGAGGGCGGCCGGGTGGCCACCGCCACCCTGACCCCCGAGATGTTCGAGCGTGCCGGCGCGAATGCCGGCGACGCCGAGGGGCTGATCGACGTGCCGCGCTCGATCGCCGGCGTCGAGGCGGTCGGCCTGGTGCGCCAGCGCCCCGACGGCACCCACAAGATCTCGCTGCGCAGCCGCGGCGAGGTGGACGTCGAGAAGATCGCCCGCCACCACGGCGGCGGCGGCCACCGCAACGCCGCCGGCTACACCCTCGAAGGCGACACCGAGACGGCGCGCCGCGCCGTGGTCTCCGACCTGGTCGGCGCCCTCGCCTGAGCCCCCTCCGCTCCATGCAGGACGGCCTCCTCCTCGTCGACAAGGACCCCGGCGGCACCTCGCACGACGTGGTGCAGCGGGTGCGCCGCCTGCTCAAGCAGAAGAAGGTCGGCCATTGCGGCACCCTCGACCCGGACGCGACCGGCCTCCTGCTGCTGACCCTGGGGTCCGCGACCCGGCTGACCCGCTTCCTGATCCGCGCCCCCAAGGTCTACGAGGGGACGCTGCGACTGGGGGTCACGACGGACACTTACGACGCGACCGGCCGGGTGGTGGCCGAGGGACCGACCGATGGGCTGACGACCGAGGCGGTGGCGGCGGCGATGGCCGGCTTCGAGGGCACCTCGGAGCAGCAGCCGCCCCCCTACTCGGCGAAGAAGGTGGGCGGGGTCAAGTACTACGAGCTGGCGCGGCGCGGGGAGGAGGTGCCGCAGGAGACCAAGGAGGTTACGGTCTATGACTTCAAGCCGCTGGGCGAGCTGTCCGCCCCGGAGGCCGGCGGCACCCGCAGCCTCCGCTTCCTCCTCTCCTGCTCCTCGGGGACCTACGCCCGCTCGCTGGCCCACGACGTCGGGCAGGCGCTGGGGTGCGGCGCCCACCTCGCCGCCCTCCGCCGCACCCAGATCGGCCCCTTCACGGTCGGCAGCGCGCTGTCGCACGCCGCCCTGGAGGCGCGGCTGAGCGCCGGCGAGGGGCCGGGGGACGCCTGGGTGCCGTTCGACCAGATCCCGCTCCCCTTCGGCGAGGTCACCGCCGACCCGCAGCAGGAGCAGCGCATCCACCACGGCCAGACCGTCCTGGTGCGCGAGCTGGCCGGCGAGGAGGGGGACTGGGTGAAGCTCCTCAACCGCCGGCGGGAGCTGATCGCCGTCGGCACGGTCGTCGAGCGGATCGGCGCCGGCGGGGTCGGCGTGGTGCAGCCGAAAGTGGTGTTCCGCTGATGTGCTACAATCGGGACGGGAAAAAAGGCGAAGAGAACGCGTAAAGCACAAGGAGAGAGCGTTTTGCAAGAGCGACAGAGCCGAGAGGGAGTGATCCAGGACTACCGTGTCCACGACACCGACACGGGGTCCCCGGAGGTGCAGGTGGCCCTGCTCACCCACCGCATCACCGAGCTGACCGAGCACTTCAAGACCCACACCAAAGACCATCACAGCCGCCGCGGCCTGCTCAAGCTGGTCGGCCGCCGCCGCCGCTTGCTCGACTACCTGAAGGGGCAGGACCTCGAGCGCTACCGCACGACCATTGAGCGACTCGGGCTCCGCAAGTAGTCCGGACCCCCACCTCAGGACGAACCGCCGCATCGCGGCCCGGTCCTAGACCCGGCGCGCCCGCTCGGGGCGCGCAACAGAGAGAGAAACCACAGCCATGAAGCAACGCAAAGAGATTCGTATCGGCGAGGGGACCCTGGTCATCGAGACCGGCTACCTCGCCAAGCAGGCCGACGGCTCCTGCACCGTCCGCTTCGGCGACACGGTGATCCTGGCCACCGCCTGCATGGACACCAAGGCGGGCATCACCCGCGACTTCCTCCCCCTGACCGTCGACTACCGCGAGTACACCTACGCCGGCGGCAAGATCCCCGGCGGCTTCTTCAAGCGCGAGGGGCGTCCCAGCGAGAAGGAGATCATCACCTCGCGGCAGATCGACCGCCCGCTCCGCCCGCTCTTCCCCGAGGGCTACACGGCCGAGACCCAGATCATCTCGTTCGTGCTCTCGGCCGACGGCGAGAACGACCCCGACGTGCTGGCGATCAACGGCGCCTCGACGGCGCTGGTGCTCTCCAACATCCCCTTCTACCACCCGGTGGGAGCGGTGCGCGTCGGGCTGATCCAGGGGCAGGTGGTCTTCAACCCGACCAACAGCCAGCGCGACGTCTCCGACCTCGACCTCATGGTCGTGGCGACCGACGAGGCGGTGGTGATGGTCGAGGCGGCCGCCAACCAGGCCTCCGAGGAGACCCTCCTCGACTGCATCTTCCGCGGCCACGAGGAGATCCAGAAGATCATCAAGGCGCAGCACGAGCTCTACCGCGGCGGCAACTGGCAGAAGCCGGCCTGGGACGCGCCGCCGGCCTACCCGGAGACGCTCTACGAGCAGGTCCGCTCCGAGATCGGCGAGCGCCTGCGGAGCGGCCTCTTCATCAAGGGCAAGCACGAGCGGAAGGCCGCCGTCAGCGAGGTGGTCAAGGGCTATCTCGCGCAGATCCCCGAGGAGGAGATCGAGCGGCGGAGCCAGGTCAAGAAGATCGTCACCCGCCTCGAGGAGGAGATCCTTCGCGACGCGGTGCTCCGCGAGCGCACCCGCTTCGACAACCGCCGCCTCGACGAGGTGCGGGACATCCAGATCGAGGTGGGCCTGCTGCCGCGCACCCACGGCTCGGCCGTCTTCACCCGCGGCGAGACCCAGGCCCTGGTCTCGGCCACCCTCGGCACCGCGCGCGACGCCCAGATCATCGAGGAGTACGAGGGGGAGAGCCTGCAGAAGTTCATGCTGCATTACAACTTCCCGCCCTTCTCGGTGGGCGAGGTGAAGTTCCTGCGCGGCCCCGGCCGGCGGGAGATCGGCCACGGGGTCCTGGCCCGCCGGGCTCTGACGCCGGTGCTGCCGCACGAGGACGACTTCCCCTACACCGTGCGCGTCGTCTCCGACATCCTGGAGTCGAACGGCTCCTCGTCGATGGCCAGCGTCTGCGGCGGCTCGCTCGCCCTCTTCGACGCCGGCGTGCCGATGCTCGGCCCGGTGGCCGGAGTGGCGATGGGGCTGATCAAGGGGGACGACAGCTTCGCCGTCCTCACCGACATCGCCGGCCAGGAGGACCACTACGGCGACATGGACTTCAAGGTCGCCGGCACCCGCCAGGGCGTGACCGCCCTGCAGATGGACATCAAGATCACCGGCGTCACCCGCGAGATCATGCGCGAGGCGCTGGAGCAGGCCCGCCGCGGGCGGCTCCACATCCTGGAGAAGATGGAGGAGGTCCTGCCGCGGCCGCGCGGCGAGATCTCCCGCTTCGCGCCGCGCCTCTACACCCTGGTCATCCCGCGCGACAAGATCCGGGAGGTCATCGGCCCAGGCGGCAAGACGATCCGCTCCATCCAGGAGGAGACCGGCTGCCAGATCGAGATCGACGACGACGGCAAGGTCATCATCGCCTCCCCCGACGAGGCGGCGGCGCGGCGTGCCATCCAGATGGTGGAGCGCCTGACCGAGGTGCCGGAGATCGGCAAGACCTACACCGGCACGGTGCGGCGGGTCGAGGCCTACGGGGCGTTCGTCGAGATCATGCCCGGCACCGACGGACTGGTGCACATCAGCGAGCTCGCCCCCTACCGGGTGCGCGAGGTCTCCGACCTGGTCAAGGAAGGCGACGAGATGACCGTCAAGGTCATCAACATCGACGACACCGGGAAGGTCCGCCTGTCGCGCAAGGCGATCATCATGGAGGCCCCGGATTACGACCCGGCGCACTACGAGGGGATGGGCGAGCCGGTGCCGGCCGGCGGCGAGGGGCGGGAGCGCAGCGACCGCGGCGACCGTGACCGTGACCGCGGCGGCTTCCGCGGCGGCCGCGGCGGCGACCGTGGCGGGCGCGGCGGTGGCCGGGGCGGCGATCGCGGGGGGCGGGGCGGGCGCTGAGCGGCCCGTTACCCCTCCGCGAGCTGGTCGCTTATCTCGACGACCTGCTCGACGCCCGCAACGGCCGTGACTACGGCCCCAACGGGCTGCAGGTCGAGGGGCGAGAGGAGGTGCGGCGGGTGGCGACCGGGGTCTCCGCCTGCCGCGAGCTGTTCGAGCGGGCGGCGGCGGCGGGTGCCGACGCCGTCCTCGTCCACCACGGCCTCTTCTGGGAGGGGATGCCGCGGACGTTGACGGGCTTTCAGTACCGGCGCGTGGCCGAGCTGGTCCGCGCCGGGATGAGCCTCGTCGCCTACCACCTCCCGCTCGACCGCCACCCCACCTACGGCAACAACGCCCTGGCGGCGCGGGCCTTCGGGCTCGAAGCGCTGGAGCCCTTCGCGGTCCACGAGGGGTTGCCGATCGGCTTCCGGGGGCGCTTCCCGCAGCCGGTCGCGGCCGAGGAGCTGGTGCGGCGCTGCGCCGCGGTCTACGGCCAGGAGCCGCTGGCCTTCCTCGGCGGCCCGGAGCGGGTAAGGACCCTAGGGATCGTCTCCGGCGGCGCCCAGCGCGAGGTCCATGACGCCATCGCCGCCGGCCTCGACGCCTACTTGACTGGCGAGGCCAGCGAGTGGGTGATGAACGTGGCCCGCGAGGCCGGCATCCACTACCTCGCCGCCGGGCACTACGCCACTGAGCGCCTCGGCATCCGCGCCCTCGGCGAGCACCTCGCCGAGCGCTTCGGGCTGGCGGTCGAGTTCATCGACGTGCCGAACCCGGTCTGAATCTCTGACGCTCCGCGCCTGAGCATAGGATCGCGCGCGATGCGCGACCGCCGCCCGCTCTCCCCTTTTCCGGTTGCCGCCGTCGCCGCGGCTGCCCTGCTCCTCGGCTCCTGCTTCGACCCTCCCGTCCGCGAGACCGTCGAGCTGCGCTTCCTGCCGCACGGCGAGTACGTCGTCACCAGCCGGGTCGAGATCACCGAGCCGGAGAAGACCGGCAACCGGGCGCTCGAGCGGCGGCTGGCCGAGGTCCGGCGGGCGCTGGCGCAGGAGGACGACGACTGGTCGCGGCGCTTCGCCGCCCTGGCGCCGGCGGCGGAGCGCTTCGGTTGGGAGAAGCACCTCGGCGCCCTCCACCGGGTCGAGCGCTCGGCGGTTCTCGACGAGCCGGCGCAGCTCGCCGCCTTCTTCGCCGACACCCCGCTGGCCGTGAGCTACGAGGTGCGCGACGGCCTGGCCGAGCTGGCGGTCGTCCCCGGCCCGGCCGGCCGCGCCACCCGGCGGCAGCGGCGTGAGATGGAGGAGGCGCTGGCCCAGTGGAGCGCAAGCGTCGCCGCCTACCTCGGCGCCGCCGAGGACCTCTACGCCTACCTCGACCGGCGCCCCGAGCGGGCGCGCGCCGCCCTCGGCGGTCTCCTCTCCGATCTCCTCTCCGACACCGAGCGCGCCGCCCTCGGCACGCTCGACGAGGCCGAGCAGGCGCTCGTCGAGCCCCTCGAGAAGGCGATGGAAGAGGTGGTCGGCGTGCTGCTCGTCGCGCCGGGCGAGGAGCTTTCGCTCGACGAGCTGTCGCACCTGGTCTACGACCCGTTCCCGGCGGCCTTGCGGGTGCGGCTCCCGGTGACGCCGCGGGAGGTCGAGGGGTTCGCGCGCGGCGGCGAGGGCGAGCTGGTGGTGCCCGGGCTCGGCCTCTGGCCGGCGCTGCGCGCCCTGGAGGGGCGATGGCTCTCGCCCGACCCGGCGCTCCTCTACGTCGAGCTGCGCGGCCGGCGCGCCGAGGCGCCGCTCGACCTCGCGGAGCTCGTCACCCGCGAGCGCCGCGCGGCGGAGGCGCCGACCGCCGCCGAGGTCCGCCTGGCGATCGAGGAGCGCCTCGAGCCGGCGTCCGTCTACCGCGCCACGTGGCCGGTCACCCCCGGCGAGAGCGACCTCACCGACTTCTAGCCAGGATCTCCTCCGCCGCCGTCTTGCCGCTGCGCATCGAGTGGTCCATGTTGAAGTACTGCCACTCCCCGAAGCGGCCGACGGGCCAGATGCCGTGTTCCTTGAGCCAGGCGCGGATCACGCCGACGTTCTTGGCGTGGTCGAGGTCGTAGATCACGTAGGCCGGCAGGATCTCCTCGGTGTGGACGAGCTCGATCCGGTCGTCGGGCGTCAGGATCTCGGCCGTCCGGAGGGCGGCGATCGTCCGCTCCACCGCTTGGTCGCGGTCGAGGGGCCGCTCGCGCGAGAAGGCGACTTCGGTCGAGATCGAGCTCTTCCCCGGCGGCACGGTGCCGGGGCTGAAGTTGGCCGGGAAGGAAAGCCGGTGGAAGGGGAACGGCTCCTCGTAAAAGTAGACCCAGTGCTTGTCCGAGATCCGCTCGCGGTCGATGCCCAGGTTGACGCAGCAGATCCCCTGGTAGCGGAGGCCGGCGCAGGCCCGCTCGACCTCCGGCGGCAGCGCGTCGCAGAGCGCGGGCAGGAGGGCCAGCGGCAGGGAGTAGACCAGCTTCGAGAACGGCACGACCTCGCCGTCGGCGAAGACCAGGCGCTGGCCCGCGACCTCCAGCCGCTCCACCCGGCGGTTGAGATGGACGTTGCGCAGCCGCGCGCCGAGCGCCCGCGGCAGCGGCTCGATGCCGCCGGCCTTCGGGTACCAGAAGGCCGCGGTGGCCCCCACCTGCGGCACCTCGTCCGACAGCGCGCCGGCGATGATCCGCTCGTAGTCCGGGGTCGGCACGCGGCGGCCGATCCAGCTGAAGTCCATGGTCGACGGCTCGACCGTCCAGATCTTCCGCGCGTAGGGGATCATCAGGTGCTCGGCGATGCCGTCGCCGAAGAAGCCGCGCATCCACTCCTCGTAGTTGGCGGGCTGGAAGGCGCCGCGTGCCTGCCGCTCGACCGCCCGCACCAGCCCCACCAGGCAGTCGCGCACCACCTCGACCGGCAGGCCGTGGAGGTGCGCCTGGAAGGGGAAGCGGGTGTAGAGCCGGCTCGCCTGGTGGTAGATGTAGGCCTCGCGCTCCTGGGCGTGGAAGTTGTCCCCCAGGAGCTCGCGGATCAGCGCCTCCATCTCGGCGTCGATGGTGAAGAGGATGTGGGGGCCGAAGTCGAAGAGGTAGCCGCCGGCGGCGATCGAGCGCGCCAGCCCGCCCAGCCGCTCCTCCTTCTCGTAGAGCTGCCAGTGGTCCTCCCCCGCCTGCTGGAAGGTGTAGGCGGCGGTCATGCCGGCGAGACCGCCGCCCAGGATCACGTCCTGTCGCTCCGCCATGGCGCGCTGGGTCAGGAGGCGCGGACCGAGTACACCGGCGGCAGGTTGGCGGCGACGGTGCGCCAGGTGGCGCCGTCGTCCTCGGAGCCGAAGACCTCGCCCTGCTCGGCGCCGAAGTAGAGCCCCAGCGGCTCGCCGCCGTCGTGGCAGAAGGCCTGGCGCAGCACCGTCAGGTAGGCGCCCGCGGAGGGCAGCCCCTCGCCCCGCGCCTTCCAGCAGCCGCCGCGGTCGCGCGTCTCGTAGACGCGGACGTAGCCGCCCGGCGTCACCCGGTCCTCGTCGGAGATCAGCGGGATGACCAGCGCGCGGTCGGGGTCGCGCGGGTCGGCGACCAGGGGGAAGCCGAAGTCGCTCGGCAGGCCGCAGCCCGGGAAACCGATGTCGATCCAGCTCTCGCCGGCGTCGTCGGAGCGGTAGACGCCGCCGTGGAACTGCATGTAGAGAGTCGTCGGCACGGGCGAGCGGTGCATGTTGTGGACGCAGAGGCTGATCGTGGCCTCGCGCGCCTCCTCCGGGACGTAGCGCGGCACCAGGCCCTGCACGCCGCGGCGCCAGCTGCCGCCGCCGTCCTCGGTCAGCCAGACGCCGGCCGCCGAGATGCCCAGCGCCAGCCGCCCGGGCTCGCCCGGCCAGGGGCAGATCGAGTGCAGGCAGAGGCCGCCGGCGCCGGCCTCCCAGCGCTCGCGGGTCGGGTCGTCCCAGAGGGCGCGGTTGAGCTGCCAGCTCCGCCCGCCGTCCTCGCTCTTGAAGAGGGCCGCCGGCTGGACGCCGGCCCAGAGGACGCCGTCCTCGGTCCCGGGGGTGACGATCCAGGTGCGCACCAGGCTCGCGCCGGTGTCCTCCGGGAACGTAGGCCCCTCCGTCTCCTGCCACTCGTCTGCCGGGTCGTCGGCGGTGTAGAGGTGCGGCCCGAACTGGCCGTGGGTGACCGAGGCGAAGTAGCGGCCGCTGCGCGGGTCGCGCATCGCGTACTCGACCACCTCGCCGGGGAAGAGGCGGTGGGCGATCTCCATCGGGCCGCCGCGCGGGCCGCGCAGCACGAAGAGCCCTTTGCGGGTGCCGACGAGGAGCTCGCCTGATTCGACGGCAGGGGTGGTGGCCATGGGCGGGACTTTACCAGCGGCTCGCGCCGCGCGCCCTACGCCATCATCCGGTGGTACTCGCGCGTCGTCTCCGGCAGCGGCTCGACGCCCAGCTCCTCGGAGAGCAGCGTCGTCAGCCGGTCGTACTGCCGGCGCACCAGGTCGCGCCGCCCCTCGCGCGAGTAGAGGCGCATGACGGCGAGGTGGACGCGCTCCTGCAGCGGGTCCTCGACCAGCAGCGCGCGGTAGGCGTCCATGGCCTCGGGGTGGCGCTCGAGGCGCACGCAGAGGTCGCCCAGGTCGCGCAGCATGTCGAGGTACTGCCGCTGCGCCGCCTCCCGCCGCGCCACCACCCAGCTCTCGTAGTGCCCCTGCAGGAACGGCCCGCGGTAGAGCGACCAGCCGGCGCGCCAGGCCTCGATCGCCTCCTCCCCTTCCTCCCGCGCCGCCCGCTCGCGCCCGCGCTCGAGGAGCTGCCCGAACTCGACGAGGTCGATCTCCCAGGTGATCTCCGGGTTGAGCCGGTAGATGTCGCCGCGCAGCAGGAGCGGCGGCGGCAGCTGGCGGCGGCGCTCCCCTTCGAGCGTGCGGCGGAGGTGCGAGAGCGTGGGGTGGAAGTTGTTCTGGATCTTCTCCTCCCCTTCGGTCGGCCAGACCGCCTCGATCAGCTCCTCGCGGCCGGCCTGGAGCGCGGGGCACGAGGCGAGGTAAGCGAGCACCTTGAAGGAGCGGCGGAGGCGCCAGGCGAGCGGCCGCTCGCTGCGGTCGGGGAGCTTCTCGCGCACCTCCGGGTCGCCGAGAAGGGCCACGGCGTAGGCGGCGGCGCCGCCGACCGGCTGCGGCGCCGCGCGCGTGAAGACCGTCGGCGCCGGCGCCGCGCTCACCGCCACCGAGCGGCTGCGCTCGCGCTCGAGGTAGGCGGCGAGGAGGCGCGGGAAGCGACGCTGCCCCCCCTCCTCGATCCACAGCCCGTGCTCCTCGATGGCGCGCTGGAGGTGGGCGCGCTGGTGGTCCGGCTCGCGGCGGGCGATCTCGGGGCCGAGCAGGAGAGGCGCCGACTGCAGCAGCTCGCGCTCCTCGGCGCCGAGGCTCCCCAGGGCCTCGTGCTGGACGAAGGAACGGACCGCTTCCAGCTCCAGCAGCTCGGCGGCGCCGCCGCTCCCCACCGCCCGGTCCGCTTCGGCCACCAGGCGCAGCGGGCGGTACCAGCCGTCGGTGGCGTCGACCACGGTGCGGGCTTCGCGGTCGGGCAGGTCGCGGCCGGCGGCCAAGCGCCAGAGGGCGGCGGTCTCGCTGCGGCCGAGCAGCAGCTCCTGCGGCGCGACGACGGTGCACGGGAGGTCGCCGAAGGCGAGGCGGCGGCGGGAGCCGAAGACCAGCCGCTGCCCGGGCCGCAGCCAGCGCACCGCGTCGGCCAGCCGCTCGGGCGGGCAGCTCGTCGCCACCAGCCAGCGGGCGCCTCCTTGGTCGGCGTACTCCAGCGCCTCGCGCAGCGCCTGCTCGTCCGCCACCTCGGCGAGCGCCAGCGCCGTGGCGCGCTCCCCCTCGGCCTCGAGCAGCGCCTCGAGCAGCGCCGAGCGGCCGCTCCCCGGCCAGCCCCAGACTTGCACCAGCGGCGTCTCGGCGGTGCGCACGCGCCGCAGCAATCGTTCGACGTGCGGCAGCCGTGGCCTGGCGGGGACGGGGGCTCTCAAGAGGGAAGACGCTCCGCGGGTCGGCGCAGCTTATCAGCCGGCCCGCAGACGATCGCGGACCTGCTGCACGTCCTCCCAGGTGGGGCGCTTCAGCGCCGGATTGCGCAGCAGCGCCGCCGGGTGGTAGGTGACCATCGTCGGCACGTCCAGCACCCGGAACCACTGCCCGCGCATGCGCCCGATCGGCGTGTCGTTGCCGAGCAGCACCTGCGCCGCGATCCTCCCCAGCGCCACCAGCACGCGCGGGCGCACCAGCGCGATCTGCTGCTCCAGGTACGGCAGGCACGACGCGGCCTCGTCGGGGAGCGGGTCGCGGTTGCCCGGCGGGCGGCACTTGAGGATGTTGGCGATGTAGACATCCTCGCGCCGCAGATCGATCGCCTGGATGATGCGATTAAGCAGCTCGCCGGCGCGGCCGACGAAGGGCAGCCCCTGGCGATCCTCCTCGGCCCCCGGCGCCTCGCCCACGAACATCAGGTCGGCGTCGGGGTTGCCGGCGCCGAAGACCACCGTCTGCCTCCCGCCGGCCAGCCGGCAGCGGGTGCAGGTCGAGGCCACGACCGCGAGGGCGGCAAGGGCGGCGGCGCGGGCGCCGGCCTCCGCCGGCACCTCGACGGGCGGCGGGTCGAAGAGCGAGCCCGGCCGCGCGGCGGCGGGCAGCTCCTCGTCGCGCGGCGGCGCCGCCGCGGCGGCCGCGACCGCCTCCTCGCCGGACGCCGCCCGCAGGTAGACCTCGCCGTAGCCGATGTCGGCCAGGTAGGCGAGGAGGTCAGCGAGCGCCGGGGAGGGAGCGCTCACGGGGGGCGAGGGCGGGGGTGAAGAGGTCGAGCAGGTCGCCGGCGAGGCGGGTCTTGGGGCGGCGGGAGAGGAAGACGGGCTGGCCGTCCCGCCGGAAGACGGTCACCTCGTTGGCTTCCTGGCCGAAGGCGATGTCGGCGCGGGAGACGTCGTTGGCGACCAGGAAGTCGCACCCCTTGCGCGCCAGCTTCGCGCGCGCCGCGGCCTCGAGGTCGCCGGTCTCGGCGGCGAAGCCGACGGTGACCGCGCCCGGGGCCCAGCGCGGCAGCTCGGCCAGGATGTCCGGGGTCGCCGCCAGCTCCAGCCGCGGCACCCCCTGCTCCTTCTTGAGCTTGGCGGCGGCGGGGCGGACCGGCGCGTAGTCGGCCACCGCCGCCGCCATGACCACCAGGTCCGCCGCCGGCGCCAGCTCGCGCACCGCGGCGGCCATCTCGGCGGCGGTCCCGACGTCCGTCCGTTCGACCCCCGCCGGCGTCGGCAGGGCCACCGGCCCCGCCACCAGCAGCACCCGGGCGCCGCGCCGGGCGGCCTCGTCCGCCAGCGCGAACCCCATCTTGCCGCTCGAGCGGTTGCCCAGGAAGCGGACCGGGTCGATGGGCTCGTGGGTGGGGCCGGCGGTCACCAGGACGGTGCGACCGGCGAGCGGCGCGGCGGCCGCCGCCGCGGCGCGGCCGCGCGTCGCCGCCCAAGACTCCTCCACCGCGGCGGCGATCGCCTCCGGCTCGGCCATCCGCCCCATCCCGCTCTCGCCCGAGGCGAGCGGCCCTTCGACCGGCCCGACGAGACGGGCGCCGCGGCGGCGCAGCGCGTCGAGGTGGTCCTGGAGCGGTGCCTTCTCCCACATCCAAGGGTGCATCGCGGGGGCGAGCACCAGCGGCCCGGGGAAGGCGAGGGCGGTGGTGGTCAGGAAGTCGTCGGCGAGACCGAGGGCGAGGCGGCCCAGCAGGTGGGCGGTGGCCGGGGCCACGCACAGCACCTCGGCCCAGCGCGCGGCGGCGATGTGCCCCTCCTCGCCGCTGCCGGTCGCGGTGAGGTACTCCTCCTGCCAGACGGGGTAGCCGGTGAGGACTTCGAGGGTCAGCGGCGTGATGAAGGAGGCGGCGCCGCGCGTCACCGCGCAGCGCACCTCGTGGCCGCGCTCGCGCAGCCGGCGGACCAGCTCGGCCGCTTTGTAGGCGGCGATGCCGCCGCTGACTCCCAGCAGGACGCGGATCGGCCGCTCCCGCTAGTGGACCTCGGCCGCCGCCGCTTCCTCGCTGGCCTCCTCGGCCGGCGGCTCGGGCTGCGGCGCCGGGCCGTAATCCCACTCCACCATGTCGCCGTGGATCTCCTCCATGGCGAGGAGGGTGGGCTTCTTCTTCTCGGCTTCGCGCTTGGGGCGCGCGCCGCGCATGAGCTGCTCGGCGCGCTTGGCGGCGAGCAGCACGAGTCGGAACTTGCTGTCGATCTCTGGCGGCATATCTGGTTCCATGCGTCCTCATCGGACCGGCGGCGAGGGGCCGCCGGTGCTGCTTGGTGGGCTCAGACCCGTTCCTGGAAGCTGGCCAGGACCTCCTGGATGCGCTCCCGCATCCGCTCCTGGCCGTGGCGCTTTTCGAGGATGATCGCCGCCAGGACTTCCCCGGCCTGGCGGACATCGTCGTTGATTATAACGTATCGGTAGCGGTCGTAACGGCTGATCTCCCAAATGGATACGTGCAGGCGGCGGCGGATGGCCTCGGGGTCGTCGAGGCCGCGCCCGGCGAGACGCGCCTCCAGGGCCTCATAGGAGGGGGGCAGGACGAAGACGCTCTGCGCCTCGGGGTGGCGGGCGAGGACCTGCTCGGCCCCCTGGACGTCGATGTCCAGCACCACGTCGGTCCCCCGCTCGAGCCGCGGAAAGACCTCTCGCTTGGCGGTCCCGTACCGGTTGCCGTGGACGACCGCCCACTCCAGGAACTCGCCGGCCTCGACCATGCGCTCGAACTCTTCCGCCGAGACGAAGTGGTAGTCGCGGCCGTCCACCTCGCCGTCGCGCGGCCGGCGGGTGGTGTGGGAGACCGAGAAGGCGATGTCACCGGTGGCGCCGAGGCGGCCGTCGAAGAGGCTGCGGATGAGGGTCGTCTTGCCGGCGCCGGACGGCGCGGAGACGATGAACAGCTCGCCCGGCATGGGGGCGGGATCGTAACAGACGGTCACTCCACGTTCTGGACCTGCTCCCGCAGCTGCTCGCAGAGCACCTTGCCGTCGAGGACGGCGCGGACCATCTCCGTGTGGCGGCCCTTGGCGCCCAGGGTGTTGAGCTCGCGGAAGACCTCCTGGGTCAGGAAGTCGAGGCGCTTGCCGGCCGGCTCGCGGGCGCCCATCACCTCGCGGAAGTGCTGCAGGTGGGAGGAGAGCCGGTCCAGCTCCTCGCGCACGTCGCTCCGGTCGACGAGGAGCGCCACCTCCTGCACCAGCCGCGGCTCCTCCACCGCCTGCCCGCGCAGCAGCTCGGCGAGCCGCCGCGACAATCCGGCGGCCAGCTCCTCGCGCACCGGCCCCTGCAGCGCCTCCAGGCGCTCGACGACCTCGGCGAGCCCCTCCAACCGGCGCTCCAGCGCCGCCGCCAGGTGCCGCCCTTCGAGGTCGCGCCCGGCGTCGAGCTGGTCGAGGGCCTCCTCGGCCACCCGCAGCAGCAGCGCCTCGTCCTCGCCGCTCCACTCGTCCGGCTCGAGCTCAACGCGGAAGGCCTCCGGCAGGCGGAGGAGGTCGCCGGCGGTGAGCTCGCCGGCGATCAGGCCCTGCGACACCAGGTCGTGGGTGGCGGCGTGGGCGGCGCGGACGACGCCCATGTGCAGCTCGACCCGCGCCTGCCGCTCGCCCAAGGCGCGCGCCTCGACGCGCACCTCCACCCGCCCGCGCGCGACGTGCGCGGCGATGCGCTCGCGCAGCGCGGCCTCGCTGCCGCGCGCCGCCTCGTCGAGCCGCGCCTGCACGTCGAGGAAACGGTGGTTGACGGCGCGCAGGGCCACCGTCACCGTGTGCCGGCGGTTCTCGCCCGAGGCTTGTCCGAACCCGGTCATGCTGCGCATCGTTCGTTCTCCGTCATTGCTGGGCCAGCTCCTCCGCCCGCGCCTCGGCGGCGTGCAGCCGCCGCGCCAGCTCTTCGGCGTAGGCGGGGACTTCGGCGTCGCGCGGCACCGCCAGCGGCTCGCCCGAGACGAAGTGGACGGTCGCGAACGGCAGCGGCACGACGAAGCGATCCCAGCTCGCGAGCCGCCGGCGGCGCGTCGCGGCGTAGGCCACCGGCTGGATCGGGAAGCCGGTCGCCGTCGCCGCCAGGATCACCCCCGGCTGCACCACCCCGGCGGGGCCGCGCGGGCCGTCGGGCGTGAAGGCGAGGTCGTAGCCGGCCTTCGCCTTGCGCAGCAGCTCGCGCAGCCCCACGGCGCCGCCGCGGCTGGTCGAGCCGCGCGAGGAGTCGATGCCGAGGCGCCTCACGGTGCGCGCGATCAGCTCGCCGTCCCGGCTCGCCGAGACCAGCACCGAGATCCGCCGCCCGCGGTAGACGTACGGCATGAGCAGCAGGTGGCGGTGCCAGAAGGCGATGATGAAGCGCTCGTCGTTCGTCTCCCACCGCCGCTGCGCCGCGTCGCCGTGCCAGCGCACCCGCACCGTGGCGCGCAGCCCGCGGATGACGGCGGCGGCCAGGAAGGAGACGAGCGCGGTCCCCAGGCGTGGCTCCTCACACCCTGAACTGCAGGTCGTACAGCCGCTTGTACCGCCCGCCGAGGGCCAGCAGCTCGTCGTGCGAGCCCTCCTCGACGATCCGCCCGCCGTCCATCACCACGATGCGGTCGGCCCGCATCACCGTCGACAGGCGGTGGGCGATGACCAGCGTCGTCCGCCCCTGCATCAGGTTGTAGAGCGCCTTCTGCACCAGCGCTTCGGACTGGCTGTCGAGCTGCGAGGTGGCCTCGTCGAGGATCAGGATCGGCGCGTTCTTGAGCAGCGCGCGGGCGATCGCCAGGCGCTGCCGCTGGCCGCCCGAGAGGCGCTGCCCGCCCTCGCCGATCACCGAGTCGTAGCCCTGTTCCATCTCCATGATGAACTCGTCGGCGTAGGCGGCGGCCGCCGCCTCGCGCACCCGCTCGAGCGGCAGGTCGGAGCGGCCGTAGGCGATGTTGTTGCGCACGGTGTCGTTGAACAGCACCGTCTCCTGCGTCACCAGGCCGATCAGCGCCCGCAGACTGCGCAGCTTCAGGTCGCGGATGTCGATGCCGTCGATCGTCACCCGGCCTTCGTCCGGGTCGAAGAAGCGCGGCAGGAGGTTGACGAGGGTGGACTTCCCCGCCCCCGAGTGGCCGACCAGGGCCACGATCTCGCCGGCGCGGATCGGCAGCTCGACGTTTTGCAGCACCGGCGTCCGCTCGTAACCGAAGGAGACGCCCTCGTAGTGCACCCCGTCGCGCACCGTGTCGAGGGTGCGGGCGCCGGGCCGCTCGGCGACCTCGTTGGGGATGGCCAAGAGGCGCGAGACGCGCTCGCCGGCGGCCGTGGCCTCCTGCAGGATCAGGTTCACCTTGTTCAGCTTGCGGATCGGGTCGTACATCATCAGCATGGTGGTCAGGAACTTGATCAGCTCGGGGGCGGTGAGGCTGCCGGCGCGGATGCTCTGCCCCGCCCAGATCAGCAGCGCCGCCGCCCCCAGCACCGCCAGCGACTCCACCACCGGCCCCGAGGCGTGCGACAGCATCTGCGCCCAGAGGTTGGCGCGCAGGTGGCGGCGGGTGGCGTGGGAGAAGCGCACCGCCTCGAACTCCTCCATGCCGAAGGCCTTGACCACGCGGTAGCCGCGCACCCCTTCGGTGAGCAGGCTCGCCAGGTCGGCCATCCGCTCCTGGCTGCGGTGGGTAGTGCGGCGCAGGCCGCGGCCGAAGCGGACGATCGGCACCAGCAGCACCGGCGCCGCCACCAGGGCGAAGAGGGCGAGCCGGAAGTGCGTCGAGAGCAGCAGCCCGAGCAGGAAGACCAGGGTGATCGACTGCTGGAAGAGGTCGAGCAGGCGGTTGGAGACCGCGTTCTGCATGATCGCCACGTCGTTGATCACCCGCGCCACCAGCTCGCCGGAGGGGTGCGCGGCGTGGAAGCGGCTCGACTGGTCGAGGATGCGGCGGTAGAGGTCGTTGCGGATGTCGGTCGTGATCCCCAGACCGATGTGCTGGAAGGCGTAGCCGGAGAGGAAGTCGGCGAGGCTGCGCAGCAGGAAGATGGCGACCAGCAGCAGCGGCACGAACCAGACCACGTCGTCGCCCTCGATCCCCAGCCGCCGCTTGAGCGAGGCGTAGGTGTCGTCGATCTGCTCGGCGAAGTCGAAGCGCTTGCGCAGGTCGGCCAGCACGTCGGCCTCCGGCGCCGCGGCCGGTTTCGCGGACGGCGCCGTGGGCGGCGCGGCGGACGGCGCCGTGGGCTGCGCGCCCCCGCCGAGGAGCGACGGCGCCTGATCGCCGGCGAGCAGCACCTCGCCGAAGACCGGCTCGATGAGCGCCACGAGGCCGGCGGTGGCGACGGCGAAGACGAGGATCGAGACCGCGGCGAGGAGCGCCCAGCCGGTATAGCGGCGGAGGTAGCGGAGGAAGAAGGAGGTGACGCTCACGAGGCCACCTCCGGCGCCGCCGCCTCCTGCGGCCAGGTCACCGTGCCCGGCGGCGTCGGCAGCAGACCGGTGCGCACCAGCGCCGCCACGACCTCCTCGGCCGCCCGCTCCGTCGCGCCCCCTTCGCCGAGCCGCCCGCGCAGCTCGGCGAGCCCCTGCCGCATCGCCGCCACCGCCGCCGGGTCGCGAAGCAGCCGCGCCGCCTCGCGCGCCACCCGCGCCGGCGCGGTCTGGCGCTGGATCAGCTCCGGCACGACCTTCCGCCCGAGCACCAGGTTGACCAAGCTCACCCAGGGCAGGCGCACCAGGAGCCGCCCGAGCAGGTAGGAGGCGAGCTGGAGGTGGTAGAGGACGATGAGCGGCGTGCCCAGGAGCCCGACCTCGAGCGTCGCGGTGCCGGAGGCGCAGAGCGCCAGGTGGGAGCCGGCCACCGCGGCGAAGCGGTCCTCGGCGACGATCCGCACCGGCAGTCCCGAGAGGGCGATCTCCTCTTCCAGCAGCTCGCGCGGGATGGTCGGGGCCTGGATCAGCCGCGCCTCCACGGGAAGCTCGCGCGCCAGCAGGCGCACCGTCTCGAGCATCCGCGGCAGCAGCGGCTCCACCTCGCTCGGGCGCGAGCCGGGAAGCAGCGCGATGCGGTACGGCGCCCCCGCCGGCGGCGGCCCCTCGTCCCAGGCCTGCGGCAGGCGCGGCACCTCGTCCACCAGCGGGTGGCCGACGTGCCGCACCGTCACCCCGGCGCCGCGGTAGAACTCGGCCTCGAAGGGGAAGAGCACCAGCATCTCGTCGACCCGCTCGGCGATCGTCTCCACCCGCCGCCGCCGCCAGGCCCAGACCTGCGGGCTGACGTAGTAGACGACGTGGACGCCGCGCCGCTTGAGCTCGCGTGCCAGGCGCAGGTTGAACTCCGGGAAGTCGATCAGCACCGCCGCCCGCGCCCGCCGCCGCTCGACCTCGGCGAGCAGCGCGGCGAAGACCTGCCGCGCCCGCGGCAGCACCTTGAGCACCTCGGCGATCCCCACCACCGCCACCTCGCGGCTGTGCGCCACCGCCGCCAGGCCCGCGGCGCGCATCTCGTCGCCGCCCAGCCCGAACGGGCGCAGCCCCGGCACCAGCCGGCGGAGCGCGGCGAGGAGCCGCCCGCCGTGCAGGTCGCCGGAGGCCTCGCCGGCGACCAGCAGCAAGTCGACGCCGCGCTCCACTCCGGGGCTCAGGGGATCGGGGCGGGCGGCCCCGGCGGGAAGGGGTACATCAGCCAGGCCAGGGCCAGCCCGCCCCCCACCATGCCGATGAACATCTGGAGGAAGAGCTTGACCCGCTCGCCGCGCTCGCGCCGCCAGAGCAGGGCGAAGAAGAGGCTGACGATGAGGGCGTAGGCGACCATCAGGGCGAAGTGGCTGAGCATCGCGGCGCCTCAGTCCTTCTTGCCCAGGGCGATGTCCCAGGCGTCGAGCACGAGCAGGAGGTTCATCAGGCCGGCGGTCAGGATGAAGGCGGTGCCGTACTCGTAGCCGGGGGCGATCACCTCGCCGGTGTAGCCCGCGAGGTACCGAAGCAGGAAGTAGGGCAGCCCCATGCCCATGCAGCCCAACGTCGCCAGGTAGGTCAGCGGCTGGCCGGGGAGCGGCCGGTAGAGGTTGCCGTGGAGCGCCACGCCGAGGGCCAGCGAGGCCGCCACCAGGCCGAGGAAGGCGAGCGCCCGGCCTCGCCGCCCCAGGTACCAGTGCCCGGCCCCGGGCACCAGCCAGGCGACGACCGCCGCCACCCAGGGGTTGCCCACCGGCTCCGCCCGCTCCTCGGGCGCGGCCTGCGCCTCACGCGTCGGTTCGGCCAAGCGCCTCCTCCCGCGAGAACAGCTCCCGCAGCCGCGCCCGCGCCGCGCCCAGGTCCTCGGGCACCACGCGCACGCCGGCCACGACGCTCATGAAGTTGGTGTCCCCGGCCCAGCGCGGGACGACGTGGAAGTGGAAGTGCCCCGGCACCCCGGCGCCCGCCGGCTCGCCCAGGTTCATTCCCAGGTTGAAGCCGTCGGGCGAGTAGGCCGCCTCGAGCGTCCGGTGCGCCGCCAGCACCACCGGCCAGAGCTCGGCCCGCGCCGGGGCGTCGCTCTCCTGCGGCGAGGCGAGGTGGGCGAGCGGCGCCACCATCAGGTGCCCGCTGGTGTAGGGGTGGCGGTTCAGCATGACCAGGTGGTGGCCGGCGGTCCAGACGACCAGCGACTCGGGGTCGTCCGGGCGGCGCGCCGCGGCGCAGAAGAAGCACTCCGCGGCGGCCTCCTTGGACTGCGTGATGTAGCTGTGCCTCCAGGGCGCGAAGAGCGTCTGCATCGGGGGCCGCGGGCCCGCCTCAGCACTCGTCGTTGAGCAGCTCCCGGAGCTCCTTGCCGGGCTTGAAGTAGGGGATCCGCTTGGGCGGCACCTTGACCTTGTCGCCGGTCTTGGGGTTGCGCCCGGTGCGCGCGCCGCGGTGGCGGATGCGGAAGCTGCCGAAGCCGCGCAGCTCGATCTTCTCCCCGGCCTTGAGCGACTTCACGATGCTGTCGAAGACCTCGTTGACGATGATCTCCGCGTGCTTCTTCGTGAGCTGGGTGGTGCGGGCGACCTCCTCGACCAGCTCGGCCTTCGTCATGCCGTCTTTGAGAGCCGTCATCGTCTCCCCCATTCGCGCAAGACTACTCCGTCTCGGCCGCCACCGGCTCGGCGGGCGCTTGCTCGTCGGCGGGCTTCTCCGCCTCCTGCCGCTCCTCGACGTCCGAGGCCGACTTGACCACCACCGTCTTCTTGGCGGCCTCGCGGATCGCCTTGACCTCCTCGCCCGCCTTGCGCGCCGACGCGGCCGACTTGAGCTCGGCGGCCTCGGCCTCCGAGGGCTGCGGCACGCCGCGCATCGAAAGCCCCACCTTCTTCTCGTCCTCCTCGATGCGCAGGATGCGCGAGCGCACCACGTCGCCGACCTCGTAGTGGTCGTCGAGCTTGGCGCCCTGCGGCACATCGATCTCGCTGATGTGGGCGAGCCCCTCGAGGCCGTTGTAGATGTCGACGAAGAGGCCGAAGTCGGTGACGTTGACCACCCGTCCGTCGAGCGTGTCGCCCACCTTGTGGCGGTCGGCGAACTCCTCCCACTCGTTGGGCATGAACTCCTTGATCGACAGCGACACGCGCTGGTTTTCGACGTCGATGTGGGTGATGCGCGCCCGCACCACGTCCCCCTTGCGCAGCACCTCGCTCGGGTGCTTGACCCGCTTCGTCCAGCTCATGTCGGAGACGTGGATCAGGCCGTCGATCCCCTCGGTGATCTCGACGAAGGCGCCGAACTCGGTCAAGTTACGCACCTTGCCCTCGACGACGCTGCCCTCGGGGTGCGAGTCCGACAGCTCCTCCCAGGGGTTCCGCTCGGTCTGCCGCAGCGACAGGCTGATGCGCCGCTGGTCCATGTCGAGCTCGGAGACGATGGCCTCGACCTCGTGTCCCACCTCCAGCACCTTGGCCGGGTTGACCACCTTCTTGGTCCACGACATCTCGCTGACGTGGATCAGCCCCTCGACCCCCTCCTCGATCTCGACGAAGGCGCCGTAGTCGACGAGCGAGACGACGCGGCCGCGCACGCGCGAGCCGATTGGGTACTTCTTGTCGACCAGCGTCCAGGGGTCGTCCCCCTTCTGCTTGTAGCCGAGCGAGACGCGCTCGGTCTCGGGGTCGAACTTGAGCACCACGACCTCGACCTCGTCGCCGACCGAGAAGTGCTCCGAGGGGTGGTTGACCCGCCCCCAGGAGATGTCGGTGATGTGGAGCAGGCCGTCGATGCCGCCCAGGTCGATGAAGACGCCGTAGTCGGTGATGTTCTTGACCACGCCCGGGAGGCGCGCCCCCTCCTCCAGCTTTTTCAGCGTCTCGGCCTTCTTCTTGACCAGCTCGGTCTCGAGCACGGCCTTCCGCGACAGCACGATGTTGTTGCGCCGGCGGTCGAGGCTGATGACCTTGAAGTCCATCTCCTGGCCGCGCAGCGACTCCAGGTTCTTGACCGGCTTGATGTCGACCAGCGAGCCCGGGAGGAAGGCGCGCAGGCCGACGTCGACGGTGAGCCCGCCCTTGATCCGCTCGATGACCCGTCCCTTGATCACCCTGCCGTCGCGGTAGGCGCGCTCGACCTCGGTCCAGCGCCGCATCCGCATCGCCTTCTGGTAGGAGAGCAGGATGTGCCCTTCGACGTCCTCGGTCTTCTCGAGCAGCACGTCGACGTCGTCGCCGACGTTGATGCCGAGCTTGCCCTCGCGGTCGGTGAACTCGTCGATCGGGATCAGCCCTTCGCTCTTGTAGCCCACGTCCACGACCACCGCGTTCGACGTGATGCCGATGACCCGGCCGGGGACGATCTCGCCCTCGGTCAGGTTCCGCATGCTCTCGTCGTAGAGGTCGAGGAGCTTCTTGTACTCCTGGGGGTCGACCGCCTCGTCGGGTTCGGCTACGGCCGGGCGGTCGCGGTGCTCTTGGCTGGACGGCATAAAACGGAAATCCTCCTGGCGTTTGGATTCAGGCCCACGGCCTGTGCTCCCGCGGTCGCGAGAGGACGAGTTCTGGCTAACTCCTTGAGAACTCGGAAATTCGGAGTATAGGGAGGGGGCGCAGGCGAGTCAACCGGGAGGCTGAACGGGATGAGATATCCTACTCAGCGGCAGCGGGATATCCAGCTCACAGAGGAGAGGCCCTTGAGCGTCCGGAAGACCAGCGTCGAGATCAACGAGGACCTCCTGCATGAGGTGCAGCGCGTGCTCTCGACCGCGACGATCAAGGACACGATCGAGGAGGCCTTCCGAGAGGTGCTGCGCGTCGAGGCGCGCCGCGAGGAGGTCGACGCGCTGTCGGCGATGCGCGGGATGGACCTGGCCAATCGGCGGGTCATGTCCCGCGCCTGGCGGTCGTGACGCCGCGCTACCTGGTCGACAAGAGCGCCCTGGCACGGATGCCGCTGGCGCCGGTGCGCGAGCGCCTGGCACCGATCCTGGAGGCGGGCGAGGCCGCCACCTGCGCGATCGTCGACCTCGAGGTCCTCTTCAGCGCCCGGAACCGCGAGGACTACGACCGGATCCGCGAACGCCGTTCCCTTGCCTACCACCCTGTACCGATCACCGAAGAGATTCTGCAGCGGGCGATCGCCATCCAGGCGGAGCTGGCCCGCACCGGTCGGCACCGCGTGCCCATCCCGGACCTGATCATCGCCGCGACCGCCGAAGCCGCCGGGCTGACGCTGCTGCACTACGACAGCGACTACGACGTCATCGCCGAGGTGACCCGGCAGCCGGCGGAGTGGGTCGTCGAGCGCGGCACGGTCTAAGAGTCCCTACCCGCCTGAACATCACCGATCCGCTCCAGCGCCCAGGCGGCGTGGGAGGCGACGATGGGGTCTTCGTCGCCGAGCGCCGCGGTCAGGGCCGGGGCGTAGCGGGCGTCGCCGCGGTTGCCCATGGCGACGGCGGCGTTGCGGCGCAGGCCTTCGTACTTGGCGCGCTTCATCGGGCTGCCGCGGAAGCGCGCGGCGTACTCCTCCCGCGTGAGGCGCAGGAGGCCGGCGAGGTCCAGTTCCGCCCGCTCCGGCGGCAGCCGCAGCTCCGGGTGGTCGGCGCCGGCCGGGGCGGCGTTCCAGGGGCAGGCCTCCTGGCAGAGGTCGCAGCCGAAGACCCACTCCCCCACCAGCGCGCGCGCCGCCTCCGGCAGCGGCCCGCGGTGCTCGATTGTCCAGTAGCTGATGCAGCGGTCGCTGACCAGGCGGTAGGGCTCGGGCAGGGCGCCGGTCGGGCAGGCCTCCAGGCAGCGCGTGCAGCTGCCGCAGAGGTCGGCGAGCGGCGCGTCGGGGGCGAGGTCAAGCGTGGTGAACAGCTCCCCGAGCAGGAACCAGGAACCCGCCTCCGGGTGCAGGAGGTTCGTGTGCTTGCCGATCGCGCCCAGGCCGGCGCGGGCTGCGAGCTCGCGCTCCAGGACCGGACCGGTGTCGACGTACGGGCGGGTAGCGCTGCCGGGGAACGCTTCGGCGACGCGCGCCGCCAAGCGTCGGAGGCGCGCGGTCATCAGGTCGTGGTAGTCGGCGCCGCGGGCGTAGCGGGCGACCCGCGGCCAGAGGTCCGAGCGCTCGGGGCCGGGCGGATCGTCCTCCCCCGCCAGGGGGTGGTACTGAAGCGCCACGCAGAGGACGCTCCGCGCGCCGGTCAGCATCGTCGCCGGATCGAGCCGCGCCTCCACCCGCCGCTCGAGGTACCCCATCCCCGCCTGGTCCCCCCGCGCCAGCCAGCGCAGGAACGCCTCCCCGTGCTCCGGCGCCTCCACCGCCGCAACCCCGGCGCGGTCGAACCCCTCCTCCAGCGCCCATGCCTTCAGCAGCTCGGCGGCGGCGCGCGGCTCCATGGGGCGATTCTCGCTCAGGCCGCCTGCTCCTCCGGCGGCTTCAGGCGCCGGAACGACACATAGAGCAGAAGGTCGTAGACGATCTTCATGCCGGCGCCGGCCAGGAGCGGCGCCGCCAGCCCCACGCTCTGCATCGCCCAGCCGCCGAGGCTCGGGCCGAGGGCCCACATCGCCAGGCGCACCAGATTCGTCACCCCCGAGGCGGTCGTCCGCTCCTCTGGCCGCACCATCGCCATGACGTACGACTGCCGCGTCGGCACGTCCATCTCGACCAGCGCCTCGCGCAGCAGGAAGAGCGCTGCCGCCAGCGGGAAGCTCGGCACGAAGGCCACCGCCACCAGCAGCAGGCTCGCCGGGATGTGGGTGAAGACCATCGTGTTGACCAGGCCGATGCGGCGCGCCAGCCAGGCGGCGCCGAAGTTGGAGAGGAGGTTGGCGACGCGGGCGGCGAAGAAGAGCCCGGAGAGCGCCGCCACGCCGACCCCGAAGCGCTCGAAGAAGAAGTAGGAGAGGAGGGTCGTGAGGAGCAGGCCGCCGCCGAGGCCGTCGAGCGCGAAGAGCAGGCTGATGCGCGTCAGGATGCGCCGGCTCTCGGGCGCGAGCCGAGCCGGCGGCGGCGGAGCGGCGCTCGCGGCCTCCGCCGCCCGCGCCGGCAGCCCGAGGTAGCAGAGCCCGGAGAGCAGGAGCAGGAGCGCGTAGAGCCCGAAGCAGAGCCGCAGGCTCGCCGTCATCGACAGCGCCGTCGCCGCGACCAGCAGCGCCGGCAGCCCTGCCGCCAGGCTGCCCAGGGAGTGCCCGCAGTCCTGGAAAGCCGTGTACCAGGCGAAGGCGGTGGTCCGCCGCGCCGGCGTCGTGGTCGCCGGCAGGAGCGCCTGCTCGAGGATCGCCGAGGGCCCGCGGTCCCGCCCCATGCCGTTGACCATGCCGAGGAAGGCGACCGCGGCGAGCGCCAGCGGGTGCTCGACCAGCGCCAGGAGCGCGCCGCCCGCGGCGGCGAGGCCGGCGAGGGCGAGGAGCGCGCCGCGCCCCGCCATCCGCGCGCCGCGCAGCGTGACGACCAGCGCCCCGGCCGCGGCGCCCGCGAGACCGGCGCCGGCCACCGCCCCCACCTGCCCCGGCGACAACCCGCGGTCCGCGAGGTAGATGCCGAGCAGCACCCCGGCCATGCCGGTGGCGAGGGCGCGCAGCAACGCGGCGCCGAGGAGGAGCTTTCGCGCCGCGCCGCCCATCGCCGGCGGACCCTAGCGCAGTCCAATAGACTCTCCGGACGGGAGGGTGAGGCGATGAGCGACTGGGTCGAGGAGGGCGCGACGGCGCCCGACTTCACGCTGCGCGCCGACGACGGCGGCGAGGTGACGCTCTCGGCGCTGCGCGGCAAGCCGGTGGTCCTCTACTTCTACCCCAAGGACGACACCTCCGGCTGCACCAAGGAGGCCTGCGCCTTCCGCGATCGGCGCGAGGAGCTCGCGGCGGCCGGCGCCGCTCTCCTCGGCGTCTCGCCGGACGACATCGCGAGCCACGTCCGCTTCCGCGACAAGTACAGCCTCAACTTCCCGCTCCTCGCCGACCCCGACCACCGGGTCGCCGAGCGCTACGGCGCCTGGCGCGAGAAGAACCTCTACGGCAAGACGTCGATGGGCATCCAGCGCTCCACCTTCCTGATCGACCGCGAGGGCAAGGTGCGGAAGGCCTGGAAGCGGGTGAACGTGGACGGGCACGACGAGGAGGTGCTCGCGGCCCTCGCGGCGCTTTGAGCGAGCGCTTTCGAGCGCGGTTGGTCCTCCTCGGGTCCACCGCCGTCTGGGGCGCTTCGTTCGTCCTCGTGCAGCGCGGCATCGAGCGGCTCGAGCCTTTCCACTTCATCGCCCTGCGCTTCACGCTCGCCGCGCTCCTCCTCCTCCCCCTCCTCCGCCGCGGCTGGAGCCGCGAGCTGGGGCGGGACGGTGTCGTCATCGGCACCGTCCTCTTCGCCGGCTTCGTCCTCCAGACTTACGGCCTGCTCTGGACGACGCCGTCGCGCTCGGCCTTCCTGACCGGCCTCTCGGTTATCTTCGTCCCGGTCGTGGGGCTCGCCGCCGGCGCCTACCGGCCGCGCTTCGGGCCGATCGCCGGCACGCTGTGCGCCGCCGCCGGGCTCTGGGTGCTCTACCGGCCGGAGGCGGGGGGCGGGCCCTTCAACCGCGGCGACGCGCTGACGATCGGCTGCGCCGCCGTCTTCGCGGGGTACGTCGTGCTGGTCGGCCGGGCGGTGCGCCGCCACCCGATGGCGCCGCTCACCGTCCTCTCGCTGCTCGTCGCGGCCCTCCTCTCCGCGCCGTCTCTCGTCCTCGACCCGCCGGCGCGCGCCGACTTCGGCGGCTTCGCCATCCCTGCCGTCCTCATCACCGGCGTCTTCTGCACCGCCCTCGCCTTCCTCGGCCAGTTCTACGCCCAGCGCCACCTCGACGCCATCGAGACCGGCGTCATCCTCACCCTCGAGCCGGTCTTCGCCGCCGTCACCTCGATCGCCCTCGGCGCCGAGCGCTGGAGCGCGGCGCTGCTCATCGGCGGCGCCCTGGTCGTCGCCGCCATGCTGCTGACCGAGCTAAAGTAAAACGGCGCGATCCACCGCGCCGCGAGAGGGGGCCGCATGGAGCTGTTCCGACAACTGGCCGACATGGGGCACGAGCGGGTGCTCTTCTGCTCCAACCCCGACGTCGGCCTGCAGGCGATCATCGCGGTGCACTCGACGGTGCTGGGGCCCGGCCTCGGCGGGGTGCGGATGTGGCCCTACGCCTCCTGGGACGAGGCGCTGATCGACGTCTTGCGGCTGTCGCGCGGCATGACCTACAAGGCGGCCGCCGCGGGCATCAACCTGGGGGGCGGCAAGGCGGTGATCCTCGCCGACCCGAAGCACGACAAGTCGGAGGCGCTCTTCCGCTCGTTCGGCCAGTACGTGGACTCGCTCGGCGGCCTCTACATCACGGCCGAGGACGTCGGCACCGACACCGAGGACATGGAGCTGATCCTCTCGGAGACGACCTGGGTGACCGGCGTCTCGCCGGCGCACGGCGGCGGCGGCGATCCTTCGCCGGTCACCGCCTACGGCGTCCTCCAGGGGATGAAGGCGGCGGCGCACCGGCGCTGGGGCGAGGCTTCGCTCGCCGGGCGCTCGGTGGCGGTGCAGGGGCTGGGCAACGTCGGCTCGCACCTCGCCTCGTATCTGCGGAAGGAGGGGGCGAAGGTCTTCGGCTCGGACATTGATCCGGAGCGGGTGGCGCGGGCGCGCGACGAGCACGCGGTGGAGCCGGTCGGGCCGGAGGAGGTCCTGGAGGTGGAGTGCGACGTGCTGGCGCCTTGCGCGCTGGGAGCGGTGCTGAACGAGGAGACGATCCCGAGGCTGCGCTGCGCGGTGGTGGCGGGGGGGGCCAACAATCAGTTGGCGGACGAGGCGCGGGACGGGCGGGCGCTGCACGAGCGGGGGATTCTCTACGCGCCGGATTTCGTGATCAACGCGGGCGGGCTGATGAACGTTTACAACGAGCTGACGGGGTACAACCGCGAGCGGGCGATGCGGATGACTCGGGGGATTTATCTGAATCTGATGCGGGTGTTCGAGATCGCGGGGGCCGAGGGGGTTCCTACGCATGAGGCGGCGGAGCGGGTGGCGGAGGAGCGGATCGCCAAGATCAAGGCGCTTCGGCCGCAGCACTGGGCGCGGACGATGCGCGAGCGGCGGGCTCGGAGCTAAAAACCCTGGTGCGGCGCGGAGAAAGGGTAGGCCCCCGGGAGCGTCGGGGGGCTTCCGGCGGGAACCGGCGCGCGCGTTGTTGGACTGCGGGATCTGAGGCGCGCGCCTGCGCTTCGCTGCGCGCGGCCTCGACCGTGGCCTGCGGTGAGGCTTGCCGGCGCTTGCTCAGAGCTTCCCGCCGGAAGCCCCCCGACGCTCCCTCCCCCGCCCTATGACTCGGTCTGTGGTTGTCCCTTGCTTGGACTCGCCCTTCGTGGGAAGGACGTTGGAGGGGCTCAGCGTGCAGGGAGAGACGGAAGTGCTGGTTGTGGGGCGGGACTCGCATGGGCTCGTGCCGCGGGATGGAAGTGTGCGTTTCGTGGAGACGGAGGCGCGGCTCAATCCGGCGGCGGTTCGGAACTTGGGGGTGGCTGAGGCGCGGGGGGAGCGGATTTTTTTCACGGATGCGGACTGTCTGCCGTTGCCGGGGTGGCTGGCGGGGCTCGATCGGGGGTTGGACGCGGCGCCGGTGGCGGGGGGAGCGGTGACCTTTTCGCGGGGCGGGGGGCGGTGGGCGCTGGCGGACAACATTGCTTCGTTTCATGAGCTGCTGCCGGATCGGCCGGCGGAGCGGGACACGCGGCGGCCGTTGGGAAGCTTGAATCTCGCCTGCACGCGGGCGGCTTGGGAGGTTGTGGGGGGGTTCGACGAGTCGCTGACGACTAGTGAAGACCACGACTGGGTGTTGCGGGCGCGACGCGCCGGGGTGGCGACGGCGTTCGTGCCGGGGGCGGTGGTGGAGCATGCGGCGGTGCGGGGGAGTCTCGCGGAGGTGGAGGCGCACGCGGCTTGGTATGGGGCGCACTTCCACCGCTTCCGCGCGCGCCATCCGGAGGCGTTCGGGACCGGGCCGACCTGGGCGAGCCGGGAGCGGCTGGCGCGGGCGGCGCCGGTGAAGGCGGTGGCTTCGGCGGTCGGCATCTTCCTTCGCCATCCGCGCTTGCTGACCTCGCTCCACGCGCTGCCGGGGGTCGTCGCCTTCAAGCGGGCCTGGTATCGGGCGGTGCTGGAGTCTTGGCCGTGAGGGGGCCGGAGGCGGCGGGCGGCGCGAGCACGGAGAAGCGGGTCGTCGCCTCGACGCTGGCGGCTTACGGCAGCCAGCTCGGGCGAGTGGCGATCCGGGCGGTCGCCGACCTGGCGCTGGCGCGGCTCATCCTGCCTTCCGGGCACGGGCTCTTCGACCTGGCGCTCGGGATCGTGGTCGTCGCCGGGATCTTCCGCGACCTCGGGCTCCCCTACCAGCTGGTGCGGGACGAGCGGCAGTCGTACGGCGCCGCGTTCGTCTGGATCGCGAGCTCGTCGGTGCTCATCACCGCCGCGCTGGCGCTCGGCGCCGGGCTCTTCGCGCCGCTCGATCCCGGGCTGCCGGCGGTGCTGCGGCTCTACGCGCTCTTCGTGCTGCTCGACGGGCTCGCCGTCGTCCCCAAGGTCTTTTTCGAGCGGCGGCTCGAGGTGGGGCGGCTGGTCGGGCCGGAGATCCTGCGCGGGCTCGCCTTCGCGGCGGTGGGGATCGCGCTGGCGGCGCAGGGCTGGGGGGTGTGGGCGCTGGTCTGGGGGCAGCTCGCGAGCGGCGCGCTCTTCGCCGCGCTCCTCTGGCGGCGCGCCTGGGGGCGGATCCCGCTGCAGCGCGAGCCGGGCCGCGCGCTCGAGCTGGTGCGCAAGAGCCTGCTGCTCTTCGCCATCGCGCTCCTCGCGCTGCCGATGCCGTACGTCGCCCGCTTCGTCCTCGGCGCCTTCGGCGGCGGCGCCTACGTGGTCGGGCAGTTCGGCAAGGCGCGCGACTGGGGGTTCCGCCTCCAGGAGCTGGTGCTGCCGGCGATTGCCCGCGTCCTCTACCCGGCGCTCGTCGAGTACCGCGGCGACCGCACGCGCTACCTCGGCGCCTACCGCTACGGCACGGTGTCGATCCTGGCGCTCGAGACCCTCGCCGCCTACTTCCTCTTCTTCAACGCCGAGGTGGTGCTGCTGAAGGTCCTGGTCGGCGAGAACTGGCGCCCGGCGGTGCCGCTCCTCCAGATCCTCTGCTTCGTGCCGCTCACCGATCCCTATTCGCGCCTCGGCGGCGAGCTGCTCAAGGTCGAAGGCCAGGACCGCGCCTGGCTGGCGGTCGTCGGGCTCAACCTCCTCTCGCTCGTCGGCTTCGGCGCGCTCCTGACGCGCGCCATGGGCGCGCCGGGGATGGCCTGGGCCAACTACCTCCTCCTCGGCAACCTACTGATGGCCTGGCGGGTGGCGCGCGTCTGCGGCCCGCTCTTCTGGCGGCTCACCGGCGACCTGCTGTTCGTCTACCTCCTGCCATTGCCGCTCTTCCTCGCCGCGGCCTGGCTCTTCCCCGACGGCTCCTGGGCGCGGCTCGCGGCGTCCGTCGCGGCGGCGGCGATCGCCGGGCTCGTCCTCCTCGCCCGCTTCGCCGGGCCGCTGCGCCGGCTCTTCGCCGCGCCGGCCGTGGCCGCGGCGGCGGAGGGCGCGTGAAGGTCGCGTTCGTGATGCCGGGGGTCGGCGTCGTCGAGCGCGGGGCGGAGGCGTTCGTCGTCGAGCTGGCGGCCGCGCTCGCCGAACGCCACGGCGTCCAGCCGGTGGTCTTCTCCCGCGGCCCGGCGCCGCTGCCGCACGTCCCGCTGCGGTCACTGCCGCGCGACAACCGCTTCGTCAACGCCGTCTACAGCAAGACGCGGCTGGGTAGGAAGGCGCTCGACACCCTGTTCCTCGATCCGCTGAGCCTCGAATGGGGCACCGCCGCGGTTGCCGCCCTGCCGCGGCTCTGGCGCGGCGGCTTCGACGTCGTGGTCATGGAAGGCGGGCTCGCCGGTGCCTGGGCGGCGCGCCTCCTGCGCCGCCTGCGCGGCGTTCCCTTCGTCGATATCGCCCACGGCGTAGACCCCAAGTGGGAGGGCGCCTTCGCGCGCCAGAAACCGAACCGCGTCGTAACCTTCACCGAGGCCGCGGCGCGGATGATCCGCGCGCGGGCGCCGCGGGCGCGGGTCGCCGTCATCCCGCACGGCATCGACCTCGAGCGCTTCCGCCCGGGCCTGCCGCCGGCCGCGGCCGTGGGCCCGCTCCCCCGCCCGCTCGTCCTCGCCGCCGGCGCCCTCGACGCGCACAAGCGCTTCGAGCTGACCGTCGATGCGGTGGCGCGTATGGGAGAGGGAAGCCTCGCCGTGCTCGGCGACGGCCCGGCAGCGCCGGCCCTCGACGCCCTTGCCGCTAGCCGGCTCGGCCCAGGGCGCTACCTGCGCGCCAGCGTGCCGCGCGCCGAGATGCCCGCCTGGTACGCCGCCGCCGATTGCTTTACGATGCCGTCGTTCACGGAGTCCTTCGGCCTGACATACCTCGAAGCGATGGCCTGCGGTCTCCCCTGCGTGGCGCCCGACGACGCGGTGCGGCGGGAGGTGATCGGCGAGGCGGGGACGTTCTGCGCCGTCGCCGACCCCGACGCCTACGCCGCCGCCCTGGCCGAGACGCTCCGGCGTCCCTGGGGGGACCTCCCCCGCCGGCGGGCCGAGCGCTTCCCTTTCGCCGCCACCGCCCGCGGCTACGCCGAGCTGTTCGCCCAGGTGGCCGCCGAGGCGGCGCCATGATCCCGATCCTGATGCTCCACCACGTCGCCGGCGGCCCCCTCGAGCCGCCGCCGCTCCATCCCGACAGCTACCTGCCGCGCGCCGAGCTGGCGCGCCACCTCGACGCGCTGGCCGCGGCCGGCTACCGCACGCTGACCCTCGCGGATGCGGCGCGGGCCGGCGGGGAGCCGGCGGGACGGAGCGTCGTGCTCACGTTCGACGACGGCTGCCGCTGCTTCGCCGAGCACGCCCTGCCCGAGCTTCTGGCGCGCGGCATGACGGCGACGGTGTTCGCGGTGAGCGGAGAGCTGGGTGGGGAGAACAGTTGGGACCGCGAAGCGGGCGAGCGGTGCGAGCGGCTGATGTCCGCCGACGAGCTGCGGGAGATCGCGGGCCAAGGGATCGAGCTCGGGTCGCACGGACGGAAGCACCTCGACCTCACCGCCTGCTCGCCGGAGGAGCTGGAGGACGATGCCGCCGGCTCCCGCCGCGACCTCGAAGCGGCCCTCGGCGCACCCGTCCTCACCTTCTCCTACCCATACGGCCGCTGGAACGAGCGCGCCCGCGCGGCCGTCCGCGCCGCCGGCTACGAGGCCGCGGTCACGATCGAAGGCCACGGCCCGGCCGGCGTCCGCGAGGACCTGCTCTCCCTACCCAGAAGCTTCCTGACACCCGGCGAGAGCCGCTTCGAGCTGCTGCTCAAGGCGAGCGGCCGCTACCGCTTCTGGAAGCGCCTGCCGCGGCTCGGCGTCCTCGCCGCCCTCCGCCGCCCCGCCTCCGGAGGCGCGCGGTGACGCTCTGGCCGCGGCTCGGCCGCGACTTCGCGCGCCTGCGCGTCGTCAAGGCGCGCGGCTTCTGGCTCGCCCTCTTCGACGCCCTCCTCTTCGACTCCGGCTTCCAGGCCCTCGTCGCCTACCGCATGGGGCACACCCTGCTGCGCTGGGGGGTACCGGTGCTGCCCGCCGTCTGCCGCCGCTGGGCGGTCGGCGCCTGCGCGGTGGACATCCTGCCGCGCGCCGAGATCGGCGGCGGCTGCATCGTGGCGCACGGCGTCGGGCTGGTCGTCGGCGGGCGGACGGTGATCGGCGAGGACTGCACGCTCCTCCACGGCGTCACCCTGGGCGAGGCACGCTTCGACGAGCTGGACTGCCCGCGCGTCGGCAACCGGGTGACGGTCGGCGCCGGCGCGAAGGTGCTCGGCGGCATCGCCGTCGGCGACGACGCCGCGATCGGCGCCAACGCCGTGGTGCTGCACGACGTCCCCGCCGGCGCCGTCGTCGCCGGCATCCCGGCGCGCGAGGTCGGCGCCCGCCGCACCCCTCTGACCGTCGCGCTCCTGCTCCTCGCGGCGCTCCTGCCCGCGGCGCCGCTCGCCGCCGCGCCGCTCAAGCTGTGCGACGACGCCACGTCGATCACGCCGATCGGCGTCGACACGAAGTCCGGGCTCACCCTCCTCGCCCTGCCGGGGCGCGACGGCGGGCGCGGCTGGATCGTCGAGCTGCCCGCCGGCGGCGGCGCCGCGCGGCTCCACGAAGACCGGACGCAGGGGCGCTCCGGCGGCTCGGTGGGGCCGGGCCCGATCCTTTCGGTCCTGCCGTGCGGCCCCACTTGCATCCAGCCGGTGCGATGGGAGGGCGGCGTCTGGAAGCCGCTCGGCGAGTCGTTCGCGGCGCCGTCGGTGAGCACCGCCGCCTCGACCTGGGACGACACCGGCCATCCCTGGATCGTGCTCCATGGCCAGCGGCAGGAGGGCGGCCGGATGACGGCCTGGGCCTTCCGCCTGGAGACCGGGGCGCGCGAGTGGAAGTCGAAGGGGAGCCTGCTGATCGCCGCCTCCGGCCCGCCGGAGGCGATCCCGGCACCGCAGCGGAAGGACGGCGTCCTCTCGGGGAGCGGACTCTTCGCCGCCTCGGGGCGCCCGGCGCACTGGGTGAGCGGGCTGCCGGTGCTGCCGGCCAACCGGCGCGGGCAGGTGGTGCCGCTCGCCGGCAACGCCGCCGCCTACCTCTCGGCCGACGGCGCCGTCTACGTCTCGCGCGACGGCGGCAAGAAGTGGACGCGCTCGCTGTGGACGCCGTGGGGCACGGCGCGCGTGACCGACAGTTGGCGCCAGGGGAGCGACTTCTGGGTGGACCTGCCGGTCGGCGTGCAGCGCGGGCCGCTCCAGCTCGCCTGGTTCGACCGCCGCGTCCCGAGCGACGAGCGGCTCTATCTCACGGAGCTGGACGCCACGACCGACTGGCGCGTCGTCACGCAGGCGCCCTCGACCGTCCGCACCAAGGGCGAAGCCCGCCTCGCCGTCTCCCACCTTCTCGCGCCGCGCGAAGGGGCGTGGCTCGTGCTTCACGGCTGTGTCGCGACGGCCGAAGGCTCCGGTCTCGTTGTCCGCACCGTCGGTCCGGCGGGGCTCTCGGCGCCGAAGTTGCTGCCGCTCACGAAGTAAACGACGAACTCAGTGGTTCGGCGGCCGAACCCATTGGATCAGCCGCCGAACCCACTGGTTCAACGGCCAAACCCACTGGATCCGCGGCGGAACCCAGTGGTTCAGCGGCCGAACGCACTGGATCAGCGGGCGAACCCGGTGGATCAGCGGGCGAACCCAGTGGATCAGCGGCTGAACCCAGTGGATCAGCGGGGGAACCGAGTGGATCTACGGCGGAACCCAGTGGATCTCCGCCGGAACCGAGTGGGTCGGCCGGCGAACCGGCTGGGTCCGCCGGCGAACCCGCTGGGTTCTACGCCCGCGTCGGCGCCTCGGTCTGCGCCGGGATGCGCAGCACCTGGCCGGGGTAGATTTCGTCCGCGTCCTTGAGCAGCGGCCGGTTGGCCTCGAAGATCCGGTTGTAGGCGTTGGCGTCGCCGTAGTGCTGCTTGGCGATCTTCGACAGGGTGTCGCCCTTGACGACCGTGTAGAACTGTCCCTGCCCCTGATACGACGCCCCCACGGCGCCGCCGCCGACCGTCATCTGGTCGTCGACCGAGCCGATCCCCTCGTGGTTGCCGACCAGGAGCGCCACCTTCTCGCGCTCCTCCTGGCTGGCCGCCTTCCCCTTGACGACGGCCTTGTCGCCGTCCACGCGGACGCTGAAGTCCTGGACCTTGAAGCCCATCTGCTCGACCACCTTGACCAACGCGGCGGCGCGCCGCCGGTCGTGCAGATCCTGCACCTGCTGGGTGGAAGGGTGCCCGGCACCCCCCGCCGGCTGCTGCGGCTCGTCGTCCCCGAGCCGGAGCTTCCGGCCCACGTCCTTGGCGAACTGGATCAAACCCATGACGTCCTCCTTGGCCAAATTGACCTAGTGCGGGCGCACTGCGCGCCCGGCAAAGGAGTGTTGCAAGGAGGCTGCCGGGTCAACCGCCGTTGGTGAAGCCTTCCATCCCGGTGTAGAGGTCCAGCCGCTTTTGCTTGAGCTTGCCGGGCTGGTACTTCTCGGTCCAGACGTCCTTCTCGTTCAGGAAGAGGCTCTCGGCGGCGGCGCTGGTGCCGGCGGGGGCGGGGGCGGCGGCGGGGCGGGGCCGCCGGCTGGTCGCTTCGGTGACGGCGCGGAAGTAGTAGTGGTTGAACAGGCGGTTGAACTCGGTGAAGTAGATGTCGGCGACGCGGCGGTCGCCGCGGATGATCAGCATGTTCTCGTCGTTGGAGTCGGTCGAAGGCGCGCTGAAGTTTGCCGAGCCGGTCACCACGATGGGGTCGTCGCCCAGCGGGTCCATGAGCAGGAACTTGGAGTGGACGTAGGCGACGTGCGAGTTGAGCTCGAGGGCCCGCGCGTTGGTCTCCTTCGCCCACTGATAGACGGGGTCGCGCAGGAACGAGCCCCAGGCCTTGTAGACGTTGTTGCGGGCGTTGATAGGGATGAAGGGCTTCGTGCTCCGCGGGTTGGGGCGGTCCTCCTTCTCGAGCAGCATGAGCACGATGTTTCCGTCGGGGGGATTGTTCTTGAGCTGCTCCTTGAAGACGGCGCTGATGCCGAAGGCCAGGGTGATGCACGAGGAGACGGCGGCCGAGTCCACCAGACTCACGTACAGGTCGAGCACTTTGAGGCCGGAGCGCGGGCTGAACACCGGCGTGACGCCCTGCGGGATCTCCTCGATCGTCGCCGGGACCTCGGTGAGCGCCTGGACTTCGGCCTTCAGCTCGGCGTTCTTGCGCTTGCTGGTGGCCGCGTCGTCGCCGTCCTGCCCGCCGGGGTCGGCGCGGAGCAGCTCCCAGTAGGCGTTGAAGCGCTCGGCCACGTCCTCGTTGCGCACCCAGTGGCCGACGTTGGTCTGGCCGTGGATGCCGCCCTGGGAGAGGTTCGTCGAGCCGGTCCAGACCTCGGCGGGGCGCTGCCGCTGCCCCTTGAGCAGCACCATGAACTTGTTGTGCTGGATGTTGGCCGCTCGCGCTTTGCGCAGAACGACGCGATTGCGGGGAATGCCGGCCTTCTTGATTACCTCCAGGTTGTCGGTGCGCGGGAAGGCTGCGTGCTCCGTGCCGTCCCGGTCCGTCCGGCCGTTCTCTTTGGCGTCGACGATGATCCGCACGTCGACGCCGCGGTCGATTGCCTTCTTGAGCTCCTCCGCCGCCGGCGCGTAGCGGAACTCGTAGAAGCAGCAGCGCAGGCCGTCGCCCTCCTTGGCTTGCTTGATGAACTTGAGGAGGGCGTCGTCGAGGTCGCGGCTCAGCCACTGCTTGGCCGCTTCCTGTTGCTCCTTCGTCAGCGAGGGGTCGTTCGGCTTCTTGTTGCCGAACCGCCGGTTGTATGCCTGGCTGCTGGCGACCCCGCGGTTGAAGAAGACATCGTGCTCCAGCTTGCTGTAAAGCGGCTCGGTGTGGACGGCGATCTTGAACGGCTGCGCGCTGCGGTCGAGGTTGCGCGGCGTGCCGCGCAGCGGAAAAAAGGTGTACTCGTACTCGCGGTCGGGCTTGGCGGTGAAGTCGTCCCAGACGAAGCTCTGGACCGGGTGCTCCCAGGTGGTGACGCAGAGGCCCGACCCGGGGTTGGGGATGACCGAGCGGAAGACCTTGAAGCCCGGCATGATGTAGCGCTCGTTCTCGGTCGGGTCGAAGCGCTCGACGGCGAAGCCCAGGAGGTCTTTCCGCGCCTCCGGGGTAGCCGCGATGCCGAACGAGATGGTGTTGATTCCCGACACCGCGAAAGCCTGGAAGCCGTCTGTCTTGCGGGACTTCGAGCGCATAGTCACCTCCTGTCCGCCGTGAGATAGACGGACGTCCGATCAGTTTTCCGAGGTTGAGTAATGATACCGCGTTATGCGACCCAACGCTCTCCCTCTCGCCGTGCTCACCGCCGCCGCTCTCCTTCCTCCAGCCCCCGCCCGCGCCGTCGATCCGCTCGCCCACACCTACTCGATCGTCGCCCGCGATCCCAAGACGGGCGACTTCGGGGTGGCGGTGCAGAGCCACTGGTTCTCGGTCGGGCCGACCGTGCCGTGGGCGGAGGCGGGGGTCGGAGCGGTGGCGACGCAGTCGTTCGTGCGGGTGGACTACGGGCCGAAGGGGCTGGCGCTGATGAAGGGTGGGAAGTCGGCCGAGCAGGCGCTCCAGGAGCTCCTCGCCGCCGACGAGCAGAAGGACGTGCGGCAGGTGGCGATGGTGGACGCGCAGGGACGGGTAGCGGCCTGGACCGGCCCGCGCTGCATCGCCGCCGCCGGCCACCAGCAGGGCGCCGGCTACTCGGTGCAGGCGAACCTGATGGACAAGCCGACGGTCTGGCCGGCGATGGCGCGGGCCTACGAAGGCGCGTCGGGGGACCTGGCGGAGCGCCTGCTCGCGGCGCTGGAGGCGGCGGAGGCCGAGGGCGGCGACATCCGCGGCCGGCAGAGTGCGGCGCTTCTCATCGTGCGCGCGCAATCGACGGGCGAGCCCTGGCGCGACCGCTTGGTGGACCTGCGGGTGGACGACCACCCGCAGCCGCTCGCCGAGCTGCGGCGCCTCTTGACCCTCAACCGCGCTTACGACGAGATGAACCTGGGCGACGAGGCGTTCGCGGCGGGCAAGGTCGAGGAGGCGCTCGGCCACTACACCCGCGGCACGCAGCTCGCGCCCGACATCGCCGAGCTCCCCTTCTGGCAGGCCGTCACCCTCTTCGCCGCCGGCCGGGAGGAGCAGGCGCTGCCGATCTTCCGCGACGTCTTCGCCCGCGAAGAGCGCTGGGCCCGCCTCGTCCCCCGCCTCCCCGCGGCGGGGCTGCTGCCGGACGATGCGAAGAAGATCGAGAAGATCCTGAGCGTGGCGCCTAAGAAGTAGCGCCTCAGGAGGACGGTGCGGAGCGTTCGATCTGCCGCGCCATCTTCTCCACCACCTCTTCGAGCTCGAGATCCGAGGAGTCGATGAAGGTATACGTCGCGTCGCGCGTCAGCGGCGAGTCGGTGCGGCGGCTGTCGCGCTCGTCGCGGGCGGTGATGTCGCCGACGACAGCGTCGTAGTCCTCGGGACGGCCGGCTTGGGCGAGCTGGTCGTGGCGGCGGCGGAAGCGGACCTCGGGGCGGGCGTCGAGGAAGAACTTGTGCGGTGTGTCGGGGAAGACGCGGGTGCCGATGTCGCGGCCTTCGAGGACGCCACCGTGCCGGCCGGCGATCTCGCGCTGCAGGGCGACCATGCGGCGCCGCACCGCGGGGTGCTCGGAGACCTGCGAGGAGGCCTCGCTCACTTCGCGGCTGCGGATGCGCGGCTCGACCGGGCGGCCGTCGAGAAGCACCTCGAAGGTGCCGTCGGGGAGGCGGGCGAGCCGGATGTCGGCGGCGTCGCTCAGCGGCGCGACGGCCTCCGGGTCGCCGGGGTCGGCGCCGCTCTCCAGGACCTTCAAGGCGACGGCGCGGTACATCGCGCCGGTGTCGAGGAACGGCACGCCGAGGCGGCGGGCGAGCATCCGCGCCGCCGTGCTCTTGCCGACCCCGGAGGGGCCGTCAATGGCGACGAGGAGGGGGCTTCGGCCGCTCACCGCTTCGTTTCGGCGGCCCGGGTCGCGGCGGGCCGCCCTTCCGCGCGCCGCCGCGCACGCCCGGCGCCGGCTGGCGCGGACCGCCGCGTGAGGGCTTGCGCCCGGCGGCTTGCTGGTCGGGCGGGGGGATCCGCCCGGCCGCGCGCTTGAGCATGTCGACCTCGCGCTCGGAGAGCTCGCGCACGGCGCCGAGCGGCAGCTCGGCATCGGAGAGCGGCCCGATCGCCACCCGCCGCAGCTTCTGCACCGGGTGGCCGACGCGCTGGAACATCTCGCGGATCTGCCGCGTCCGCCCCTCGGCGAGGCGCACCGTCCACCAGGAGGTCTCGCTCTCCGGCGGGCGCCGGCCGCGCTCGCCGCGGGGGCTACGCCGCGCCTTGACGTGCCGCGGCTCGATCTCGCACGGCGCCGTCCTCACCCCTTCGAGCAGGATCCCGGCGCGCAGCCGGTCGAGGGCCGCCGCGTCCGGGTGGCCGGACACCTTGACCTCGTAGGTCTTCCAGCAGCCGTGCCGCGGATGGGCGATCGTCTGCGCGAACTCGCCGTCGTCGGTGAGCAGGAGGAGGCCCTCGGTCAGGAAGTCGAGCCGCCCCACCGGCACCAGCGCTTTGCGGAACATCGGCGGCACGAACTCCATGACCGTCGGCCGACCCTCGGGGTCGGAGAGCGTGGACATCACCGCCCGCGGCTTGTTGAGCAGGAGGTAGCGATGCGTCGCCGGCAAGTGGACGCGCTTGCCGTCGAGCTTCACCGCGTCGCGCGCCGGGTCGGCCTTGTCGCCGATGCCGGCCACGGCGCCGTTGACCGTCACCCGCCCTTCGCGGATCAGGTCCTCGGCCTTGCGCCGCGAGGTGACGCCGGCGCGGGCGAGGATCTTCTGCAGGCGCTCCTCAGCCATCGCGCAGCGCCTCCTCGAGCTCCTCCAGCGGCGGCAGGTCGCGGACGTGGTTGAGGCCGAAGTGCATCAGGAACTCGCGCGTCGTGCCGTAGAGGAAGGGCTTGCCCACTACCTCCTTGCGGCCGGTGATGCGCACCATGCGCCGCTCGAGCAGGGTCTTGAGCACCGCCGCCGGGTTGACCGAGCGCAGCTCCTGGATCTCGGGGGCGGTGATCGGCTGGCGGTAGGCGACGATGGCCAGGGTCTCGAGCGCCGCCACCGACAGCTTGCTCTCGCCGGCTGCCTCGAAGAAGCGGCGGAGGTAGGGCGCGAGCTCCGGCCGCGTCACCAGGCGCACGCCGCCGGCCACCTCCTCGGCGGCGACGCCGCGCCCCTCGGCCGGCGCGTAGCGGGCGAGCACGGCCTCCAGCGCCTGCGCCGCCTCCTCGCGGTCCCCTTCGTCGAAGAGGTCCAGCAGGCGTTGCCGCGGCACCGGGTCGGCGGCGACGAAGAGGACCGCCTCCAGCGCCGCTTCGAGCTCCGGCCGTCCCGTCATCCCGCCCTACGCCCCCACCGCTTCGATGTCGGCGCGCGACCAGTCGCGCGTCGTGCGGTAGAGCAGCACCTCCCCGGCCTCGGTCTGGTGGAGGCGGACGAGGTTCAAACGCGCCAGCTCGAGGACCGCGAGGAAGGCGGCGATCGCCTCGGCGCGGCCGGAGCGGCGGCGGAGGTCGGCGAGGAGGTCGAAGGGGCGGCTGGGCGACAGCTCCCCCAAGTAGCGCTCGAACTGCGCGCGCACGCTCCAGACCTCGGGGCTGACCAGGAACGGCGGCGGGTGCTCGCGGTCGTAGCGGACGAGGACCTGCTTGAAAGCGCCGAGCAGGTCGAAGAGCGAGACCTCGCCGAGCTCGATCTCCTCCCCCTCCTCCGGCCCCGGCCGCGGCTGCGGCTTCCGGGTGAAGACGCCGAGGCGCAGGCGGTCGGTCTCGGCCAGCGTCTGCGCCGCCGCCTTGAGGCGCCGATACTCCAGCAGGCGCTCGACCAGCTCCTGCCGCGGGTCCTCCGCCGGCTCCCCCTCGACCGTCGCCGGCCGCGGCAGCAGCATCTTGCTCTTCAGATGGATCAGCAGCGACGCTTCGTAGATGTACTCGCCGGCGATGTCGAGGTTCAGCTCCTCCATCAGCCGCAGGTACTCGTGGAACTGATCGCAGATCGTGGCCACCGGGATGTCCGTGATCTCCACCTGGTTGACCTTGACCAGGTGGAGGAGGAGGTCGAGCGGCCCTTCGAAGACAGGCAGGTGCACCTTCCAGCCGGGGGGGAGGAGGGACTCGCTCACCGGCGGGCCTCCGCGACGAGGCGGCGGGTCTTCGAGTAATCGAGCCCCATCGCCGCCCGCACCTGCTCCATGGTCTCCTGCGCCCGCTCGCGCGCCTGGCGCGAGCCCTCGACGAGGACGTCGAGGAGCGCGTCGCGGTCTCCGGCCAGCCGCGCGCGCCGCTCGCGCATCGGCTCGAGATAGGCGTTCATGATGTCGGCGAGGAGGCGCTTGTCGTCGACACAGCCGATCTCCGCCGCCCGGCACTGCACCGCCACCCGCTCCTGCACGTCGGCCGGCGACATCAGCTTGTGGAACTCGTAGAGGTTGCAGACCTCGGGACGCCCGGGGTCGCTCCGCCGCTGCCGCTGCGGGTCGGTGAACATCTCCATGCATTTCTGCCGCACCACCTCCGGCGGATCGGAGAGGTGGATGGCGTTGCCGTAGGACTTCGACATCTTCCGCCCGTCGATCCCCGGCACCTTCGGGGTGGGCGTGAAGAGGGCCTTGGGCTCGGGGAAGACCTCCGCGCCGTAGAGGTGGTTGAAGCGGCGCACCACCTCGCGGCTCATCTCCAGGTGGCTCGCCTGGTCCTCCCCCACCGGCACGAAGTGGGCGCGGTAGATGACGATGTCCACGGTCTGCAGCAGCGGGTAGCCCAGGAAGCCGTAGGTCGCGAGGTCCTTGCCTTCGATCTGCGCCATCTGCTCCTTGTAGCTTGGCACCCGCTCCAGCCAGCCGAGCGGCGTGATCATCGACAGCAGGAGGTGGAGCTCGGCGTGCTCCGGCACCATCGACTGGACGAAGATGACCGAGCGCTCGGGGTCGAGCCCGGCGGCTAGGTAATCGGCGACGATCTCGAGCGTGCTCTCGGCGATGCCGGAGGGGTCGGCGTAGTCGCTGGTCAGGGCGTGCCAGTCGGCGGCGAAGAAGTAGCAGCGGTAGCGGTCCTGCAGCTCCACCCAGTTCTTGAGCGCCCCGAAGTAGTTCCCCAGGTGCAGCTTCCCCGTGGAGCGCATCCCGGAGAGCACGACTTTCTGCGCCTCGACCACTGATTCTCCTCAGAGGAAGCGAATCACGACCACCAGCAGCCCGTAGAAGGGGAAGAGCAGCGCCGGCACCACCCCCGAGACGGCGAGGGCGGTGCCGATCATAAAGCCGTAGGGTCGGACGGCGGCAAGGCGCACCGCCCAGTCGTAGGGCAGGAAGCGCAGGGCGAGCTGGCCGGCGTCGAGCGGCGGCAGCGGGATGAGGTTGAAGACGGCCAGGAAGGCGTTGATCGTCGCCATCCGCACCAGGGTGAAGACGAGCGGGAAGCCGGCCATCGCCCCGGCCTCGCGCGCCCGCTGGAAGAGGGTCAGGAACGCGGCCTCACGCGCCGCCGCCGGCAGGAACTGCAGGGCGACGGCGAGCGCCAGCGTGGCGAGGGCGGCGAGGACCAGGTTCGCGGCCGGGCCGGCGAGATCGACGAGCGAGCCGTCGCGGCGCGGCCGGCGGAGGTTCTTCTCGAGGATCGGCGGCCGCCGCCCCCAGCCGAAGACCGGCGCCCCAACGACGAGCAGCATGATCGGCAGCACGACCGAGCCGAAGGGGTCGAGGTGGCGCAGCGGGTTGAGGGTGAGCCGCCCGAGCGTGCGCGGCGTCGGGTCGCCACAGAGGTCGGCGGCCCAGGCGTGCGCCGCCTCGTGCGCCGAGATGGCGAGGAGCACGAGCAGAAGCTGCACCGCGGCGGTGAAGAGGGCGTTGGGGTCCTGGAGCGCCGGCATCGTCAGAGGCTCGGCAGCGGCGGCAGCGGGTCGCGCAAGCCGGCGAGGACGCCGCGCGCCTTGGCGACGACCGAGCGGCCGTTGCCGCGCGGCGCCTCGCGCAGCCAGGCGGCGGGCAGGGCGACCAGGTTGGCGGCGAGGAAGCCGGCGAGGCCGAGCGGCCCGCCGTGGCGGCGGACGTAGAGGGCGTTGCTGCGCCCGGTGTGGAAGGTCTTGCCCGGCGAGTAGCCGCCGCCGGTCGAGGCCGCCACCTTGTGCCAGATGCGGCTCTCGGGCACGTAGCGCAGGCGGTAGCCGGCGTCGAGCGCGCGGCGGCACCAGTCGGCGTCGTCGACGTTGATGAAGTAGGCCGGGTCGAGCGGACCCACCCGCTCGAGCGCGTCGCGCGGCACCAAGAGGCAGCAGGTCGTCAGGTACGTGACGTCGGCGGCGCGGCTCCAGCGCGGGCCGTCCGGCTCGCCGCGTCCCAGCTCGACCGTCACCGTCTCGCGGATGCGCAGTCGCCCTCCAGCCGCCCACAGCCGGTCGGGCGGGTCGAAGTAGAAGATCTTGGGGCCGGCGGCGCCGACCGCCGGGTCGCGGGCGGCGGCGAGGAGCGGCTCGAGGAAGCCGGGGTCCACCGCGACGTCGGTGTTGAGGAGCAGCACCCAGCCGACCGCGGGGTCGGCGAGGGCGCGGCGGATGCCGACGTCGTTGCCGCCCGCGAAGCCGAGGTTCTCGCCGGTCTCGACCAGCTCGACGTCCGGCCGCTCGCGGCGGAGGCGCTCCGGCGAGCCGTCGGTCGAGCCGTTGTCGACGACGAGCGGGCGGAGGCGCTCGCGGCCGCGCACGGCGTCGAGCGAGCGCAGGGTGGCGAGGGTGTCCTCGGCGCCGTTCCAGTTGACCAGGACGACGGCGACCGTCGTGGTCGGGTCGCGCTCCATCAGGCCGCGGCGCCCAGGCGGCGGTTGATGTCGGCCATCAGGCGGTCGTTGGCGCCGAGCACTCGGCCCTCCAGCACCAGCGCCCGAAGCTGCGCCGCCAGCGTCAGCCAGAAGAGGCCGTGATGGACCCAGAGCGGGACCGCGCCGGTGTAGACGCCGCCGCCGAGGATGAAGGTCGCCATCGCCAGGCCGACGGCGAGCATCAGCGAGGGGTAGGAGCGGTTCTTGAAGTCCTTCGTCCGCTCGTAGAGCTCGGCCGGCAGCCCGCCCGTCCGCACGGCGTCCTTGATCGCACGGCCGGTGCCGATCAGGTAGAACATGATCCAGCAGTGGGAGAAGAGCAGGAGGAGGCTGGAGGCGAGGGCGAGGAGGATGTGGAGGCGCATCCCTTCGTCGATCCGGGGCAGGAAGTAGCCCACGCCGGCGCTGGCGGCGAAGCCCAGCGTCGCCATCCACCCCACGATCAGCAAAGCGCGTCCCATCATGCGTGCGTCGTCTCCTTCCCTGCCTCGCCGATCGCCGCCAGCCAGGCGGCCGCGGCGTGCCGCGGTCGGAACCTCTCGTCGAGCCGCCGCCGGCCGGCTTCGCCGCGGCGGCGGGCCTCCTCCGGCTCCGCCAGCGCTGCGCCGAGCGCGGCGGCCAGCGCCGCCGGGTCCTCGCGCGGCACCAGCCAGCCGGTCTCGCCGTCCACGACGACCTCCGGGATGCCGCTCACCCGGCTGGCGACGACCGGCACTCCGGCTTCCATCGCTTCCAGCACCACCAGCGGCATCCCCTCGTAGATCGACGGCACCGCCAGCGCGCCGGCGCCGGCGAGGAGGGCGCGCACCCGCGCCGCGTCGCACCGCCCGAGGAACGTCACCGCCTCCTCCACTCCCAACCGCGCCGCCGTCCTCTCCAGCGCCCGGCGGTGCTCGCCGTCGCCGGCGACGAGCAGGCGGGCCTCGGGGTGCTTCTCCCTCAGCCCTGCAAGCGCGGCCAGCAGCACCTCGACACCTTTCCGCAACCGCAGCCGTCCAATGAACAGCAGGTAGCCCCGCGCAGGCTCGGAGCCTGTCTCCCCTACCCGAGATTCTTCCTCTTCAACCGGCACTCCCCCTGTCGCGTTCGGCACCACTCCTACACCGCCGACTCCGTAGTCCCGCGTCAGCTCCTCCGCCGTCGCCGCGCTCGGCGCCAGCACTAGGTCGGCGCACCACGCGGTCAGGCACCCCAGCGCCACCTGGAGCGGCGCCTTCCCCCAGCGGAAGGCCCGCTCGCGCCACCCCGGCCGCCCCAGCACCCGCCCGTCCGGCGCCCGCAGCGGCCGCACCGCGCGCCGCTCCTCGCGGTAGCTCACCTGGAGGAGGGCGGCCAGGCGCGGCGGCGGGTCGAGCAGGGGGGAGGCCGCCGCCGCCAGCAGGGCCGCCAGCGCGCCGTCCGACTCGTGCACCTGGACGACGTGCGGCCGGAAGCGGCGGAGCGACCGCCAGGCGGCGGGGACGACGGCGAGCGGGAAGAGCAGCTTGGGGCCTCTGGCGCCGCCAGGCCCGCGCCCCAGGACCTCCACCTCGTGCCCGGCGTCGCGCAGACCCGCCGCCAACTGTAGCACCTGCTCTCCGACCCCCGAGACGTCGCGCGGGGGGAGCGTGTTGGCGACCAGGAGGACGCGCACGCGGGCGCCTATCCTCCCTCGAAGCGGGCGCCCCGCCCGCGCAGCCGCGGCTCGACGAGGGCGCGCAGCGGCGCGAGCGCCGGCTCGTCGAGGCGCGGCAGCAGCTCCCGCGCGTCGTCGCGCGCCGTCTGCAGCCAGGCGAAGTCGGCGGCCAAGTCGGCGACGCGGAAGACGGGGAGCCCGGCCTGGCGCGTCCCCAGCAACTCCCCCGGGCCGCGCAGCGCCAGGTCGGCCTCGGCGATGGCGAAGCCGTCGGTCGTGCCGGCGAAGACCTCCAGCCGCCGCGCCCCGTCCTCGGTGAGCTTGCCGTGGAGGGCGACGCAGCGCGACGGCCGCGGCCCGCGCCCGACGCGGCCGCGCAGCTGGTGGAGCTGCGCCAGGCCGAAGCGCTCGGCGCTCTCGACGACCATCCAGGTGGCCTCCGGGACGTCGACGCCGACCTCGATCACCGTCGTCGCCACCAGCACCTGCACGTCGCCGCGCGCGAAGGCGCGCATCACCTCGTCGCGCTCGGCCGGCGGCATGCGGCCGTGGAGGACGGCGCTCGGCCAGTCGGCGAGGAAGCGGCGCACGCGCTCCCCCATCGTCGCGACCGCGGCGGCGTCTTCCGGCTCGCCCTCGATCTTGGGGAAGACGACGTAGGCGCGGCCGCCGGTCGCGAGCTCCGCGGCCAGGCGCCGGTAGACCTCGCCGCGGCGCTTGACCGGCACGACCTCGGTGGCGACCGGCGTCCGCCCCGGCGGCAGCTCGTCGAGGAGCGACTGCGCGAGGTCGCCGTAGGCCGCGAGGGCGAGCGAGCGCGGGATCGGCGTCGCGGTCATCACCAGGACGTCCGGCCGCTCCCCCTTGCGCGCCAGGAGCTGCCGCTGGACGACGCCGAAGCGGTGCTGCTCGTCGATGACGCAGAGGCCGAGCTTGCGGAAGCGCACGCCCTCCTGCACCAGCGCGTGGGTGCCGACCGCGAGGTCGAGCGTGCCGGCGGCCAGGGCCTCGCGCAGGGCGCCGGCGTCGCGGTTCGAGCCGGTGAGGAGCCCGATGCGGCAGCGCTTTCCCAGGAGGCGCGCCAGGCCGGCGAAGTGCTGCTCGGCGAGCAACTCGGTCGGCGCCATGAAGGCCGCCTGATAGCCGTTCTCGAGGGCGATCAGGAGAGCGAGGGCGGCGACGATCGTCTTGCCGCTGCCGACGTCCCCCTGGAGGAGACGGAGCATCGGGTAGGGCGATTGGAGATCGGCGGCGATCTCGCGCAGCACGCGCTTCTGCGCCGCGGTGAGCTTGAAGGGGAGGGCGGCGCGCGCCGTCTGGCGCAGGCAGTCGTCGATCCGGTAGTGGTGGCGTCGCGGCTCGCGCACCGCGCGCTCGCGCAGCACCGCGAGCTCGAGCTGGAGCTCCAGCAGCTCGCCGTAGATGAGGCGGAGGTGGGCGGGGCTCCGGCGGCCGTTGAGGGCGTCGAGGTCGGCCCCCTCCGGCGGCGCGTGGAGGACGGCGAGCGCCTCGGCGAGCGGCGGCAGGCCGTGGCGGTCGAGGAGGTCGGGCGGCAGAGGGTCGGCGAGGCGCGGCAGGTCGAGGGCGGCCAGGAGCTGCGGCACAAGACGCCGCAAGGCCGCGGGGCCGACCCCGCGCACCGCCGGATAGACCGGCGCGATCCGCCCGCCGTGGAGCGCCGCGGCGGCGCGCTCGCAGGAGGGGTTGAGGAGCGCCAGGGCGCCGCTCTTCGTCGCGCGGACCGGCCCGTGCAGCAGGTACTCCTCGCCCGAGTCGGCCCAGGTCGTGAGGTAGGGACGGTTGAACCAGACGACGGCCAGCCGGCCGGTGTCGTCCTCGACCGCCCCGCGCACCAGCGCCAGCCCGCGCCGCCGGACGCGCACCCCCTTGAGGTCCACGAGCCGCCCGCGCACCGTCACCTCGCCCGCGGCGCCCACCTCCCCGACCGGCGTCACCGCCCGGCGGTCTTCGTAGCGGTGCGGCAGGTGGAAGAGGAGGTCGCGGACCGTGCAGTACCCGGCCGCCGCAAACGCCCCCCCCCGCGCCGGCCCGATGCCGCGCACCGCGGTCAGGGGCGTGGCGGGGGTAAGCGGCACGCGGGAAGGATACGACGCGCCGCCGCGGCTAATTCGGGATTTCGAAGCGCAGCGCCACGACCCCGCACCGCACCTCGTCGCCGGCTTTCAGCTCGCCGGGGATGCCGGTCTCCAGGCGGGCGCCGTTCAGGAAGGTGTTGTTGACGGTGCCGATCTCTTCGGAGAGGAAGAACTTGGCGCCGCGGCGGTAGATCTTGGCGTGGCGGCGGGAGACGGAGCGCTGGTTGTCGACCGGCGAAAGGTCGATGTCCGGCCAGATGCCGGTGACCGGGTCCTTCCGCCCGATCGTCGTCTCCGAGCCGCGGGCGAGCGGGAACTCCATGCCGGACTGCGCGTGCCGCAGCCGCTCGGGGGCGGTCGGCGCCGGGGCCTCCTGGAAGGAGGGCACGTCGGAGAAGCCGCGGTTGGTCTGGTCCATGAGGTCGCGCAGCTGCTGGTCGGTCTCGCGCAGCCGGCGTGACAGCTTGCGCATCATGCGCACCGCGATCTCGGGGTTGTCGCGCAGCATCTGGTCGAAGGTCGAGCCGTTGATCTGCACCAGCCGGACGTGGCTCACGGCGCGCGCCGAGCCGGCGCGCGGCAGGTCCTCGAGCAGCGCCATCTCGCCGAAGAAGTCCCCCTTGTCGAGCACCGCGAGCTGCCGCTCCTCGCCGGCGGCGCGCTTGGTGATCTCGACCTGCCCCTCCTGGATGATGTACATCTCCCGCCCCAGCTCCCCCTCGCGGAAGACGTAGTTGCCGGCCGAGTGCTCGACCTGGGTGTAGACCGACGCCTTCTTGGGCGCGGGGGTGGCGCCGCTGGCGGTGCTCTTGAAGACGGAGTTGCTCATCGCTCGGCGATCCGGTCGCTGCCCAGCGTCAGGCGGGCGCCCTCGAGGCGCGCCGGCAGGCCGAGCGGCAGCGTCAGGTTGGGGGCGCGGTGGCCGCTCCGCTCCCCCCAGGCCAGCGGCCAGGGGAAGCCGGCGAGGCTCTCGGCCATCAGGGCGATGCGGGCCTCGACCTCGGCACCCGGAGGCTCCAGGCCGTCGCCGTCGAAGTGCCCGATCACCATGCCGCGGATCGCGGCGAGGCTACCCGACAAGCGGAGGTGGGTCAACATTCGGTCGAGGCGGTAGAGCGGCTCGTTGACGTCCTCCAGGAAGACGATGCCGCCGGCGAGATCGGTCGCCCACGGGGTGCCCAGCGTCCCCACCAGGAGCGACAGGCAGCCGCCGAGGAGCGGCCCCTCCCCCACGCCGTCGCGCAGGGCACCGGCCAGCGAGTGCTCGACCGGGTAGTCGCCAGCGAGGGCGCCCAAGAGCGACTCCTCCTCCTCAGGCAGGAGGCCGCGCGCCAGCTCGGCCGCCACCAGCGGGCCGTGGAAGGCGGCGATGCCGAGCCGCTGGACGACGGCGAGCAGGAAGGGCGTCAGATCGGAGTAGCCGACGTAGGCGCGCGGCGTGCGCGCCAGGAGCGGCCAGTCGACCTGCGGCAGGAGCCGCAGCAGGCCGTGGCCGCCGCGGGCGAAGAGGATGGCCGGCAGGTCGGGGTCGGCCGCCAGCTCGTGGAAGGCCGCGAGGCGCTCCTCGTCGCCGCCGGCGAAGCGCACCTTGCCGGTGCCCGCCACGGCCGCCAGGTTGCGCGCGGGCACCGGCTCGAAACCCAGCCGTTCGAGCTCGGCGAGGCCGCGCCGCAGCCGCTCGGGATCGACCGCGCCGGAGAGCGCCGCCACCCCCACGCGCGCCCCCGGGCGGACCGGGGGCGGGAGCGGGACGGCGGGGATCATGCGATTACCTAGCGCGGATTGTATGCGTCCGCTTGCGGTGCCACGTGCACCGGCGAGCACGAAGTGGATGCTCCCGAGCTGAAGGGATTTTCCCGTATACTGCTTATTAAGAATAGATCGTTGAGGTGCGTCTTGCGCTACCGTGACTTCGACCTCTGGATCGACAACCGGGTTGGGGACCATTACCCCCTCCGGGCCGCCTGCTCGGCACAGGGGGAGGCCCGTGACCGGACGGCCTTGGATCCCGAATCCGGGCCGCTCCAAGAATTAGAAGCCCGCCTGGTCCTCGGAGAGAGCGGCCGAGAACTGCTCGTCGATTTTGGCTCTCTGCTCTACTCGGGGCTCTTCGACGCCGAGAACCGGGACATCGCGACGCTCTTCGAGCGCTCGCGCGGGGCCTGTAACGCAGAGCGCGATGAGGGCCTCCGGGTCCGCCTCCGCATCGAGGCGCCTCCCATGGCCCACCTGCCCTGGGAGCTGCTCTACTCCCGCCGGGACCAGGAGTTCCTGGCCACCGACGCGGCTACAGCGGTCGTCCGCTATCTCGAAGTGCCACGGCCCATCCGCTCGCTAGAGACCGCGTTTCCGGTGCGAATGTTGGTCGTCATTCCAAGCGTCCCGGACCTCGACACCGCCGCCGAACGAGAGCTCCTGCAGGAAGCGGTGGGTGACCTCGAGCGGCAGAAGCTGGTCGAGCTCACCTGGCTCGACGGAGTGGTGACCCTCGATCGCGTCTGTGACGCCCTTGTCGAGCAGCGCTTTCACATCCTTCACTTCATCGGCCATGGCGGCTTTGATTCCGAGCGACCCTTCCTGATCTTCAACCAGGCCACGGGAGAGCCCGACTACGTCGACCACGAGAGGTTCGGGAGCCTCTTTCGCAACCACCCGACGATGAAGCTCATCGTCTTGAACTCCTGCCAGGGGGCCGAGGTTTCTTCCAGTCAGCCGCTGCTCGGGCTGGCCCCAGAGCTGGTCAAGCGCGGCATACCCGCCGTTGTCGCGATGCAGTTCCCGATCCCGGACAAAGCCGCGATCCTCTTCGCCCGCGAGTTCTATCGCTATTTGTTCAAGGGACCAGAGCGGGGTCGGGTAGAGCCGGCGATCTGTCATGCGCGGAACCGGCTGGCCGCGGAATTTCCTGGACACCGCGTGGTCGCCACCCCGGTGCTCTTCACTCGGGCTCCTGAAGGGGTCCTGTTCGACCTCCTGACCGGGAAGCGACTCGCAGACACGCCTTATTCACCGCGGAAGCTCGCCGGCGTCGAAGCGGCCATCAAGACCCACGAGGCCAACCTCGCCCTCCCGCAAAGTGAAGAAGAACGCCAGGCGGAGGGCGAGGAGCTCGAGCGCGTCCGCCAGCGGCTCCGGTTTCGCAACCGCTCACTGTTCGCAGCGGTGCTAGTGGCTTTCTTCATGTTCTCTCTCTCATGGCTCCGGTTTTTCGATCGCCTTCCTCCTGAGCTGAAGCTCCAGAGTTACACGAGCTGGCTGGGCGACGCCTTCCGGCAGCAGGCTTTCAGCGATCAGATCAGTCTGGTCGCGACGAGGCAGAAGATCGATCGAACGTGGAGGCCCCGGCACGCGAAACTTCTCGACCGCCTTTCCGAGGCGGGCGCCAAGGTCGTCGTCTTTGACATTCGATTCCCCAGGCAGGACCCGAGTGACGTCGAGCTCGCGGCAGCCATGCGCCGCGCGACGGCGCGCGGGACGGCGGTCGTGGCCGCAGTTGGCAGCCTTGAGGGCTCCGATCCCCTCCTGAGCCCGGTCCTGCGGTCGGCCCTGACCGGCTGGGGGGTGGCGTGTGTCGGCCAAAAGGGGCGCGGCAGCTCGATCGTGCCGCTCGTCACGCAGAAGCGGGACTCGTCACCTTCGCAAGCTGTACCAGCCTTGGCCTTGGCCGCGGTCCTCGCGTTCGAAGGAAAGAGCCTGGCCGCGGACTCCGAGCTGAGCGACGGCGTGGACGTCTTGGATCGGGCAACGGGTGAGCGCTCGTCGCTCGGGGTCTCCGACGTCGACAACGCCCGTCGCAGCATCCCGGGCTGCGCGATCGGGGAGGGCGACGCGGTCGGTGGGCGGATCCTCGACATGAGCTCCCGCGAGGCGCTGGACCGGCGTCGGCGTTGGTACGAGAGCATCGAGGCTTCCTCCCCCGCGGCGAACGCCGCGGCGTTCGGAGGCAAGATCGTCGTGGTCGGCGAGCAGACCGAGCGCGAGAGCTTCTACGTCCGCCGGGGTGTCATCCGCGAGGCTCGCTACGGAATGGAGCTCCACGCCGATGCCGTCAATACTCTCTTGTCCGGCGTCACCATTCGTCCCGCCCGGGACTCCTGGCAGCTCATCGTGATCCTCCTCATGGCCACAGCGGGCGCCGGCCTGCGCTATTGGGATCGCGGACCCGCCTGGCGGCGGAGCGCCCTGGCCGGGGTCGTGCTGGTCTATCTGATCGGTGCCGTTAGCCTGTACATCGCCTCGCAGCTCCTCCTGAACACGGTGTTCCCGATCGGAGCTCTCCTGCTGACCTATTTCGCGGTCGGAAAGCTGAAAGGGCGGTGGTGGCCATGAACGCATTGCGAACCCAATTCCCCCTCTCCGCAGCGTCGCGGCTCCTCACGATTGCTGTCTCGCTCACCGCCGCGGGCTGCGCGACCACACAGGTCGCCACCCTGGAGGGAGTGATCAAGGATGAGCGTCGCGCCTCCGGACCAGAGATTCAGGACGTGCAGATCAAGCGCGGTGAAGACACACCGAGGACTCGGTTTGGAATGGCGCTGACGAAGGGAGACCGGATCGTCACAACCGCGCCCGACGTCAAAGCCGTGATCACGTTTGCGGGGGGGTGGGAGGTGATCATCGAACCGGAGAGCGAGCTGGAGATCCTCAACCCGAGCATCTTCGTGCGCATCGGGGGGGCGATCGTCACCGGGCTCAGGAGGGTACGCGAGACCCTAAAGGCACAGACCGAGTACACGATCGCGGCACCGGAAGGGACGCTGTTCAAGATCGAGGTTCGGGGGGCGGAAGTGACGTACAAAGTGGTGGACGGGCGGCTCCGCGTGTCTTCCCGAGTAGAGGACTGGACAGCTGTCGTACTCGGACCTCTCGACCAAGGCACGATTGTCGGATCGGCACCGCCGGAACGTGCCCTGCTGGACCCGCGGGAGGCTGACGAGATCCGCCGGGAAGTCCGTCGGGCGTCGGCCCTCATCGAAGGAGCCCCCGACGAGCCGCCCCCGTCGCCGCCAGATCTGGAGCCGGTGGACGACTCGGAGTACTACTGCACGCGCGCTATCGAGGCCTTCGAGCGCGGGGACTTGGAGGAAGCGGCATCGCTGGCGCAGAGAGCGCTCGGTCTCTATGCCAAGGACCGCCAGCTGACGGGCTCTGATTACCGCCGGTGCAAGGAGATCTCGGAGGAGCTGGCGCCGGACCCTGACCACAGCTCGAAGCTCGATTCGAAGTACTACTGCGCCAAGGCCATCGAGGCGGCGCGGCGCAAGGACGAGAAGGGGGCGGCGTCACTGGCGCAGCAAGCGCTCGGCCTGCACAAGCAGGACGGCCGCCTGTCGAAATCTGAGTATGCGACCTGCCGGCTGCTCGCCGGCTCCCGACAATAGGCCGCATGCCCCGCCACAAGATGCCCGACATCATCGTGCTCCTACCCGGGGTCACGGGCAGTGTGCTCAAAAAGGACGGAGCGGTCTTGTGGGGTTTCTCCGCGGGTTCGATTGCCAGTTCGCTCTTGAGCGGTGCCCACAACCTCAAGCAGGCCCTCGCGCTCGCGGAGGATCCAACGGACGAGGATGATCTAGGGGACGGCATCGTAGCCGCGGCGCTGATCCCCGATCTTCATCTGCTGCCGGGGCTGTGGAAAATCGACGGCTACACCAAGGTCGCCGAGACGCTGATGGGGCGCTTCGACCTCGAGGAAGGTAAGAACTTCTTCCCTTTCCCCTACGACTGGCGGCGAGACAACCGCGTTGCCGCGCGCCGGCTCCGGAAGGAGAGCCGTAAATGGCTCGAGGGCTGGCGGACCTCCGCGAACTCACAGGCCAAGTTGATTCTCGTCTGCCACTCGATGGGCGGGATCGTTGCCCGGTACTTCCTCGAAGCCTTGGGCGGCTGGAAGGACACGCGCGCCCTGGTGACCTTTGGCACGCCCTATCGCGGCTCCCTCAACGCATTGGACACGCTAGCCAACGGCCTGCGCAAGGGGCCGTTCGGCCTGCTCGACCTGTCGGAGATGACGCGCACCTTCACGGCCATCTACCAGCTCCTGCCGATCTTCAAGTGCTACGACCCCGGCAACGGTAAGCTCGTGCGCGTGGGCGAGACGAGCGGCATCCCCAACGTGGACGCCGAGAAGGCGAAGGCCGCCCTCGCCTTCCACCGGGAGATCGAGAATGCGGTGGAGGCCAACCAGCAGGACCCTGCCTACCAACGGGAGGGCTATCGCGTCTATCCGATTGTAGGGATTGCCCAGCAGACTTCGCAGTCGGCGCGCCGCGCGGGCGATGGCGTCATCATGGCCCCGTCGTACGAGGGCACCGACCACGGCGGGGATGGCACCGTCCCTCGGGTCTCTGCGACCCCCCTCGAGCACAGCGCAGGGGGCGAGATGTTCGCCTCGACCCAGCACGCTGCGTTACAGAATTCCGCTCCCGTTCTCACCCACCTGACCGGCCTCATCAACAGTCTCTATCTCGACCTCGGCAGCTTTCGCAAGGCCAGGCTGAGCCCGGTGAAAGTGGCCCTCGAAGTGGAAGACATCTACTGGTCCGCTGAGCCGATCACGATCCGGGCCCGTCCCGAGCGCGAGGGCGTAAAGCTCGCCGCGACGGTCACGAACAGCGGCACCGGCTCCACCGTCGGCACGCTTCCCCTGCGCGAGGACGAGGACGGCTGGTGCGTCGCCGACTTTGCTCCGCCAGGCGCCGGCACCTACAGCGTTCAAGTCTTCGGCGACGAGGGCGTGGAGCGTGCCGCCGACGCATTCGCCATAGCAGACCTGGGTTCGTACTCGTCGTAATGGAGCGACCGGCCATGAACACTCCTCGAATCAGATTCTTCCTTGCATCGGCCTTGCGGCTCACGGTGATCGCTTTGTCGCTCGCAGCTACGGGCTGCGCGACCTCGGGGCTCGGCACCTTGGAGGGGGTTATCAAAGATGGGCATCGCGCCTCCCGTCGGGAGGCACAGCTCGTGCGGATCGAGCGCGGTGGAGGCACAGCGAAAACCAAGCGCGGAATGACCCTGATGAAGGCGGACCGGATCGTCACCCCGAAAGACGTCAGCGTCGTGATCAAGTTTGCCGGAGGCTCGAAGGTGCTCGTGGAGCCGGAGAGCGATCTGGAGATCCTCAACCCGACCGTCTTCGTGCGCCAAGGAGTGGTGATCATCCTCAAGCTCCGGAAGGTCCGCGAGGGACTGAAAGCGCAAACCAAATACACACTCGCCGCGCCGGAAGGAACGCTGTTCAAGGTCGAGGTGCGGGGAGAGAAAGTGACCTACAAAGTAGTGGAAGGGCAGCTCCGCGTGGACTCCCTACAGAATGCTGAGCCACAAGTCGTTTTCCGAGCCTTTGAGCAAGGTACAGTGGTCGGACCAGAGCTGCCGGGCAATGTTCTTCCGCTCGACCGGAGCGAAGCGAAGAAGATCAGGGAAACCCTCGAAGCAGCCCTGAAGGTCCTACGCGTTGCCGCAGGACTTAAGGTGCTGTGGGAGCTATTGGATATCTTTCAAGACTAGCTCGTTGCACCTCCCTAGTTGTCGTTCTCGATCGACGGGATCGAGCGCAGGTACTCGTAGACGGCCCGCAGGTCGCGCTCGATCATGTGGCTGTAGACCGGCCAGGGCATGACTTGGAGGAGCGGCCCGAGCTGCGGGTGCCGGTCGGGGTCGTGGCCGGTGCGCATGATGTTGCGGAACTCCCCGTAGGTGAGGCCGTGCGGACGGCCGTTCTCGTCCGGCGTGATGTTGGCCGAGATGAAGGGGCCGAAGGCGGTGCCGCCGGCGAGGTAGCCCTCGGTGTTGATCTGCTCCGGCTCGCCGTTGAAGGGGTCGCCGCCCGGCGCGTACGGCGGGTTGGTGTGGCAGTCGTTGCAGCCGCCCTGGGCGTTGACGATGTAGCTGCCGAGGCCCACCAGCGCGCGGTTGCGGCCGCGCAGCTTGAGCGGCACCGGCGCGATGTTGAAGCCGCGGATGATGCGCTGCGTCTCGGGGTCGGGCGCCGCGGGCGGCTGCCCCTGGACCTCGGACAGGGCGACGGCGAGCAGGACGGGGACGGCGAGCAAGGGGACCCAGGTCTTGGCTCTCATCGGTGTCTCTCCTCTCTCCTCATCGACGGTTCAAGCGAACGCTTGCAGGAGGTCTGCCACGAGGTCGTCCGGGTGCTCGAGGCCGATCGAGGCGCGAAGGAGGTTCTCGGGCGTCGGACTGCCCGGCCCCTCGCTGGAGGCGCGGTGCTCGATCAGGCTCTCGGTGCCGCCGCGGCTGGTGGCGTTGACGAAGAGCCGCAGGCGCGAGGCGACCTCGATCGTCCGCTCGCGGCCGCCGCGCACCTGCAGCGAGAGCATGCCGCCGAAGGCGCGCATCTGGCGGCGGGCGACCTCGTGGGCGGGGTGGGTGGCCAGCCCCGGGTAGTGGACGGCTTCGACCTGCGCGTGCCCGGCGAGCGTCTGGGCGACGGCCAGGGCGTTGGCGGAGTGCCGCTCCATGCGACAGGCGAGCGAGCGCAGGCCGCGCAGCACGAGCCAGGAGTTGAAGGGCGAGGCCACGCCGCCGGTGATGTGCCGCAGGTGGACGGCGCGCTCGACGAGGTCGTCCGCCGCGGCGAAGACCAGCGCCCCGGCCTGCACATCGCCGTGGCCGCCGAGATACTTGGTGGCGGAGTGGAGGACGGCAGAGGCGCCGAGCGCCAGCGGCCGCTGCAGGGCCGGGGTGGCGAAGGTGCCGTCCACGAGCAGGCGGGCGCCGGCGCCCCGCGCCAGCTCGGCTACCGCCGCCAGGTCGACGACCTGCATCAACGGGTTCGAGGGGCTCTCCGTCCAGAGGAGGCCGGTCTCGGGGCGGAGGGCGGCGCGCAGGGCGTCGAGGTCGCGGAAGTCGGCGAAGCTCGCCGTCATTCCCCAGCGCGGCAGGAGCTCCCTCGCCAGCTTGCGGAAGCCGTAGTAGAGGTCCTCCTGGAAGAGGACGTGGGTGCCGGCCGGGAGAGCCTGGAGGTAGGCGGTGCCGGCCGCCATCCCGGAAGCGAAGACGAGGGCCGCCGCGCCCCCTTCGACCGCGGTCAGCGCCTCCTCCAGCCGCACCTGGGTGGGGTTGCCCTCGCGGATGTACATCCAGCCGTGCGGCCGCTCGCCGGCCGGGCCGTGCTCGTAGGTGGTGGAGAGATGGATGGGGGGCGCCACCGACCCCGTGGCGAGGTCGCGCTCCCCTCCGGCGTGGACGGCGAGGGTCTCGAATTTCACGAACGGTTCATGAGAACGCGGGAGAGGTCCGTAAGCCGAGTTCTGTTTGTGCGGTCATTCCTCTGGGATCGCCGTTGCCGGCGGCCTCGAGCGACCTACCCGGAAGCGGCCGACCCGGCGAACCGGACCGGAGCGGGACGGGCGGCCCGCATTTCCGCTCCCCTATTCGGTCTTGCGCCGCATGGGGTTTGCCGTGCCGGGACCGTCGCCGGCCCCGCGGTGCGCTCTTACCGCACCGTTTCACCCTTACCGAGAGCCCGAAGGCCCCCGGCGGTCTACTCTCTGTTGCACTTTCCGTCGCGTCGCCGCGCCTCGCCGTTAGCGAGCATGCTGCCCGTGGGAGCTCGGACTTTCCTCCCCTCCCCGAAGGAAGGGGCGACCGCTTGGACCTCTCCCGCGACCGCTATTGTAACGGTTCCATGCCGATCCCTGTTCCCGGGCGCCTGGCGCGGCGCGGGCCGGCCGCCCTCGCGGTCGGGTTGCCGGTGCTGATCTATCTCGCCATTTGCGCCACCGGCTTCGACGGCGGGCACTACCTGCGCGGCGACTGCCCCTACTACTTCCTGACCGCCGGCTCGCTCTGGCTGGACGGCGACCTCGACCTCGGCAACCAGCTCCCCGGCGGGCTGGCGGAGCACCAGACGCAGGTCGCGCTCGACCGCTTCGGCCGCCTCGTCCCCAAGCACCCGCTCGTCCTGCCGCTCCTCGCCCTGCCGCTCGTCGCGGCGCTCGGGGCGCCCGGGGCGCTGATCTTCAACCTGCTCCAGCTCGCGGCGCTGCTAGCCGTACTCTTCGCTTTGGCCCGGCGCGTCGCGGCCCCCTGGGCGGCGGCGGTTGCGGTGGCGCTCACCGGGATCGCCACCTTCCTGCCTCAGTACGCCTGGAACTTCTCGCCCGACGTGCTCTCGACCCTCTTCTTCGCCGGCGGGCTCCTCGCTCTCCCGGCCGACCGCCGGGCGGCGCCGCTGCGCCACCTCGCGGCCGGGCTCCTCCTCGGGCTGGCGGTGGTGGCGAAGCTGCCTTACCTCGTAGCGCTCCCCGCCGTCCTGCCGCTCGCCGGGGCGCCGCTCCGCCGCGCGCTACCGCCGCTTGCCGCCGGCCTCGCCGTGCCGCTGGCGCTGGCCGCCCTCCTGAACCTCCACCTCTTCCGCTCGCCGCTCACCACCGCCTACGACCGGATCGCCCGCCTCGACCGCGGCGCGGTCGTGGTCTACAGCCAGCGCGAGGACTTCGACCTGCCGCTCGCCGAGGGCCTGCGCGGCCAGCTCTTTCACCGCCGCCACGGCCTCCTCTTCACCACGCCGGTGACGCTGGTGGCGCTCGCCGGCCTCCCCCTCCTCGCCCGTCGCCGGCCACGGCTGGCGCTCGCCGTCGGCTGGACCGCCGCCGCCCTCCTCCTCTTCTTCTCCCGCTACGAGCTCTGGTACACCTCCGCCTACGGCAACCGCTTCCTGCTGCCGGTCGTTGCCCTGGCGGCGCTGCCGCTCGCGGCGCTGTGCGAGTGGGCGGCCGGGCGGCTGCGGAGGCCGCAGGAAACTCCCGCCACCCCCCCGCCGTAATACGGCCTGGCGCTCCAGGACCGGAAGCCCAGCGGAGGCGGCGATGCTCAGCATCTCCAACCTGTCGAAGACCTACCCCAACGGCGTGCGCGCCCTCGACGGCGTGAGCCTGGAGATCCCGCGCGGGATGTTCGGGCTGCTGGGGCCGAACGGCGCCGGCAAGTCGACGTTGATGCGCACCCTCGCCACCCTCCAGGAGGCCGACTCGGGCGCCGTCAAGTTCGGCAGCCTCGACGTGCTGCGGCAGAAGGAGGAGGTGCGCAAGCTCCTCGGCTACCTGCCGCAGGAGTTCGGGGTCTACCCGAAGGTCACGGCCGAGACGATGCTCGACCACTTCGCCCTGCTCAAGGGGATCGCCCGCCCGCGCGAGCGGCGGGAGGTGGTGGACGCCCTCCTCCACCAGACCAACCTCTGGGAGGTGCGGAAGCGCAAGCTCGGCACTTTCTCGGGCGGCATGCGGCAGCGCTTCGGCATCGCCCAGGCGCTGCTCGGCAACCCGCGGCTGGTCATCGTCGACGAGCCCACCGCCGGCCTCGATCCGCAGGAGCGCAACCGCTTCCTGAACCTGCTCTCGGCGATCGGCGAGAACGTCGTCGTCATCCTCTCGACGCACATCGTCGGCGACGTGCGCGAGGTGTGCAGCGCGATGGCGATCATCTCGGCCGGGCGGGTGCTGCTGACCGGCGAGCCGCGGCAAGTGATGGCAGGGCTCGAAGGGCGCATCTGGCAGAAGGCGATCGAGCGCGCGGAGCTGCCGGCCTACGAGGAGCGCTACGAGGTCATCTCGACCCGCCTCCTCGGCGGCCGCACGCTCCTCCACGTGGTCGGCGACGAGCGCCCGGGCGACGGCTTCGAGCCGGTCGCGCCCGACCTCGAGGACGCCTACTTCCACGCCCTCCGCCGCGCCGCGCCCGCCGCCGCCGCGGCGCAGGCGGCCTGAAGCTCACCGGGGACGCCATGCTCGGTGCCATCGCCCGCTTCGAGGTCGGCTACCAGCTCCGGCAGCCGCTCTTCTGGTCCACCACCGCCGTCCTCGCGCTCCTCACCTTCGGGGCGGTGACCTCGGACACGGTGAGCATCGGCGGCGCGATCGGCAACGTCCACCGCAACTCGCCGTTCGTGATCATGCAGTTCATGACCGTGCTGTCGGTTGTCGGGATGTTCGTCATCACCGCTTTCGTCGCCAGCTCGGTGCAGCGCGACTTCGAGCACGGCACGGCGCCGCTGTTCTTCTCGCGGCCGATCAAGAAGCGCGACTACCTGCTGGGCCGCTTCGCCGGGTCGTTCGCGGTCTCGGCGCTGGTCTTCCTCGGCCCGCTGCTGGCGATCGTCCTCGGGAGCTTCATGCCCTGGCTCGAGCCCGAGCGGCTCGGCCCGTTCCGCCTGGCGCCCTACGCCTTCACCTTCTTCGTCCTCGTCCTTCCGAACCTGATCTTCGTCGCCGCCGTCTTCTTCGCCCTGGCGGCGGTGACGCGGAGCCTGCTCGCGACCTACCTCGGAGTCGTCGTCTTCATGGTGGTCTACCTGGTCTCCGCCGTCCTGCTGGAGGACATCGAGAACCACTTCGCGGCGAGCCTTCTCGATCCTTTCGGCGGCGCCGCCATCGACCTCGCGACCCGCTACTGGACGGTGGTCGAGAAGAACAGCGCCCTCCCCGACCTCGCCGGGGGCCTGCTCTGGAACCGCGTCGTCTGGATCGGCGTCGGCCTACTGGCGCTGACCGCCGGCTACGTCGCCTTCGACCCGGCGCGCGACGGCGGCCGCTTCCGCCGCCGGCGGCGGGCGCTGCCCGAAGAGGACGCGCCCCTCGCCGCCGCATCGCTCGCCGCCTCCTTCCCCACCGCGGCGCAGGACTTCTCCGCCGGCACCGCCTGGCGGCAGTTCTTCCACCAGGCGCGCTTGGAGGTCGTCGGCGTGCTGCGCAGCATCCCGTTCCTGGTGATGGTCGCCTTCGGCTGCGTCAACGTGCTCGCCAGCGTCTCCTTTGGCGAGCGCCTGTTCGGCACCTCGACCCACCCGGTGACGCACCTCATGCTCCAGAACCTCGAGGGGTCGTACGTCTTCCTGCTGGTCATCATCGTCACCTTCTACGCCGGCGAGCTGATCTGGAAGGAGCGCGGCCTCGGGCTGCACGAGGTCTACGACGCGCTGCCGACCCCGACCTGGACGACGCTCGCCGCCAAGCTCGCGGGGCTCGCCACGGTCGTCCTCGTTTTCCTGGGCGTGGGCGCGCTGGCGATGATGGGGTTCCAGGCCTGGCAGGGCTACTTCCGCTTCGAGCCCGGGCTCTACGCCAAGGGGCTGCTGGTCTCCGGCGTCTACTTCCTGCTGGCGGCGGTGCTCGCCGTCTTCCTGCAGGTCGCCGCCAACAGCAAGTTCCTCGGCTACCTGCTGATGATCCTCTACCTGGTGAGCGCGATCGTCCTCGACAGCCTCGACTTCGACCACTACCTCTACCGCTACGGCAGCACGCCCGACATGCCGTACTCCGACATGAACGGCTACGGCCACTTCGTCGTGCCGTTCCTCTGGTTCGCGCTCTACTGGAGCTGCGTCGCGCTCGTCCTCTACGGCCTGGCGATCCTGGTGCGCGTGCGCGGCACCGAGCCCTCCTGGCGCCACCGGCTGCGGCAGGCGGCGGCGCGCTTTCGCGGGCCGGTGCGCTGGGCGGTCGCCGCCGGCTTGGCCGGCGCCGTCGCCACCGGCGGCTTCATCTTCTGGAACACCAACGTGCGCAACGCGTACGTCCCCGGCGACGAGGCGGAGCGGCGGCAGGCCGAGTACGAGAAGCGCTACCGGCAGTACCTCGACATGCCGATGCCGCGCATCGTCGCCGTCCGCACCGAGGTGGACATCTTCCCGGAGACCCGGCGGATGGAGGCGCGCGGCCACTACCGGCTGCGCAACCAGACGGCGCGGCCGATCGGGGTCCTGCACCTCAACCTCGACCCGCGCGTCGAGGTCAAGGCGCTCCGCTTCCGGCCGCACAAGGTGGTCCGCCGCGACGCCGAGCTCGGCTACTCGATCTACCGCCTCGATCGGCCCCTCCAGCCCGGCGAGGAGATGGCGCTCGACTTCGACGTCGCCGTCCAGGAGCGCGGCTTCGTCAACCACGGCTCCGACACCTCGCTCGTCGCCAACGGCACCTTCTTCAACAACCGCCAGTACTTCCCGCTGCTCGGCTACGACGAGGACCGGCAGCTCGTCGACCGCAACCTGCGGCGCGAGCACGGGCTGCCGCCGGTGCGCCGCATGCCGCGCCTCGACGACCGCTTCGCGCGCCGCAACACCTACCTCGGGCGCGACGCCGACTGGATCGACTTCGAGACCGTGGTGAGCACCAGCCCCGGCCAGATCGCGCTGGCGCCCGGCTACCTGCAGCGCGAGTGGACGGCCGGCGGGCGGCGCTACTTCCACTACGCGATGGACGCGCCGATCCTCCACTTCTACTCCTACCTCTCGGCCGACTGGGCGGTGCGCCGCGACCGCTGGCGCGACGTGGCGATCGAGGTCTACCACCACCCGCCGCACGGCTACAACGTCGAGCGGATGGTCGACGGCGTCAAGCGCTCCCTGGACTACTTCACCTCCGAGTTCGGCCCCTACCAGCACCGCCAGGTGCGCATCCTGGAGTTTCCGCGCTACGCGCGCTTCGCGCAGTCCTTCCCCAACACCATCCCCTACTCCGAGGACATCGGCTTCATCGCCCGGGTGCGCGACGCCGAGGAGGACATCGACTACCCGTTCTACGTCACCGCCCACGAGGTGGCCCACCAGTGGTGGGCGCACCAAGTGATCGGCGGCAACGTCCAGGGAGCGACGATGCTCTCCGAGACGCTGTCGCAGTACTCGGCGCTGATGGTCATGGAGAGGGAGTATGGAGCGCGGCAGATGCGGCGGTTCCTGAAGTACGAGCTCGACCGCTACCTCAGCGACCGCGGCGGCGAGCTGGTCGAGGAGCTGCCGCTGATGCGGGTCGAGAACCAGCCCTACATCCACTACCGCAAGGGGAGCGTCGCGATGTACGCGCTCAAGGACTCGATCGGCGAGGCGGCGCTCAACGGCGCTCTGCGCCGCTTCGTGGCGGCCAAGAAGTTCCAGCGCGCGCCCTTCACCTACACCCGCGAGCTGATGGCCGAGCTCGAGCGGGCGACGCCGGCGGACCGGCGGGCGCTGCTCGCCGACCTCTTCGAGTCCATCACCCTGTTCGAGAACCGCGTCACCACCGCCCTCGCCACGCGCCGCGCGGATGGCAAATTCGCCGTCGACCTGACGGTCGAGGCCAAGAAGCTGCGCGCCGACGGCCAGGGTGTCGAGACGCCGGTCCCGCTCGACGACTGGATCGACGTCGGCGTCTTCGCCGGCGAGGAGAAGGGCGGCGCCCCCGGCGAGCGGGTCCTCTACTTCGCGAAGCACCACGTCACCGCCCCAACGACGAAGCTGCGCCTGACCGTCGCCGAGGCCCCGACCCGCGCCGGGATCGACCCCTACAACAAGCTCGTGGACCGCAACTCGGAGGACAATCTCAAGCGGGTCGAAGGCGCGACCAGTCGAGCGACCGGGCGCTGATCAAGCCTGGGGCTGGTCTACCTCCTACTTACCCAATACTCAGGGTCTCGCTTTTGATGAGCCACCGCGAGGACGCGGAGAGAGGCTAGATCGACTTCGCGGTAGAGAAGGGAGTAGGGGAAGCGCAGTAGGACGAAGCGGCGGACGGCCGGGCGCACGAGGGGCGCAGCGCGCGGGTACTGTGAAAGAAAGCGTGCCGCCTGCTCCACCTCGTCGCGAAACTCGAATCCGAGGCCTGGCTTCTCCTTGTTGTAGTAGGCAACCGCCTCGGCGAGCTCTCGCTCGGCGTAGCGGTGGAAAACCACCCGCTTCACGGGCGGAGTCGCCTGAAGACCTCCTCGGCTGGAATCCCCGGATCGACGCCTCTTTCCATCTCGTCGTCCCTGCGCTCTGCCTCATCCAGCCATGCGTCGGCCAAGGGGCCGGCAGCATTCGCCGCTTGGTCGAAACTCCGCAGCAGCCGAGCCATCAGCTCGGCCCGCGATTCTTCCGGCAGGTTGAGGGCCTCTTTCGCGACCTCTTCTAGGGATCGGCTCATAGGGATGCTCCTCAGGGACAATTCTCCATCGCATGAAGTCTATCCCCCCCGGCAGTAGGAAGGGCCCGGTCAGGTCTCCCTGAACCGCCGAGTTACACTCCGCGGGGTGCAAACACCTGGGCCGTGGCCGAGCCTCGGGCGGCGCTCGCGACCATCGCCCCGGCGCCCGGCAGCGACTGACTGCTCACCCAAACTCCCGGGCCAGTAGATCAGGAGGCGACAGCAAGAAATGGCGATATCGTTGGATTCGATCAGTCAGATGCCCCAAGACGTGTTGCACCAGCTTCAACGCCTCGATTCTGTCCTGGCCAGGTGTGAGTGCATTGAGGAGGTTCTGCGGCACGACAGTCTCTACCGGCTAGCCGCCGAGCTCGACCGACTGTGTCTTGAAGACGCTGTCATCGGATACCACTTCACCAGGGCCACTCCGGAACTCATCGTGGCCCACGGACTGCAGCTGGTTCAGGTGCGGACCGACGACGCGCTTTCATATTTGCGCACGGCCATCGCTTCTCTCGTACGCGCAACGCGAGAGGATGCTTCGGTTGTGGGACGAATATTTTAGGCCATCTCAGACGCGAGCGCGAGACGGTCGGGCTTGGTTCGCTTTTACCCTTGGCGCACTGAAAGACAGAGGTGCAGACCGCCTGCTATCGGCTAGCCGTTGATCGTCGAAACTAAACTCGACGCGACCAAGCTGCACACATTCTCGCAGATCCCTTGGGGCTCGGTTTGGTTGTCAAGCTACCACGTGACTGTGAATCGAGACGCTAGGCAGCACGACGTTGACGCGTATCTCACGGAACCGGTCTCAGCGGACCATGTGGTCTCGATTCGAACGGCAGTGCCCTCCAATGGAGAATGGGCAGTGGGCGACAATGTCGACATCGCCCCTGCTTCTGCCGAAGTCCTCGCGCTGGCGGTCGCCAGTTTTGCGGACATCCCAACCTCCGATCGTTTACTCACCCGGAAGCTCAAAGAAAAATAGAACGAACCAGGCTCCCACCCAGATCCTTCGCTGTGCTTAGGATGACAAGGCTTAGCGTTCGCCCGGCGTGATTTGCTTTAGCTCAAAAGGAGACGCAAGAGTCCCAGCACTGCGCCGGCGGCTATCACCCAGAGGACGTCGACGCGCCAGCGGACGAGGACGAGGAGCGCCAGCGCCGCGACGGCGAGGGCGAAGGGGTCGAGCCCGCCGGCCGGGAAGAAGACGGCCGTCCCGAAGACGACGGCGAGGTTGAGGATCACTCCGACGACCGCCGCGGTGATGCCGCCGAGGGCCGCGGCCCAGCGGCGGCTGTGGCGGAGGCGCTCGACGTGGGGGGCGCCGAGGAAGATGAAGACGAAGCAGGGCAGGAAGGTGGCCCAGGTGGCGAGGAGGGCGGCCGCGACCGCGCTCGCCGCCGGCGGCAGACCCGCCGCGTGGTTCCAGCCGGCCATGAAACCGACGAACTGCAGCACCATGATGAGCGGGCCGGGGGTGGTCTCGGCGAGGGCGAGGCCGTCGACCGCCTGGGCGGCGGTGAGCCAACCGAAGGCCTCGACCGCCTGCTGGGTGACGTAGGCGAGGACGGCGTAGGCGCCGCCGAAGGTGATGAAGGCGGCCCAGGTGAAGAAGAGGTAGACGTCGGCGTGGACGCCGCCGAGGCCGAGGGTCACTGCGAGGAGGACGAGCGGCAGGACCCAAAGCGCGAGGCCCCAGGCGAGGACGCGCGGCGCCCGCGGCACCGGCTGGCCGGCGGCGGCAACGCCCAGCTCCCCCGCCCGCATGGCGCCCTCGGCGGAGACCGCGCGCCGGTCGCCAGCCAGCAGACCGACCGCCGCGGCGGCGAGCAGGATCAGGGGGAAGGGGACGTCCAGCAGGCGGATCGCCACGAACGCCGCGGCGGCGATCGCCAGGTGCGCCGGCCCGCGCAGGGCGCGGCGCCCGATGCGCAGCATCGCCGCCAGCACGATCGCAACGACGACCGGCTTGAGCCCCGCCAGCGCCGCGGCGACCGCCGGAAGCGTGCCGTGGGCGGCGTAGATCCACGACAGCCCGAGCAGCACGAAGATCGAGGGCAGGACGAAGAGGACGCCCGCCGCGAGACCGCCGGCGACGCCGTGGAGCAGCCAGCCGATGTAGATCGCGAGCTGCTGCGCCTCGGGCCCCGGCAGCAGCATGCAGAAGTTGAGGGCGTGGAGGAAGCGGTCCTCGGCGATCCAGCCGCGGCGCTCGACCAGGTCGCGGTGCATGAGGGCGATCTGGCCCGCCGGGCCGCCGAAGTTGACGCAGCCGAGGCGCGCCCAGTAGCGCAGGGCGACGCGGAAGGGGACGGGTGTCGGCGGTGCGCTGGGCTCAGCCACCGAGGTCGATCGTCCGCCCGCCGCCGGCGGCGCGCGCCCGCTCCTCCACCGCCATCGCCGCCGCGAGGTCCTGGAGCGCCGTCCCCGTCGAGTCGAAGATCGTGATCTCGCCGGCCGAGGTGCGCCCCGGGCGCGTGCCGGCGACCACTTGGGCGAGCTCGGCGTGGACCTGGTCGGCGGCGAGGAGCCCCGCCGCGACCGCGTGCTGCAGCTCGCCCAGCTCGGCGCACTGCGGCAGAACGTCGACGACGAGGGAGCTCGCGGCGACGAGGCGCGGGTCCAGCTCCTTCTTCCCGTGGTCGTCGGCGCCGGCGGCGGCGATGAAGGTGCCGGGCCGCACGTCCTCCAGGCGGACGAAGAACTCGCGCGCCGGAGTGCAGGTGGCGCAGGCGTCGCAGGCGGCGAGCGCCGCCGCCAAGTCCTCCGCCGGCTCCACCGCGGCGCCGGCGAGCGCCGGCGCCAGCTCCGCCGCCAGGCGCTCGGCCCGCCGGCCGTCGAGGTCCCAGAGGAGGACGCGCGCGATGGGCAGCACGCCGCAGAGGGCGCGCGCGTGCATCGCCCCCTGCCGGCCGCAGCCGCAGACGAGGAGGGTGCGCGCATCGGCCCGCGCCAGGTGGCGCGCGGCGAGCGCGCTCGTCGCGGCGGTGCGCAGAGCGGTGAGCTCCATCGAGTCGAGGACCGCGAGCGGGCGGCCGTCGGCGCCGTCAAAGAGGACCAGGACGCCCTGAATCGCCGGCAGACCGAAGCGCTCGGTGTTTGCCGGTAAGTTGGCGTTGACCTTGACCACGAGGCGCGGCGCCGGGGCGCGGATACCGGCCGCCTTGACGTGCAGGCCACCGCCGTCTCCGGCCAGGCCGAGGACGCGCGGCGGCAGGGTCTCGCCGGCGGCGTGGCGGCCGTGGACTTCCGCGATGGCCGCCATGCAGGACGGCAGGTCGAGGAGGGCGGCGACCTCGCTCGCCGTCAGGAGGAGCGTGCCGCCCGCCACGCTCACTCCATCTCGGCGGCGGTCCAGGCGGCGACGGCGTAGGCCGCCACCACCTGCCGCAGGCTGTGCGGATCGAGCTTGTCGGCGGTGTCGTCGGCGGTGTGATGGACGTCGAAGTAGCGCGTGCTGTCCTGGTCGAGCGCCAGGATCGGCACCCCGGCCTCGCGGAGGGGCCCGAGGTCGGACCCGCCCTCGACCTCTCCGCCGCCGCGGCCGACGCCGAGGGGCGCGAGGAGCTCCGCGATCGCCTCGACGACCGGCAAGCGCGCGGCGGGGACCGCGGCCGAGAGCTGGTAGACGGCGGCGCAGCCGTGGTCCGCCTCGACGGCCAGGACGTGCCGCGGCAGCTCGGCGAGGAGGCGGGCGGCCGCGACGACGATGCCGACGCCCGCCGCGTCGTCGAGGGCGCCGGGGCCGAGGTCCCAGGAGTCGAGGTGCGCCCCCAGGAGCACGATCTCCTCCGGCCGCTCGCGGCCGCGCACTTCCGCCAGCAGGTTCGCCGACTCGGCGTCCGGGAGCAGGCGGCTGGTCAGGCGGAGCCAGACGCGCACCCCTTCCCCACTCGCAGCGGCGGTCTCGAGGCGCGCCGCCAGGAGGTCGGCGTCGGCGAGCGCCAGCGCGGCGGCCGGGATCGGCGGCACGGCGGCGAGCGCGGCGAGCGACGGGAAGCGGACGACCTCGGCCTCCAGGCCCGCCTCGGGCGTCCCGACGCTGCCGCCGAGGGCCGCGACGACGAGCGGCGCGGCGGGGCCGGCCAGACGGGCGGCCGCCTCGCCGCGCTCCCAACGTGGGACGGCCACCGCTTCGCGGCGCACGGCCGCGAGCCCCGCCTGAGCCAGCGCGCGCTCCGCCCAGGCTACGGCGCGGCGGTCGCCGTCGGAGCCCGCCAGCCGCGGCCCAACCTCGAGCGCCAGGGCGCGGGCCAGCTCGTAGGCGTGGTCGATCGCCAGCGCCCGCTCGCGCAGCCGCGCCGCCGTCGCCGCGATCTCGTCCGCGGCGGCGGCTGCGGCGGAAACGGAGACGACTAGAACGGCCAGCACCGTGCGGAGGATTGGGGCCATTAACAAACAACCTAGCAAGTGTCACTCGTGTATGTCAACTGTGATACCATCACCGCAAATGGAGGCCGGTTGGTACGTGCTCATCCACCATCTGCCGCCCGACCCTCCTTATCTGCGCGCCAAGATCGCCAACCGCCTGGCCCGCATCGGCGCGCTGCCGCTCAAGAACGCCGTCTACGTGCTGCCGCGCCGCGCTTCCTGCCTGGAGGACTTCCAGTGGGTCGCCGAGGAGGCGAAGGGGAGCGGCGGGACGGCCTACGTCGCCGCCGCGGAGTGGGCCGCGGGAGTGAGCGACGAGGAGCTGCGCCGGCGCTTCGCCGAGGCGCGAACCGCCGACTACCGCGCCCTGGCCGGCGAGGTTCGCGCGGAGCTCGAGACGCGCGGCGGCGGCCGCGGGGGCGCGCGGCTGGCGGCGCTGCGGCAGCGGCTGGCGGAGATCGCGGCGCTGGACTGGTTCGCCGCGCCGGGGAGGGACGAAGTGGAAGAGCTTCTAGCGCGCCTCGAGAGCGCTCAGCAGGCCGCCGAGCCCGCCGAGTCGCCTCGCCAGACCGCGCTCGCCGAGCTGCGTGGTCTGACCTGGGTGACACGCCCCGACGTCCACGTCGACCGCATCGCCACCGCCTGGCTGGTGCGCCAGTTCGTCGATCCCAAGGCGCGCTTCCGCTTCACGGCCCCCCCGGTGCGGCGCCGCGCCGGCGAGATCACCTTCGACTTGCCGGACGGGGACGTGACGCACGAGGGCGGTCACTGCACCTTCCAGGTGCTGCTCGGCCGGCTGGGGTTGGAGGACGCGGCGCTGCGGCGGATCGGCGAGATCGTTGCCGACATCGACCTCAAGGAGACGCGGCACGGCCACCCGGAGACGCCGGGGATCGAGCGGCTGGTGAGCGGCGTCGCCGCCCGCCACGCCCGCGACGCCGAGCGGCTGGAGCGCGGCGGCGCGATCTTCGACGCGCTCTACGCGGCGCTGCGCGGCGCCGAGGGGCCCCCGGCGGCCGCGCACACGCGCCGTCCCGCGCGCAAGAGACGCTCCGGCTAGAAGGCGGCCGTGTCCGCCCGCCCGCAGAGGTTGCCGGGCGCGTTGTGGTACACCTTGACCGCCCCGGTCGTGGTGTCGGTCACCTTGATGTCGTACTCGACGTCGGAGAGGGCGCCGAAGAAGAACCAGAACTTGCCGTTGAGCGGCCGGCCGTCCAGCACCTTGACCACCAGCTCGGTGTTGCTGGCGCTGAAGAACCAGAAGAAGCCGCTGTTGTCGCCGTAGGGCACCGCGGTCGCCGTGCTAGTGACGCCGCCGTTCTTGAAGGTGCCCTCCACCTGGAAGCGCCCGCCGAGGAGGCAGAGCGTGCCCGGCGCGCAGACCGTCTCCGTCGTCGCCGTCGCGGGCTCGGTCAGCACCAGCGGCTCGGCGGCCACGGCGGGCGCGGACGCGGCCGTGCTCGCCTGCGGGAAGGAGACGACGTCGGCGTCGCCGCAAATGTTGCCGGGGGCGTTGTGGTACGTCGCCGAGTCGCCGTTGGTCGTGTCGATCGCGACCACCCAGTACTCGACGTCCGAGAGGCCACCGTAGAAGGTCCAGAAGGCCTGGTTGATCGGGCGGCCGTCGAGGATCTTGACGATCAGCTCGATGTTGCTGGAGTCGAAGAACCAGAAGAAGCCGGTCTGGTCGGAGTCGGGGACCGCGGTGGCGGCGCCGAGGGTGCCGTTGGCGAGCTTCCAGAGGACGAAGACGCGGAAGCGCCCGCCGACCAGGCAAAGGTCGGCCGGGACCGTGCCGCAGGCCACCGCCGACGGGATCGTCAGGCTCGCTTCGTTGGACCTCGCGGAGCTGCCGCTGGCGTTGCGGGCGCGGACGCGGAAGGTGTAGGGCACGTCGGCGTCGAGGTTGCTCACCACGTGGCTGGTGGCGTTGGCCGCGGCCGTGGCGATCTCGACGTACCCGGTGTGGTAGGGGCTGGTGACCTCGATGGCGAAGTCGGTCTCGTTGCTCGACTTGTCCTGCCACTGCAGGCGCGCCTGCGTGGCCGAGATCTGCTCCGCCGTCAGGCCGGTCGGCGTCGCGGGCAGCGAGGACTGCGTCGTCGCGCCGGCCTCATTCGAGTAGCCGGAGAACCCCGCGTTGTTCTTGGCTCGGACGCGGAAGGTGTAGCTCGTCGCGGCGGTCAGGCCGGTGACTGTGAAGGAGCTCGACCCGGCGGGAAGCTGGGGCAGCTCGGTCCAGGCGCCGCCGGTCTTCCGCTCAACCCGGTAGTTGGTCTCGTTCGTCGCGTTGTCGGTCCAGGCGAGCAGCACGGTGCTCGACGACTGCGCGACGGCGGTGAGGCCGCTAGGGGCCGCCGGCTTGGCGCCGCTGCCGCCGGTGCCGCCGCTCGGCGGCGGGTAGAGGAAGGCGATCCCGGCCTTGTCGTCGTCGTTGAGCCGCGCCCCGCGATCGTCGGCGTGGGCGGTGGCGCGCATCAGGGCCCCGCGCACGATGTCGTTGAGACAGGGGCGGTTTTCGTCGCCGCAGGAGTGCCCGAGCCCGAGGGTGTGCCCGAGCTCGTGGCCGTAGACCTGCTCGGCCCGCTTGCCGGTCACGAACCAGCAGCCGGTGCCGTCGTTCATGACGATGTCGGCGCCGAGGATGACCAGGAAGTCGCCGATCACCTCCAGGTCGTCCGACCAGGCGCCGCCGATCGCCAGCACGCCCGAGCCGGAGCCCGGGATGGTGCAGGTGAAGGGGCCGCCGATCTCGTTGTTGGGGTCGTCGAAGAGGATGGCGTTGACGCCGTCGAAGTCCTCGAAGCCGTTCGACGCCGTGGTGGTGCCCTCGTAGCGGTAGCGCACGTTGGAGCGGGCGTCGTTGTTCCAGGCGTTCATCGCCGCCTGGAACTCGGCGAAGCCGCCGCCGGAGACCCCCGGCTGCCCGTTCTGGTGGGCCCGCCAGCCGACGGTCTGCCCGCTGTCGAACTCGAACCAGCGATGCTTCTGCCCACCCAGGAAGGTGAAGGGCTCGATCGCCTTGCCCGGGCCGTCCGGCAGCTCGACGAAGTAGTCCTGCGCCCGCTGGAGCCCGGCGGCACGGTCGGCCACCCAGCGGCCGAAGCCGGCGAAGTCGCGCCTCCGCTCGACGGCCTCCCCGCCCTCCGGGGTCAGCACCTGCGCCCCGGAGAGGTCGCGCAAGGCTAGCGCGCGCCCCTGGACGCGCGCCTCGCGGAAGATCCCCATGCCGAGGTGGAGCGGGCGGAACGTGCCGTCCGCATGCGGCACCAGGAAGAGGAGCGTCCGCTCCCCCTCGCGCAGCGCCGGGACCCCCCAGGCGTGAAAGCGCATGCCGTCGCCCCGCTCGCCGCCGAGGACGCGCACGCGCGCCCCGCCGCCGGGGATCCGCCCCTTGAGCAGGCGCTCGACCCGCACGCGGTACTCGGTGAACGGCCGGCCGCCGCCGGGGGCGGCGCCGCCGATCTCTTCGACGGTCCCCTCGAGGACCACCGCCGCCTGGTCGGCGAGCTGCTCGTCGGGCCCGAGGACGTAGGTGGTGGCGGCGGCGGCGCCGGTGAGCCCGAGCGCGGCCAGAAGGGACAGGACGAGACACCTGCGGATCATGGGCTGGAACTCCTCCGCTCGAGACCGGCGGGCTAAGTTGGACCGATGCGCCGGGGGTGATAACAACGCCGGCCGCCGGCCCCTTCCCGCGCGGTAAGATCCGTCGATGCCGAAGATGCCGCCGTCCACCTCGCCCCGGCTCGCCGCCGTTCTGGCGCTCTTGGCGACGCTCCTTCCGGCCGCCGCGACGGCGGCGGGCGGGGCGGGCGCCCCCGGCAAACCCCGGCGCGTCGAGGCCGGCGAGACCGCGCCGGCGCTGAGCGTCGAAGCCGTCGTGCAGGGCGGCTCCCCCGCCGATCTGACGCCGGAGGCGCTGCGCGGCCAAGCGGTCGTCGTCGAGTTCTGGTCCACCTGGTGCGGCCCCTGTATCGGCGCCCTGCCGCACTGGAACGAGCTCGCCGCCGCCTTCGCCGGCAAGCCGGTGCGCTTCGTCTCGATCACCTCGGAGCCCGAGGAGAAGGTGCGGCCCTTCCTCGCCAAGCGGCCGATGTCCGGCGTCGTGGCGCTCGACACCGACAAGTCGGTCTTCACCGCCTACGGCGTGCGCGGCATCCCGCACACCGTGCTCATCGACCCGCAGGGGACGGTGCGCGCGGTCACCCGCCCGGACGACGTCGACGCCGGCGCCCTCGTCGACCTCCTCGCCGGCAGGGCACCGCAGGTCGCGACCTTCGTCGATCCGCGCGACCGGCTGGCGGAGCTCCTCGGCGGGGAGAGCGACGGGCCGACGCCGCTGGTCCGCGCCATGATCCGGCCAGCCCTCTCCGACGAGCAGACGATGGCGTTCGGCGCCGGCACGTACTTCGGCACCGGCGTCGACGCGCGCGCCGCGCTGGCGCTCGCTTTCGAGACCTCGGAGACGCGGCTGATCGCCGAGGGGGAGCTGCCCGAAGGGCTCTTCGACCTGGCGTTCGCCGCGCCGCCCGAGGACGAGGAGGCGCTGTTCGGCCTGATGCGCCACGCCGTGCCGGCGGCCCTGGCGGTCGAGGCGCGGCTCGAGAAGCGGCCGCTCGACGTCTGGCTCCTGCGCGTCCCGGAGGGGAGGAAACCGGCGCTCGTCGAAGGCGACGGGCCGCCCGGCTTCCGCAGCGACCGCGCGAAGGGGACGCTGCGCGGCGAGGCGTTGCGCACCTTCATGCTCGCCGGCAGCCTCGAGCGGACGCTCGGCCGCCCGGTGCTCGACGAGACCGGCCTCGAGGGGCGCTACGCGATCGAGCTCACCTGGGACCCGCAGCGGTTGGAGGACCTCCCCGCTGCCGTCCGCGAGCAACTCGGCCTCGAGCTGGCGCCGGCGCGGCGCGAGATCAAAGTCCTCGTCGTGCGGCCGAAGCCGGAGCCCTCCGCCGAGCAGGCCGCCGCCGCCCACTGATTCCACATTCAAGGTACGAGCCTTGCACCGCCGCGGGGCATGGCCGGAGTGCGTGCACGCCGGGCGCGGCGCGGGGCGGACCGGTGGCTCGCCGCGGCGCTCGTCTGCGCGGCGTGCGGCGGCGACCGGCCGGCGGCGGCGCCGGCGCCTGACGCGGGCGGCGCGGCCAAGCAAGTGCAGGACGAGCGCTACGACGACCAGCTCGTCGCCGGCTACTCGAAGACCACGAAGGAGAAGGGCCTCCGCACCTACCTGCCGGACTACGGCGACCTGCGCTAGCGGCCCAGCAGCCGCGGCAGGCCGAGGCTTAGCGCCGGGAAGTAGGTGATCAGCAGCACGCCGGCGCCGAGGATCGCCAGGAACGGCAGGACGTGGCGGTAGAGCTCCGGCAGCGGCTTGCCGAACCGCGACGAGGAGAGGAAGAGGTTCAGGCCCACCGGCGGGAAGAGGAACCCCAGCTCCAGGTTGGCGAGGAAGATGACCCCGAGGTGGATGGGGTCGATGCCGAAGGCGAGGCCGAGCGGCACGACGAGCGGCGCGAGGATGATGATCGCCGAGTAGATCTCGAGGACGCTCCCCAAGACGAGCAGGATGACGTTGAGCGTGAGCAGGAAGACGAAGGGCGACTCGACGTGCGTCTGCACCCAGGCCAGCAGCCGGTCCGGGACCTGGGCGTCGACGAGATAGCTGGTCAGCCCGAGCGCCGAGGCGAGGAGGATGAGGACCGCGCCGGTCAGCACCGTCGACTTGACGAGCGCCTGCGGCAGACCGCGCCGCGGCTGGAGGTCGCGCGTCAGCAGCCACTCGACGAGGATGGCGTAGAGCAGCGCCGCGGCGGCGGTCTCGACCAGGCTGGTGAGGCCGGAGAGGAAGAGCGCCACGACGACGACCGGCAGGAGCAGCTCCCACTTCGCCGCCCACGCCGAGCGCCCCAGCTCCCCCCAGGCGAAGCGCTGGCGCGGCGCGCCGCTCTTGACGCCCGCCCAGATCCCGTAGAGGGCGACGAGGACGACCAGCAGCAGCCCGGGCAGCAGACCGGCCAGGTAGAGCTGGTCGGCGGGCGCGCTCATCTCGCGGCTGCCGGCGACGACGCTGTAGAGGATGACCGGCAGGCTCGGCGGGAAGAGCAGACCGAGGCTGCCGGCGGCGGTGACGAGGCCGAGGGAGAAGCCCTCCGAATATCCCTCCTCGCGCAACATGGGATAAACCAGGCCGCCGAGGGCGATGATCGTCACGCCCGACCCGCCGGTGAAGGTCGTGAAGAGAGCGCACACCGCGGCGACCATCACCGCGACGCCGCCCGGCATCCAGCCGAAGAGGGCGCGGAAGAAGCGCACCAGGCGCGAGGAGGCGTGGCTCTCGGCGAGGACGTAGCCGCAGGCGGTCAGCAGGGGGATCGCCGGCAGAGTGGGCGAGGCGATGAGGCGGTAGATCTCCGCCGGCACAGCCGACACCGGGACGGCGTCCTTGAAGAAGAGGACGAGCGCAATACCCCCCATGGCGGTGAAGACCGGCGCCCCGAGCAGCGCCGCGGCGAGCACCAGGAGCGCCAGCGGCCAGGCGAGTGCCGTGGTGCGTGCGGCGACGAGACCCAGCGCGAAGACGCCGCCGGCGGCGGCCACGGCCACCAGCCTCCCCCACCAGCTCTCCGCCGCCCGCCAGGCGAGGCGCAAGGCGATCAGCGCCAGCGCCAGCGGCATGACGCACTCGGAGACCCACTCCGGCAGGCCGCCGGGGAGGACCTTGCCCTGCTCGCGGTCGGCGAGGACGACCTGCCAGGCGCCGTAGGCGAGCACCGCCGCCACCGCCGCGGCGACGCTGCCGCCGAGGAGGGCCGCCGCCCGCCGCCAGCGCCCCTCGCCGAACAGCTCGGAGGTGGAGAGCGTCAGGTGCGCGCCCTCGCGCGTGGCGAGCAGAGCTGACCGCCGACCTGGGCGCCGTCGAGGCGATGATGCGCCGCGCCCTGGCAGATCCTCCTGGGCGCCGTCGTGGTCGACAAGGGCACCTGGGACAAGGTGCCCGCCGACGTGCAGGGGAAGCTCCGCGCCGCGGCCGAGAAGGCCGGCCGGCGCCTGCGCGAGGAGATCTCCCCGAAGGCGAGCTCCCGCGCGCCGAGCGCGTGCTCACTTCACCCCGAGCGTGTTCCAGCGCTACGACATCACGACGACCGAACATACGCAAGGACTCGGCAAGCTTGCGGCGGCAGCAGGGAAAGAAAAAGGGCAAGACGGCTGAATCGGGCCGTGTCCGCCCGTTCCCTACTTCCGCCGGTAAACAGTTGATTCTAAATGGTGCCGGAGGTGGGATTCGAACCCACACGCCCTTGCGGGCAGAGGATTTTAAGTCCCCAGCGTCTGCCGTTCCGCCACTCCGGCCCGAACGGCGATTCTAAGCTACCCACAGATTGTTGACGAAGCGGACGACGAGGTACGCCTGGAGGAGCAGCGCGCCCGCGAGGTAGCCGTACCAGAGGACGGGACGGCGGCGCAGGGCGAGGAGGGAGCGGGCGATCGGGAAGAGCACCAACGCGTAGCGCCCGGCCGCCAGGAGGCTGCCACTCCCGACAACCAGCAGGGCTCCCGCGGCGACGTAGAGGCCCTCCGCCGCGGCGCCGCGCCGGAAGCACCAGACCGCGGCGACGACGAGGAAGACCACCGCCAGGAGGTCTACTGCCGGGCCGAGGTGGAGCAATCCGCGCTCGCGCAGGTTCTCGCCGATCAGGCCGAGCGAGCGCCCGAGGCCGGAAAGCCCCGGGGCGCGGGCCCAGCCGCTGCGCTGCGCGTGGAAGTAGAGGAGCGGGTCGCCGAAGCGCGCGGCGAGCCAGGCGAAGTACGCCGCGACGCCGCACACCGGGGCGAGCGCCGCCGCGCCGGCGAGGAGAGGGCTCCGCCGCGCCTCGGGCCCGCCACCCCGCGCCTCCCGCCAGGCGAACCAGAGGAGGGGCGGGACGAGCGCCAGCGCGTGGATGCGCGTCAGCCCGGCCAGCAGCCCGAGCAGCGCCACCAGCACCCAGCGCCGCCGGCGGGCGGCGGCGAAGACCCCCAGCGCCAGCGCCAGGAAGAGCGACTCGGCGTACGGCGCGAGGAGGTAGAAGGCCCAGGGGAAGGCGAGGAGCGCGACGACCGCATCGCGCGGGTTCCCCTCCCCCCACTCGCGCGCGGCGTACGCCGCGAGCAGCGCGACCGCGGCGAAGAAGGCGAGGTGCGCGAGGAGGAGCCCGGCCCAGAAGAGCGGCACGCCGGCCCACCAGAGCGGCCGCCAGAGCAGCGGATAGAGCGGAAAGAGCATGACGTTGCCGACCCCGCGCGCCGCGTCCCAGCTGTACCCCTCCTTCGCCACCGACCGGTACCAGCCGGCGTCGAAGCGCGCCATCGGCGACGCCTCCGCCATCGCCTCGGCGTCCCAGTCGGGGCGCAGCGGCGAGGTCATCCGCCCTTCGCCCCAGGCCCCGAGGGCGTGCACGGAGGCGGCGAAGACCACGGCCGCCAGAAGGGCTCGGCGCACCGGAAGGCCTAGGGCTTAGCCCGCCGGCTTGCGCAGCAGGACGTGGCGGTAGGGGCCGCGGGCCGGCTCGTCGCGCTCGACGGCGAGCGGCGCGGCGGCGGCGGCGAGGATCTCTCCTAGCCGGCGGTTGGTGCTGGTGAAAAAGAAGTTGAGCGCGGCCAGGGCGGCGCGGCGCAGCGGGCCGGGGCGCCGCCCCTCGGGGAGGAACTTGTCGAAGACGGCGATCCGCCCGCCGGGGCGGAGGACGCGCGCCGCCTCGGCCAGGCAGCGCGCCGGGTCGCGGAAGACCTCCAGCACCATGTGCAGGATCGCGGCGTCGAAGGAGCCGTCGGGGAGCTGGAGGTCGTGGGCGTCCATCACCCGCAGCTCCATGCCGGGGCGGGCCCGCTCGCGCGCCTGCTCGAGCATCGCCGGGGTGAGGTCGGTCGCCACCACCTCGACGTCGGCGGGCAGGAAGGGGAGGTCGGCGCCGGTGCCGGCGCCGATCACCAGGACACGCTCGCCGGGACGCAGCCCGAGCAGAGCGATCGACCGCCGGCGCTCGGCGTGGAACTTGGTGACGCGGTCGTAGAGCGGCGCCTGGAGCGTGTAGCGAAAACGGTACCAGGCGTTGCTTGCCACGCGCGGAGTCTATCCGCGGCGTCGAAGGCGGCCGCTTCAGGCGGCGGGAGGCCCCTGCCAGAGGAGGGTGGCCTGCTGCGCGAAGGGGTCGAGCGGCGCCTGCTCCATCTCTTCCAGCCGGCGGCGCGCCGCGCCGGTGGGCTCGCCCTCCAAGCGGCGCGCCAACGCCAGCGCCGCCGCGGCCTCGGCGCGGCGGAAGCCGCAGAGGTGCGGCGAAGCTGCCCAGCCCGGCTCCGCCCGCTCCCCCGCCGCCGGCGCGGCGAGCTCGGCGCTCCTCCCGCAGGCGCGGCGGGCCCAGCACTCGGCGCAGTCGGCGAGCCGCGGGTCGCCGGCGGGGACCGTCTCCGCGAGGCGGGACGAGACGATGGGCAGGACGGCCGCGGCCCCCGGGCGCGCCGTGAGGTGCGTGCCGCGGGCGCGGTAGGCGCCGCCCGCCGCGGCGCCGCGCAGCAGACGGCGGGCGACCGAGGTGAGCGGCTGGAGGTCCAGCGGTGAGCGGTCCCGCTCCAGCTCCGCGGCGCAGCGCTCCGCCAGGACCAGGAGATCGTCGCCGTAGGCGGCGAGGTCCCGCGCCCGCGGCCCGTCCGGATGGGCGCCGAGCGGCGTGACGTCAAGGTGCGAGAGGCCCAGCCACGCGGCCCAGCGGACGAGCCTGCGGAGCCGCGCTCCCGGCCCCAGCACCGCCTGGAAGGTGAGCCGTCCGGGCATCTCCGCGAGCACCCGCCGCACGGCCTCCTCCGCCGCCGGCCAGCTCGCCGGCGGCACGCCCTTTTCCGCGCGGGCCTCGCCCGCCAGCCGCAGGCGGAGCGGGGTGCCGGCGAGATAGCGGACGTTGCCGGCGCTGGCCGCCGGCACCGCCAGCGCCAGCTCCTGCAGCGTCTCGATCCCGCTCTCGTGGACCCGCCGCTCGGCCTCGAGCACCACGCGGTCGAGCGCCGAGACGGCCGGGAAGGCGCCGCCGCAAGCGAGATGGAGCACGACGCGCGCCGCTCCCGCCGCCACCGCCGCGTCGAAGACCGTGTCGAGGGCGCAGGCGAGCAGCTCCTCCTCCACCGCCAGGTCCACCCGCGCGTGGAGGTCGCCGTCGAGCAGCAGGCGGCCGGCGGGCGCGCGGCCTGCCGTCTCCGCGGTCTCGCCCGTCGCCGGCGCGGCGTACGCGGACTCCGAGGTGATCAGCCCGGCGCTCACCAGCCAGTCGATGAGCGGCTCGTCGAAGTCGCCGCACTCGAGCGCCGCGGCGAGGTGGAGGCCCAGCTCCTCCGGCACGTCCACCTCCGCGGCCCGCTCGAGGTCGAAGACGCGGCGGCAGGAGCCGTCGGGCTCGACCAGCGGCAGCAGAGGCCGCAGGCGCAGAGTCCCGGGGAGGGGGATCGAAGCAGTATCCATCGACGGCAGGAGTCCAAGTACACCGTTGCCGCTGGAGCGGAAAGGGGGACAGCCGGCCGAGAAGTCGTCTATGGCGAAACGTCTATCGGGGCGCGACTTCCGGGCGCAGCCAGCGGTCCAGCCAGGCGAGGACGGTCTCGTACCAGAGCGTCGAGCTGGCGGGGCGGAGGGTCCAGTGTCCCTCGTTCGGAGTGGCGAGGAGCTGGCTCGGGACGCCGCGCCGCTGCAGGGCGGTGAAGGTGGCGAGCCCCTGCGCTTCGGGCACCCGGTAGTCGAGGCCGCCGTGGAGGACCAGCATCGGGGTCTTCCAGCGCGCGACGTGGTCCACCGGGTTGTGCCGTTTGTGGCCCTCCGCCGCGCGCCAGTAGGGACCGCCCAGCTCCCACTCCGGCAGCCAGAGCTCGTCGGTGGTCAGCGCGAGCGACCGCAGGTCGAAGGGGCCGCCCTGGTTGACCAGGCAGCGGAAGCGGTCCGGCCGCTGCCCGGCGAGCCAGTTGACGAGGTAGCCGCCGAAGGAGCCGCCGGCGACGCCGACTCGCTCGCCGTCGAGCCAGGGGTAGCGGGCGAGCGCGGCCGCGATGCCGCGATCGATGTCCACCAGCGGCTTCCCTCCCCAGTCGCCGCGGATCGAGTCGGCGAAGTCCTGGCCGTAGCCGGCCGACCCGTGGAAGTCGATGGCGAGCGCCGCGTAGCCGGCGCCGGCGTAGACCTGCGAGCTCCAGAGGTAGCGGAAGTCGCTGCCGAAGCTGCTCTGCGGGCCGCCGTGGAGGAGGACGACCAGCGGGTAGCGGCGGCGCGGGTCGAGGCCGGCGGGCTGGACCATCCAGGCATGGACCGGCTCGTCGTTCCAGCCCGGGTAGCGGAGCTGCTCGGCGCGGCCGACGAGGACGCCGGCCAGCCGCTCCCGGTTCATCTGGGTCAACGGCCGCGGGTGGGAGCCGTCGGGGCGGACCGACCAGAGCTCGGCCGGCCCTTCCAGGCTCTCGCGCGTGAAGATCACCCGTTCGCGGCCGGCGGTGGGAGCGCGGATGGTGCCGGCGCCGCTCAGCGCCCGCACGGCGCCGGAGGCGACGTCGAGGGCGAAGAGGCGCTGCTCGCCGAGGTCGGGGGCGGTGGCGTAGAGGGTGCGGCCGTCGGGCGAGAAGGCGATCTCGGACGGCGAGCGGTCCCAGCTCTCGGCGAGGACGCGCGGCGGGCCGCCCGCCAGGGGCTGCAGGACGACGCGGAAGCGGTCCCCCTCGTAGCCCGGGCGCGCCATCGCCAGGTAGGCGAGGAAGCGGCCGTCGGGCGAGAAGAGCGGACGCGAATCCCAGGCCGGGTTGGCGGCGGTCAGCTCGCGGGGCGGCGCCGAGCCGTCGGCCGGCACGAGATAGAGATCGAAGTCGGTCGACCAGGCCTCGTCGCGACCCACCTTGGCGGCGAAGGCGAGCTGGCGGCCGTCGGGCGAGAAGGCGACCTCCTCCATGCCGCCGAAGGGGGGCGCCGGCACGTCGGCGTCGAGGCCGCGGGTGACGTCCACCGGCTCGCCGCCCGCCACCGGCACCACGAAGAGGTGGGAGCGGAGGCCGTCCTCCCAGACGTTCCAATGGCGGACGAAGAGCCGCTCGTAGAGCCGCCCCCGGGCCTGCCGCCTCTCCTCCTCCGCCAGCCGCGCCGCGGTGCAGGCGAGGTCCGGGCAGTCGGGGAAGACATCCAGCGCGAGGACCAGGCGCGCGCCGTCCGGCGCCAGCCGGAAGCCCGAAACGTCGAGCGGCAGGCGGGTGACCTGGACCGGGTCGCCGCCGCCGGCGGGCGCCCGCCAGACCTGCGAGCTGCCCGAGCGCGCCGAGAGGAAGTAGACCGCCGAGCCGTCCGGCGCCCAGGCCGAGCCGGTGTCGTTCTCCGGGTGGTCGGTCAGGCGGCGGAGGCCGGTGCCGTCGCTCCCCACCAGCCAGAGGTCGAAGCGGGCGCGGTTGGCGGCGCGGTCGGCGGTGCGGACGGTGAAGGCGACCGTGCGCTCGTCCGGCGAGAGCGCCGGCTCCGCCAGCCGGGCGAGCGCCAGCAGGTCGTGGATGCTGAACGGGTGCGGGGCCGGCGCCGCGGCCAGCGCCGCCGCCGCGGCCAGCGGCGCCACCGCGGCCAGCGGCGCCACCGCGGCCAGCGGGACGAACAGCGCCGGCCTCAACGTTTCACGCTCCCTTCGCCGCCCCCCTGGCCCTCCCCGAGCCAGCGGTCGAGCCACGCCAAGATCGTCCCCTGCCAGTAGGCGTAGTTGGCGGGCTTGAGCACCCAGTGGTTCTCGTTCGGCAGGTGCAGGAGCTGGCTCGGGATGCCGCGCCGCTGAAGCGCCGTGAAGACGGCGATCCCATGCGTCTCGGGGATGCGGTAGTCGAGGGCCCCGTGGATGACCAGCATCGGGGTCTGCCAACGGTCCACGTGGAGCACGGGGTTGTGCTTCTCGTGCCCCTCCGGGTTCTCGAAGTACGGGCCGCCGTGCTCCCACTCCGGGTGCCAGAGCTCCTCGGTCGAGTAGTAGAACATCCGCTGATCGAAGGTGCCGTCGTGGCTGACGAGGCAGCGGAAGCGGTCGGGCCAGCGGCCGGCGATCCAGTTGACCATGTAGCCGCCGTAGGAGGCGCCGAGGGCGCAGACCCGCTCGCCGTCCATCCAGGGGTAGCGCGCGAGCGCCGCCGCCAGCCCCTTCTGCAGGTCCTCGAGCGGCTTGCCGCCCCAGTCGCCGCGGATCGCGTCGGTGAAGGCCTGTCCGTAGCCGGTCGAGCCGTGGAAATCGACGAGCACCGCGGCGTAGCCGGCGCCGGCGTAGACCTGCGGGTTCCAGCGGAAGTGGAAGTTGTCGCTCGACGAGCCCTGCGGGCCGCCGTGGATGATGAAGGCGACCGGCGCCTTGCCGCCGGGGGGCAG